>NZ_CP084559.1:3067841-3735682 GCF_044358315.1 Arthrobacter sp. FW306-04-A
GACAACATCCTCGTCTACGTGAAGAACCCCGCCAAGTACCATTTCGATAGCGCCGAGGTGGACCGCGAGCCGTACATGGCACCCGGCCTCGTGACGCCGGCCAAGCGGGAACTGGGGAAACTCCCCACGGACGTGTGGTGGCACACCATAGTTTCGCCCACTGGCAAGGAAAAGACCGGCTATCCAACACAAAAGCCGGAAGGCCTGGTCCGGCGGATCGTCACCGCATCCAGCCGACCGGGAGACTGGTGCTTGGACTTTTTCGCCGGGTCCGGCACGCTCGGATCCGTCGCGGCGAAGCTCGAGCGCAAGTTCGTGTGCGTGGACCAGAACGCCCCGGCTATCGACGTGATGCGTAAGCGTCTGGACGGCAAGGCCACTTTCTACCCCAACTAGCGGACCACGGAACTTCCTGTGCCGAGTTCCTCGATGCGGGCCAAGACCTCCGGGGACGTGAGGTTCTCCCCGAACAGATTGGGTTTGCCGGTTCCGTGGTAGTCGGAAGATCCGGTCATGAACAATCCGTTCTCGGCAGCCAGGCGCCGCAGGAACACGCGGCCCTCCTCGGGGTTGTCGCGGTGCTCCACTTCCAGCCCTTGGAGCCCGGCGTCGATCATTTCCCGGTAAGTCCGTTCCCCCACCACCCGGCCGCGGGCCGAGGCGACCGGATGGGCGAAGACCGGCACGCCACCCGCAGCACGGACGAGCTCGACGGCGAGGGCCGGGTCCGGCGCGTAGTGCTGCACGAAGTAGCGCGAGTGCGAGGTCAGGATCGCGGTAAATGCCTCGGAGCGGTCAGCTACGGCACCGGCTGCCACAAGCGCGTCGGCGATGTGTGGACGGCCCACGGTCGCGCCAGGAGCCACATGGTGGATGACGTCGTCCCAGCTCAAGGGATAGTCCTCGGCGAGGAGCGTGACCATGCGCTTCGCTCGGGTGAGCCTCGCATCCTTTGCCTTGGTGATTTCTTCGAGCAGGCCGGGATGTTCCGGATCATGGAGATAACTGAGCAGATGAACGCTGATCCCCTCCCGGGTGCGGCAGGATATCTCCATCCCCGGCACGAAGGCCACGCCGAATTCCAGGGCGGCAACGGAAGCCTGGTCCCAGCCATCGGTGGAGTCGTGGTCTGTCAGGGCCACCACATCCAGACCTGCAGCAGACGCGGAAGCGATCACTCCCGCGGGAGCCTCGGTCCCGTCGGAAACATTGGAGTGCGCGTGCAGGTCGAT
This sequence comes from Arthrobacter sp. FW306-04-A, assembly GCF_044358315.1. Classification (GTDB taxonomy): domain Bacteria; phylum Actinomycetota; class Actinomycetes; order Actinomycetales; family Micrococcaceae; genus Arthrobacter. The sequence continues at coordinate 3,069,074 of NZ_CP084559.1, forward strand.
CTTCACTTTCCCAGCCTATTTGATCAGGGGCGGCTTGGACCGTTGCGGCGTTGGCCTAGTGTCGGCCTTGATGGGACGATGGGACGGTGAACGATGCAGATAACACCCAAAACGGTGAAACCACAGCCTCCCAACCCTTGGAGGAGCGCGTCAACAACCGCTCCCAGCGGCCCACATCCGATGCCTTCAAGGCGTTCATGGCCAGCAATTGGGCGCCCGCCCCGCAGGTGACCCCTGCGCGCGACGCCGTTGCAGACCACGCCGCCACGCGTCGTCGGGCCATCTCCGACAAGTTCGCCGGTGTGCGCCTCGTCGTACCGGCGGGTCCTCTCAAGGTCCGTTCGAACGATTGCGACTACCGCTTCCGCCCCCACTCCGGCTTTGCCCACCTCACGGGCTTGGGCCTGGACCACGAGCCCGATGCCGTGCTGGTCCTGGAACCTGTCGAGGAAGGAACCGGCGACGACGGCGGCAACCACCTCACGACGCTCTACTTCCGTCCGCTGGCGGGCCGGGACACGGAACAGTTCTACGCGGACTCGCGTTCCGGTGAGTTCTGGATCGGTGCCCGTCCCACGCTCGCCGAATTCGAAGCGCGCCTCGGACTCAAGACCGCTCATATCGACGAACTCGAGATGGCCATCACCAAGAACGTCGGCGCCGCGGAAATCGGCGGCATCTCCATCCGCCTGGTCCGCAAGGTGGACGAGAACATCGACGCCCTCGTAGACACCGCCCGCTACAACACGGCCAAGGATCCGGAGAACCTGGACCTGAGCGAACTCGACGCCCTGGACGAACTGCTCAGCGAGGCCCTCTCCGAGCTTCGCCTTCTCAAGGACCCCTGGGAAGTCGAGCAGATGAAGATCGCCGTCGCGGCTACGGTCGAGGGTTTCGCTGACGTCGTCCGCGCCCTCCCCCGCGCCATGACCCACCACCGGGGCGAACGCGTCGTCGAGGGCGCGTTCTTCGCCCGTGCGCGCGAGGAAGGCAACGAACTCGGCTACGACACCATCGCGGCCGCCGGAAACAACGCCACGGTGTTGCATTGGACCCGGAACACGGGCAAGGTTAACGCCGGGGAGCTCCTGCTCCTGGATGCTGGCGTGGAGGCGGATTCGCTCTACACAGCGGACGTAACCCGCACCATTCCGGCTAACGGAAAGTTCTCGGATGTTCAACGCAAGGTCTACGAGGCCGTGCTTGACGCTGCCGACGCCGGATTCGCCGCGGCCCAGCCGGGCGTGAAGTTCCGCGACATCCACACCGCCGCCACGACGGTCCTTGCCGAGCGCCTTGCCGAGTGGGGGCTGCTGCCGGTTTCGGTGGAGGAAGCCATCAAGCCCGAAGGCCAGCAGCACCGCCGCTGGATGCCGCACGGCACCAGCCACCACTTGGGACTTGACGTCCACGACTGCGCGCAGGCCAAGCGCGATCTCTACCTGGACGGTGTTCTCACCGAGGGCATGGTGTTCACCATCGAACCCGGGCTCTACTTCAAGAACGAGGACCTCGCCATTCCTGAGGAATACCGTGGAATCGGCGTCCGGATCGAAGACGACATCCTGATGACCGCCGATGGTCCCGTCAACCTCAGCGCCGCCCTTCCCCGCAAGGCGGACGACGTCGAGACCTGGATGGCGGGCATTTACCAAGACGCCGAAGCGTAATTAGTCAGGCAAACGCAAAAAGGAGGGCTACCGGATACTGATCCGGTAGCCCTCCTTTGCTTGGGCGGCTTAATTACTGCTTGGCCGCGTCTTCGCCGTCAGCTTCGTGCTGCTGGCCGTCTCCGGCGCCGTTCACTCGGACGCCGTACTGTGGCCGGCCGTCCGGAAGGTCCGGGTAGCGCACGCCGGCGGTGGGCCGTGCCTCCTGGACTGGAACATCCGCGGCCGGCTGGGCAGCCTCGCCGGTTGTTCCGTGTTCGGCCTCGGGTCCGCGCTGGCCGTACTCGGGTCCGCGCTGGCCGTAGGGGTCCTGCCAGGAAGCTGGCCGTTCGGGGGCCGGGACCTCCGGGCCTGGCTGGACCGGCGGGTTCCGGTAGTCCTGAGGCGTGTAGGCCTGAGGCGGCCGGCCAAACGCCGCCTCGGAGGGATTCATCGGCAATTGGTGAAGGAGTCGGCGCGCTTCCTGCGATGCTTCCAACGCGACAATGACGTCATAATTCGTCGCCACCACCTGGCTGGTGGACGTGAAATCCCGCTTTCCGCGCTGGGCGGCATAAGTGACGATCCCAAAGAGCATGAAGAATGCGGCACCCATGAGAACTGATGTCACAATCGAGAACGGGCCCCCGGCCGGGGTGAAGAACGAAAGCATGACCCCCACGAACAGACCGAACCACATGCCGCTCAGGGCACCTGACAGTGCGACTCGCGGGTAGCTGAGCCGTCCCGTCACCCGCTCCACCATTTTGAGGTCGTTTCCCACAATGGAGACATGCTGGACCGGGAACTGCTGGTCGGCCAGATAATCAACCGCCTTCTGGGCATCAAGATAGGAGGTGTAGGAGCCAACGGTGTCGCCCTTGGGGACGCTGCGGGATTCCTCCGTGGCCTTTGGGGTACCGAAAATGTTCGCCATAGCCCTATTCTGTCCCATTCACATGTGCAGCGGCTGAAATTCAGCTAAAAGAGAGCAGACTCGGTAGCCTGTAGGTGTGAGCACAAATCCTTCACGCGTCTTTGTTGCGCGCCTGCTCGGACTCGATGTCTTCGACCCCCTGGGGGATCGTTTGGGCCGGCTGCGCGATGTCGTTGTGCTCTCGCGCGGCTTGCGCGGGGCCCCGCATGCAGTGGGCATCGTCGTCGAAGTTCCGGGCAAGAAGCGCGTCTTCGTTCCGATGACCCGGCTGACGTCCATGGACCAGAGCCAAATCATTTGCACCGGCCTGGTCAACCTGCGCCGCTTCCAGCAACGCGGTGCAGAGCAACTGGTGGTCGGCGAGCTCTTTGACCGCAAGGTGACGCTCAAGGACGGCAGCGGCGACGCCATCATCGAAGACATCGCCATGGACCAGCAACGCAACGGAGACTGGCTGGTCTCCAAACTCTTCATTCGCCGCGGCACGTCTACCTCCAGGCTTCGGGGGTTGCGTCGCGGCCACACGCTGCTCGTGGACTGGTCGGACACGCTGCAGGGCTCCGAGAACGATCCCCAGGGTGCCAGTCACTTCGTTGCCACCCACGAGGACCTCAAACCCGCGGACTTTGCCGACGCACTCCAGGAGATGTCGGACAAGCGCCGGATCGAAGTGGCCAGCGAACTCCAGGACGAACGCCTCGCCGATGTGCTCCAAGAGTTGCCGGAAGAAGACCAGGTGACGCTCCTTTCAGCCTTGGACAACGAACGGGCAGCCGATGTGCTGGAAGAAATGGACCCGGACGACGCCGCGGACCTGCTGGCCGACCTCCCTTCCGCGAAGGCCGAGGAACTGCTTCTTCTGATGGAGCCCGACGAAGCGGACGACGTCCGCAGGCTCCTGCAGTATGACGAAGACACTGCCGGTGGCCTGATGACCCCAGTGCCCGTGATTCTGCCCCCGGAAGCTACGGTCGCTGAAGCGCTTGCGCATGTGCGCAGCGAGGAACTCTCCCCCGCCCTGGCCTCGGCCATCTTTATTTGCCGCCCGCCGTTGGAGACACCCACGGGACGATTCCTTGGCGTGGTGCATATCCAGCAATTGCTCCGCAGCGCACCGCCCGAACAGCTGGGCAGCATCGTGGACAAGAACCTCGAACCGGTTTCCGATCACGCCAGCGTCAGCGAGGTCAGCCACACCATGGCCTCCTACAACCTCAACTCCCTCCCGGTCGTCAACAGCGCCGGTCGCCTAGTGGGGGCGGTGACTGTTGATGACCTCTTAGACCATTTGCTCCCGGACGACTGGCGAACCCACGAAGACGGAGCCCCGATCAGGAAACTAGGAGGCCGAATTGGCTGAGAAGCCCATCAGCGGAGGGCTGGACACCCCGCTCGAGCTGCGTTCCCGTATGCTACCGAATTTCGGCAATGATCCCGATGCTTTCGGCCGATTCGCCGAGCGCTTCGCCCGTTACATGGGTACAGCGAATTTCCTTTTCTATATGACGATCTTCGTGATCGTCTGGATCGCGTTCAATGTTGTTGGGTTGTTCGGATTCCAATGGGATCCCTACCCGTTCATCCTCCTCAATCTTTTCTTCTCGACGCAGGCCTCCTACGCCGCTCCCCTGATCCTGTTGGCGCAGAACCGCCAGGACGACAGGGACCGCGTGACCATCGAGCAGGACCGCGCCCGTGACGAGCGCAATCTTGCTGACACGGAATACCTGACCCGTGAGGTCGCGGCTCTTCGCATCGTCCTGCGCGAGGTCGCCACCAGGGACTACGTGCGTGCCGAACTCCGGTCACTGCTGTCGGATCTGCTCGAAGCGCAGGAAGAGATGGGCACGAACAATGCCAGTGGCTCAAACAATGGCGAGAAAGCCAAGGACAAAGCCAAGGACAAGCGCGACAAACAGCGCAATCCCCGTACGCAGCAGATCCCGAAAATCCATCCTGCGCATTCCAGCGCCAGCCAACCCGAATCCGGACTATCGACGGTCGGGACCTCGCCGAGGCCAGGTTCCCCCACCCAGCCTGAAAGCTGAACATCCACTCCATGAGCACACCATCCGTCGAGGCCCTTAACGCTGCCTTGGCAACCGTCATCGATCCCGAACTCCGCCGTCCCATCACTGAGCTGGGGATGCTGGATTCGGTGGAAGCCGGCGCGGACGGAACCGTCCGGGTTGCGGTGCTGCTGACCATCGCCGGTTGTCCCCTGCGTGAGACCATCACGGCCGACGCCACAGCGGCCCTCACGCAGGTTCCGGGAGTTACCGGGGTCGAAGTCGAGCTCAAGGTCATGACGCAGGAACAACGCGACGCGCTCAAGGAGCAGCTGCGCGGCGCCGGCGGCAAACGCGGAATCCCGTTCAACGAGCCGGGCTCGCTGACCAAGGTCTTTGCCGTTGCCAGCGGCAAGGGGGGCGTGGGAAAGTCCTCGGTGACTGTCAACCTTGCGTGCGCCCTCGCAGCGCAGGGGCTGCGCGTAGGAATCGTCGACGCCGATGTCCACGGTTTCTCCGTCCCGGCACTCATGGGAATCACGCAGCAGCCCACCCGTGTGGACGACATGATCCTCCCGCCGGTGGCCTACGGCGTGAAGGTGATTTCCATTGGGATGTTTGTTTCGGGAAACAAAGCAGTAGCCTGGCGTGGCCCCATGTTGCACCGTGCGTTGGAGCAATTCCTCACGGACGTCTATTTCGGCGACCTGGATGTCCTGTTCCTGGATCTGCCGCCCGGCACCGGCGACATCGCCATCTCAGTGGCGCAGCTGCTTCCCAACGCCGAAATCCTCGTGGTGACCACCCCGCAAGCCGCGGCAGCGGATGTTGCCGAGAGGGCCGGCACAATCGCAACGCAGACCGGCCAAAAACTTGCCGGCGTCGTAGAAAACATGTCATTCCTGGAGATGCCCGACGGCGGCAGGATGGAATTGTTCGGCAGCGGCGGCGGGCGGGTGCTGGCTGAACGGCTGAGCACTGCCGTCGGCACCGACGTGCCGCTGCTGGGACAGATCCCCTTGGACATCCGTTTGCGCGAAGGCGGTGACGCGGGCCGTCCCGTCGTGTTGGCGGCTCCGGAGACGCCCGCGGCACAGGCGCTCCAAAACATCGCGGGCCAGCTCAACGCCAAGCCGCGCGGTCTGGCCGGAATGTCGCTCGGCATCCAGCCAAAATAGCTTTAGGTGGCTTCGGAGTCGAAGGGTGCCTTTTCACCGACGGGAAGCCGTTCAATAACCCGTTCAGGGGCCTCGGCCGCTGTTTCCACGGCAACGGCAGCGACAGGCGCACCTGCGCTCACCGGCTTCGTGTCGTCGTCGAGCAGTGCTTCCTTGATGATCCGGCGCGGATCGTATTGACGGGGGTCGTATTTCTTCCAGTCGACTTCATCGATGTCGATGCCGACTTCTTCTTTGATCTGCTCACGAGCACCGGACGCCATTCGCCGCAGTTCCTTGACCAGATTCGCCAGCTTCCGGGTGTATTCGGGCAAACGGCTGGGACCGATCACGATTACGCCGATGATCAGCAGGATCAGAAACTCCGGGCCATTGATTCCAAACACGTATCGAAGATTACCTTGTCCGTCAGCCTGCTCAGAAACCCGCAAGGGCTGCCAGGGCGCCGAGTCCCCGCTGCAGCCGTTCATTCCATGTGTTTGAGGTGCTCGCGGCCGGAAAAGCAGCCACCGAATCGGCTGCTTTCACAAGCTCAGGAACGGTCCCCGCAGCCTGATCGGCAGGCATGTCGGAGGAATAGCGCAGCACGGCCGCCGGCGAGGAGTAGACGGCTTGCCACGGGGCTCCCGGAGTGATGGACATCTGGGTCCCGGACGTGCCGCCGCCCTCCAGGTGCTCCTCAACCAAGGTCGCGTGATGGTCGCCGTTGCTGAGATGCAGTTCCACTGCAGGGTGCCCGTCCTGCATCATGGCCCGGGCAGAAACCACGTGGTATCCCATGCTTGCCAGCTCGGGGCAAGCCCAGCCGTCTTTCCGCAGTTCCGACAACTGTTGCGCGCTCAGGCTGACGGTTCCAGCCACCGTCACGGGCAGGCTGAACTGTGAACCCGTCACCGGGAGTTGCTGTCCAGCGTTTCCGGCCATCGTCGAACTGACCAGGGTCCGGACTTCCTGTTCTCCGCGGTTCGACGCCTGCGGCGCAACGTCGCCGCCAAGCGCGTAGGCTGCGACCGCCAGGATTCCGGCGCTGACGGCGAGTCCGCCCGCCGTAAGGCCGACAACCCGGATGCCGTTCCACACGCTTCGCTGCGGTGTCAGGCCGTGAGGGGACTCGGACTGCGCCAAGCGTTGGGTGTGTTCGATCAGTCGGTTCGTGAAATCCTGGCTGGCCTCGGGGACCGCGGCGCGGCGGAGGCGTTCCAGGTACTGGCGTTCCCGGAGCACCGCGGTTTGGCACTCAGAGCATTCCCGCAGGTGGCCCGGGGCACGGCTGTGCCGGAGGTTTCCCCGGTTCAAGCCACCGCGCCGTCCGTTCAGCAGACCCATCGGCGACTAAAGGAGACCGGCGATGCGCGGAATCTTGAGCCGCGGCTTGCGGGCTTGGACCGGACGCGGATCCCGGTGGGCCAGCTTTTCGCGAAGCATGGTCCGGCCGCGGTGAATGCGGGACCTGACGGTCCCCAGCTTCACGCCAAGAGCTTCGGCAACTTCGTCGTAAGAGAGACCTTCGAGATCGCAAAGCACGACGGCGGCACGAAAGTCGGGCGGGAGTTCTTCCAAGGCGCGCTGGACGTCCAAGTCCAGGTTGTTCAACTCGAAGCTCTGCTCAGGTCCGGGTTCATGCCCGGGCAGGCGGGATTCGGCGTCTTCGGCCAGCGCATCGAAGCGGATGCGGCTCTTCCGGCGGGCCTGGTCGAGGAAGAGGTTAGTGGTAATGCGGTGCAGCCAGCCGTCGAGTGTGCCTGGCTTGAAGTTTTCGAGCGAACGGAAGACCCGGACGAAGACTTCCTGGGTGAGGTCCTCGGCGTCGAACTTGTTTCCCGTCAGCCGATAGGCAAGGCGGAAGACCTTGGCCGAGTGGTTTTCCACCACTTCTTCCCAACTGGGTCTGACCCACTCTTCCGCGGGCGGAGCCGTGCCGGTGGAACCCAGGACTGCTGCCGTTGTCTGGACTGGCGCAGCATTTGATGCCCGCATCGTCCGCTCCCCTCAAACTGTTTGTCATCCTGCCTGTCACTCAGGAGTTCGGTGCCGACCGCCACTTGGATGGCCGGATATATATCATCCCAGTGTTGTCTGAAAGTTTGCTGATCACGGGCATGCTTTTCCCGCAGAGCGAACATCGTGCGGAGGACACCGGGAAGACACAGAATTGCGGGCCGCAGGCGTCCGGGCTGGGCGACCCATAGACAGTAGTCTGGAAGCAATACCCCTCTGCCTGGAAAGCGAACCCCCATGAGTGCCGACAAGTCAACCAGCTGGTCCTATGCAGAAGATCTGCCTGCCGAGGACGACGTGTTGCTTCGCGCCCGTGAACGCTCCTTCGAGCTGGGAGTTACTCCCGTCAGCCCCGGGGTTGGCGCCGTCCTGACCGTCCTGGCTGCGGCGTCGAAGGCCCAGACCGTTGTGGAGGTTGGATCCGGGGCGGGCGTCTCCGGGGTATGCCTTCTGCGCGGCCTCAGCCCACAGGCTGTCCTGACCACGATCGACGTCGACGTCGAACACCTAAAAGCCGCCCGAGAGGCCTTCTTGGAATCCGGCAGCCCGGCGAACCGCACCCGGACCATCTCCGGCCGTGCAGCCGACGTCTTGCCACGCCTCACCGATTCCGCGTACGACCTCGTGTTCATCGATGCTGACAAACCGAACTTCCCTGGCTACGTTGAGCAAGCCATCAGGTTGTTGAAGTCGGGCGGAACGCTGGTCATCAATGACGCCCTGGACAAGGACAGGGTTTCGAACCCGGCCGCCAGGGACAGCACCACCGTGGTGCTGCGCCAGATCGGCAAAGCCATCCGCGACGACGAGCGTCTCTCCTCGGCGATGCTTCCCACAGGCGATGGCTTGCTGGTAGCGGTCAAGAAGTAGCCGGCCGGGCGATTCATGAACCCGCCCGCGTCCGCCTTAAACATGAAAGCAGGGCGCCGGCTCTTCCGCCGGGCCCTGCCCATTGAATCTATTCGGTAACGCCTACGAGGCATTCCTTGAGGTTCGCCGCTTCTGCTGCGTTGAGCTCGACCACAAGCCGTCCTCCGCCTTCGAGCGGCACACGCATGATCAGGCTGCGGCCCTCTTTGGTTACTTCCATAGGGCCGTCGCCAGTACGTGGTTTCATAGCCGCCATTAGGAAAATCCCCTCCAGTTGTCCCAAATCCCGCCAACCCGGCCGGGCTGGCTCGCGTGGAATGTACGGCGTCGACAGTCATGGCAGTTCAGTCGTCGTCGCCGAGCACCCGAGGGTGCTTTTTGTCCTTGCTTGTGTCCATTATCTCGTAATTACCCGTCCGTAGCTAATTGATGGACTTTTCCCGGCGGGCCGTGATCCCCCTTGTACAGGCCAAAGGACGCTCGGCATCACGGGGGATAGTCACCACCACCCGGCAGCGGCGCCCACGCCCACAGCCAGACAATCCAGACGATCTGGAGCAGCACAAACATGACCACCACCGTGCCGCGGTAAGCCTTCGAGCGAGACAACCAGGCTGCGCTGAGCGCCAGGGGGAACAGAGGGAGGAGCATCCGGAAGGTACTCGTCTGAGGGTGCAGGAAGACCAGAAGATAACCCATGTAGCACGTGCACCACAGCCGCAGTTCGGTGCCCAAAGCCCGGACGGGCTTGCTGAACATGAGCAGGGCAAAGAGCCCCACGAACACAAACGGCGCCAGCGTACCGAGGACTGGCCCGAAGAGCATTTGGCCGGTGTCGAACCAAGGTTTGAACGGAACAAGCTCGTCCCCGCGCCACACGGTTTCGGTCTTGGTGTAGGCCAGTGGGTCCCCCGTTACTGCCCAGGCAATGGCCGGCCACGCCAGGGCCCCTGCCGCGCTGACCACCACAAGCGCTCCAAGGGATGCGAGTTCCCGGAGCGTGGGAGCCGACAGGGCAGTGTCAAGAGACCCGGCGGCGGGAGCCATCGGCGCCGTGGCTGGCCCTGGGCTGCGCCGAAACCTTTTCCAGAGGTGGTGGAGCAGGAGCAGCCCCGCCATGGCCGCGAAGGGCACGCCTGTGGGCCGCGACAGGCACATGAGCAGAACCACGGGCGTGGCTGCGAGGTACTTGCGGCGCACCACAAGCAGAAGCGACCCAGCCAGCAGCAGGATATTGAGGGATTCCGCGTAGGGGACCTGCAGGACTGGCGAGACGGGGAAGGTCGAGAAGAAGACCACCGCCCAAAGCGCCGTGCGGCGCCCGGTGTAGCGCTGGAACAATTTGTAGACGACCACGGCCGCCCCAAGCCCGGCTGCCATGGCAAGGGCAGTCAACGCCGGCAGGGTCGCCAATCCCGTGAGGGCGCCGAGTGCCCTGCCGAGGTAGGGAAACAGGGCATAGAACGCCCACGAGTTTTCGGCGACATTCCCGCTCGCATTCAGCGGCAGAACCGAGGGATAGCCGTTGTTCGCGGCTTCTGCGTACCAACGCCCATCCCAGATTGTGATGAAGTTCCAGTAGTCGGGCGCGGGCGGGAACCACGGATTGACGCCTTGCTGCAATGCAGCAGCCATGAATATACAAGCGCTCACAAGTCTCGCGGCGATGTAGACGAGGGTGATCTGGACCCACCAGGGCCAACTCGCACCGTGGGCTGCGACGCGGCCCAGCCGTCCGGCCAGGCACCCCTTCGGGGACCGCGTTTCGAGCGACTGGGTCACGCTTTCGGGTCTTCCGGGTTCCCGGCTGCTTCAAGGGCCCGCTTCAGCCGTTCGATTTCCGTCTCCTGGGCGGTCAACTGATCCCTCAGCTCATCGAGCACCTCATCCACTTGGTCCATCCGATAGCCCCGCAGGCCGAGCGCAAAACGCACGCGGTCGACGTCGGACGCCTTGGCTCCGGCAGGGAGCAGCACCGGCGGCAGGTTCGGCACGGGTTCATCCAAACCGGCACCGGCGTTGCGGCTGGACCGGGCCATTCCAGTGCCGAGGAATAACACCGCGCCGACCACGGCGATCGCGAGAAAGACCAGAAAGAAGCTCACAGCAACCATCGTGCCAGACTCACCTGAGAGCTGACTGCTGGCAACGTTACTCCGGGCGCTGATCGCCGTTGGTTGAGGGTGGCCGCGGGACACCGTGCAGGACACGGTGGACGGCGTCCGCGGGATCGTCCACGAGTTGGATGAGGTCCAGGTCCTTCGCGGAGACCATGCCTTCGGCCACCAAAGTCCCCTTGATCCATTCGATCATGGGGCTCCAGAAGTCGACTCCCAGCAGAACGATGGGGAACGAAGTCACTTTGCGGGTCTGTACCAAAACCATGGCTTCAAACAATTCGTCCAGGGTTCCCAGACCGCCCGGCAAGACGATGAACCCTTGCGCGTACTTGACGAACATGGTCTTGCGGGCAAAGAAGTACCTGAAGTTGATGCCGAGGTCCACCCAGCGGTTCAGGCCCTGTTCAAAGGGCAGTTCGATGCCCAAGCCAACCGAAACCCCGTTGCCTTCCACGGCACCCCGGTTGGCGGCTTCCATGGATCCCGGGCCTCCGCCTGTGATGACGGCGACGCCGGCTTCGGCAAGGTGACGGCCGACCTGCACGCCCATATCGTAATAGCCCGTGCCCGGCTTGGTGCGGGCGGAGCCGAAGACGCTGACGGCCGGCCCAAGCTCCGCGAGGGCACCGAAGCCTTCAACGAACTCGCTCTGGATGCGCAGTACCCGCCACGGGTCCGTATGAATGAAGTGGTCGGCTCCCCGTGTGTCCAGGAGCCGCTGGTCCGACATCGGCATAGCGGCCTGTTTGCGCCGAAGCTCCAAAGGGCCTTTGTGCTTGGCTGGCGGTTCTGCGGCAACGGCGGCTGACGCTGCCGATCCGTTGCTCATCGCTTTGCCATTAGCGTCTGGACTCGGATCCTGGGGCTGGCTGGTACTCATTGACATAGGCTAGCGCGGATGCGGGCCGCTGCTGTCCCGGTGTAGCCCTGTTGATTTAGGTGTTGCCCAGGGAATTGCACCATTTGCTGTCCGCAACCTGCGAGTCAGGTATCTGTTGAATCACGATCTGCGGAAGTTAATGTGAGCTGTCTCATCTTGGGTCATTTCTTCGCTAGATTCGTCCTATGACTATTCAAGCCTCCAGCGATGCCCTTGTCTCCCTGAATGGCGTCAACAAGCACTATGGTCAACTGCACGTCCTCAAGGACATCAACCTCCAGGTCAAAAAAGGTGAGGTTGTCGTTGTGATCGGGCCATCGGGTTCAGGCAAGTCGACGCTGTGCCGAGCCATCAACCGGTTGGAGACCATCGACACCGGCGAGATCTCGATCGACGGCAAGAAGCTTCCGGCGGAAGGCAAAGAACTTGCGGTCCTCCGTGCCGACGTCGGGATGGTCTTCCAGTCCTTCAACCTGTTTGCCCACAAGACGATTCTCGAAAACGTCACGCTGGGGCCGATCAAGGTCAAGAAACTGGACAAGGCAACCGCGGACAAGGACGCCATGGCGTTGTTGGAACGGGTCGGCGTCGGGCAACAAGCACCCAAGATGCCCGCACAGCTCTCCGGTGGCCAGCAGCAGCGCGTGGCAATTGCCCGGGCGCTGGCCATGAAGCCGAAGGTCATGCTGTTCGACGAGCCGACCTCCGCTTTGGACCCGGAAATGATCAACGAAGTCCTGGACGTCATGGTCCAGCTCGCGAAGGAAGGCATGACCATGATCGTGGTCACCCACGAGATGGGCTTTGCCCGCAAGGCAGCAGACCGCGTGGTCTTCATGGCAGACGGCCAGATCGTGGAGGACGCCAAACCCGAGGAGTTCTTCACCAATCCCCAGAGCAACCGCGCCAAGGATTTCCTCTCCAAACTCCTGACCCACTAGAACGCACTGCACCCGGGCCGCAGGGGCGGCCGCACAATGAAAGGAACGTCAATGAAGGCTTTTATTACCCGGAGGAAATCTCTCCTGGTCGCCGCAAGTGCAGCGCTCGCACTTTCCCTGACCGCATGTGGCGGCGGCGGAGGCGGCACCACCGCACCAAGCAGCGAGTCCGCGCCTTTCACGGTGGCTCAGAACGTGTCAATTTCGGGCAGCCCCACGTTCGACACGATCAAGGCGAGCGGAAAAGTCAGGATCGGCGTCAAACAGGACCAGCCCGGCCTCGGCTTCAAGGATGCCGCAACCGGCGAGTACAGCGGTTTTGATATTCAGGTTGCCCAGTGGATTGCCGCATCCCTTGGTTTCTCCAAGGACAAGATCGAATACAAGCCAATCCCTTCGGCCAACCGCGAGTCGGCGATAACCAACGGCGACATCGACTACTACGTCGGGACTTACTCCATCACCGACAAGCGCAAGCAGCTGATTGACTTCGCAGGACCCTACTTCGTAACCGGCCAGGGCCTCCTCGTCAAGAAGAGCAACACCTCAATCAACAGTGAGAAGGACCTGTCCGGAAAGAACGTCTGTTCGGCGACGGGCTCAACCCCCATCCAGAACATCAAGGCAAACTTCCCGGGTACCAAGACCACCGAATTCGACACCTACTCACAGTGTGTCGAGGCCCTCAAGAGTGGCCAGGTTGACGCCGTCACTACCGACCAGGCAATCCTGATCGGCTACGCCTCGCAGGACACCGACAACCTCAAGGTGGTTGGCCAGCCTTTCACCGTTGAGAAGTACGGTGTGGGCGTGAAGAAGGGCGACACCGCTCTTCGCAAGTTCGTGAACAAAATGTTCACCGATGGCGGCTCCGTGTGGCAGAAGATCTATGACTCCACCCTGGGACAGTCCGGCACCAAGGTCACCCAGCCCGCAGTGGACAACTACTAAACCCATGTTGAGGGGGCGGCGAATGGCCGCCCCCTCAAATATCGGCCGAAAGCGACCATTCTGTGAATACGCTGCTGAATAACTCGGACCTGTTCATCACAGGGTTCCGGAACACCCTCATACTTTTCTTCATCTCTGGGTTCTTTGCCCTGATCCTGGGCACCGTGGTGGCAACACTGCGTGTTTCCCCCATCCCGGCGATGCGGGCTGCTGCCACGTTGTACATCAACGTCGTGCGCAACACCCCACTGACTTTGGTCTTGTTTTTCTTCGCCCTTGGCTACCCGAAGCTCGGGCTCGTGGAAATTGATTTCATGACCGCTGCAACCATCGGCCTGAGCCTGTACACCGCTACTTACGTGGCGGAAGCCGTACGCTCCGGCATTAATACCGTGCCCGTGGGCCAGGCCGAAGCCGCCCGCGCAATCGGCCTACCGTTCACGCAAACCCTGACGCTGGTAATCCTCCCCCAGGCATTCCGCGCCGTGATCCCGCCCATGTTCAGCGTTTTCATTGCGTTGCTCAAGAACACCACCGTCGCTGCAGGCTTCTCGGTCTTCGAGGCGGGGGCCATTCGATCAAACCTGTCCGAGCGCGGCGAACCAGCCATGGCCGGGCTCCTCTGGATCGCCCTGGTCTTTGTTCTACTCGTTTTCATCCTTTCCTTCGCGCAGCGAAAGCTTGAAAAGAAATGGAAGGTGGCCCGATGAGCTCAGTCCTCTTTGACGCCCCGGGGCCAAAAGCCCGCGCACGCTACCGCATTCTGGGTGTCGTGACTGCTTTGGTCATCATCGCCATCGTCGGATTCGTTGTACTCCGCTTCGCCCAGAGCGGGCAGTTCGACGCGAAGAAGTGGCAGTTGTTCACCTTCCCGTTGGTGCAGCAGACCATCATCCAGTCGGTGGGGGCAACGCTTTCGGCTTTTGCCACAGCTGCCGTCTTCAGCCTGGTCCTGGGTGTTTTCCTGGCCTTTGGCAGGCTCTCCGACCGCAAGTGGATCAGCTTGCCCTGCTATGGGTTCACGGAACTCTTCCGGGCCATTCCGTTGCTGATCCTGATGATGATCTTTTACTACGGACTTCCTCCGCTCGGGGTCCAGGGGATCACGCCCTTCACGGCAGTCGTTTCAGGCCTGGTGCTCTACAACGGATCGGTTCTGGCTGAAGTCTTCCGTGCCGGCATCGAATCGCTCCCCCGCGGACAAAGCGAGGCGGGCTATGCCATCGGTTTGCCCAAGAGCGCGGTGATGACGAACATCCTTCTGCCCCAGGCGGTCCGTTCGATGCTCCCGGTGATCATTTCCCAGCTCGTGGTCATTCTTAAGGACACCGCGTTGGGCTTCATCGTGACTTACAACGAGATCCTCTTCCAGGCCAAGTACTTCGGAAGCCAAGCCCAATACGGTTCACCTATCATTCCATCCGCGATCATCGCTGGTGTGCTGTACGTGGGTATGTGCTTGATCCTGGCTGGAATCGCCAAGTGGCTTGAAGGACGAATGCGCCGCAATGTCAAAGTGGTGAAGGTCACCAAGTCCGAAATTGTGGCAATCGAGGGCTAATAGCAGAGCCGTGGCCGCCTTGATCGGTAGGCAAAACATGGAGGGTCCGCAAGCAACAGCTTGCGGACCCTCCATGTTTCTTGTGGGAGTCAGTCAGCCAGCCACGACCGCAGTGCGCGGAGGCACTCACGGATGGCGTCGGCATCGACGTGTTCGTTGTCCTTATGGGCTAGCAAAGGATCGCCCGGGCCGAAGTTGACGGCGGGGACGCCGAGCTCGCTGAAGCGCGCGACGTCGGTCCAACCGTATTTGGGTTTGGGCTCCGCGCCGACGGCCGCAACGAAGGACGCGGCGGCCGGGTGGTTGAGGCCGGGCCGCGCTCCAGCGGCGGCATCGGTACGGACAACGTCAAAGCCCTCCAACAGTTCGCGGACATGGGCTTCTGCCTGGTCGGGGGTCTTGTCCGGTGCGAAGCGGTAGTTGATCTCCACCACGCAGCGATCCGGGATCACATTGCCCGCGGTACCGCCATTGATCTTCACGGCGTTGAGGCTTTCCCGGTAGTCCAGACCGTCCACGTTGACCGTTCGCGGTTCGTACGCCGCCAAACGGCTCAGGATGGGTGCGGCAGCGTGGATGGCATTGCTGCCCATCCACGCCCGGGCCGAATGGGCCGCCTCCCCCACGGCGGTGGCTTCGAAGCGGCTGGTGCCGTTGCAACCACCTTCCACCGTGCCGTCGGTGGGTTCAAGCAGGATCGCGAAGTCACCCTCCAGGAGATGGCCGTGGTTCCGGACCAATCGGCCCAAGCCGCTCTTGACCGCTTCCACTTCCTCATGGTCATAGAAGACGAACGTTACATCCTTGCCCGGCTCGGCACCGCCGTCGAACATGGTCGCGGCGAGAGCAAGCTGCACGGCGACTCCACCCTTCATGTCCGTGGCCCCGCGTCCATACAGGATTCCGGTACCAGGGACGCCGGACTCCCAGGTGGAGGGCACGGTGCCGAGTGAACCTTCCACGGTGGGCAACGGCACGGTATCAAGGTGGCCGGCCAGGATCACCCGCTCCGGGCGTCCCAGTTCGGTTCGGGCAATGATGGCGTCGCCGTCGCGCACTAGCTGCAGGCCGGGGATCGCGCGGAGGGCGGATTCGACGGCGTCTGCCAGCGCGGATTCGTTGCCGGACACGCTGTTGATGTCCATGAGCGCGGCAGTCAGCAACGCGACGTCTCGCCGGATGTCAAGAAGAATCGGAGTAGTTTCGACGGTCACTTGTCCACTGTATCCCGAGCGAATTGCGACCCCTTCGGTCCACACACGGTTTCAAGGGAACCAGTGGCTCTCGATAGACTAGCGCCATGACTGAAACCGCTGCCTCTGCCGCGCTCGATAGCGCTTCCGCAAACCACCGTTCAGCCTTTGGCTTTGGCCTGGCCACCATCGCCACCTCCGACGCCGGAGAAGCGACAGTGCTGGACGTATGGTTTCCGGCACCGGCCTTGGGCGTAGCGGCTGAATCCCTGCGTGCCGTGGAGCACGCAGACGAATCACTGACAGCGCTTGCAGCCGAAAGCCACGACGCCGATCGCGGGACCGAACAGAAGGTGGTCTTCGCCCAGATCAACCTCGACGAAGCCCCGGCGGACACCGTTGACGCCTACCTGCGCCTGCACTTGCTTTCGCACCGCTTGGTCAAGCCCAACAGCATCAATCTGGACGGCATCTTCGGCAAGCTCCCCAACGTTGTATGGACAAACTTCGGCCCCGCCGCCGTGAACGGCTTTGAATTGACCCGTGCCCGCCTGCGCAAGCGCGGCGCAGTCACGGTATACGGAGTGGACAAGTTCCCCCGCATGGTGGACTACGTCATTCCCACCGGTGTCAGGATCGCCGACGCCGACCGCGTCCGCCTGGGGGCGTACCTCTCCGAAGGCACCACGGTCATGCACGAGGGTTTCGTGAACTTCAACGCCGGCACGCTCGGCACCTCGATGGTGGAAGGCCGCATCTCGGCAGGCGTTGTTGCCGGCGACGGCACCGATGTCGGGGGCGGCGCCTCCATCATGGGGACTCTCTCCGGTGGCGGCAAAGAAAAGATCTCGCTGGGAGAGCGCGTGCTCCTGGGCGCCAACTCCGGCGTGGGCATCAGCATCGGCGACGACTCCGTGGTTGAAGCCGGCCTCTATGTCACGGCCGGAACCCGCGTGCGCATCCCCGGCCCGAAGGACGCCAACGGCGAGGACACCAGCAGCATCATCAAGGCTGTGGAGCTCTCCGGCGTGCCGAACCTGCTGTTCCGCCGCAACTCCACCACCGGCGAAGTGGAGGTCCTCCCCCGCAAGGGCCAGACGGTGGAACTCAATGAAGCCCTCCACGCAAACTAGCTGATACCTGGATGCGCCGTCTCCGACGCACCGTCATCTTGTTGCTGGCCCTAGCCCTGGTGGCTGGCGCCTTCTATGCCGTGGTGACTGTACTGCAGCGCTCCGAAACCTTGGTTACGGAGCGCTGCATCGCCGTCGTCGGCCCAGATTCATACGAGTTGGCGACCGATCAAGCGGCGAATGCCGCCCTCATCACGGCCATCTCCGTGCAGCGAGGGCTGCCTCCCAGAGCTGCCACCATTGCCGTCGCAGCGGCCATGCAGGAGTCCAAGCTTCGCAACATCGGCCATGGCGACGAGGTCGGCCCGGATTCGAAGGGCCTCTTCCAGCAGCGTCCGTCCCAGGGCTGGGGCACCGAGGCCCAGGTCATGGACCCTGTGTACGCGACAAACGCTTTCTATGACCACTTGGTGAAGATACCCGGCTACGAAACCATGGCTATCACCGAGGCAGCTCAGGCGGTCCAGCATTCCGCCTACCCCCAGGCCTACGCGCAGCAGGAAGCGATGGGCCGAGCCTACGCGTCGGCGCTGACCGGACATTCCGAAAGGGCCCTGGACTGCACGCTCCGAGCCGCGGACACCGCCGGTGATCCGAGTGCTGTTGTCGAGGCCATGACAACGGAGTTCGGCTCCCTGCCGGCCGTGGCCCAGGGCCGCACGGTCCAGCTGAACATTACTGGTCCGCAGGCGTGGGCCGTGGCTCAGTGGGCGGTGGCAAATGCCAAAGCCCTCTCGGTGACGCAGGTGGATGTCGCGGGAGCCACCTGGAACAGGCAGGACCGCAAAGGCTGGCAGGATTCTGCAACGCCGGGACCCATGACCATCACGGTTTCCGCTCCGAAAACATAGTCCAAGGGCTGGGTGGCGGCTGGCGACGTCGCCCCGCGTCAGACCAGGAGTTCCACCACCGGCTGGACGTAGCTGCGGAAAACCTCCGGCTCGGACAAAAGCCTGTGACTCATGATCATCTTGTCCGGTTCCAGATACCACGCCCTTGGCTCGTTGAGGGGCAATTCGATGATTGTCAGCTGGAAGTCCCGTGAGCTCCGGCCGACTTCCAGCAAGCGGTCCTCCACCATGTCCCCCAGGAGCAACGTGGCGCCGCTCGCTTCGCGTTCGGCCTCAAGCTTTTCGTACTCTTCAAGACGTTCACCCGCCCAGCTCAGGGCAGCACCGAAGTGGGCCTGCAGCACCCGGCGGAGGGCAGGCGAGTTGCCGAATGCGTTGAACCCCGGGGGAGAAAGCTCCGGCGCGGCATCCGGATATGCCCTCAGCAACTGCTCCCACCAGGCCTCCCATTCCGTCTTGAGTGCCTGCACACCGCCTACTTCGGCCGTGAGGTGCGTGTGATCCGCGTGTCTGACTTTGGGTGTGGCGTGGGACAGCGTCGGCGTCCCGGCTCCGTCCAGTCCAGCAACGTCTCTCAGATACAAGGCAATGAGCATCGGTCCGGAGGTGTCCATTGTGATCCGCCACCCCTGACCGCCTGTGTCATGCATCCGATTGCCTCCCTTGGCAGGTGCCCACTCAGGGTTCCAGTCTATTCCCGATGAGCCTTGACGTTAACGGTTGGACGGGAGACAACAAGGGAGTCCAGATGTGCGCCCAGGACGTCCCGGCAGACCTCGAACGTCATCCACTCGGGCTGCAACAGGGCATGCATGCACAGTCCGTCCAGAGTGGCCAGGAGGCGCTCGGCCTCCGTCACCAGACGTTCCTGGCCGGTCCCGGCGTCGGTCATCAAGCGCATTACCAAACGCCCGACGACGGCGGCCACGGCCCGGTGGCTTCGTGCAGCTTCTTCCTCGAGTACGGGCCTGATCCGGGCCGCGTGGCGAAACGCCATCCACACGCAAGCGTCCACGGCCAACTCCTCGTCAAGCGGCAGGAATTGACCCAGCAGGGTTAACACGGCATCGTCGTGGTCCGCCGAGGCTTGGTCCAGGGATTCGACGACGGCGAACGCCTCCTCGAGCCGTGTGGCGATCCTGTCGATGACCACAGCGAAGGAATGGACCAATAGTTCATCGCTGCTGGCAAAGTAGTGGCGGACGGAACCAACGGCGAGGCCTGCCTCATCAGCGACCTCCCGCAAGGAGGCACGTTCCAGGCCATCAGACGCGATGATCCTGAAGACCGCTTCGACTACTTCCTGGCGCCGGGCTTCGGCATCAACAATCTTGGGCACAGATCTTTTTAGCACAAATGTGCTTGAACCGTGCCGTTCGGCACACGGGAAATGCGGGACTGTGGCCTACGCAACACTCAGCGAGCACGCATCAATTTCGGCTAGCGTTGCTTGCATGAGAATTCTTGTCACGGGTGGCACCGGCTACATCGGATCACACACCGTCCTGTCCCTGTTGGAAACCGGACACGAAGTAGTCGTGGTGGACAACCTCGTGAACTCAAGCGAAGAATCCCTGCGCCGCGTTGGTGAACTTGCGGGCAAGACTGCAGCGTTCCATCAGGTGGATCTCGTGGATAAGGCCGCGCTTGAGTCGGTGTTCGATCAGCACAGCATCGATGCGGTGATCCACTTCGCCGGCCTCAAAGCTGTCGGCGAATCCGTCCAAGAGCCCCTGAACTACTACTACAACAACATCGTGGGCACGCTGAACCTGCTCCGGGCCATGGACAAGCATGGGGTCCGCTCCATCGTCTTCAGTTCCTCGGCAACCGTGTACGGGGAACACAACCCCATTCCCTACGTTGAAAAGATGGAAATCGGGGCCAACAACCCCTACGGCCGCACCAAGGAGCAGATCGAGGACGTCCTCACGGACCTCGGCGCCGCGGACGAGCGCTGGCACATCGCCCTGCTGCGCTACTTCAACCCAGTGGGCGCACACCCTTCAGGCAGGATCGGCGAGGACCCGCAGGGCATCCCGAACAACCTGGTTCCGTATATCGCCCAGGTGGCGGTCGGCCGCCGCGAAAAGCTCATGGTCTTCGGTGGAGACTACGACACCCCGGACGGTACCTGCCTGCGGGACTACATCCACGTCGTCGACCTTGCGGAGGGCCACGTAGCGGCGCTGGACTACGTTGCCGAGCGCCCTGGCGTGCACCGCTGGAACCTTGGCTCCGGGAAAGGCACCTCCGTGCTGGAGATGCTCCACGCCTTCGAACAGGCCGTGGGCCACCCGCTGCCGTACGAGATCACGGGACGCCGCGCCGGAGACCTGCCAGCGTTCTGGGCCGATGCTTCCTCGGCCTTGGCGGACCTCAGCTGGTCCACGACGAAGACCGTGGACCAGATGTGCGAGGACCACTGGCGCTGGCAGAAGGACAACCCCCTCGGATACCGCTCCTAGAGCAACGCGGGTCACTTACGGCAACGCGGGGTCACTTACGGCCCATGATGTCCTCAGGGACGGGCTGTAAGTGACCCCGCGTTGGGTTAGAACTAGACCGCGGGGTAGTTGCGCTCCGGTTCCCCTGTGTAGAGCTGCCGCGGACGGCCGATCTTTGTCTGGGGGTCGTTGATCATTTCGCGCCACTGGGCGATCCAGCCGGGGAGGCGGCCGATCGCGAACAGGACGGTGAACATCTTCTCCGGGAAGCCCATGGCCTTGTAGATGAGGCCTGTGTAGAAGTCCACGTTCGGGTAGAGCTTGCGCTGGATGAAGTAATCGTCGGCCAGGGCCTTCTCTTCAAGGCGCATGGCTATGTCCAGGAGTTCGTCGTTGCCGCCGAGCTTGCCCAGGATCTCGTGTGCCGTCGCCTTGATGATCTTCGCGCGGGGGTCGTAGTTCTTGTAGACCCGGTGCCCGAAGCCCATCAGGCGGACGCCGTCTTCCTTGTTCTTGACCTTCTCCATGTAGTCCTCGGGCTTGACGCCATCGGCCTGGATCTGGCGCAGCATCTTCAGTACGGCCTCGTTGGCGCCGCCGTGTGCGGGACCGAAGAGGGCGTTGATGCCTGCGGAAACGGAAGCAAACAGGTTCGCGTTCGAGGAGCCCACCAGGCGGACGGTCGACGTCGAGCAGTTTTGCTCGTGGTCTGCGTGCAGGATGAGCAGGAGGTCGAGCGCCTTGACGACGACGGGATCCAGCTCGTACTGC
This sequence comes from Arthrobacter sp. FW306-04-A, assembly GCF_044358315.1. GTDB lineage: Bacteria > Actinomycetota > Actinomycetes > Actinomycetales > Micrococcaceae > Arthrobacter. The sequence goes on from NZ_CP084559.1 coordinate 3,090,563, forward strand.
TCTGCCGGCAGCCCAAAGCTCAAGCGCAGGAAGTTCTCCACGAGGTTCATGGAGTTGTCCGGGTACAGCATGGGCTGGCCGATGGACTTCTTGTGGGCGTAGGCCGCGATGACCGGGAGCTTCGCCATGAGGCGGATGGTGGAAACTTCCACATGCTCCGGGTTGAACGGGTCCAAGGAGTCCTGGTAGAACGTGGACAGCGCGGAGACAGCCGAGGACAAGACAGGCATCGGGTGTGCGTCACGCGGGAAACCGCCGAAGAAGCCCTTGAGCTCTTCGTGGAGCAGCGTGTGGTGGCGGATGCGCTGGTCAAAGGCATCCAACTCGGTAGGCGTGGGCAGGTTGCCGTAGATCAGCAGGTAGGAAACTTCCAGGAAGCTGGAGTGCTGGGCAAGCTGCTCGATCGGGTAGCCGCGGTAGCGCAGGATACCGGCGTCGCCATCGATGTAGGTGATTGCCGACGTGGTGGCGGCGGTATTCATGAAGCCGGGGTCATAGGCGACGGCGCCCGTCTGCTTCAGCAGCTTGGAAACGTCGTATCCTTCGTTCCCTTCTACAACCTTGATCCGTGGGAGCTCGAGCTCTCCGCCGGCATGGCGCAGGGTAGCGCTGGTGGTCTCAGTCATGGAGTCCCCTTCATGAGGCTCTTGGCCTCGGTCGAAAGCTTGATCCAACCAACATCTGGTGACTCCAGCCGGGAGCCTGCAGGTGCAGGCACCATCGGCAGGACTGCCTTCGTGGAGAAAGCCACCATTGATAGTCAGTTAAAAGCTACCGCCAGTAAGCAGGACAAACTAATCCACAAGCTACGGTTACTCGCGGAATGACGCGCCCTGTGCGGCAAGTCACATCATTGTTACCGTGCAGTGTTCAAGCGTTCCGCAGCGGCGTCGATGCGTTCATCGGTGCCTGTGAGCGCCACCCGGATGAAACCATTGCCGGCGTCTCCATAGAACACTCCGGGCCCGACGACGATGCCCAGGTCAGCGAAACGCTGCACGGTGTCCCACGTCGCCTCCCCTGCGGTGGACCACAAGTACAGGCCCGCTTTGGACTCGTGGATCTCCAGTCCGAAGTTCTGCAGAGCTGGCAGGAGGCGTTCACGACGGCCGCGGTAGAGATCTTTTTGGGCCAGCACGTGGCCGGCGTCGCCGAGCGCGATGCGCATGGCTTCCTGGACCGGGTAAGGCACGATCATTCCTGCGTGCTTGCGGCTGTTAACCAGATTCGCCACGATTGACGAGTCTCCGGCCACGAAGGCGGCCCGGTAGCCAGCGAGGTTCGACTGCTTGCTGAGGGAATAGACGCACAACAGGCCGTCCGTGGACCCGCCAGTGACACGAGGATCAAGAACGCTGGGTACGGCTTCGCCGCCGCGCTGGGCATCCCATTCGCCCCAGCCGAGTTCGGCATAGCACTCGTCAGACGCCACCACCGCCCCGATCTCGCGGGCCTGGGTCACGATCTGCCTGAGGGATTCAACGTCGCGAACACTGCCGGTGGGGTTGCCCGGGGAGTTGATCCAGATAAGCCGAACCCTTGCACGGGTGGCGGGGTCCAGTTCGTCTAGATTGTCTGCAGCGACCGCAGTGGCCCCGGCAAGCATGGCGCCCATGTCGTAAGTCGGGTAAGCCACCGCGGGGCGGACGACGACGTCGCCTGCGCTGAGTCCCAACAGGAACGGCAGCCACGCCACCAGTTCCTTGGAGCCGACCGTAGGCAGAACGTCCCGGGGGTCAATCCCGGTGACTCCACGTCGGGTCTCGAACCACGTGGACACCGCCTCCCGAAGGGCTTCCGTGCCGTGGACAGTCGGGTACCCATGAGCATCGGCTGCCCCGGCGAGGGCCTCGCGAACGAGTTCCGGTGTGGGATCCACGGGAGTGCCTATCGAGAGGTTGACTACCCCCCCCGGGTGTTCTGCAGCCTTGGCCACGTACGGCGCCATTGCTTCCCAAGGGTAGTCGGGCAGGTTAAGGCCAAAGGCGGGGGCCGCAGAAATCAAAGGAAGCAACCGTTCTTAGTGGTCTTGGTTCTGAGGAGGCAGCGCGGCAATGAACGGGTGGTCCTTGCCGGTGTTGCCAATCTTGGCAGCTCCACCTGGGGACCCGAGATCATCGAAAAATTCGACGTTGGCTTTGTAGTAGTCCGCCCATTCTTCCGGGGTGTCATCCTCGTAGTAGATCGCTTCCACCGGGCACACGGGTTCGCAAGCGCCGCAGTCCACGCACTCATCCGGGTGGATATAGAGGGAACGTTCGCCTTCGTAGATGCAGTCAACAGGGCATTCTTCAATACATGCCTTGTCCTTGACGTCCACACACGGCTGCGCGATTACGTAGGTCACGTCCCTTGCCTCTCCACAGTTGTCCCGGACAGTTTCCGGGTAGTACCACCGGCCCTGTGGCCGGTACATCGAATTCTGAGCCTATTATCCACCAGCCTGAACTCACCAACCTAGCCCGGCGTCTTACTATGAACTGGTGAATTCGCCCCGGCCCCAGGATTTCCTGCTCAACACCGCATCCGGAACACGGGTAGTTGTCCGATACCGGCTGGACAACGGCTTCACTGATGCCCTCGGCTACTTGCTCTCCGTCACCGATAGTGCGTGCACCATCCGCACCCGCCAGTCCGACGTCGAGATCCCGCTGGCCCTCGTAGTCGCAGCAAAAGAAGTCCCGCCTCCACCTCCCCGCCGCAACCCCCGCACCGGCGCGCAGTAGGCCCGCTCCCACGTCTCCCCCACTCACCGGACATGCCCCCTCCCGCTACCACCCACGGGACATGCCCCCTGCCTGCTCGAACCACTGGACATAACGCCAATATGCTCATTCCTAGCTCTCTGCAGCGGGCATGTCCCTTGCTAACTCGGGCCGGAGCGAGGGACATGTCCATTCCTGAAGAGCAGCGATGGGCATGTCCCCTTCTGACACGGGCGTAAGTTGGCCCGCCCGGGGGTCACGCGGCTCGGTCGAGAGACCTCAGAGTGTCCCGCACCATCAAGACAAATTCCCGAGGCCGGCTCTTCAACATTGAATAGCTCACAACCAAGGTGGGAACACCCAACCTTGTAGTGACATTCCACCGACGGCGGTCCTCCTCGAAGCTCGGCTTGTCCATGTGGAAACCCGCACCGTCGGTTTCAATCCCCAGCCTTCCGTCCACCATCAGGTCCAGATGCCCCATGCCCGGAATGTTTACCTGCGACTCAACATGAAAGCCCGCCTCCCGTAGGAGGTACCTGGCGACGCACTCGATAATCGACTGCGACTGCGGAACGATTCGTGACACCAGTCTCCGCTCCCGTGCGTCATTCCGCCCATTGAGCCTCACCCTGAGGGCCGTGAGTTGAAGTCTGCCAAGAACCACTGCAGATTCTGCAATGACAAGACCGTCCGGATCCGGCAGGCATCGCAGGGCCTGAACCACTGAATCCATCAAAGTGGGCGGGGCCGCGGATCTATGGCAGACGAAACCCTCGTACTTTCGGCTGTGAGGCACTGCCACGTGGGGAAATTGAGGGGCATCCAGGACCCACAACCCGGACAGCTCGGCCGCGGAAATGCAGCCCGGTTCCGCAGGAAGGGACCGGATGGCGAGCAAGCCGGGATCGGCGCCGGGCACCGCATATACCCCTCGGGCCACGCGGCGAATCTGCCCGCTCGCCAACGCGGACTTCAGCTGGAAATGCGACACTCCAGCCGCAGCGAGATGCTTGGCCCGCGCCACGCCGTCGTACGCTGAAATGACTTCACTGATTTTCACCATGTGCCCCATCGTTCCGGCCGAAACTGGAGGCGCGAAAGCGCAAACATTGGCTATGTGGAGAACTTTCCAGTCCAACGTTGAAATCAAACGTTGGACATGTCCCTTCATCTCCGCTGAGCATGCGCGGTGCTTGTGCCAAGGAGTGCGCATAATGCCATTATGTCCATCGCTGCGAGCCAAGGCTGGGCATGTCCCAAAGGGTCAGGGGCCCTGAACCTCCACCGGCAGCTTCGGCATCCCCCAAAGCGGCGAGAACAACACTGGTGCAACACAAACCATGCTCCCGGCCAAGCCGATCCAGAGCGTCGGGGCCAGTCCAAGTCTTTCGGCAAGCAGGCCTGAGGCAAGCGCGGCGATTGGCATCACACCCCACACCACAAAGCGGATGGAAGCATTCATGCGCCCCAGGAGCCGCGGCGGACACACGCGCTGCCTCATGCTCAGCTGCATGATGTTGTACACCAGCACTCCGAAGGCGAAGCCGAACTCAGAGACGATGAGCATCACCAAGGAGATCCATCGCTCGGGAGCCAACACCGACAACGGCACCAAGACGAGGAAAAGTGAGCTGATCATCGACGCCACGGGAATGACGGTCCCCTCACCGATCCAAGCTGCGAGCCTGGGCGCGGCAACGGCCCCGATCAGTCCACCCACGGCTCCGACAGCCATGATGAGGCCCATGGCCTGCGGCCCCAGTTCCAGCTCCCTCAGCACGAGCACGGGCATCAAGGTAAAGGCGATCGTAGTGAAGAAGTTCACCCCGCCCGTGCAGGCCGCAATCCTGCTGATCAATGGATGCCTGACCACGAAGACAAGGCCTTCCTTGATTTCCTTTGCCAACGGCTGCTGCTCCTTGGCCGGTACAGGCCGTTCCGCATCGCCTGTCCTGAACAGGAAAATGGCGGACAGCAGATAGCCGGCTGCTTCCCCGACGAACAGTACTGGGGCGGACACGACAGTCAAGAGCGCACCACCCGCAGCTGGTCCGCCGATGCGCGCGATCTGGGAAGTGGCTTCCAACTTGGAATTGGCCTGCGGCACTTTCGCGGCATCCACGAACACAGGCACGTAGCTTTGGTAGGAGACGTCGAAGAAGACTGTTGCGGCCCCGACGACGACGGCCACTGCGTACAAATGCCAGATCTGCAAGAGGCCTGCCCACCAGAGGAGTGGTACGGTCGCCATCGCCGCAGCCCGGACCAGGTCCGCCACAATCATGGTGCGCCGTTTCAACCAGCGGTCCACCCACGCTCCGGCCGGCAGGCCGATCAGCAGGAACGCCGCAAGGCTCGCGGCATTGAGTGCGCCAACTTCGAACTCGCTGGCCCCGAGCAAAGACACCGCGAGGACTGGAAACGCCAGTTGCCCCAGTTGCGCCCCGAGCTGGCTGACGGCCTGGCCCGACCAGAAGGTAGTGAAGTTCCGGTCCCGCCAGAGCGAGGCCGCTTGTTGGGCCGTGTCAGTTTGCGGAGCATTGTCAGTGGTCCCGGCATTCACTCGCCCAGTTTCCTGCAGTGATTGGCATATGTCAATCACTTATAGATGGCTACACTGGCCACCATGACGGAACAAGAGCGGGAGCTCGGCGATCTCGTGGCCAAGGGGCGCGCCTTGAGTTCGCCTCTGCGCCTGAGGATTCTCCGGCTCTGCTTGCATCACGCGCGCACCAACAAAGAGATTGCCGGGCTGCTGGAGATCAATCCGGCGTCGAGCCTGCACCACGTGCGAACCTTGGTCCGCACGGGTTTTCTCGTGCCGCAGGAAGGCCGGAAGGGAAAGCGGGGCGCCAAGGAGGTGCCGTACATCGCCACCCGCACATCGTGGAGCACCCCCGTCGACGATATTTCCCCTGTCCTGGTCGAAACATTCGTTCAGGAAACACGAGGACTCGCCCCTGAGGATATCGATGTCTGGCGGCTTGGCGTGAAGTTCAACGCCGCGCGCCAACAGGAAATGATGGGCAAGCTGCGCGCGGTCGTCGAGGAATACATGCGCCTTCCGGCGGACGACGACGGCGAGGCCACTTCTCTCTTGATCGCCCACCACCGGGATCCAAGCGCGGACTAGTCAGCCGCGCGGCGGACGCCTGTATCGCCGGCACCACAAGAGCATCACAAAAGTCACACCCGCGCTTCCATAGACCCACACATTTCCCGGCACGTCCGCGACGATCAGCTGCTTGCCCGTTCCGGTAGCCGATAGCAGGCCAACCGTCACATAACAGGCAATGCCAGCCACCGCCGTCGGGAGCAAAGACCGCGACCAGGCGCCCAGCCAGAGCTGCAACGAGGCGAGCAGGAGCAGTGCCGCAGCAGCACCCCAGTAGACCTCGACGCCGGCAAAAAGGAGCGCCTGCCGGTGCAGTGCGGTGCCCGCCAGGGCAGCAAAAAGAGCCACCGGAACAGCTGCGGCAATGCCGCGTGCTGCTCCGGTGGCTCCCTTATTCAATGCGTCAGTCCGTTCAACGCGTCAGTACGCTATCAGCGCAGGATCAGACTTTGGCGCGGGCGCGCGTAGCCTTGGCACGCTCGTTGGCGTCCAGGATCAGCTTGCGGATGCGAATGGACTCCGGGGTTACCTCAACGCACTCGTCTTCGCGAGCGAATTCGAGGGACTCTTCGAGGGTCAGGTCGCGCGGCGGCGTCAGGTTCTCGAAGGTGTCGGAAGAAGCGGCACGCATGTTGGTGAGCTTCTTTTCCTTGGTGATGTTGACGTCCATGTCGTCGGCGCGGGAGTTCTCTCCGACGATCATGCCTTCGTAGACCTCGGACGTGGGCTTCACGAAGAAGGAGCCGCGTTCCTGCAGGTTGATCATGGCGAAGGGGGTGACCACACCGGCGCGGTCGGCAACCATCGAACCGTTGGTGCGGTATTCGATGGGACCGGCCCACGGCTCATAGCCCTCGGAGATCGAAGAAGCGATGCCGGCGCCACGGGTGTCCGTGAGGAACTTGGTGCGGAAGCCGATGAGGCCACGGGCAGGAACGATGAATTCCATGCGGCACCAGCCCGTCCCGTGGTTGGCCATGTTGGTCATGCGGCCCTTGCGAGCGGCCATGAGCTGCGTGACCGCGCCGAGGTACTCTTCGGGAACGTCGATGGTCATGTGTTCCATCGGCTCGTGGATCTTGCCGTCGATGGTCCGGGTGACGACCTGCGGCTTGCCGACAGTCAGTTCGAAGCCTTCACGTCGCATCTGTTCCACGAGGATGGCCAGCGCAAGCTCGCCACGGCCCTGGACTTCCCAAGCATCCGGACGCTCGGTGGGCAGAACCTTGATGGAGACGTTACCGATCAGTTCCTTGTCCAGGCGATCCTTCACCTGGCGGGCTGTGACCTTGGCACCCTTGACCTTGCCGGCCAGCGGAGAGGTGTTGATACCGATGGTCATGGAGATCGCGGGGTCATCCACCGTGATGAGCGGCAGCGGCTGCGGGTTCTCGGCGTCGGTCAGGGTCTCACCAATGGTGATTTCCTCGATACCGGCAACAGCCACGATCTCGCCCGGACCAGCGGAGTCGGTCGGAACGCGGTCCAGGGCCTTGGTGGCCAGGAGCTCGGTGATCTTGACGTTCTTCAGTTCGCCGTTGGCACGCGCCCAGGCAACGGTCTGGCCCTTGCGGAGGGTGCCGTTGTAGATACGCAGGAGTGCAAGGCGGCCGAGGAACGGGGAAGCGTCCAGGTTGGTGACGTGCGCCTGCAGGACACCATTCGGGTTGTAGGTCGGAGCCGGGATGTGCTCGATGATCGTCTTGAACAGGGGTTCGAGATCTTCGTTCTCCGGCGCCGATCCATCAGCCGGCTGTTCCAGGGAGGCGCGGCCGACCTTGGCTGCAGCGTAGACCACGGGAACTTCCAGGATCTTGTCCAGGTCGAGGTCCGGAACTTCGTCCGCGAGGTCCGAAGCCAGGCCGAGGAGCAGGTCCATGGATTCATGGACAACTTCTTCGATGCGGGCGTCAGGGCGGTCGGTCTTGTTGACCAGCAGGATGACGGGAAGGTGCGCGGCGAGGGCCTTGCGGAGCACAAAGCGAGTCTGGGGCAGCGGACCCTCGGAAGCGTCAACGAGAAGGACAACGCCGTCAACCATGGACAGGCCGCGCTCAACCTCGCCGCCGAAGTCAGCGTGGCCAGGGGTGTCGATCACGTTGATGGTGATGGTCTCGCCATGGGAGGACGGTCCGTTGTAGGCCACGGTGGTGTTCTTGGCCAGGATGGTGATGCCCTTTTCGCGCTCCAGGTCACCGGAGTCCATGACGCGGTCTTCGAGGTGGTTGTGCTCGGCAAAGGAGTTGGTCTGCTTGAGCATGGCGTCGACCAGGGTGGTCTTGCCGTGGTCAACGTGGGCCACAATCGCGACGTTGCGCAGGTCACTGCGCGATGCAGTGGCTACCGCAGTGTTGGTGGTGGTTTCAGACATGCGTTATTGCTCGATTCAGTGGTGAAGTCAGCTGTGGTATCGCGACATTTCCAACCGGAACGCACGACGGAAGAGACCCTTTGACACGGGGCACCTACCTAGAGTCTAAACGCTGTGGTATTTATTGGCCTAAAAATCATCCCCAACGCCATCGAATTGTGCCCTTCATCACACAATCCACGCGGAACTCCCGGGGAATCCAGGGAACAGCCAGAGGGCCGACGCCCCTCCCTCACGGGAAGTGGCACCGGCCCTCTTGATTGCCCTACGGGCGTTGAATGACGGTTGCTGAGCCGGGTCAGGCCACCACGGGCGGCAGCATCAGGCTTGCTCCGGGAATCGCGTTGAGGAGTGCCTTGGTGTACTCCTGCTGCGGCGAATCGAAGACATTGTCTGTGCTGCCCGTTTCCACTAGCTTGCCCTTCTGCATCACGCAGACATGGTCCGCGATCTGCCGTACGACGGCAAGGTCGTGCGTGATGAACAGGTAGGTCAGGCCAAGATTGGACTGCAGCTCGGCCAGCAGGTTCAGCACCTGGGCCTGTACCAGAACGTCGAGGGCGGAGACCGCTTCGTCGCAGATAATCACTTCGGGATCCAGCGCCAGGGCCCGGGCAATTGCGACGCGCTGCCGCTGGCCACCGGAGAGCTCGTTCGGGTATCGCTGCATGGTTGACTGCGGCAGTGCCACCTGGTCCAGGAGCTCCCGGACCTTCTTCTCGCGGCTGACCTTGTCACCGATCTTGTGGGTCCGGAGCGGTTCCTCGATGGTCCTGAAGATGTTGTACATCGGGTCGAGGGAACCGTACGGGTCCTGGAAGATCGGCTGGACACGGCGCCGGAACTTGAAGATCTCGCGGCTGTTCAACGTGGAGGTGTCCACCCCGTCGAACACGATCCGGCCCGACGTCGGCGGCAGGAGGTTAAGGACCATCTGAGCCACAGTGGACTTGCCGGAGCCCGACTCCCCCACGATCGCCGTCGTCGTCCCGCGCTTGACGTTGAATGAGACATTGTCCACCGCGGTGAAGTCCGTGGATCTGCCCACTCCCGAGCGCAACTTGAAGACCTTGCTGAGGCTCTCGACCTTCAAAACGTCCTCTGAGAGCGCCTTTTCAACCACAGCTTCAGTGGGTGCCAGGAGTTCTTCCGTTTGGATGCCTTCAGCCTTGGCTGCCTGGATCCTACGGGAAGCCAAGGACGGGGCCGACGCCACGAGCCGCTGGGTGTAGGGGTGCTGCGGGTTGCGGAGCAGTTCCAGCGAAGGGCCGGCTTCCACCACGTTGCCGCGGTACATGACCACCACTTTGTCCGCGCGTTCGGCCGCGAGGCCAAGATCGTGGGTGATAAGCAGGACTGCCGTACCGAGCTCCGCCGTCATGGTCTCGAGGTGGTCGAGGATCTGCCGCTGAACCGTCACGTCGAGGGCCGACGTCGGCTCATCGGCAATAAGCAGCCGCGGCTGGCAGGAAAGGCCGATGGCAATCAGTGCTCGCTGGCGCATGCCGCCGGAGAATTCGTGCGGGTACTGCTTGGCACGCCGCGCCGAGTCCGGCAGGCCGGCTTCCCCGAGGACACGGGCCACATCAGCCGGAGCATGGGGTTTGCCGTTGGCGCGCAAGGTTTCGCGGACCTGGTAGCCGATCTTCCACACCGGGTTGAGGTTGGACATCGGATCCTGCGGGACCATGCCGATCGTGTTGCCACGCAGCTCGATCATGCGCCGTTCCGGCGCGTGCGAGATGTCCTCGCCGTCGAGCAGGATCTGGCCGCCCGAAACCCGGCCGTTCTCCGGCAGGAGGCCGATGGCGGCAAGCGCCGTCGTCGACTTTCCCGAACCGGACTCTCCCACGATGGCGACTGTCTCGCCGGGCATGATGGTCAGGTGTGCGTTCTTGACGGCCTGGAACTCTCCGCTGGCCGTCTGGAAGGAGATGGCGAGGTCCCTGATTTCAAGGAGCGGGCGCTCTTCGGTTCCGGCCTCGTTGATGGTGACGTTGGACGTTGTCATGATTGCCTCCTTCATCGCTTGCGGCTCTTGGGGTCAAGGGCGTCACGCAGCGCGTCGCCAAGCATGATGAAGCTCAGGACCGTGATGGACAGTGCGGTTGCGGGGAACATCAGCACTTCGGGGTTGGTGCGCAGGGTGTCCTTCGCCGCGGAAATGTCGTTACCCCAGGACATGATGCTGCCGGGCAGGCCAATGCCAAGGAAGGAGAGCGTTGCTTCCGTGACGATGAAGACACCCAGTTCCATGGTGGCCAGGACGATGATCGGCGCGAGCGCGTTCGGAACCACGTGCCGGACCAGGGTTCCGATCTTGGAGACACCTAGCGAGCGTGCGGCAGTGACGAAATCGGCGTTGCGGACCTCGATCACGGCACCACGGGTGATACGGGCCATTTGGGGCCAACCGAGCATCACGATGACCATGACCACCGTGAAGACGCTCTTGTTCTCGCGGAAGAACGGGAGCTGGGTAACTACCAGTGCGCCCAGAACCAAAGGCAATGCGAAGAAGATGTCGCCAATGCGGGCAATGACGGTGTCAACCCAGCCGCCGAAGAACCCAGCCAGCGCGCCGAGCGTGACGCCGATGATCAGGACGAAGATGACCGAGACGACGCCGACGGTCAAGGATGCCTGCGTGCCGTGGATGACGCGGGAATAGATGTCGCAGCCCTGGAAGGTGAAACCCAAGGGGTGGCCGGCCGAGGGGCCCGCCAGGGAGTCGCCCAGTTGGCAGTTGTCGTTCGGGGCTGTCTGAGTGAACAGGCCAGGGAAGAACGAGACGATGAGGAGCAGGAAGATCATGAGCGCGGAGATGATGAAGAGCGGACGACGGCGGAGCTTCCGCCAGGCGTCTGCCCAGAGGCTCAGGGGTGCTGCGTCGACCTTGAGGGTATCGGTAGCCAGCAGCGGTGTCTCGTCGATGGGGGCAACGTAGTGCTCGATCTGACGGTTACTTTTCATAGCGGATCCTCGGGTCAAGCCAGGCGTACAGGAGGTCGACCAACAGGTTGGCGGCAACGAACACCAGCACCAGCACGCTCACGATGGCAACGACGGTGGGGCCCTCGCTGCGGATCACTGCTTGGTAGAGCTTCTGTCCGACGCCGGGCACGTTGAAGATGCCTTCGGTGACGATCGCGCCGCCCATCAATCCACCCAGGTTCGCACCTAGGTAGGTGACCACGGGGATCATGGAGTTTCGCAGGATGTGGGCCAGGACCACGCGGGGGCGGGAGAGGCCCTTCGCGGTTGCCGTACGGACGTAGTCGGCGTTCATGTTTTCGATGACCGAGGCGCGGGTCAGGCGCAGCACGTAGGCAAAGGACACGAGGCCAAGAACCGTGGCCGGGAGGATCAGCGTGCCCCAGTCCGCGTTGGATCCCACGGTGGGCTTGGCCCAGCCGAGCTGCACGCCGACGACGAGCTGAAGCACGAAGCCCAGCACGAAGGTGGGCACGGCGATGACGACGAGCGAGGCAACCAGCACGGTGGAGTCAAAGAGTTTTCCCTTGCGCAGGCCGGCGATCAGGCCGAAGGCCACACCGAAGACGGCCTGGATTGCCAAGGCCTCAACGGCGAGCATGGCGGTCACGGGAAAGATGCGGCCAAGGGTGGCGGCAATGGGTTGACCGGTGAAGTCAACGCCGAGGTTGAAGGTGAACAGGTTCTTGAGGAACAGTCCGTATTGGACCCAGAACGGCTGGTCGAGGTTGTATTGCTGGCGCAGTGCGGCAATGACGGACTCGCTGGGCGGCCGGTCGCCGAACAAGGCGCGGATGGGGTCGCCCGGGAGGGCAAAGACCATGAAGTACACAAGCAGGGTGGTTCCCAGGAAGACCGGGATGACCTGCAGCAAACGCCGGAGGATGTACTGGATCACAGCAAGGTTTCCTGGGCGCTCTTGAAACTAAGGGGATTCATATGGGACAGCTTTCGTGCCGGATCAAGCGCACAGGGGCCCGGTTTTGTGACCGGACCCCCATGCACTAGCGAGCTTGGAACAAGTCCAGAGGACTACTTTGCGGTGATGTTGTAGTAGAGCAGGACGCCGTTCCAGCCGGAGTCAACGTTGGTAACGTTCTGGCTCCATACCGCCTGGCGTGCCTGGTACCACAGGGGCAGGTTGGGAAGGTCCTTGAATAGGATTTCCTGTGCCTGGGTGAACTTCTTGTTGGCGTCGTCCGTGGTCTTGGAGGCAAGGCCTTCGGTCAGCAGCTTGTCGAATTCCGGGTTGCTGTAGCCCTCATAGTTGGCGCTAGCGCCGGTCTTCAGCAGCGGGCCGAGGAAGTTGAACAGCGACGGGTAGTCTGCCTGCCAGCCTGCGCGGGTAAAGCCCGGAAGGGTCTTGGCCTTGCGGAGGTTCAGGATCTCAGCAAACTTGGCGAACGGCTGGCCTTCGGCCTTGATGCCGAGGTTGTTCTTCAGGTTGTTGGCAACGGCGTCGATCCATTCCTTGTTGCCACCATCGGTGTTGTACGCGAGCTGAAGAACCTTGCTGGCCGGCCACGGGCTCATGGCCTCTGCCTTGGCCCACAGGTCCTTAGCCTTCGCGGCGTCGAACTTCAGAACGTCGGAGCCGGCCACGTTGGCGTTGTATCCGTCAACGGAGGGAGACGTGAAGTCCTTGGCCGGAATACGGGTGCCGTTGAAGACAACCTTGGTGATTTCGTCGCGGTTGATGGCCATGGAGATGGCCTGGCGGCGGAGCTTGCCGGCGTCTCCCTGGAACTCAGGCAGGTAGTTCGGGATGTTGAGCGTCGCGTTGCCTGCGTAAGCCTTGTTGAGGTTGTGGTCTGGGAAGTCCGTGGTGTAGGTCTTCAGGGCGTTCGTCGGCAGGACGTCCGTGACGTCAAGGTTGTTGGCCTGGATGTCGGTGTATGCCGGTGCCGGATCGGTGTAGAACTTGAAGGTCACGCCACCGTTCTTGGCCGTGCGGGGACCCTGGTAGTCGGCGTTCTTGACGAGGGCGATCTGGCTGTCGTGCTGCCAAGCACCCTTGGCAGCCATCTTGTACGGGCCGTTGCCGATGGGGTTTTCGCCGAAGGCCTTCGGGTCCTTGAGGGCATCGGCGGGAAGCGGCATGAAGGCGGAGTAGCCGAGGCGCAAAGGCCAGTCGGCTTCCGGCTGGGCCAGCTTCACGGTGAAGGTCGAGGCGTCCTTCAGAACCAAGCCGGACATGGTCTGCGCGGTCGGGGCAGGAACGTCTTTGGACTTGCCGTCCGCGCCAGTTTCCTTCTTGGTAGCACTGACGGCGTCGTAGCCATCAATCGACTCGAAGAAGCTGCTGCTGGTCTGTGCGTTGGTGCTCAGTGCGGCGAAGTTCCAGGCGTCAACGAAGCTCTTGGCGGTGACTTCCTCGCCGTTGGTGAACTTGGTGCCCTTCTTCACCTTGATGGTGTAATTCTGGCCGTCGGTCGTGTCAATGGATTCCGCGAGGGCATTCACGGACTTTCCGCTGGCGTCGTAGCTGCGCAGGCCTTCGAACAGGAGTTCAACGACGCGGCCGCCATACACCTCGTTGGTGTTGGACGGCAGCAGGGGGTGCTGAGGTTCATTGCTGTATGCGGTGATGATTTTGTTCGGATCGCCGGCAGCAGCCTGGCCGCTGCTTCCGGAGCCGGCGCTGCCGCATCCGGTAAGGGCAAGTGCGGCGACTGCCAGCAAGCCAAGAGCTTTGGAAGTGCGCGAAAAACGCATTCCGCCTCCTATGGATTCAGGGGGATGGGTCGGAGCAACTCATGGCTGCCCCGGGGGCCAGGCACAGAATTATCCTGTGACGCGGCCTACATGGATGTGTAATCCTAACCACACCTTGTCCGAAATATGGAATCCCATTGGCACATAGGACCCAAGTATGCTCTTGACAGTTTTAGTAATGAAGCAGTCATTTCAAGTAAATGAAGCAGTCACTTCACGTAATGGGTTACTCCTTGGTACACTCGACACGCTTGACCCTTACTTTTCGCCGGAAACTAGGGGTTTTCGGGCACGCCAAACGTCTTTCGTGGAAGTGCGAACGAACACCCGGGGCTCAAAAAAGAGTCCCCGCGGACCGTTGTCCACGGGGACTCTTTCGCAATGGGCTGCAGTCCGTTTGTGCCGCGAGCTGCTTCGCGCGCAGTTGCTACTCGATGCCGGCGGCCATGAGTTGGGCCCGCAGTTCCCGGCGCTCCCGCTGCTTCTCCGGGTCCGGAAGCGGTACCGCGGCAAGCAGCCTTTGCGTGTAAGGTTCCTGCGGATTACGGAGAATCTGTTCCCGGGTGCCCTGCTCCACGATCCGGCCGCGCTGCATCACACAAATCCGGTCGGCCAGCACATCAACCACGGCGAGGTCGTGGGTCACGAACAGGCACGCGAATCCCAGCTCCTTCTGCAGGTTTTGGAAGAGTTCCAAGACCTTCGCCTGCACCGAAACGTCCAGCGCCGACGTCGGCTCATCCGCCACCATAAGCTTTGGCTGCAAGGACAGCGCACGCGCAATACCGACACGCTGCTTCTGCCCGCCCGACAACTCATGCGGGTAACGGTTGCGGTAACCGCGGGGCAGTTCCACCTGGTCCAGAAGGTTCTCGATCCGCTTCTGCAATTCCACGCCCTTGGCGACCCCAGCAAGGAACATCGGTTCACCGATGCTCTCACCGATAGGCAGCCGCGGGTTCAGCGACGACGACGGATCCTGGAAAACCATGCCGATATCCCGGCGCACCTCGTGGAGCTGTTTTCCATTCCGTTTCGCTGCGGAAATGTCCTGACCCACCACACGCATGCTGCCGGCGGCCACAGGCAAGAGCCCGACGGCGGCGCGTCCAATGGTCGTCTTGCCGGATCCCGACTCCCCAACCAGGCCCACCACTTGACCGGGGTAGATGACCAGGTTTGCCCCCTCGACAGCACGGAACGCAGGAACGCGGCCCTGCTTGGGGTACTCGATGGCGACGTCGATCAGCTCAAGCACAGGGTTGCCCTTGGGCTTGGCGGCTTCTTCCGCCGCCGCCTTCAAAGCCGCCTGGTTTTCACGTTCCCGGCGGAGCAGCTCGTCATGCTCAACGGATTCCAGCTCGGTGTTGGTGGCCGCAGCCAGGGCCGCAGTGACATCGACATCGGGACTGTCCGCGCCCTGTCCCAAGTGGGGAACAGCTGCCAGCAGCGCCTGCGTGTATTCATGCTGCGGGTTGCTGAAGATCTGCTGCGCCGTACCCGTTTCCACGATGACACCCTTGCGCATCACTGCTATCCGGTCAGCGAGGTCGGCCACCACACCCATGTCGTGCGTGATGAGGACGATGGCGCTATCCAGCTTGTTGCGCAGATTGCGCATCAGGTCCAGGATTTCAGCTTGGACCGTCACGTCCAGGGCTGTGGTGGGTTCATCCGCGATCAGGAGTTTCGGGTCGCAAGACAACGACTGGGCGATCATGGCCCGCTGGCGCTGGCCACCGGAAAGCTGATGCGGATACGACTTGAAGGCCTTCTCCGGGTCAGGAAGCTCCACCAGGTCCAACATGCGCAATGCGCGCTCCTTGGCCTCATCCGGCGAGACCACGTTGTGAAGCCGGATCGTCTCAACGATCTGGGCACCCACCGTGTAGACGGGGTTGAGGGCCGTCATCGGTTCCTGGAAGATCACGGCAACATCCTTGCCGCGGACCTCCCTGATGGTGCCGGACTTGGCACCAAGCAACTCCTTGCCGGAGAGCTTCACACTCCCCGTGACCCGGCTGTTGCTGGGCAGCAATCCCAGCAAAGCCATGGAACTGGCACTCTTGCCGGAACCGGATTCACCGACGATCGCGAGGACCTCACCCGCCCTGACCTCATAGTTCAGTCCGATGGCGGCCGGGACCCATTTCTTCTCCACACCGAAGTCGACGCTGAGATCGCGCACTTCCAGGACCACGCTCCCAAGCGCAGTCTTGTCCGAGGCAGTCTCAAGCGGGGTTGCCTCAGGTTCGGGGCTGGCATTGTCAGTCATGTTGGGTATTCCCTTCCGCCCGGGCCACCCTCCAAGGGGTGATTAGTGAAGCAGCCCGGAATCCTGAATTATTAGGGGCATGAGCCGAGAGCCCCATGCTGGAAACGTCGAAATCTTCAAGGCCCGCACCAGCAGGCTGTTCGCCTGGGCTTGCTGGGCAATAGCGGCCTTCGGGGTGGTCGTGACGCTTGTGGCGGCCGGTCCGGGAGACCTTCCGGGTACCGCTCCCCTGCTCCTTGTTGCCTTCATCGGCTGGTTGCTGTTCTGGCGCCCGGTGGTGGTGGTCATGGACTCCGGCGTACGGCTGGAGAACCCTTACAGGACCGTTGAGGTCCCGTGGGATGCCCTGGTGCAGGTGGATACCCGCTACGCCCTCACGCTCATGACGCCACGCAAAAAATACTCCGCGTGGGCCGCGCCGGCGCCCGGGATTTGGGGCGGGCGCAATGCCCGCCCGGAGCACCTGAGAGGGCTCCCAGGCACCACATACGGTCCTGGCAGTTCGGTTCGTCCCGGAGATCTCAAGAACACCGATTCGGGTGCCGCAGCCGTCTTGGTCCGCACCCGCTGGCAAGCCCTCGTGGAGTCCGGCCAAGTAGAGCCCGGCCGGGCGGAGGACGCCATAGTGGCGGTTACGGTCGGATGGTTCCGCGTCGCGGCCACATTGGCGCTGGCCGCGGCCAGTTACTGGGCGGTCTTCCGGTACTAGGATTCCCCGGGCGGGTCCCACTCAGCTGCCCTTCGGAGTATCGGCGACCGGCGCCGTCGTCGTGCTGGAGTGCTTTGCGGTCTCAACCGCGGACTTGGCCCGGAACTTCTTCTGGCGCGGGTCGAAAGCGTCCCGCAGGCCATCGCCGATGAAGTTGATGCTGAGGCAGATGAGGATGATGAACAGACCCGGATACCAGAAAAGCCAAGGCCGGGTAGCAAAGGCTTCCTGGTTTTGGGAAATCAACAGGCCTAGTGAGGTATCTGGCGGGTGCACTCCAAGGCCGAGGTAGCTGAGGGCCGTCTCTAGCAGGATGGCGGCGGACATGGTCAGCGTTACGTTGACGATCAGCACACCGACGGCGTTCGGCAAGATGTGCTTGAAGATGATCCTCGCGTTGGAGGCTCCGGAGATCCGGGCAGCATCGACGAACTCCCGCTCACGGAGGGTCAGGAACTCACCTCGGACAAGACGGGCGAGGCCCACCCAGCTCACAAATCCGAGGAAGACGCCGAGAATGACCACGCCGTTGTTGGCGGCAAAGCCGGTCAACCAACTGCCCTCATCCCTGCGGTTGGCTATCTGGCCCACCACGGCCGCGAGGAGAAGCAACGGAATGATGATAATGACGTCCGTCAAGCGCATGAGGATCGCTTCGACCCAGCCTCGGAAATAGCCGGCAAGTCCTCCGACAATGGCGCCGATCGCACCTGCAATGCCACCGATCAGGAGCATCACGGTGATCGACTGCTCTGCGCCGCGCATCGTCATGGCAAACAGATCGCGCCCGATCCGGTCTTGGCCAAACGGATGCTCGCCCCACGCAAACGGCCACAGCGAGGAGGTTGGAGCACCATCGTTGACGAGCGGCGAGACGTCCAGGTGGTTGTACTTCCACCACCCGGGAATCCCGAACGCGCCCACCGCGGTAAAGGCAAGCAGGAAGATCACCGCGAAAACAGCGAGTCCTATCAGGGCGCCCGTGTGGCCGAAAAATCTCTT
Organism: Arthrobacter sp. FW306-04-A; assembly: GCF_044358315.1. Classification (GTDB taxonomy): domain Bacteria; phylum Actinomycetota; class Actinomycetes; order Actinomycetales; family Micrococcaceae; genus Arthrobacter. The sequence continues at coordinate 3,108,452 of NZ_CP084559.1, forward strand.
ACGGACAATCTGGCCCTGGCTCAGGCCGCTGGTAACTTCGCTGCCTGCGTGGGTGGCTGCAGCTTCGGCAAGCGCCTGTTGCGCGAGGAGTTCGTCCTCTTGAGTTGGCTGGCTCATGCTTTGATCCTTACGCGTGGGTCGAGCGCGGAGTACGCGAGGTCCGCTATCAGGTTGAAGGCCATGGCGGTGATAGCCACACAAAGGAACACGCCCATCACCGGGTTAGGGTCCGTGTGCAGCAGTCCGTCGATGAACAAGAAACCCATGCCCCGAACGGAAAAGACCGTTTCAGTAATGACGGCACCACCGATCAATGCTCCGATGTCAAAGGCGACGATCGTTGCAATCGGAATCAGAGCGTTCCGGAAGGCGTGGCCCATGACCACGGAACGTTCGCTCAGGCCCTTGGCTCGCGCTGTGCGGATGTAGTCCATGTTCATGATTTCGAGCATCGACGAACGTGTGAACCGCGTGTAGCTGGCCAACGAGACAAGGATCAGGGCAATGGTCGGTAGGACGAGGTGGGTCAAGGTGTCTGTTGACATGATCCAGAAATCGCCTTGGATGTTCGGTGTTCCCGCTCCGATGGTGGCGATCGGACGTCCGCGAACCCGGCTGTTGTTGAAATAAGAGGGCCAAGCCTGCATGAACCGGTCCATGATCACAAGGGCTCCAACCAGGAAGGCCGTGAGTCCGGCGGCGCGCATGGATTGGCCGCGGTCGTAGCCGCCCATGAAGTACCCCACCGCGACGCCAACCAGGATGGTGGCGATTGCAAGGAGGAAGATCATGAGCCCGGTCGCGTCATTGAGCAGCGGCTGCACAGCGAAATAGGCGATCACACCGATGCCCACCACAATCAGGCTCGATTGCAGTGCCTTGCGGTTCTTGAGTCCGGAAACCAATATGGTGATTCCGAAGGCGATTCCCGCCCCCATGATCGCGATGAGGACCGGCCCCAGGCCCGGATTGCGGAACCATTGAGTCAGCGAGAAGTAGAAAAGAACAAGCGAAACCGCAGCAAAGACGGAGCCTCCGACGATCAGTCGGCGTTTCACTTCGCCGCCCACGACGACGGCCCCAATGAGGCCCAAGACGGCCCCGATCCCAAGGGCCACAGCCGGCGGTATTTCCGGATTTCGCAGGAAGTCATTAAAGCCAATGGCTCCGAACTCCTTGAGAAGGACGGCTACCCAGAAGATCGGCAATGAGAAGAAGAGGAATGCCATGAAGGTCACGCCATAGTCCAGCGCGCTGTACTGGCGGAGTGCGGTGACGATGCCTAGCGAAATGCCGATGAGAATCGCAAGAATGGTCGCGCCGGTAACGAGCGTCAGGGTTTGAATCAGCGCGAAACCGAGGGCCTCCGTGATTGGCTGCCCGGCGATGTTCTTGCCGAGATTGCAGGCGTTGCCGAGGGGAACCAGGCACTGGGCGGCGCCGCCTAGCCACTTGAAATAGCGAAGCGGCGCTGGGGTGTCGAGATCAAGCAGATTGATTCGCGCATCCATCAACGCTTGCCGGTTCGGTGCACTGCTGGTGCGGAGCTCTTCCAAGGGGTCCCCGGACAACGCTGTCAGGAGATACACCAGGAATGATGCTCCAAGAAGAATGAATGCGGCGGTGATGAGCCGCCGGACGATATAGGTCACCATGGTGAAGAACCTCGAAATCCAGGCCCGGGGTCGCCGGCGCCTATCGCAGAATCGTGCCCCTTCCCTGCATGAGGTCGTTGGGAAGCAGACAATATACCGGTTCACCAACCCGAAGGCGCCGGGACCATGATACGTCGGTCCCGGCGCCTCGACTGGCGATATTGCTCGCTGAGTTGGGTCTTACTTCTGAGCCCATTCCCAGAAGTTCCACCAAACACCAGTCTGGTTCGGCATGAGCTTCACACCGGTGATGCGGTCGCTGTAAGCGTCCACGTTCACGGACTGGAAGAGCGGAACACCGTATGCGGAGTCCCAGATCTTCTTGTCGATCTGCTTCTCGAGGTCATCTTGCTTGCTGCGGTCAGTGGTGACCACAAGCTCTTCCATCAACTTGTCCGCGTCAGCGTTGCTGAACTTGTTGAAGTTGTTGCCGCCGCCGGTCTTGAAGATCTGCGGAACGCCGGAGACACCAACGCCCGGGTTGATCCAGCCGAAGATGGTGGCATCGTAGCCGCCCTTGCCCAGGGCCTTGCCCCAGTCCGACTTGCCAAGGCCGCCGTCGACGATCTTGAAGCCGGCCTTGGTGGCCGATTCGCGAATGAGCGAGAAGGCGTCAACGCGGTTGGGGTTGTCCTTGTTGTACATGATGCGGATTTCCGGAGTGGCACCGTTGAGGAGCTTCTTGGCGCCGTCAATGTCGACATCCTGATAGGCCGAGGAACCGTTGTTCTTGGCCGAATCCGCGTAAGCAGCCTGCTGCGGAACGAAGATCTGCGAGTCGAGTGGCTTGGCGTTCGGGTCAAGCTTGCCGATGATCTTGTTGACGATGTCCTTGCGGGGCACGGTCTTCATGAAGGCCTGGCGCACGTTCTGGTCGGCCAGCGGTCCCGAGTAGTTCAGGTCCAAGTGGTCGAAGGCCAGCTGGTTACCCTGGTCAACGGTTACGCCCTGGCTGGAAAGTGCCTTCAGCTGTTCGAGAGTGTCAGCGGAAGCCTGCGGGGCAATGATGTCTGCCTCGCCGTTCTTGAGGGCCTGGACCTGAGCCGGCGCGGAACCGATGTAGCGGACGGTGATTTCGTCAAGGCTCGCCGTCGGTCCCCAGTTGTAGTCCTTGTTGCGGACCATGGTGAGGGACTGGTCCTGGTTCATGCTCTTGACGATGTAGGGACCGTTCGAGAGGAACAGAGTCGGGTCTGCGGGAAGCGTCTTCGTGTCGAAGCCTGTGTTCCACAAGTCCGACATTGCCTTCAGCTTCGCGTCGGCGGGCTGGGGTGCCTTGGCATCTCCGCGCGGCTTGCTCTTGAAGAAGTCAATCAGAGCCTGGGTGTCCTTCAGTCCGGCCTTCTGGGCCAGGACGTGGGCAGGAACGTCAATGCCGGGGCCGCCCAGCACGATCTCCCAGTCGGAGAACGGCTTGGAGTACTTAAGCGTCAGGGTCTTGTTGTTGTTGCTGACCTCCGGAAAATCCGTCAGGCTGAGGCCCGTGTTGTCACCAGCGTAGGAGAAGTACGACGTGCCTGTTTTGGCCTTGGCGTCGGCGTCGTCGTAGTAGCCGGAGAATGCTGCCCACTGGAGGAGGAGGTCTGCGGCCGAAACGGGCGTGCCGTCGGACCACTTCACACCGTCGTTGATGGTGTACTTCACAGTCAGCGGACTATCCGAGACCTTTTCCATCTTGCCGAATTTGTCGTTGTGGACGACATTCAGCTTATTGTCGATGTAGTAAAACCCCGAGTGCGTGGCGTAGCTGACCTTCGAGTTGATGTCAGTGTTGCCATCGGCAGTGTTGGGATTGAACGTGTTGAAAGCGTTGACCTCGACCACGGTGGCCGTGCCACCTTGCTTGGCCGCTCCGGTGGACGGGGTGTTGCCGCCGGTATTGCCGGCGCAGGCGCTCAGTGCGATTACGGCGATTGCCGCGATGCCCACTGCTTTGGAAGTACGTCCGAAACGCATTCCGCCTCCTATTTTTTGAGTGGAAAAAGCCGGCGCTGTTGACTCCGGCAGACTGCCACAACCCCCTCAGCAGGCTTGTGGCTGGTCTCACATGAGCAGTAGCCTAGCGCCCGGAACGGGTGTTTGGGTCTAAAGTTTCCCGCCAGTAAAGTTTGTTATCGAGATGCAATCATTGAAGGACGTCCAAGTGGTTCCGTGATCCGGCCGACATGACAAAAGCCCTGATTCAAGGCGGACCGGGGCTTATATCAGTTAATTCTCCATCACTGAAGATGGCAGGCAGAAACCCGGAGAAGAGATCGCAGGATCGCCCTCGATCGGGTTAAGGAGCCGCCGGCATTCTCGCGGGGTATGCAGGCAGGGTCCCGGGCTTTACGGTGAGGAGTATGGGCGAAAAATTCACTTACGAGGGCGGTCCCCGCGACAAGGAAAGCAGCGAGGGCGAGGTATCGGACTTCCCGGAGATTCACCCGGGCGGAGAGTACCAATGGTCTGGATTGGCCCACGGCCAACCTGACGTGGACGAATCAGCCAGTCCACATCACGACGATGAGCCTGTGACCGTGGTCTGGTATCCGAAATCAGACTAGCCCGGCCAGTGCCGACTTCTATAGGCGCCGTTTCAGCCCGACGTGGGCAGTCCGATATCCGAGTCGGGTGTAGAAGGCTCGAGCCCTTTCCCGTGCTTCGTCGGTGGTCACCTGTGCCAGTTGCGCCCCACGCGCACGCCCAAAATTGTGTGCCCACTCAAGCATCGCGGTGCCCAAGCCTTGTGAACGTTCCGCGGCCGCAACCCGCAGTCCCTCGATCTGTAGTCGGGAAGAACCGCCCCGGGAAAGACCTGGAATGACGGTCAATTGCATCGTGGCAACGATGCGATCGGCATCATTGCGGACAACCCCCAGGTAATTGGAACTGTCGCGAACAACCAAATTGTAGGCCGCCTCGTATCGTTCGAGCTCGACGCACTCACGATCGGGACCGAACTGATCATCAGACAGCAGCGCTGCGATGGCCTCAACATCATCGCGACTCGCCCGTTCCAGCCTGAAGGTCCGGCCCGCCACCCGCAGCAGTCCTCGAACCGAGGATCGCGCATCTGCCTGCAAACGAGCGACCAGTAGATCAAGCCATCCGCCAACGTTGGCTCGAGCCTCAACGGTGTCGGGATAACGGCATCTCAAGTGCAGACCGGACTCGTCCAGGATGAACCAAAGCATGACGCTGTCGGTGTCGATTGTCGCGCTCACATAATGGGCGTCGAGTCCGACGGAGTCGATTCGCACCGGCAGTCTGCGCAGGTCCAGCCAGGAGATCGCGAACATACCAGGAGCTACGGGCATGCCGCCCCATGGAGCCAGCACGTCCGCGAGCGGCCACGAGCCAAGCTGCACAGCCTCTTTTACCGCGGCCGCCGCAGCGCGCGGCTCGGCGACCGCCGACTCAAGTACCGAATTAGTAATGAACCAGCCGACTGAGTCATGCCAGTTGTCGTCGAAACGGCTGTGCACGGGAAAAACCGCTCGCAGCGGGGTTCCCGCCATCTCGCGGGTCACCGCTGTCATCGCAACAACAGCGAGTGCGAGCGTCGAGACACCGTCGTTGCGGGCCTGCGCAGCGAATGCGGCACCGTCGTCGAGATCGAACACATCGCGCACTTCTACACGCTCGCGCTGCGGATCGGGCGCACCCAGGGGCAGCGGGAATTGCGGCATTACGCCGCCGCTGTCCCCGATGATGTCTTCCCATCGGCGACGCACGTGGTCCGGCGCCGCATTCCGATTCAACAGTGCTTGCGTGTGTTCAACAAATGCCGGCGCTGGCCCGGGAAATGGTTTACGGCCTGCCCTCCCAGCGCCGAGCGCCGACAGCAGGTCGCGCGCGATCACCAGCATCGACCACATATCGACGTGGGCGTGGTCGGCCGCAATCACGACGGTGAGTCCAGCAGCGGTCTCCAATACGCACAGCCGGTGTGAAGGCTGTGCGTATGGCGAACATGCGGCATCGAGAATGTCCCGCACTGCGTCGTTGACGGCCTGGCCAGGAGATACCTGATGCTCCACCCAGGTTCCCTGACCAATGCCAATTTCGTGAAGCTCCGGCTCACCATCCGCACCGGGCACGAATGCCGTTCGGAGTGTGCCATGACGGGCAACTACGGCCCGCCAGGCATCGGCAATTGACTCGCGACGAGTTGGCGCAGGCAGCCGAAAGGACAATGCCATCCATGAGCCGGGGCGGTCGCCTGCCCCCACATGGAGCCGCTGGTCAAAGGACACCGGAAGACGCCGGTCGGACACCGAGACACTGACGTCGTAGCCCCAAAGTCGTCCGAACGGTAGGCGCAGGTGCGTGACGTTGGTCAGCCGCATGGCAGTATCCTATCGCCCCAGATAACCTGAATGCTCAACGCGGCCGCTCAAGGTGACGCGGTCAGTCACGAAACGAGGAGCCTGATGCTCACTTTCGAGGTTTCCGGAGCCGAGCTTGCGGTTGCTTTGAGCGACGAAGGTGGACACCCAGTTGTCCAACTGCATGGCCTTACCTCAAGCCGCGCGCGCGATCGAGTGCTCAACCTCGACCTCGGTCGAGGGCTTAGTGGAACTCGACTGCTGCGGTACGACGCACGCGGCCATGGCCGGTCGACGGGGCGGAAAGTCCCCGAGGACTATCGATGGCAAAGCCTGGCCGACGACCTCCTGCGTCTACTCGATCACTGGTTCCCAGGCGAACGTGTCCACGGAGTTGGCCCCTCCATGGGTACCGGCACACTTTTGCACGCCGCTTCCCGCGAGCCAGACCGATTTACCGGGCTCACGCTTATGGTGCCACCCACCGCGTGGGAAACCCGGGCCGCACAGGCTGCAAACTACCAAGTTGCCGCGGCGCTCATCGAATCTGTTGGTGTCGAGGCATTCCTCGCCACCACGCGCGGAACAACACCGCCGCCGGCCACAATTGGTGCGCCGGAGACGGTGCCTGACGTCGCCGACGCCATCTTGCCTTCGTTGCTTCGAGGCGCGGCACTCAGCGATCTGCCTGCTCATGGGGCCGTCGCGCGAATCGACGTACCGACGACAATCTTGGCGTGGGTCGATGATCCGGGACACCCGCTGTCAACCGCCGAATCCCTTGCCGCACTGCTCCCACAAGCAACGCTGACGGTCGCCCGCACCCCAGGAGATCTCGAAACCTGGCCTAATATTCTGAGCCAAGATGTCGCTCGTCGGGGCTAAGCGACGATTCGCTCGACTGCTCGCTCACGTTGAAGCGGAACGCGGCTACACGTTGAAGCGGAACTCCACCACATCGCCGTCGGCCATGACGTATTCCTTGCCTTCAATGCGGACCTTGCCGCGGGATTTGGCCTCTGCCATGGATCCGGCGGCGATGAGGTCATCGAAGGAGACAACTTCGGCCTTGATGAATCCGCGCTGGAAATCCGTGTGGATGACTCCTGCGGCCTGGGGAGCGGTGTCGCCCTGGTGGATGGTCCAGGCGCGCGCTTCCTTGGGTCCGGCCGTGAGGTAGGTCTGCAGTCCGAGCGTATGGAAACCTACGCGCGCCAACTGATCGAGCCCGGATTCGTCCTGGCCGTTCATCTCGAGCATCTCGCGGGCTTCTTCCTCGTCGAGTTCAACGAGATCCGATTCGAGCTTGGCGTCAAGGAAGATACTGTCCGCCGGGGCCACCATAGCGCGGAGTTCTTCCTGCTTTTCGGGGCTGCCCAGGATGCCCTCGTCGGCATTGAAGACGTAGATAAAAGGCTTGGCCGTAAGGAGGCTGAGTTCCTTGAGGTGCTCCATCTCCAGCTTGTCGCTTTTGACCGACGAGAAGATCGTGTCGCCACGTTCCAACACGGCCTGGGCAGCCAGGATTGCTGCCAGTTCCGCGGCTTCCCGCTTCTTGATCTTGACTTCTTTTTCGATCCGGGGAATGGCCTTTTCGATCGTCTGGAGGTCGGCCAGGATCAATTCGGTGTTGATCGTCTCAATGTCGGACCGGGGATCAACCTTGCCGTCAACATGAACGACGTCCGGGTCATCGAAGACGCGGATGACTTGGGCGATGGCTTCTGCCTCGCGGATGTTTGCAAGGAACTTGTTGCCCAGGCCTTCACCTTCCGAGGCGCCCTTGACGATTCCCGCGATGTCAACGAACGAGACGACGGCGGGCAGGAGCCGCTGCGATCCGAAGACCTCGGCCAACTTCTGCAGGCGCGCGTCCGGCAGGTTGACGACGCCGACATTTGGCTCGATGGTGGCGAACGGGTAGTTCGCGGCCAGCACCTGGTTGCGGGTCAGTGCGTTGAAAAGGGTTGATTTGCCGACGTTGGGCAGTCCGACGATGCCAATAGTAAGAGCCACGAGCATTGATTCTACCCGCTGAGGCCCATTGTCCGTTTGCCGAGAAGAACCGAGGACCGCGGTCCCGGGTGCCGTGAGCCCCCTTCCCTATTTTGTCGTACCCCTGTGCCAAGGTTGGTGACATGGATGGTTTTGCAGTGATACTCGCGTTGTTGATGCTTCTTCTCGGTGCCGCCGCCGGCATTGTCGCAGGGTTCGTCCTGTTTCGGCGCCGGAACGTCGCCCTTGAAGAAGATTTCGACGCCGTCTCGGAGCGGCTTGCCGAAGTGAACGCCCAGTTTGCAGCCGCCGACGCCGAACGGCGCCTTCTGTTGTCGCAGAACCGCGAACTGAACGAGTCCAGGAACCAGGACGGCAGTGTGTTGCGCGCCCTTGCCCCCGTTGCCGAGAAACTGACGGCTGTCCAGCAACAGGTCTCGCTTCTGGAAAGGGATCGTTTGGAGCAGTACGGCCAGCTTGCCCAGCAGCTCCAGGAAGCCCGCTTGTCCGATGAGCAGCTGCTGCGCTCCACCCACGCCCTGGCCTCCGCGCTGCGGTCCAACAGTGCGCGGGGGCAGTGGGGTGAAGTCCAACTGCGCCGGGTGGTGGAAGCCGCGGGCATGCTGCGGCACGTCGATTTTCACGAGCAGGTGCATTCCCCTTCCATGGACAACGCCGTCCGGCCTGACCTGGTTGTCCAGTTGCCGGGGGGAAAGCAGTTGGTGGTGGATGCCAAAGTTCCGCTGGCGTCCTACCTCGCTGCCCAAGAACAGGGCACCACAGGACACCCGGCGGGCAATTGGACGCAGACGGACAGCCATGGCATGCAGTCGGGAGGAAATAGCACAGAGGCCTTGCTGCTGGCTCATGCAAAGGCACTCAAGTCCCATGTGGATGCCCTAGGGTCCAAAAAGTATTGGGACATCCCCGGCAACTCGCCCGAGCTTGTGATCTGCTTCCTGCCGGCAGAGTCGATCCTCGCCGCCGCCCTGGAAGCGGACCCGGCGCTTTTGGACCACGCTCTCTCCCGGAACGTGGTCCTGGCATCGCCGGGTACCTTGCTGGCCGTTCTCAAGTCCGTTGCCTTCACCTGGCGTCAAGACGTTTTGACGGACAACGCCCGGGAACTCTTCGAACTCGCCCGGCAGCTGTACGAACGCATGGGCACCCTTGGCGACAACGTGGGCAAGCTGGGCTCCTCGTTGAAGACCTCAGTGGATCGCTACAACGCACTCGTCGGAACACTGGAAGCTCGCGTCTTGCCCACGGCGCGGAAACTCAATGCCATGGACACTGACGGCCTGGTGTCACCGCCCCCTGTCGAAGCAGTACCGCGGACCCTGGCTGCGCCCGAACTAATCGAAGGAGAATCCGCGGCCTAGGACCGCCGGGTACCGCCTACGACGTCGGGCGGTTCCCGCGTCCGCCCAGCGCGCGTGTAACGTCTCCGGCCTCTTTGAGGGTGGCGCGCAGTTCCTTCGGCAGGGAGAACAACAAATCTTCCTCCGCTGTCACCACTTCTTCAACAGCACCGTAGCCATAGTCAGCCAGCAAGCGGAGGACGTCCTGGACCAGGACTTCGGGAACGGAAGCGCCCGAGGTCAAGCCAATTGTGGCAACGCCTTCGAACCACCTTTCGTCAACCTCGTTCGCGAAATCGACCCGGTAGGAGGCCTTGGCGCCGTACTCAAGCGCCACTTCGACAAGCCGCACAGAGTTGGAAGAATTCGCCGATCCCACCACGATCACCAGGTCCGCCTGCGGGGCAATCTTTTTGATGGCCACTTGGCGGTTGGTGGTGGCATAGCAAATGTCATCGCTGGGCGGATCTTGCAGCGTGGGGAACCGTTCCTTGAGCATCCGGACCGTCTCCATGGTCTCGTCCACGCTCAACGTGGTCTGTGAAAGCCAGATGGTCTTCGCCGGATTGCGCACGGTCACCTTGTCCACTTCGTGCGGTCCGTTGATGATCTGGATGTGGTCGGGAGCTTCGCCGGCCGTGCCTTCCACTTCCTCGTGACCGTCATGGCCGATGAGGAGAATGTCGTAGTCTTCCTTGGCGAAGCGGACGGCTTCGCGGTGCACCTTCGTGACAAGGGGACACGTGGCATCGATGGTGCGCAGGCCACGGTCTTCGGCCGACTGCACTACGGCCGGGGACACTCCATGGGCGGAGAAGATCACCAGGGCGCCTTCGGGTACTTCATCCGTCTCGTCGACGAAGATGGCACCCTTGTCCTCCAGCGAGGTGACGACGTGTACGTTATGGACAATCTGCTTGCGCACGTATACGGGCGGCCCATAGTGTTCCAGTGCCTTCTCCACCGCAATGACTGCGCGGTCGACTCCTGCGCAGTATCCGCGGGGAGCCGCGAGCAGGACTCGTTTGGGGCCGGCCACCGGGGCGGCGGCCAGCACCTCGTCCGGCGTCCGACGCCTACGCGGGACAGTGGGCATCGGAATGGAAACTGCTGAGCTGGTCATCCCTCCATGCTACCGGCAGCGTTCGCCCGCACGCCCGGCCTGGCTTTTGGTGCGAGGATCACCACGAGCAGGCCGAGAAGCGAAAGGACTCCCCCGGCAATCCCCGCGACGACGATCCAGCCAGTGAAGTTGTCGACGGATGCGGTCACCAACTCCTGAGCGAACTGTCCGCCCGTGGCGGTGCCCCCCAGTCCTGCATCACCTACGCTTTTCAAGACTGTGGCGGCCACTTGCCACAGTCCTGCAAGTGCCGCCAACCCCAGTCCGGCGAACAAGACAACCGCTCCCCTGCGCCTGGCAGCCAACAGAGCCAAGGCCAACAACAGGATGGCGCCCAGGGCGGGGATCCACCACATCGGCGCGTACGCGGAGATTGTGTCTACCTGCTGGCGTTGGCCCGGACCTCCGATGCTGATCTGGATGGAATCCGGGGGCGTGATGGGGAGGCCGGTTGTTGCGCGCAGGCGGTCTGCCGCGAGCTTGGCGAGGGGCCCGACGTCGAGCACCAGTGACGTCAGCGCACCTGAGTTCGCTGAGCCAGCACTGCCTGCAAAATTCAGCTGGTGGCTCCGGCGGACGGTTTCGTTCCAGGCTTGGGGGTATTCCGGCCATGTGGACATGGACGAGGCAGCGTTCTTAAGGAACGAGGCACCCAGTTGTTCCACCGACGCAGGTAGGTTGACTTTGGATTCAAGGCTTCCGACGGCGGTAGCCGCCAGGCGGGCCTGGAACGCCTGGTCCTTGCCGAGCGACGCAGTGAGCCCCACGAACCCTTCTTCCCGGACGATGTTGGCGTCCGTCCAGGCCATGGGGACGGCGATTCCCGTGAGCAGAAGGGCAAAGATCACTGCGATTGCAGAGACGAACGTGCGCAATGGATTCCTCAGGGTTGGAGTACAGCAGTTCCAGTCGGGGCGACCACCAGTAAATGTCGGTCATGCGTGCTACAAGGTATGGATAGAGTTGGAAGCCTGCCACCAACTTTTAGCTAGCAAACTTTTTACCGGCACTGATAGCAGCAGTGCCTCCGGCAGCCCCTAGCAACGTACCAGCGAGGACGGAACCATGCACCAGGCACCAGCAGGAGGCTACCCGCGTGTCCTATGATGCCGTACCCGGCGGCACCCCACAGCCGTTGCCAACTGCCGAGTCTTCCGATGCAGAGTCAACACTGCCTGCCACGGCGTCGGAGACCACGCCGGACAATCCCTGGCCGTTGCAACTGCTGTCCCGCAAGCTCAAGACGCACATAGAACGGGCCCCGGCGGCGTGGATCGAAGGCCAAGTCATCGAACTCAACCGCCGTGGTGGCAGCGCTTTCGTGACGTTGCGGGACACGGACGCTGAAATCTCTTTGCCCGCGTCGCTGTGGTCCAACGTTCTGGACCGCCAGAAGGTGCCCTTGGAGCGTGGCTCACGCGTCGTCGCCCTGGTGAAACCCGAATTCTGGCTTAAGACCGGCCGGCTCAACATGTCGATCAAAGACATCCGTCCTGTTGGCCTCGGAGATCTCCTCGCGAGGATCGAGCGCCTGCGCCAGGCCCTTGGCACCGAAGGGTTGTTCTCAGAGTCGCGGAAGAAACGTCTGCCTCTGCTTCCGCACCGGATCGGGCTGATCACAGGCCGCGATTCGGATGCCAAGAAAGACGTGCTGCGCAACGCGGCCCTTCGCTGGCCAGCCGTGGAATTCGCTATCCGCGAGGTAGCTGTCCAAGGGGTCACCGCGGTCACTCAGATCCTGGCTGCCCTCAGGGAACTCGACGCCGATCCACACGTCGATGTGATCGTGATCGCCCGCGGCGGCGGAGCGTTGGAGGATCTGCTTCCCTTCAGCAACGAGGAACTGGTACGGGCAGTATCTGCCGCGGCTACTCCCGTGGTCAGCGCAATTGGCCATGAGGCCGACCACCCTATCCTGGACGACGTCGCGGATCTGAGGGCGTCCACGCCCACTGACGCCGCGAAGAGGATCGTGCCGGACGTCGCCGAGGAATTGGCGAGGGTCCGGCAAGCCCGCGAGCAACTGCACCGTAGCGTGGGGCGCTTGGTGGACCGCGAAACGGATCGCCTCCACGCGTTGAGGTCACGCCCCGTGCTTGCTTCCCCTGAGGGAATGGTCACGGCCAGGGCAGAGGACGTTGAGCGACTCCGGAAACACGCGCACACGGCGGTTAGCTCCGCCGTCGTCCGGGCACTCGACCAGATGCACCACCTCCACGCTCAGGTAAGGGCATTGTCCCCGCAAAAAACACTGGACCGCGGCTATGCGGTGGTCCAAGTGACGGGAGCGGACGGCATCGGCCACGATGTTGTCCGGAGCCCGGACCAAGCCCCGGATGGAACCGAGCTGACCCTGCGGTTGGCGGAAGGCCGCCTGTCCGCCGTGTCTTCCGGACCTTCCGGACACCCAAGCAAGCAACAGCAGAACGAGGATTAAGAGATGACAGCAGAGAACTCCTCCCCTGAGGCCAAAGCCTCGGCGGAGAACCTGGACGCCCTCAGTTACGAGGAAGCCCGCGAGCAACTAATGGGCGTGGTTGGCCGTCTTGAAGCCGGCGGAGCAAGCCTTGAGGAATCACTCGCGCTGTGGGAACGCGGCGAGGCGCTGGCCAAGCGCTGTGAAGAGTGGTTGGAAGGTGCCCGCAGGAGGCTAGCCGCCGCCCGGAGCAAGAGCGAGGAATAGCGAAGATTTGCGACGGCCGGGCGCTGAGCATCTCGCGCTGGCGCAAGGTGGCTGAGGCGCACGTGCCACCGGCACCTTAGGATTGTACAGCCAGCGCCCGTTCTGCGGACACATCAAAGTCGGCTCTCGGCCAGCTCAGATCCAGCTTCCCTAGGGCCTCCAGAAGAAGCTCTTGCACCGCGATCCTCGCGAACCATTTCTTGTTGGCGGGAACCACATACCATGGCGCCACCTCGGTTGACGTCTTTTCGAAGACGATTTGATAGGCCTCCATGTAGGAATCCCAAAAGGCGCGTTCCTTGAGATCGCCCGTGCTGTACTTCCAATGCTTGGAAGGGTCATCCAATCGGGCCAGCAGGCGCGCTTTCTGTTCATCGCGGCTGATGTTCAGCATGACCTTGACGATCGCCGTGCCTTGCTCGACGAGGCGTGCCTCGAACTCATTGATGGCCGCGTAGCGCCGTTCCAATTCAGTCTCATTAGCCCACCCGTGCACGCGGTGAATCAGCACGTCCTCGTAGTGGGAACGGTCAAAGACTCCGACGAATCCGGCGGGGGGCAAGGCCTTCTCGATCCGCCAGAGGAAATCGTGGGCTTTCTCTTCATCTGTCGGCGCCTTGAACGGGGCAACCTTGACTCCCTGCGGATCCATCGATCCCACGACATGCTCAACAATCCCGCCTTTGCCGGCAGTGTCCATGGCTTGGAGGATCAACAGCACCCGTTTGGGACTGCCAAATTTTCCCTCGGCAAAGAGCATCTCCTGCAGGACATCCAAACGACCATCCTGGGCTGCCAGCAAAGCGACGCCGTCGGACTTCTTCCCCTTGTAGCCGGGAGTCGATTCGGGGTCTACTGCATCCAGCGAAAATCCCGTTCCGGCCTTCAAGACCGTGGATACCTGCCTCGTGAACTCCATGGTCCCGGCCATTTGACTTCCCCTTTGGTCTTGCCGCATTCGTCGCGGCTTGCACAACAGGCTAGTTGCCCTGGTACCGCCCGAGGAAGTCCGCCATGCGCCCAATCGCTTCTTCAATGTCCTTGACGTTTGGCAGGGTCACCATGCGGAAATGGTCCGGACGCACCCAGTTGAAGGCCCGGCCGTGCGAGACGAGGATCTTTTGTTCTTTGAGCAGATCGAGGACGAATTTCTCGTCGTCGCGGATGTGATAAACCTCGGGATCAAGCTTCGGGAACAGGTAAAGGGCACCCCTGGCCTGCTGTGTGCTGACTCCGGGGATCGCGTTGAGCAGATCGTAGGCTTTGTTTCGCTGCTCAAGGAGCCTACCGCCGGGCAGGATCAAGTCATTGATGCTCTGGTGGCCGCCTAGGGCGGTCTGGATGGCATGCTGTGCCGGCACGTTGGCGCACAAACGCATGTTGGCCAGCAGGTTGATGCCCTCGAGGTAGTCGGCGGCATCCTTCTTGGGACCGGAGATGGCCATCCAGCCGGCACGGTAGCCACACACCCGGTACGCCTTGGACAGGCCGCTGAACGTCAGGCACAGGACGTCGTCGCCGGTGAGCCCGGCAAGATTCACGTGGACAGCGTCTTCGTAGAGGATCTTCTCGTAGATCTCATCCGCAAACACCACCAGGCCATGCTTTTCAGCCAGGGCCACGATCTTCTTGAGGGTCTCCTCCGGGTACACGGCACCCGTGGGGTTGTTGGGGTTGATGACCACGATGCCCTTGGTTTGAGGCGTGATCTTGGATTCCATGTCCTCAAGGTCGGGCTGCCAGCCCGATTCTTCGTCGCACAAATAGTGGACAGGGCGGCCGCCGGCCAGCGCCACCGAGGCGGTCCAGAGCGGGTAGTCCGGAGTGGGGATGAGGATCTCGTCGTCCACTTCCAGCAAGGCCATGAGCGACATAGTGATGAGCTCGCTGACGCCGTTGCCAAGGTAGATGTCGTCTACATGGATGTTTTGGATGCCGCGGGTCTGGTAGTACTGCGAGACGGCGGTGCGGGCCGAGAAAATACCGCGCGAATCGCTGTATCCCTGAGCATGGGGCAGGTGGCGGATCATGTCCACCAAAATCGCGTCCGGGGCTTCAAATCCGAACGGTGCCGGGTTTCCGATATTCAGTTTGAGGATGCGGTGACCCTCTGCCTCCATCTGCTGGGCGGCCTGAAGAATCGGTCCACGGATGTCGTAAAGGACATTATGAAGCTTGGTGGACTGCTTGAATTCTGCCATTCATCAAATATGCCATACCGGGGATGTACTTCACTTGAGACATCACTCACATTCGCGACGACGACGGCGAGGCCCCCCAAGGGTTCCTCGCCGCCGTCGAGCATTTCCCGTGAAGGTTACTTCACGATCCCCTTGTCCTTGAGCCATGCGGCTGCGGCGTCCTTGGGGTTCTGCTTCTGGTTGCCGCTGACTGCGCGGTTGAGGCTGATGAGGTCGTCCGTGGTCAGGATCTTGGACACGGCGTTGAGGGCGTCCTTTGCCTTGTCCGTCATCTTGGCCTTGTTGTACAGCGGGAGGACCTGCTGGGCCTTGAAGTTGTTTTTGGGATCATCCAACACCACCAGTGCGTTGTCCTGGATGGACGGAGTGGTGGTGTAGATGTCCGCAACCTGAACGTCGTTGGACAGCAGAGCCTGCAACGTCAGGTTGCCGCCGCCATCGCTGAACGGCTTCAAGCCCTTGAGCACGCAGTTGTAGTTGGCTTTGAGACCCGGGAAACCGTAGGCGCGGGTCTCAAAAGTTGCCGGTGCCGCCATCGTGAGGTCCTTGCAGACCTTGGCGAGGTCGTCGATGGACTTGAGCTGGTACTTCTCTTGCGTGGCCTTGGTAACCACCATGGCGTCCTTGTCCTCGGCCTTGGCAGCGTCCAGCACTCCCAATCCCTGCGGAAGCTTTCCGGGCAGCGCCTTGTAGACGTCATCTGCCGAGACCTGGGTAGCGTTCGCGTCAAGGTAGGACAGCAGGTTGCCGGAATAATCCGGGGCAAGATCGATCGAACCGTCCTGGACAGCCTTGAAGTAGATCTCGCGTGATCCGATATTGGGTTTGGTGGTGGCGGTGACGCCCGCGGCGTTCAGTGCTCCGGCGTAGATTTCGGCAATGACCTGGCTCTCCGGGAAATCGGCCGAACCCACGGTCAGCGATCCCCCGGCCCCGGAGGGAGCGTTGGTGGATGGCGTGGACAGCGGGCTGCCGCCACATGCGCTCAGGGCAAGCGCAACGCCGACTCCGGCCGCTAGGCCTCCGAGCCTGCGGCGGGTCAGGGTGACGGGGTGCTTCATGCGGTACCTCCTTGAATGGCAGCCCCTGCTGGTGCAGCGGCTGCGAGATCTCCGGCGGCCTTGTGGTCACCGTTGGAATCGATGGAAAGTCCGGGCGGGAGCAGAATCCTCTGCGCCAGCGCCAGAATGAGGTCGACGGCGATTGCCAACGCCGCGATGAGCAGTGACCCGCCCAGCATGCGGGGGAAGTCCTGGAGGACCAGTCCGTCAAAAAGATAACGCCCCAGGCCGCCCAAAGGAAGGTAGGCCACCACGGAAACCGTCGCGATGACCTGCAGGACCGCAGTGCGGATGCCACCAAACATGACTTGCAGGCCGTTGGGCAGCTCCACACGGAACAAGATCTGGAGTTCGGTCATGCCCATGGCCCGGGCCCCGTCCACCACAGTCGGATCCACACTGGAAATCCCGGCGTACGTCCCGGCCAAAAGGGGTGGCACCGTCAAGATGACCAACGCCCAGACAGGCGGCATGAGTCCGCTTCCGGCCAACAGCGCAAACAGGACGAGCAGGCCGAGGGTGGGGAGGGCCCGCAAGGCACCAGCGAAGGCCACGGCGACGACGCGTCCATGTCCGGTGTGGCCGATGAAGAGGCCAACCGGTACGGCGATGGCCGCTGCAATCACCAGGACCAGCGCGGAATACTGCAGGTGTTCCAGGAGCCTGGTGGCGATTCCGCTGCTTCCCGACCAGTGAACCGGATCCGTGAGCCAAGTGAGCGTGTCCACGAAGATGTTGCTCATCGGGCCGCCTCCGCGTGGATCCGGGTTTCCGCGATCGCCAGCCCTGCCTTGGTTTCTTGCTTGGCGGTTACGGCACTGGCCCGCGTCCAGGGGGTCAGCACCTTCTCCAGCAGGACCAGGAACGTGTCCATGACGAGGGCAAGCAGAAGAATGGCGATGATGCCGACCACTACCTCAGTGACGAACGTGCGCTGCAGGCCGTCGGTAAACAACATTCCCAGATTTCCGACCCCCAGGAGCGCGGCGACGCTGACGAGGGAGATGTTGCTGACGGACACCACGCGCAGGCCCGCGAAGAGCACCGGCAAGGAAAGGGGCAGGTCGATCTGCAGGAACCGTGCGGTCGGCTTGAAACCCATGGAAACTGCCGCCATCCGGAGGTCATCGTCCACCGAATCGAAGGCGTCCATGGCAGCCCTTACCAACAACGCAACGGCATAGATGGTGAGGGCAACCACCACGTTGAGCGGATCCAGGATTCGGGTTCCCAGGATCGGCGGCAGAATAATGAAAAGCGCCAGGGAAGGAATGGTGTACAGGAGGGAACTTCCGGTGGTGACCACAGTCCTCAGCGTTCGGTTCCTCCGAGCCAACTGGCCCAGTGGCACGGCAATGAGCAGGCCGAGCACCATGGGAATCAAAGCCAGGATAAGGTGCTCGCCGGCCCGCTCGAAGACCATCCCGCTGTTCGCCAGGAACCATTCCATCAGGGGGCGTCCTCCCGGTTGTGCCGGGTTTGTTCGATCAGCGCCAGGACTTCCTCGGCTTTGAGGACACCGGCGAGCCTGCCGTCGTCGTCGACTACCACGCCCAAGCCCGACGGTGAGGACAAGGCGGCATCCAGCGCTCGGCGGAGCGTGTCGCCGCGCCGGAACAAGGAACCTCCGGGAATCAACCCGGCACCGTCACGTGGCGAGGCCCATCCCATGGGCCGGGAGTCGCCGTCGAGCACCAATGCCCATTCGCTGCGGGCCGCAGCAAGCTGCGGCGCTTCAACCGTCTTGACCGGATGCACCGGCACGGCATCGGCCGCATTGAAGGCCAAGTGCCGGAATCCCCTGTCGCGGCCAACAAAAGAGGCCACGAAATCGTTGGCAGGAGCGCGGAGGATCTCTTCCGGCGCCGCATATTGCGCCAGTTTGCCCCCGACGGCGAAGACGGCCACCTTGTCGCCCAGAACGGTGGCCTCGTCAATGTCGTGGGTGACGAAGACGATGGTCTTGGCCAGTTCGCGCTGAAGCCGGAGGAGTTCCTGTTGGAGTTCGTCACGAACTACGGGGTCCACCGCGCTGAACGGCTCATCCATCAGCAATACCGGCGGGTCCGCCGCGAGCGCGCGTGCCACGCCGACACGCTGCTGCTGGCCGCCCGACAGTTGGGACGGGTACCGCTTGCCGAGTACGGAAGCCAGCCCGACGACGTCGAGCAATTCTTCCGCGCGTTTGCGGGCCGCCGCTTTGGAGACACCATTGAGCCTTGGAACAGTGGCGATATTGTCCAGCACGGAACGGTGGGGCATGAGCCCGGAGGACTGCATGACGTAGCCCATGGAGCGGCGCAATTGAGCGGCCGGTTCGTTCGAAACATCCTTGCCAGCCACGGTGATGGTGCCCGACGTCGGCTCCACCATGCGGTTGATCATCCGCAGGGAAGTGGTCTTCCCGCAGCCCGACGGCCCGACGAACACCGTGATGGCACCTTTATCGATGGACATGCTCAATCCGTCAACAGCGGGTTGCCCGCCCTGATACTGCTTGGTGACGCTCTGGAACTCAATCATGGCTTCAGCCATTCCCGGGCTTACCTAACTATTGGGCTGCAATATCAACAATGGAAATCAAGCAACAGTGACGTGATGTTTCTACAGCCTAACCAGCACCACCGACGATGTCAGCGCAGGCGCGAAGACCGTAATGAATCGGCAACGGTCAGGACGTCGGGAGTTTTCCGTTGACGGGCCGTTCACTGTGCAAACGGAGGCCGATATCCACCAGGGAAACACGGTTTAGTCCGGGCACCTTGCCCAACGGCACCCATGCAGCATGGGTAGTGCTGCCGTCTATCTCGTGGGTCAGTTCGCCACCGGTGATGTTGGCCTCGTAGACCAAGCGGATCGCCTGGAAATCACGGTCCGATCCGTCCAGGCGCTCCTCGCCCGGCCAGTGGCCGACGTCGATCCCGAGCATCGCCCCGATCTCGGCGTCGTACCCGGTTTCCTCCTGGATCTCGCGGCGGCAACCATCCACAGGATGCTCCCCCAAGTCCAGGCCTCCGCCGGGAAGGGTCCAGCCTTCTTTGCCGTCTTGCTTCCAATAGGCGAGGAGGATTGCTCCGTCACGGATGACAACTCCATATGCGGCCGGCCGGGTGTCGAACTGGATGCTCATGGAGCCCAGCCTAAGCGGGCAACAACGCTGCCGCGATCTCCGAGTTGTCGGTTGCACCAAGATCGGCGCTTTCACGAAGTTCCACCACCGTGCCGGTCTTTTCAAGTTCAAGCACTTTGATGGTATTGCTGCCTGCACGGATGAGCGGCGCCGGAACGTAAAGCGTCTGCTGGGGTCCGATGCCCCAGTATCTGCCAAGAAGGAAGCCGTTAATCCAAACAAAGCCTTTGCCGGAGTCCGGCAGGGCGAGATACGTGTCCGCCGCTTCCCCCGCCACGAACTCTGCCCCGGCGAGTTGCTCAATCTCCTTGGAGGCCCATTCGGCGATCCGTACCGGCGTCTGCGTCCAATGGAAGGTGTACCGCTGATTTACCAGGACTCCGCCGAGGATTCCTTTGCCGTGTCCGGTGAGGGGGCCGTAGTTAATCCGCCCCAGGTTCTCTACGAGGATCTCCACCCTGACCGCTGCCCCGGTCCCGGTGACCTTCAGGCCTTCCGCCGCAGTGACGTCGTCGAGGATTCCGGCGAAGGCGCCATCCACCCAGATGTAGGCGCGGTCGTTCAAACCCGTGATTCGAAGGGCGGATTCCGTCGGGATCCCGGGCTTTCCGGGAAGCACGGCCTCGGCGCAATACAGCACCATGCCGGCGTCGATCCCCAATTGTTCAAAACTCAGCGGCCGGACACTTGGCACAGCGGCGCCGGCCGCCCTGGCAAGCGCCAAAAGTTCCGGGCCGGGCGCCAGCGGCAAAGTCTGCGCGGGGAGCACCGCCGGCTCGGCGAGTAGCTCTCGCGGAAGCTCGGGAAACTCCTCGATCCCTTGCGCCCGCAGGAACTCGCTCCGGAGCGCATGGAACTTAGGGGTGAGGGCTCCGTTCTCCGCGATAGGAGCGTCTGAATCGTAGCTCGTAGTGGTGGGCTGGATACGGGAGCCATCGTGGTTGCTACCGGAACCTAGCCCAAAATTGGTGCCTCCGTGGACCATATAAATGCAGACGGAGCCGTCCAGGTCAAGCATTTTCCGGACCTCCGCGGCGGCTTCAGCGGCATCCCGCACATGATGGCGTTCGCCCCAATGGTCGAACCAGCCGCCCCAGAACTCGACGTTGAAGAACGGCTCGCCTGGACGGCGGCGTTCCCAGGTGGCCACCGCTTCGTCGCCGCGGCTGCCAAGGGTCGCCGTCGCCCACGTCCCGTCAATGGCGCCGCCGTCGAGGTAGTAGTCCGCCCCACCGTCGGCAGTGAACAGCATTTCAGTGATTCCGCGCTCTTCAAGTGCGCGGCGATTCCAACGGATATAGTCGTGGTCATCGCCATAACTGCCGTATTCGTTCTCGATCTGCACGGCCACCACCGGTCCTCCCGTGGCTGACTGGCGGCTGGCGATAATGGGCATCAAGTGGTCAAACCACTGCTCAATCGCGGCCGTGAAGAGAGGGTCGAGGCAACGCAGTCCGATCCGAGGCGTGCCCGTGAGCCACGCAGGGAAGCCGCCGTTGTCCCACTCTGCACAAATGTAGGGACCTGGGCGGACAATGACATCAAGCCCTTCTTCAGCAGCGAGATCAATGAACCGGCCGAGGTCCCGCCACCCAGTGAAATCCGGTGCACTATCGGGACTAGGCTGGTGGAAGTTCCAGGCCACATAGGTGTCCACGGTGTTGGCGCCCATGGCTTTGAGCTTGCGCAACCGGTCCTGCCAGTGGTCCGGGTGTACGCGGAAGTAATGGATGGCTCCGGCAAGGATGCGGTGGCGTTCCCCGGAACGGTAAAGGATGGCGTCGTGGTAGCTCAAAACGGCATTGTTCACGCGAAACAGAATAGTACATTTTACAACATTTCAGCACATGGAGTTGTATCGTGACCAACTTGGAAACGGCCCCGTCCCAGGAAGTCTGCCCTGCCGGCCACCCCGGCCAAGGACCTTGTGTGCAGCTTTGGCCATCCCGCAACGTTCCCTTGGGCGGCGTCCGCAACATGACGGTCTCCCGCACCCTCCCCCAGCGTGGCCTGCCGACCGTGGGCGCGTGGTGCTTCCTGGATAGCTTCGGCCCGGATCGCGTGGCGATGAGCGTCCTCCCCCACCCGCACACGGGGTTGCAAACCGTCACCTGGCCGCTCCTGGGCGAGGTGCGGCACCGCGACAGCGTGGGCAGCGACGTCGTAGTCCGTCCCGGGCAGTTGAACATCATGACCGCCGGGCGCGGCATTTCTCATTCCGAGTTCGCCGTCCTGCCGGCAGGACTTCACCCGAACCCGCCCGACGGCGGCGCTCCCCTGCCACTGTCCCGCGGCCTGCAATTGTGGGTTGCGTTGCCGGACGCCGTAAGGCACCGGGCGCCGTCGTTCCAGCAGATCGTCGATCTGCCGGTAGTCGCGACGGACAGTTTCAGGGCCACCGTGCTCGTGGGCGAATTCGCCGGGCAGCGCTCCCCCGCCAGTATGTACAGCCCGATTGTCGGCGCCGAGATCTCGGCCTCGGGCGCCGTCGAACTGCCGCTGAACCCGGTCTTCGAACACGCGATCCTGGTTTTGGACGGCTCCGTGGTGATCGAAAGCCAAACAGTTGACCCGGGCCCCTTGGCTTTCCTCGGGACCGGCCGGGAATCGCTCCGCCTCGAGGCAACTCCCGGAACCCGCTTCATGGTCCTGGGTGGCGAACCGTTCGAAGAAGACATCCTCATGTGGTGGAACTTCGTGGGCCGGACGCATGAAGAAGTAGAGCAAGCGCGCGGGGACTGGGAAGCCCAGGCGCTCCTGGTCGACGACGATGCCCGCGCAGCGCGGTTCGGCTTGATCAATGGCCATGGGCCCGACGCCGGTGCAGAGGCTGGGCGAATTCCCGCACCGCCCATGCCGGGAGTCCAGCTCAAGCCGAGGACACGGAACAGGGCCGTGGAGTAGGGCTGCCGACATCCAAACAGCCTGGCGATACACATCAGGGCTGACACACAGGGTATTCGCGCGTCGCCAGTCTTTCTCCGCGTCGGCCATCCATCCGCGGTGTTCTAGGCCTGTTCGGCCAGGATCTGCAGCACACCGAACACAGGCTCCCGGTCCAAGACCCGAATATCCGTGATTCCGTGCGCAGCCAACCCTGCCCGGAAAGCGGACTGCAATGGCTCTACATTCATTCCGAGCCCGCCGCCCAGGATCACCGGTCCATGGAGGCCAAGTTGCCGAACGGCCTGCGCCGCAAGTTCCGCGAGATCCCGTCCTGCCTGGTCCAGCAGTTGGCGGCTGATCTCAAGCCCTTCGCGGGCGGTCTCCACCACGGCAGCCGCCCGCTGGGCCCAGTACCGCCTATCCGTGTCCTCCGAATGGAACAAGGCGATGAGCTTATTGGGGTCGTCCACCCCGCAGGATTCCAGGAGGGCCACCGTGAGGCCATCGGGCTCCAGCCCTTTGTTCATCCGCCGAAGGCTGTGCCGCACCGCCTCCCGGCCCAGCCAATAACCACTGCCCTCATCGCCCAGAAGAAAGCCCCACCCGCCGGCACGGGCTTCTTCGCCGTCGGCGTTCTTTCCCCAGGCGGCCGACCCAGTCCCAGCAATGACGGCCACTCCGGTGCTTGCCCCGCCTGCCGCCAGCAGCAGGCGGGAATCGTGGACCACCGTGACCTGTGCGCCAGGAACATGTGGCTCAATCAAATCGGCGAGGGCACGGGCATCGGCGTCGGTGTCGATTCCGCCGGCACCGGCAAGGACGCGGTCCACATGGCCGCCCCCGATCATCGCGAAGAGCTCCGCGAGATTTGCGGCCGCCACCTCCCGGCTCACGTTCTGGACGTTGGAGCTGCCCGTGCTTTCGTCGCGGACCGGTTTACCGTCCTCGAACCGCACCCCGCGGGTCTTCGTGCCACCAATGTCCAGGCCGATGACCGTAGCCGGGACCGATGCGTCGTCGGGCCAGGGGGTCGTGTTCTCTGCAGTCTCCACGTCCAAAAGCGTAGCGCGGGCGCGCTGGGTGATCCTACTGGCTTCCGGAGCGCGCCTTCACAAGTCCCGCGAGCAGCCCGGGGCCCTCGGAAAGCACCAGCTCACGGAAAAGACGTACGGGGTCGGGTTCTTTGCGTCGTTGGCGCCACGCAATCCCAATCTCCCGGTAAGCCAGCTCCGACTCAAGCGATACCTCCACCCAGCCCAGGTCGGTAGAATCCAGTACGCCTTGAGGTCCCGGCCCCAGTCCTCCGGGTGGCAGAATGCTGTATCCCAATCCAGCGGACACCAGCCCGCGGATGGTGTGCGAGTCCTGGCTTTCGAAGGCAACCCTCGGGCGAAAGCCCGCATCCCGGAATATCGCGTCGGTCAGCGATCGCAGGCCGAACCCTGGCCCCATGGAAACGAACGGCTCATGCTTGAACTCCGCGAGCCGCACGGTGGACCGCTGGGCCAACGGATGGCGGTGATGGACCACCAGCCGCAAGGGCTCCCGGTACAGCGCTGCCGAGCCGAGGTTCCTGCCCGAGGCTGCCACCGGCGCCGTCAAGGCGAAGTCGGCGTCTCCCGCAATGAGCGATTCGAGGCAAGCGGCGCGCGCTCCTTGGCTGAGTTCGAATGCCGTGGAGGGGTGCCGGCTCCGGAACGCGCTCATGAGCAGCGGCAACGTTGCTTCGCCGAAAGTGTGTTGGAAGGTCACCGCGATTCGGCCGCGGACAACATCGGATTCGTGGCGGACCACGTCCAGCCCCGCCTGGAATTCCGCAAGCGCCGATTCGATGTACGGAAGCAGCGTCTTTGCGGCGGGGGTGAGCCGGACGCCGCGGCCTTCCCGGATGAGCAGTTCGGTCCCGACGACGGCGCTGGCCCGGGCCAGCGCCCGGCTCACCGTCGATTGGGGTACTCCGAGCAGTTCGGCCGTCTCGGTGATGTGTTCCGTCCGGCCCAGCTCGGCAAGCAGGGGGAGCATGGGGAGCAGTTGAACCAATTGCTTGTGTTCAATGTCCATACGTTCTCCCTCCAGGCTGTCCGCGAAAGATTTCATCCAATTTTGCTATCAATCATAAACGAATCATGCATTGGAATCATCACTTCGGCCCGCCGTACCGTGAAAGGGTGAGCACAAGCGCAGCATTCAAGAGCACCACCGAATCCCCCTGGGAAGGCCACCTGAAGGGCTCCGTTGCGTATCGGAGGATCCTTGCCGGGCTGGCCCTCGCCGGCGTCGCCACGTTCGCGCAGCTCTACTCCACCCAGGCAGTCTTGCCACTCATGGCAAACGAGCTCCACATCACGGCAGCCGAGGCAGCACTCACCATTTCCCTGGCCACTGTAGGACTCGCGGCGACGGTGTTGCCGTGGTCATTCGTGGCAGACAGGATCGGCCGGGTCCGTGCCATGGCCATTGGAATCGCGGCAGCCACTGTCCTGGGCTTGCTCGTCCCCATGGCCCCCACCTTTCCCCTTGTCCTGGGCCTGAGGGCACTGGAGGGCATGGCGTTGGGCGGCATTCCTGCCATCGCTATCGCGTACCTCAACGAAGAGGTCAACAAAGTGCACGCCGCGCTGGCCGCCGGAAGCTACGTAGCCGGCACCACCCTCGGCGGGCTTGCCGGCCGCTTGCTCGCGGGGCCAATCGGCGAGTTGTGGGGATGGCGGGCCGCCGCCCTTGCGGTCTCCATCCTTGCCACGGTCTCAGCCGCCCTGTTCATCCTGCTGGTTCCGAAACCGCGCCGCTTCACTCCTAGTTCGGCTGGAGGTTTCCGCGGCGCGATGAAGACCTTGGCAGCCCATTCCTCCAATCCACGGCTGCTCGCCCTCTATGTTCAGGCGTTCCTGCTGATGGGTGGCTTCGTGGCTGTCTACAACTACCTGGGATTCCGCCTGCACGCGGAGCCGTTCGGGCTGCCAGCCACCGTGGTAAGCCTGATCTTCCTGGCCTATTTCTCCGGGACAGTGAGCTCCCGTTGGGGAGCGGGATTGTCCATGCGCTTTGGCCGCCGCACGGTCTTGCTCGCTGGCATCGCGACCATGACGGCCGGCCTTGGACTCACCCTGTGGGACAACGTCGCCGCGATCCTGGCGGGCTTGGTGGTCTTCACTGGCGGTTTCTTCGCGGCCCACAGCATCGGAGCGGGCTGGACCGGCACCATCGCAACGAGCGGACGCGCGCAGGCCGCCTCCTTGTACAACCTGTCTTACTACCTGGGTTCCAGCATCCTTGGCTGGGCCGGAGGGCTCGCCTTCCAGGCCTTCGGGTGGAGCGCACTCGCCTGGGCGGTCATCGCCCTGGGGTGCACGGCGGCGGTGATCACCGCCGTCGTGCACCGCTCCCCGGCGCGGGAGGACGCCGTCGTCGTCTCCTCAGTGAAACCGGCTGGGCAGGGAAGATAGCGGACCCTACCGGGTGGACTCGATCGCCTGGACCAGGTCATCGACGATATCGGAGGGGTCTTCCAAGCCGATCGAAAGCCTGAGCATGCGCCCTTGGGGCTTGGCCTCCGGGGCCACCGGGCGGTGGGTCAGTCCGGCGGGGTGCTGGATGAGCGTGTCGATTCCACCCAGCGACACCGCGTGTGTGATGAGCCGGACCGCGCCTGGAATACGCTCCGCGTGCTCGGCAGATTCAAGGTCGAAGGATATTAACGATCCCGGACCGCTCATCTGCGTGCCCACCAAATGCAGGGGATCGCATTCGGGAAGCCCGGGGTAGTACACCTTGGCCACGAGTTCGTGGCTGGCGAGCGCCGCCGCGACCTTGTGGGCATGGTCCTGCTGGGCACGGACCCGGATGGGAAGGGTCGCGAGGCCCCGGTGCAGCATGTAGGCAGGCCACGGAGTCAGGATGCCTCCGGTCACCGCACGGACCCGGCGCAGCCGGGTGGCCCATTCCGCACTCGTTGCCACCACACCGCCCATGGCATCGCCATGGCCGCCCATGAACTTTGTGGCACTGTGGAGGACCATCGCGACGCCCTGCTTGAGCGGCTGCTGGAGAATCGGAGTGGCGAAGGTGTTGTCCACGAGCACTGGAACGTCCGCGGCGGCGGCCACCAAGCGGACCAGGTCCACGAGGTCCAGGCTCGGGTTCGCTGGCGTCTCCACCACCACCAGCCCGGTGTCCGGGCGAAGGGCGTCCCGCACGCCGTGAGCCTTGACGAAGGTGACTTGGTTGCCAAGGAGGCCGCTGGCCAGGACGTGGTCCGTGCCGCCGTACAGGGGCCGAACCGCGACTACGTGCGTCTTGCCTTCCGATTGTGCTGCCAGCAGCACGGCACTGAAGGCGGCCATGCCTGAGGCAAATCCGACGGCTTGGTCGGCACCCTCGAGCGCCGCTACCCCGTCTTCGAACCTGGCTACCGTAGGATTCCAGAGACGCTGGTACACAGTGCTTTGACCTTCGAGGTGGACGCCTCCTGTGGCCATCTGCTCGTAGGCCAGTCCGCCGTCATGAACAGATGGCAGGGGCGCAGTAGTTGAGAGGTCGATCGGAACGGCGTGTACGCCCTGTTCCGTAAGTCCGGCCCGGCCTGCGTGGACTGCAAGTGTATCGATGGCTGTCACTGCTCTCCTTGAATTATTCACCGTTGAATTCGGTAAGTATCTGGCAATAATTCGGACATTGACAGTGCAAATGAATGGATTGCTCGGAAACTGGCACCTATGATGAACGGACAGCACTTTCAGGAGGATCCGTGAGCACCACCCCGAAGAACGTTCGGCCCGTCGGCATGAGCGAGCCCTTGGACGCAATCGACGAACGCATCCTCGCGGCCTTGGTTGACGATGCCCGGATCTCCAACAAGCAGTTGGCCGAGCTGGTTGGAATTGCCCCGTCCACCGCTCTCATGCGCACGCGGTCACTCTCAGAGCGCGGGATTATCGAGGGCTTCGAAGCGGTTCTCAGCCTGCCTGCAATCGGGCGTTCGGTCCAGGCCCTGATCGCCGTGCGCCTGCGCGCCCACGACCGCGACCAGATTGACCGCTTCACGGCCCGCGTGCCGGCGCTCCCCGCAGTGATCTCTACGTTCCACACTTCGGGTTCCGTGGATTACCTGCTGCACATCGCAGTAGCCAACACCGACGACTTGCGTGACTGGGTCCTGGACAACCTCGCCACGGACCCCGTAGTGGGCCACACCGAGACCACCTTGGTCTTCGCGCACATCCAGGGCAACCACGGACCGTTGCCGGAATAGCGGTTTCCGGCTTCGCCGCCGTCCTTGCCCGATGAGCCTTTCGTCAGCCCTTCCGGAGCACCCTGCGGAAGGACACGGCCGCGAGCGCCATGGCTGCCAATCCGCACACCACGGTGAAATAGTTGGCCGCGACACCCAGTCCAAGTACCGAAGCCGCCAGGCCCAGGCCGATGACGGGAACAGCGCTGCCGAGGTAGGTGATGACGTAAACCGTGCTGATGATCTGGGCATGCCGCGATGCCTCCACTTTTCCTGCAACGTCATTGAACACCAGCCGGAACGCGATGCCCTGCCCAACACCGGCAGACAAGCTCGCCGCCACCAGCAGCACCGGGCTGGACATAGACGCCGCGGCACCCACAAGCACGATGGAAACCCCCAAGACAGCCAGTCCTGTGGGCACGGCAAACCGGCCGCGGGCGGTCAGCAATTGGCTTAGCGCGGACGCACCGAGCGTCAGCCCGGCGAGCAGCCCGGTCATAGGGCGCGAATCTGCGTGCACGACCACGGCGAAGTACCCGGGCGCGAGCGAAAGGCAGAATCCGAACACGGCAAAGCTCAGGAATCCCACGCTCGAGGCGAGCCAAAACGCTCCCCTTGCCTCCCTCGACACCGAGGGCCGGCGAGGAGCGAGGACCGTGTAGGGCCGCGGACCCTCGGCAGGCCGAATCGCAGGCCGCGCTTTGAGAAGCCACAGCGGCACCAGCAAAAGGAGAAGCACGGCCGCGTGGATGATGAATGGCGTAGAGGTTGCACCCGGGAGCAGCGAAAGCAGTCCGCCAATGGCAGGACCGGCGGCCACCCCACCGGACGAGGAAAGCAACGTGAAGCGCGAGGCCCATTCCGGCCGATACGGGAGCAATTCCCGCAGCGCTGCCGAGCTCGCCCCGGTGGCAAGACCGACGGCGACGCCCTGGAGCATGCGGCCGGCTGAGAGCATCAAGAGGTTGTCCGCGTTGGCGAAGACCAGTCCGCCCACCAGGCCGACGAGAACAGCCAGCACCAGGGCCGCGCGCCGGCCGATATGGTCCGACCAGTGGCCAGCGAGCATCAGCACAGCCACGAGCGCCAGGACGTAGCTCGCAAAGGCAATGGTCACACCCAGCGAGGTTATCCCCAGTTCCGCTTGAAGCAGCGAATACAGCGGACTCGCCAGGTTGGCGCCGACCAGCAATGTGAACATGACGACGCCGGCCAAGACCAGCCGTGCCGTAGTGGAAGCATCCCAGCCCCAGCGCTCGGCGGTGGCCGGGCGCATGCGCAGTTCGCTAAAGACAGTCATTTCCGTGCCTTCGCCTCAGCGGCCATCCCGAAACCTGGCCTTGTGGGCCGGGACGGTCATGGCCCAAACATTGATGGCAATAGGATTCCGCAGACCTGCTACATAGGGCAGCTAGGCATGGAACAATTGATCAAAACAGTCAAAAGTGATCTCCACTGATGACCACGAATGATCTGGAGCGATGACGTGAGCACCCTCGACCCGACGGACCTGAAGATCCTCCTGGAGTTGATCCGC
The DNA here is from genome assembly GCF_044358315.1 of Arthrobacter sp. FW306-04-A. Lineage (GTDB taxonomy): Bacteria > Actinomycetota > Actinomycetes > Actinomycetales > Micrococcaceae > Arthrobacter. Next base: position 3,137,627 of record NZ_CP084559.1, read on the forward strand.
GATCCCAGAGTTCAGATCGGCGAACTCGGCGAGTCACTGGGGATTGCGCGCAACACCGCCCAATCGAGGATGCGCCGCCTGGTTCGCTCGGGCGTACTGAACGACGGCGGCCGCGAAGTCGACCTCGAAAAGGTGGGCTACGACGTCGTCGGCTTCGTCACCCTGGAGGTGACACACCGGGAACTCGACGGCGTGATCGGAGCCCTGCGCCGCATCCCCCAGGTACTCGAGGTGCATGAAATCTCCGGGAGGGGCGATCTCTTGTGCCGGGTGGTGGCCACCGACACGCACAACCTGCAAACCGCGCTTCGCTCCATCCTCAGAATCAAGGGCGTCATCCGTACGGAAACAGTCCTCGCCCTGCACACCCACATCCCCTACCGGACAGAACCCCTCATCGGCAGGCTCGTGGACGCCGCTGAGACGGCCAGCACCGCAAAGGCCAGCACCGCTAAACGGGGAAAAGGGCAGTTTGCGGCCGAATCCCCCCTCAGCGAAGCCGACTAGGATTCCAGAATGAATTGGCTCTCTTCTCTTGCGCAGCTCAACTGGCTGGCCATACTGGTGGCCTTCGTTTCCAGCATGGTCATTGGATTTGTCTGGTACATGCCGGCAGTCCTCGGCCGGCGATGGATGCAGGCCATCGGGAAGACCGCGGAAGACCTCAAGAAGATCGACGGCGGCGCCCGGATCTGGATCCCCATGATGATTGCCGCAGCTCTGACGAGCATCTTGCTGGCAGTTCTCATCGGCAAGTTGGGGGTGCACGGAAGCGTGTCCGGCGGTTTCTTCGCGTTGGTAGTCGCCATGGTTTTCCGCGCCGGAGGCCACGTCATCCATAACGGTTTCGCGGGCAGGCCGTCCGCCCTGACGCTCATCGATTCCGGCCATGACATCGTGGCCATGACTGTGGCCGGATCAATCATCGGGGCATGGCAGTAACGGGAGGAGAATAGCCTCGTGACCATCATTGACAACGCCGTCTACGTCAACGGCATCCGGACCGCGACTCCGGGAAGCCTCGAGCAGAGTGTCGAAACGCTGGCCGCCCACGGCGGAATGGTGTGGATTGGACTGTACCGGCCGGACGAGACGGAAATGGCGGCAGTGGCTGCCGAGTTCGGACTCCACCTGCTCGCAGTCGAAGACGCCGTCAACGCCCACCAGCGGCCCAAGCTGGAACGCTACGACAACAACCTCTTCACGGTCCTGCGGCCCGCGCGGTACTTGGACGAAACGGAGACCGTGGAGTTCGGTGAGCTTCATATCTTCACCGGAAAGAACTTCGTGGTCACGGTGCGTCACGCGGAGACGCCCGGGGTGGCCCAGGTCCGGCGCAATCTGGAACAGCAACCGGAGCTGCTGCGTCACGGTCCCGAAGCCATTCTGTACGCCTTGCTGGACCAAGTAGTGGACGATTATGGCCCGGTGATTTCCGGGCTGGAAAACGACATCGACGAGATCGAGGACCAGCTCTTCGGTGGCGATCCCTCCGTTTCCCGGCGCATCTATGAACTTGCCAGCGAGGTCATCCAGTTCCAGCGCGCAATCAACCCGCTCCCGGCCATGATGGCGTCCCTGAAGCGCGGGTTCGAGAAATACGGTGTGGACATTGAACTGCAACGCAAACTCCGCGATGTGGAGGACCACGTCGAACAAGTGATTTCCCGCGCCAATGGATTCCGCGATCTGCTGCAGAACGCCCTGACCCTCGATGGCACGCTGACCGCGAACCGGCAAAACGAGGCGAGCGCGGCACAAAACGAACAAACCAAGAAGATCTCCTCGTGGGCAGCGATCTTCTTTGCACCGGCCTTCGTTACCGGGCTCTACGGCATGAACTTCGACGTCATGCCTGAACTCCATTGGCCGTTCGGCTACCCCATGGCGATCGGACTCATGATTGCCGCGGGCTTGCTCATGTACGTCATCTTCAAGCGGAAAAACTGGCTCTAGTGATTCCAGCCTCCGCCGGGCAGCCCCTAAACCGACAGCGACGTCCCGACGCCGCTACATTGATGGCGGAAATCGTCGCCGACGCCAACGCCGGGGCGCAAAAGGCGCATCCATTTCCACGATTTCTTCCGTCAACTGCATCGGGGCGTGCACGCTTCGGCTGGGAGGCCCGAGGCAGATGGTGCGGCGATCCAGCGTTCGGTGGATGCCTTGCTGTCCGACGTAGACATCCTGTGTTTCGACGAATTCCACGTGCACGATGTGGGCGACGGAATGTTCATCGCCAAGCTGCTCCGGACGGCGGCCCAACGCCGGGTTCCGCTCGTGGTCACATCGAACTATCCACCGGATAAGTTGTTGCCAAACCCTCTGTGGCACGATCACTTCGTGCCGACCATCGGGGTGATCAAGGAGATGATGGACATCGTGGAGATCAACGGAGACACGGATTTCCGGCGTTCGCGGGTTTCTGGTTCCTCTGCGCCACGGAGCAGCGACTCTCCCGGCCTGGAAGCCTTCAGCCGGGGCAGGATGATCACACCCGGAACGGCGGCGCAGCTGGGCGCCTTCGGTTTGTTCCCGCCGTCGAAGTCACAGGAGCGGGTCCTCACCCTTACAACGCATCGCCTCACGGCCAAAGCGGCCGACGATATGCTCTGGATGAGTTTCTCCGAGTTATGCGGCGGCCTGACGTCGACGGCCGACTACTTGGCTTTGGCGGTGGACTACAAGACCTGGGTGATCGACGGCGTACCCTCGCCAACTGTGGAGTCGGCCGCCGGATCCGCCCCGGCCTGGCAACGGTTCAGCAACGTGGTGGACGTCCTGTACGACCAGGACATCACACTGTTCCTGGTAGGCCAGGGCCCCCTGGACTGGGATCTCGCCCAGGACCCGGCCCACCGAACAAGCGCCCAGCCCGTTGACTTGGCCAGAATCGCAAATCGGCTGTCGCTCCTGGGCCGGGTGGAATCCTCCGCCCTCGTTGAAGAAGCAGAGGCCGGCGGCAGCTGAAGGCCGGTTCCTCCGGCGCCAGCCTCGCCCGTTAGCCAGTCCTCCGCCGGCCGACGGCGCCATCATCGAAGCCGGCATAGACTCCTACACGCGTGACCTGCCGCGGATGAAGTGGAAAATCAAAACGACCACGGCAATAACCAGCAGCAGGTGAATGAGCCCGCCGCCGATGTTGCCGATAAAGCCGAGAAGCCAGAGAACGGCGATAATAATGGCTATCCAAAGCAACATGTGAGTCTCCCTTGTTTGTTAGGTGCCCTGGCCGGCGGCCTCGGGCATTCATTAGTAAGTATACTTACTAATGAAGGTAAGCGGGTGGGTCAATGCGGTTTTTCTATTTGGAAGCCGCACCGGCACCGTAGTACCCGGGTGCGGAGGTATTCGCCGAGGAAGTCAGTCGGCCCCGGCTGGGTTGAGAGCGGTGCGTGTGAACTTCTCAGGTCCGGATCGGTAGGGGACATGGGTTCCCCGCAGTGGATGTATTCGGCACCCGGATGGGGGACGTCATCGCTGGCGGTCGACCTGGCCTGGACTGCAGAGACAAAGCCCGAGGTGGTGGACAGGACACGGGCGCCGCCGCATTTGGAGCAGTTGACGGCCGCGGCGAGGGTTTCTCGTCGGCGGTCCATGATGGCGATGGAGTCCACGACGAGGTGCACGTCGGTGTCGCACGTCGCGCACCAGGGCTGCTTGCCCCGGGGCTGGTGGGCGTCCAGGGGGAGGTAAGTGCTCGAGATGGTGCTCAACGGATCAGACCAGTCCCGGGCAGCTTGCCAGAATGTAGTCGGCGGCGGCCGGGCCCGTCATGGCCAGCCCGCTGCCCCCGGGGTGGATGCCTTTGGTCTTCATCGCCGTCCAAAAGGCGCTCTCGGGCCGCGGCACGGACCGGTTTAGCAAACACCAGCTCGTGTACAGGCCGTAAAAGCAGTCCCGTCCGAGAGCCGAGTCGGACCGGTCGTAGGTGTTGATGGTGGCTTCTTCAAGGAATTGGTCGAAGTGGATATTAGCCGTATTAGCCATGGTGGGCCCTTTTTCGCGGGTGCGTTGCATGCGCTGCCATGTGGCTATAGCAGCTGAGCCCCAATGCGTGCACGCGGCACTGAAGCGGTCACCCGGTTCTGTGGAACTCTGCGGTTCGGGCGGTCCGTGCGTTGTGCGCAGTCACGGGCTTCTGAAGCGGAGCGCATGGCCAGTGGCCGTGCGGTGAAGTCCGCCTCATCAAACCTGTGTAGAAACTTGTCTACGATGTAGACTTTACGCGTAGACTACAAAGTAAGCAAGCTTCTTTCCCCGCAGAAACCAGCGACGACGCGATCAGATCAGGATGGAAACCCGTGCCGCCCCCCAAGACTCCGATCAATTCTTCACCTGCCGGCGAGAACGCCGCCGGGGAGAAACCCAGGCTCAGCCGCGAACTCGTACTGTCCACCGCCCTCGCTTTGGTGGATATGGAAGGCCTCGACGCGCTCACCATGCGCCGCCTGGGGCAGGAACTGGGCCGGGATCCGATGAGTCTCTACCGGTACGCTGCCAACCGGGCTGCGCTCCTGGACGGAGTGACGGAGCTGGTCCTGAAGGAGCTTTCCATCTTCCCGGACCGCCCGGATTGGCAGGCGCAGCTCCGGCAGATAGCCCATGATCTGCGCCTGCTGGCGCTGCGGCACCCGAACGTCGTGCCATTGCTCGTGACCCGCCCGCTGTCCACGCCCCTGGGCCTGCGCCCGCTGGGCACGCTGCGCCCCCTTGAGCAGATTCTGTCGTTGCTGATCGACGCCGGGTTCGCCCCGGCCGACGCGCTCCACGTCTACCGGGCTTACTACGGGTTCCTGTACGGCCACATCCTCAATGAACTGCAGGAATTCATCGTGGATCCGGACGAAAACGAAGCGCTGCTCCGCCTTGGCCTGCACCGCCTGCCCGCGAAGGAATTTCCCCGCCTCCGCGCCCTCGGCCCGGTGCTCGCGGACTACGACGGCGCGGCCGAACTCGACCAGGGCATCAGCATCCTGCTCGCCGGACTCGCAGCACCCCTCGTCCACGAAAAACCACCTCCAAGCACAGCCGTCCGCTGAGGGTTCGGAAATGATCCTGCTACCAACTCGACAAATACGAGGTCCGGCGGATCACCGCGGTAACTGGGCGGGCATTGGGACCAACCCCCGTCCTGTGCGGAGTGGATCAGCACGCCGCAATTGCTCTGCGTTCGGTGCCAATTCGACAGCTGCGTTCTGAATCCACTGTTTGGCAGCATCCAGTCCAGTGAGGCTGAAGTCGAACCAGGCAACCTACGGCCTCATGATGCTCACGTACATGTGGACAATCGCCCCGATCTATTGGTGAGGGACGCTCAAGGCAGCAGGATAGTGGGATTGTTAGTCACCGGCCCCCTGTGGAAGAGCCCGGTAAAGGATCCTCACCGGACGCGAAACTTGGGGCGTCGCTTCCTCGATCGAGAACTAGAGGATGCCCGTTTCTGCGGCACCCAGGATGCTCGAACTTGCAGTTTGCAAATAAGCGATGTCGTTCATATAGAGGTTCGCGTGACCGGCAAGGTCGGATCTGCTCTGGCGTTCGGCCTGATCCGCGGTGAACCGTGCCAGGTCTTCAAGGCGTTCCACCACCACCCTGAGCGCGTTTGAGGCGGTGAAGTCGGCGCGGTACGAGCCGAGCAGGAGCCCAAGTCGGCGGCCCTGATCCTCGGAGCTGTCCCCGGGGCGGCCGTCCGGGTTCGTCGGCGCGACGAGGGGACAGAGGCGGTAAGCGAGATAGGCCACATCCCAGATACGCGGCCCAGGCGACATCGTGTCCCAGTCGATCACCCCGGCGAACTGGCCGTCCCGGCAGATGAAGTTGTACGGGGCAAAGTCATTGTGGCAGATCACCTCGGCCGGTTCGTGAACCGGCGCCCGCCAGACCGCATCAACGACGCTTAGCCCTGCCGCGGCGTCGTGGAACTCGCGGAGCCGGCCGCCTGCTGTCACCAGGAAAGAGTCCTCCCACACCCACGCGGGCATAGGGTACGAGGGCACCAGGCCCGGCACATAGTCCAGGATCTCCCGCCCCGATTCATCGATCCCGTGAGCCTCCGGCACCCATTCGATTCCCTTGAGGTGAAGACGACGGAGCACCTCATGGACAGTGCTCGTCCAAGGACCACCGGGACGTCGCACCGTATCTCCGACGCGGACCACTTCGTTCATGTTTCCGCCGGAAAGCACTTCCTCCATGCAGCAACCTTAGTTTCCGGCAGCCCCAGTCGCGGCCTGAGCTCCGCAAAGGATCCCGATGTGTACGCTATCCCCATGGCCAAGGTGAACTCAGAAGGCAGTTTGTGGCGGCGGATCCAGCAGGCGCTGGGGAACTTGTTTGCAGACGGCGGGCCATTGGCGCCTGGATGGGGCTTCGGGCGACGGAAGAATAAATAGGCCGGCTGACTGCGCAGGCGTGAGACCTGGCCGTCGGGAGCTGTGTCCCAAAGGACAAGCTTTCACCGGGACCTCCTGCGACATAGTTCCTGCCGGAGGCTCGGGCCTGTTTTGATGGCCGTATGGCAGTCTTCTTCTTTGACGGTGACCAGACGCTGTGGGATTTCCAGGCGATGATGAGGCGTGCCCTGGCGGCCACGATCGACGAGCTCCGCGGGCTTCGGCCCGGGACCGGAGGAGACATGAGCGTCCAGGCGTTCGTCGCCGACCGGGAAGCCGTCGCGGAACGGTTGCGGGGCCACGTGACTAGCCTTGAGCAGGTGCGGTTCGAGGCCTTCAGGCAGAGACATCGCCTCAGATCTGTTGCCCGGGGAACCGCGGATCATGGTTGGCGACTCGCTGGCCAACGACGTCGCCGGAGCCCAGGCTGCGGGTTGGACCGGTGTCTGGCTCAACAGGGAAGGCGCCGCGACACCGAACGCCGTCCCGGACCTTATGATTCGAACCCTGCACGAACTTCTCCCGATGGCGAAGGCATTGTGACTCCAGCATCCCGATGAGGGATCGGCTTACGGGCAGTCAAAATGACAATTCGAGTGGTGGTATCCCATGGAATTTTCGTCGCCGGACGTGGGGATGCGTCGTCTTGCCCAATCGACTGGTCAGACCGGGGTTGACCTTAAACAATTTAGGGTTAACGTAGTTAACGTGAAAGCCGCCGGAGGAGCCCGAAGACCGTATCGCATGGTGGCCCGTTCCGAGGCGGCCGCGGCTACGGCCGAAGGCATTCTGGATGCCATGACCGAACTGTTCTGGGAACAGCCCTCGGACCAGATCCGGCTGGACCAGGTAGCCGCACGGGCCCGGGTGACGGTGCAGACCGTCCTCCGCCGTTTTGGCAGCAAGGAGAAACTCTTCGCCGCGGCGGTGGAGCGCCAATCGGAGCAGGTACGCGCGGCCAGGGCACGGGTCACTCCCGGTGACGTTCCCAGTGCCGTGGCCAACCTGGTCGAACATTACGAACTCATGGGCGACCGCGTGCTGCGGATGCTCGCCGAAGAGGAACACATTCCGGCACTCAAAGTTTTGGCCACCGAGGGACGACGTATCCACCGGGAGTGGTGCGAGCATGCTTTTGGCCCGTTCCTGCCGGAGCATCACGGTTCCGCCCGTAACCGGCGGAGAGCCCAACTGGTCACGATCTGTGACATCTACACGTGGAAATTGCTCCGTCGTGAGAGCAGGCTCAGCCGTCGACAAACCCAAAAGGCCATCGCCGAGATGCTGGCCCCCTTCACGAAGGACACACACTGATGTCAACCGTCCTCGCCTACACCTCGCCAGCCATCGGGCACCTGTTTCCTTTGACGCCGCTGCTGCTGGAACTCCAACGCCGCGGCCACCACGTGAACTTGCGCACCCACGAGAGCCAAGTCGGGTTAATGCGGACCCTCGGATTCGATGCCGAGCCTATCGATCCCCGCATCGAGGCTATACCGATGAAGGACTCCGAGGCCCGCGGTCCCAAAAACGCACTGGCGAAAGCGGCGGAAGTTTTCGCCGCCCGCGGCGTGTACGACGCTCCCGCCCTGAGAACGGCAATTGACGAGGTGAACCCTGATGTTGCCATCATCGACATCAACAGCTGGGGAGCAGCCTTCGCGGCCGAAGCATGGGGCGGCCCATGGGTGACGTTTTCGCCCTACACCCCGGCGCTCGAATCGCGCGGAACCCCGCCCTTCGGTCCAGGCATCGCCCCGATGACCGGAATTCTGGGCTCGGCCCGCGACGCACTGCTACGCATGCTAGTCCTTGGGGCAGTCGAGAAGGCGATGCTGCCGCGGCTGAACGCCTTGCGCAAAGACCTCGGACTGACCCCGGTGGCATCGGCCGACGAGTTCCTCCGCAAGGCTCCCCTAATGCTGGTGGCCACCGCCAAACCATTCGAGTACGACACCACCGACTGGGGACCGGACGTCATCATGATGGGAGCCTCGGCCTGGGAACCGAGCCAAGACAGGCCTGCGTGGCTCGACGCCATCGACAAACCGATCATCCTGGTCACCACCTCCTCCGAGTTTCAGGACGACGACGTCCTGGTGCGCACCGCACTGGAGGCATTCCGGAACGAACCGGTCCACGTCATAGCGACAATGCCGGCGGGCGTCCCCGCCGGGCTCGAGATCCCAGCCAACGCGACTGTCGCACAGTTCCTCCCACACCAACCTCTCCTGGACAGAGCCGAAGTTGCGGTCACCCACGGCGGAATGGGAGCCACACAGAAAGCCCTCGCCCGAGGCATCCCGGTCTGCGTGGTACCGTTCGGACGCGACCAACTCGAGGTCGCCCGCCGGGTCCAGACCAGCAGATCCGGGACCCTGCTGCCGAAAAAGAAACTCTCACCCCAACGCCTCCGCGAAGCAGTACAGACGGCGATGACCATGTCCGCCGGAGCCGCCCTGGTCGCACAAGGCTACGCAGCGACCGGTGGCTCAACCACAGCCGCCGAAGCCATCGAAACCCGATTACTCAACTGCACCTAAATCGACCGTTTCTGCTACAAACCAGCAGGCGCGTGCAAAAGATTTGTGGACCGCGATAATTGGCGTTGAAATTGCAGCGCTATCTGGCATGGTCTCCGGGCGAGCTTTTCCGCGATGATCTCCAGGTTGACTGGAGGACGGCCGAAGCGGGTGCAGGAATCCCGGGCCACGGCGATCCCGGCGTTAACGCGTTCCACCATCAACTCACGCTCATACTCGGCCAAAGTGGCAAGTATGTTCAGCATCATCCGTTCGGTCGAAGTCCCCGGGTCGATTCCGTCCGAGGTCGGTGTTGCACCCTTGTGACCGCTTATCGCGAGGTTTGGAGACTCGATCGAGCGAGAAATCGAAAGACTGCAGAACCCCGGACTGCTGATCAGAGGTCGCGCCGTCCGCAACGCCTCTTCAAAATCGGACTCGCTGCCGGGACGGACGGGAAGGATCGCGTGCTCCAGAATCATTCGTCATTCGCTCAACTTCTCACCACCGAACGGTTGAGGATCTCTCAGCGGGCGATTCTCGCAGGGGTCTCGGATGCGCTCATTGGTGAACTCTTCCAATGGTGGTCGGTAGGATCGGACATATGAAATTCGTCGTGATGTACAGCCTGCGCGACGGCGTTGACCGCTCGCGCGTTCTCCGGACGTACCCGCGCCACAAAGAATATTACGAGGCGTTCCGTGCCGCTGGCGGCGGCCTCGTCGCTCTCGGCCCATTCCAGACCCCGGATCCGACCGCCGGGTCGATGGGGATCTTCACCTCGCGCGAGGATGCCGAGCGCTTCATCACCGGTGATCCTTTCACCACCGAAGGGCTCGCCGACCCTCGAATCCTCGAGTGGAACGCCGTGCATTTCGAGTAAGAACCAGCCTGAGGGACATATGGACAAACTGCGTCGGGACCGGACACACTAAATCGCCCCGCCGACGGTGGGCGGCGAGCCGGTATCGCGGCACGGAGAGTTCCTCAATATTGCGGGTAACTTCCTTTTCTTGGGCCAACGCCAAAGCAACCGGCTCGCGCACATTGGCAAACTCGTTGCGGACGGCTGGAACCCCCGGAATGTCGACCGGCTGGTTGCGGTCCAACATGTACTGGACCATCATCATGGCGTGGTTGCGCTCTTCAAGTGACTGGCCGTAGAAGTGTGCCGCCAACTGAGGATAGTCCTCCCCGGCAGCGCCTCATCGGAGTAACTTTCATGTATGAGCCTTACCCATCGGCTCGGACGTATGTCGGGGCGCGATCCAGCCGAGCAACACCGGACCTCGACCCCGCTCGAGCTGCTCTTCGATCTCGTCTTTGTCGTGGCCTTCAGTGCGGTCTCGACGCAGACGGCGCTGCTCCTCGAGAAAGGGCACTGGTCGGCGGCGGTCACCGGGTTCGTCCTTGGGGTCTTCGCGATCAGCTGGGCCTGGGTGAACTACTCGTGGCTGGCCTCCGCATACGACAACGACGACGTGTTCTTCCGCATCGCGACGTTGATCGAGATGATCGGGGTGCTCGTGATCGCCCTCGGCATGCCACCTTTCTTCCGGTCGATCGACGAAGGCCGCCACGTCGACAACGCGATCATGGTGAGCGGGTACGTGATCATGCGTGTCGCGGCGGTCGCGCTCTGGCTGCGCGCCGCGCGGCATGATCTTGAGCATCGGCGGGCCTGCCTGACCTACGCGGCTGCCGTCTCGGCGGCGCAAGTCGGATGGGTGGTACTCATCTTCGCCTCGCTCCCGATCGGGGCGACGTCGTGGATCATCGCGGCTCTCGTCGGTGTCGAGTTGGTGGGCCCGCTCCTCGCCGAGCGCAAGGACGGTGGCACCCCGTGGCATCCGCACCACATCGCTGAACGGTACTCGCTGCTCGTGATCATCACACTCGGAGAGGTGATCCTCGGCGCTGTGCTCGCGATCTCGGCCGTCGTCGACCGGTCGGGTTGGTCGGTCGAGGTCGTGCTCGTCGCCTCCGGCGGCACCGCCCTTGCCTTCGCGATGTGGTGGCTGTACTTCACCGTCCCATCCGGGCGGGTGCTGGGACATCATCGCCGTCGCGCGTTCGGATGGAGCTACCTGCACATCGTCGTGTTCGCCGCGGTCGTCGGCACGGGCGCCGGCCTCCATGCCGCGGCGATCTTCATCTCCGGTGGGAGCCACATCGACGCTACCGCCACAGTGCTCACAGTCGCCCTTCCAGTGTTTGTCTTCGAACTGACCCTCGTGACCATCTACTCGCTCCTGCTGCGCACTGCCGACCGCTACCACATTTGGATATTCAGCGCGGCCGCGCTCGCCCTTGTATCCGCGGTGGTCGCGGTGGGCCTTGGTGCGAGCGTGGGCGCGGCGCTGCTCCTCGTCGCTGCCTCCCCCGTGCTCATCGTCGTCGCTTACGAGACGGTCGGCTACCGACGCGAGGAGCAGGCTCTTAAGGAGGCTGAGGCCTGACGCTGCGCTACTGCTTCCCACCCCGCAACAGCAGCGCACCGGCGTTGGCCGCGACGATCAGCGCAATCCCGGCCCACTGCCCAACATTGAGTTCCTGGTTTAGGGCAAGCGCCCCAATGATCGCTGCGAACACCGGATTGACGCTCATGAGCACACCAAACAGCTGGGCCGGGACCCGGCGCAGCGCGATCAGATCTGCCACGTAGGGCAGCACGGAGGCCAGGATGCCGGCGCTGACAGCACAGGTGATGGCAAAGCCGTCCAGCGGCTGGCTCAGAAAGATCACGACGGCGACCGGTAGGTACAGCGTTGCCGACACCCCAGTTGCGGCTGCTGTCCCTTGGATACCCTGGATGCGTTGTCCGACGGTTCGGTTCAGCAGGATGTAGAAAGCCCAGCTGCACGCGGCCACGAGTCCGAGACCGATGCCGGCGTAGTCCATTGACGCGTCCGGCTGGGTAATCGCCACTACGCCGGCACCCGCGGCCACAGCACACACGGCGTTGCTCTTCCGGCGCGAACTGAGCAGGGCGACAGCCAAGGGTCCCAGGAATTCCAGTGTCACGGCTAAACCCAGCCCGATCCGTTGGATGGATGCGTACAGGCAGAGGTTCATGGTCCCGAACACCACGGCCAGGAGGAGCACAGGCCACCACTGCCGCCAACTGAATTCGCGCAACCGCGGACGAACGATAGGCAAGAGAACTGCGGCGGCCACGAGTTGGCGGACCGCAACAACCCCCAGGGGTCCAATGACGGGGAATGCGAGGGAGCCACTCGCGGCACCTAGCTGGTTGGACAGCGAACTGGCCACAAGCGTTGCCACGCCGCCCGCCTTTTGCGACGGCGACCCTCCGGACGCGATGACTGCGCTTCTTTCGTTCATGAGGGAATTCTGCGCCCCAGCCCGTATCCCCAAAAATGCATGGACCACCCTATTTATACGGTGAATGCATGAATATGATGGGCCCATGGGTGTGGAGTTGAGGCAGTTGCGCTGCCTGGCAGCAGTAGTCGAGGAGGGCAGCTTCACCGACGCTGCCATAGAGCTCCGGATGTCCCAGGCGGCAGTGTCCCGAAACATCGCCGCCTTGGAACACACGCTCGGCGTGAGGCTCGTTGAACGCACCACTCGGAGCGTTGCGCTGACCCTGAGCGGGGAACGGGTGCTGGCCAAGGCGCGGCGCCTGCTCTTGCTTCTTGGGGAACTGGAACAGGAGGCACGGGCAGGAACGGGGAAAATACGGATCGGGTACGCGTGGTCCGCCTTGGGAGAGCGCACCACCGAGTTCCAGCGACGGTGGGCCGCGACCTTCGTCGACACGGAACTTCAGCTCATCCACTCCAACAGCCCGACGGCGGGACTCGCCGACGGGACCACCGACTTCGCCATCCTTCGGCGTCTGCCGGAAGTTGCCGCCGTCGAGCACATCCGCATTGGTGCGGAGAAGCGCTACTGTGTCATGTCCTCGGCCGATCCTCTGGCGCCCAGGCGATCGGTGACGCTCGCGCAGATTGCCCAGCGGCCGGTGGCGATGGATCTCCGTACGGGCAGCACCACCCTTGAACTCTGGCCCGAGCGCGGCCGCCCGCAGGAGGTGATCGCCATTCACGACGTCGACGACTGGCTGACGCTGATCGGCAGCGGCGCAGCGCGCGGCATCACGGCCGAGTCGACGATGCACCAGTATCGACGGCGGGGCCTCGTCTACCGTCCGGTGCGCGATGCCCCGCCCGTCCCCGTCTATGCTGCCTGGTCGAAGAAAGACCCGCCGCGGGAGCGTGAACGCATTGTGGAGTTGCTGGCGGGGCTATATGGCTGACACGCCGCTTCAGAGCAACAGAACAAGCCCGACGCCGGCTGCTGCGGCACCGACACATGCCGCCATAGTGCCCACTCCATTGAGGAGGGCCAGGCCAGTCCGGCCGCTTTGGACAAGCCTGACCGTCTCCAGGCTTGCCGTACTGAAGGTCGTGTATCCGCCCAGGAATCCGGTGCCGAGAATCAACTGAAGGGATTCAGGAGCCTGATGAGCCATGACCAGACCCGCCAAGATCCCGATGAGCAGTGAGCCGGAGATGTTGATGAAGATGGTCCCCAGCGGCAGGGCGGTCCTGGCCCGGGAGCGGACCAGCCCATCCACCACGAAGCGGGCAGCCGCACCTGCGCCGCCCGCGAGCGCAATCAGGAGGACTGTCATGGCTGAGCCTCCCGCCTTTGTTGGGCGGACTTGTGCCGGATCGCTCCAAGCCAGATACCCAGCGTTGTGGCCGCGGCACCGCCGAACAGGCTGGCAGCGAGGTACCACAGAGCGTCCATTCCCCGTCCGGCACCGAAGAGATGCAACGAGTCCAGTGCCAGGGTGCTGTAGGTGGTGTAGGCCCCGAGGAAACCACTCCCGATGCCGAGCCGGGCAACCCGGCGGAGTCCGGCGTCGGGCCCGTTCCGGGCGAGCGCTTCGAGGAGCCAGCCCAGCGCGAGAGCGCCGGACAGATTGATAAGCAAAGTGGGCAGCGGCCACGCGTCCGGCGCCGGAACGGCCATGCCAAACCAGTAACGGCTCAGTGCGCCGAGGATTCCTCCGGCCGCCACAAGCAGAACGAACCGCCCGTGCAGATGGAGCGGGCGGTGGGGGCGGTGATCCGCGGGCCGCGTCGCCTGAGATTTGGCTCCCGGCGGGGCGGTGCTGCTTTCCTTCATTGATCCCTGCTTGGGTCGTGACGGCCCAGGGGAACCATGAGCACGGGGCAGTTTTGGCGATGTGCCAGATGCAAGGCTACCGATCCGGTGACCAGTCCTTCAAACTTCGGGCCTAGGCCATGTTCCTTGGTTCCCACGACGATCATGGAGGCGTTGATACTCGCGGCATAGCGGCCCAATGACCTGGCAGGCTCGCCGGCGAGTGTGACAAATGACCACTGCAAACCCGATCCGTTGAGTTGATCCGCGATGCGCGACTGCAGCGACTCCGAAATGGCCGCGGCGTCGTCGTCGATTCCGTCGGGATCGATCGGCTGGGCCGCCAGATGCCCGTCCCGGTCCCCTGCCGCCGGAAAACTCGTGACATCAGCGAAGGCCAGTACCAGTTCCAAACCGGCGCTGAGCGCCACTTCCGCGGCTTTCTCAATCACTGTGGCAGGCTGCTTCGGGAGCACCCCCGCCAGTACCGGTCCGGCCAATCGGGCCGGTCGACGCTGGGCCAGCGGCGTGTCGTCGCCACGGGGGTTGCTCATGGGGCCCTCCAAATGTCCGGGTTGTCAGCATATGGGTTCTTCGATCTTGCTCCAGTATGGGCTTCTACGGCTGGCGTTGTCCCAAGCGCTAAGCGAGAATGTCGATATGTGCGGTCGGTTCAGTGTCGGTTTCGAAGCAGACTATCTCTCGAGGAAGCTCGGTGCCGTGCTGCGCGGCGATACCGACTACCCCTCCCCAACGCTCCAGATCAACCCGACTGACCCCGTGGTCTTTCTGCGGGGACGGTCTGGGGACGGTTCAGTTGGACGCGAGCTCGCGGCCGGGCGATGGGGCCTGGTTCCAACCTTCTCCAAGTCCTTCGATTCGAAGGTCCCCACCTGGAATGCGCGCTCGGAAACCGCCGGGGCAATCCCGGTGTTCAGGGCTTCGCTACCCAAATGGCGGGCAGTCGTTCCGGCCTCGGCCTACTACGAGTGGAAGAAATCGGGGCCTGGCCGCAAGGATCCCAAGCAGCGCTACATCGTCGAACCGCAGGATGGGCTGATTACCTTCGCCGGATTGTTTGCGCCATGGCGAGACGAGAGCATCGCGGACAAGTCCGCGCCCGGCGCGTGGCGTCTGTCCTGCTCAATCCTGACCATGGATTCCCCTCCGGAAGGCGTTCACGAGAGACTGCACAATTTGCATGACCGGATACCGGTTCCGATCTCTCCGGACATGATCGACGATTGGATCGATCCCAAGGAAACCAGGGGCCAGGCCTTGTTGGACGCCGTGCTGGGCGACGCGTATGGCTTGGCGTCGTCATGGACAATGAGGCCCGTGGAACTCGTGGAGGACAACACCAAGTTGGTGGACGTCGCGAACCCAGCCGCCTGACTCAACGTTCGTAGCGCAGCTCGGCCCTCACGTCCGTATCCTTTAGCCACGTCAATCTGGTGGCCGATCCGAAGGGATTCGGCCACCATTGCACCAGGACCTTGCCCTCCGAGGTCCGGGTGACCATGGCCGGAACATATTGAAGGTATTTCGGCCATACGAGCTTGGCGATGACGGGCACCCTTGAAACGGTGGACAGCGGCTCCGTCTGACGGGGAGGCGGGGCACCAACTGAGTTCAACGGCGCGGGATATTCGGGCTGGTCAGGCATGCCCGAATACTACTGCGAGGCATCGACAATGTGTGGAGCTCAGGAGCTTCCTAACTATTCCGGGGTGCCCGGCGTGGGACGGCCACCCCCCCCCGATGCTGCTGGGGAGTGGCCGTCCCAGGCCCGGAGCCTGTCTGGGCTAAAGCCGGGTGTCGAACGAGTCGCAGAACACGTTCTCGTTGAACGTTCCCTGGAACTCGGACTTGCCCTGGATTTTCTGGATGGTGGCCCGAATGGCCTCGCGAGTTCCTGCGTGGGCGTTGATGGCAGTCTTGACCATCGGCACATCGATCAAGTGGTTCGGTTGGTTCAGGGAGACGAACACCGTGGGGACCTCAGTGACGTACCAGGGGATTTCCGCCGCCATGGGGCTGGACCACTTGATGCGGATGGCAGCTTCCTGGGCGAATCCCTTGACATTGGCGAAGACGAAGGCGGCATCGTACTTGTCCGCATAGTCGCCGGTGGCCTCGTCAGAAATGACGCTCATGAAGTTCACTCCGGACTCCCCCGCAGCTTCACGCTGCTCGGCCGTCTTGAACACGTGGACTTCAAAGCCCGCGCTTTCCAGCTCCTCCTTGACCGTATCCAGGTAGGCCAGCGGATCCGCCCGGGTGAAATCGGAACCGCCGGAGATGCCGTACAGGCGGATGCGCTTGTGCGTTTCCGGCGTGATAGGCAGGTTGCTGGCGGTGTCCTTGATCAGGGTGAGGGTCTTGTCGGCGATCTCGGCGGCGACGGCGAGATGGGCCTCGCTGCCGATCACCCGGAGCGCCTCGGGCGGCGGCGTCAATTCTTCCGGGAGCTTCTTGTGCAACCCCAGGCTGGCCTTCAACGCCAGGATCCGGCGCAGCGCATCGTGGAGGCGCTTCTCGGTGATGACTCCGGTTTTGTAGCCGTCCATCATGTACTGGAAATCCTCCGCTGGGTTGCGGAAGAACAGGAACATGTCGCAGCCGGCCGCGATGGTGGCCGGAACCAGGTCCTTGCGCTTCATCGCTTGGGTCAGGCCGATCATCTGCGAGGCATCGGTGAGGACCAGGCCATTGAAGCCGAGTTCACCACGGAGCAGGTCCTGGAGAAGTTCCGGGGCCAGGGTGGCGGGCAGGATGTCCTTGTCCTCCGTCCCTGGACGGAAGTGCCGCGTGAGCTCGGGCGCTCCGATGTGTCCAACCATGATCGATTGGACTCCGTGGCCAATCATTTCCCGGT
This sequence comes from Arthrobacter sp. FW306-04-A, assembly GCF_044358315.1. Lineage (GTDB taxonomy): Bacteria > Actinomycetota > Actinomycetes > Actinomycetales > Micrococcaceae > Arthrobacter. The sequence goes on from NZ_CP084559.1 coordinate 3,154,561, forward strand.
ATACGTGCCCGTAGCTGGCATTCCAGTCCGCGTACCCGAGCGTGTTGTAGGAAGTAACCACGTGCTGGTCCCGTTCGTCCACGCCGTCGCCGGGGAAATGCTTAATGGCACAGGCAGTGGGCGATTCGCTGATTCCGTCGAAGTACTCCTTGGCGCGCTCCACCACGATTTCCGGTGTGTTCCCGAATGCCCTGGTGGAGATGACCGTATTCCGCCAGTTGTAATGAATATCCACGATCGGTGCGAAGGCCCAGTTGCAGCCCAGAGCCGCAGTTTCCACTCCGGCAACCTGCCCCATTTTCCGGGCTATGGACTTGTCCGGGTGCGAGCCGGCCTGCAGGTGCGTCGACACAAAAGTTCCATCGTCGCAGCTTCCGGCTCCCCCCATTTCGGGGTTGGAGGCGACCAGGAGCGGGATGCGCGTTTTGGACTGGGCGTAGCGGATGTGTTGCTGCACAGCGGCGGAGGGGCCTGGCCTGTACCGCATGCCGCCGACGTGATAGTTCTCCAGCACCCCGTCGAGGTACTCCGGGGAGTAATCGTTGTTGTGGTTGATGAAGAGCTGCCCGATCTTCTCCTCGAGGCTCATGCCGCCGATCGTGGATTCCACCCATGCAACGGCGTCGTCATCGAGGTTGAACGGCGCCGCCTGAAGGTCGACGTCGAACTGCCGCGGTTGGGTGCCCACGGCCCCGGCGTCGGTGGTTGCCGGAGCCGCGGAACGCGCGACGGCGGCAATTCCGGCCAGCGCCTCAGCCACCACTTCGCTAACGGGGGCGGCGATATCCACGACGATCCCAGCCTCGTCGGCGTCGAGTGGTTCCAGGGTGGCGAGCTGGGAATCCAGCAGCGCGGGTGGCATGAAGTGGCCCGTGCGTCCTTCTGTCCGTTCCCTCAGCACCTCTTTGCTGCCGTGCAGGTGCAGGAAGACGGTGTCCGGCGCCTTTGCCCTGATGGCGTCCCGGTAGCTGCGACGCAGGGCCGAGCAGGCAAGCACCAGTCCGCCGTCTCCGGCGGTGGCGAGTTCGGTGCCGACCGTCGCCAGCCACGGCCAGCGGTCTTCATCGCTCAGCGGGGTTCCGGCAGCCATCTTGGCGACGTTCTCCACGGGGTGGAGCGAATCGCCGTCGAGGAACGGAACCCCCAGCTCGCGGGCCACAAGGTCCCCGATGGTCGTCTTGCCGCAACCGGAAACGCCCATCACCACAATGCGGCGCGGTGCTTCCGGCGCCGCCTCCGGATCACCGGCCATGGCGGCGTTCCTACCAGTCATGGACGGTGCCGTCGACGAGGCGGTTGTAGGGCAGGTAGGCCTGCTGGTACGGGAAGGAATTGGCGGCTTCCTCGTTGAATTCGACGCCGAGGCCCGGCTTGTCGCCCGGGTGCAGGTAGCCGTCGGTGAAGGTCATGGACTGTTCGAAGACCGTGTTGGTCTTGTCCGAGTGCTGCATGTACTCCTGGATGCCAAAGTTGTGGATGGCCAGGCCCACGTGCAGCTGCGCCGCGAAGCCGACCGGTGAAATGTCCGTGGGGCCGTGGAAACCGGACTTGATCTGGTACTGGGCGGCGAAGTCCATGACCTTCTTCAGCGGCGAGATCCCGCCGAAGTGCGTGGACGCGGCCCGGACATAGTCAATCAGCTGTTCCTTGATGAGCGTCTGGAAGTCAAAGACAGTGTTGAAGATTTCACCGATCGCCAGCGGGGTGGTGGTGTGCTGGCGCACCAGGCGCAGCCCTTCCTGGTTTTCGGCCGGGGTGCAGTCCTCGAGCCAGAACAGATCGTACGGTTCCAGGTCCTTGCCGAGCTTGGCGGCCTGGATGGGGGTCATGCGGTGGTGGCCATCGTGCAGCAGCGGGATTTCCGGACCGAATTCGTTGCGCACCGCTTCGAAGACGGTGGGCAGGTGGCGCAGGTAGGCCCGGGTGTCCCAGTCCTCTTCCTGCGGGAACGCACCGCGGCCGGCGGGCTCGTAGTCGTACCGCTCCCCGGAGGCCTGCGCCTGCGCGGCCACGCCGTAGACGGCCTTGATGCCCGGGATCGCGGTCTGGATGCGGATCGACTTGTAACCGAGCTCCAGGTGCTCCCGGACCGAGTCGAACAAGGAGGGGATGTCCGCGCCCGAGGCGTGGCCGTACGCGCGGAGCCCATTGCGGGAAGCGCCGCCCAGGAGCTGGTAGACCGGCAGCCCGGCCACCTTGCCCTTGATGTCCCACAAGGCCATGTCGACGGCGGCGATCGCGGCCATGGTGACCGGGCCCCGGCGCCAGTACGAGGACCGGTACAGGAACTGCCACGTGTCCTCGATCCGGTGCGGGTCCTTGCCGATCAGCAACTGAGCCACGTGTTCCTTCAGGTACGCGGCCACGGCAAGTTCACGGCCGTTCAGCGTCGCGTCGCCGATACCGGTCACGCCGTCCTCGGTGGTAATCCGCAAAGTCACGAAGTTCCGGGTAGGGCTGGTCACGAAGACCTCAGCGGCAATGATTTTCACAGCTGGTCCTTTCAGGGTTGCTGATCGAGGGCTGGCCTAGGCCCGGATGCGACGTGCACCACAGGCGGCGTATTGATGATCTTAGGTTGGATGACAATTTCTGGCAACCGGTTGCAGTATTATTTCGTCGAGACTTTTCCTGGTCCAGCGGTTTCCGCGGCGGCCCGCCCGGCGGCGCCCTCCCCGCCGAATGGCCCTGCGCCGGACGTTTCCAGGGAACGACGGGCCCTGATCTCGCCCAGGATCTGGGCATGGAACGCGTCGGTCAGCTTGTACTTGGCCATGACGACGATTGCGAGGATTGTCATGACGGCGGGCAGCGCACCTGCGGCAAACTGGATAGCCTGCAGGGATTCGGCGCCGTGCGTGGCGCCGGACTTGTAGCCGCCCGCCGCGAGCGCGTATGCGGCGAGGGCGCCGCCGACGGCTTGGCCGGTCTTGCGGGTGAAGGAGAACAGCGCGTAGGTGATGCCTTCAGTCCGGACACCGGTCTTCCATTCGCCGTATTCCACGGTGTCCGCCTCCAAGGCCCACACCACGATGTTGACGGCCATAACGCCAAGCATGCTCAAGAGCAGGCCGGAGAACCCAACCCAGACCATGGTGGCCGGAGCGAAGAAGACGATTGTGCCACCGATGATGGCGAGGAACCCAGCAGCCACGTAGATGGTCTTCTTGCCGAAGTTCCGGACCAGCCTTGGCATAAGCGGAGCAAGGGCAAAGGTCACCACCAGTTGGACGATGGAAAGGACCGCGTAGAGATCCAGCCGACCGAGGACGTCGCGCAAGTAGTACAGCTGAACCGAAGATAGTGCCATGTAGCCGGTCAGGAAGAGGAAGGAGCTCAAGCACAGCATGAGCAGGGGACGGTTGCCCTTGAGCGTCGCCATGCTTTGCTTGAAGGAAACCTTGGGTACCGCGCGGTGGACCCGCTCCTTGGCGGTCAGGAACGTGAAGAAGTACAGCACTGCCCCGATCACGACGAATACCAGAGTGATGATGGTGAACGTGGACTGCAGGTTGGCGCCGGGTTTGATCAGCGGAGCTACGAAGATGCCCAACGCGGAACTGACCAAAAGGGCGCCGACCATGCGGGCGGAGCCCAGTTTGGCTCGCTCCCCCGGGTCTTGGGTCATCGCGCCGGCCAGCGAACCGTACGGGATGTTCACCAGCGAGTAGGCCAGGCCCAGGGCCGCGTATGTCACGTAGGCGTAGAGCAACATTCCCGTTTCGCCGATCTGCGGCACGGAGAAGGCTGCGACACTCAGGAGCAGCAGCGGGATGGAGCCGAACATAATGAACGGGCGGAATTTTCCGAAGCGCTTGCTGAAGGCGCGGTCAACCAATCGTCCGGCAAAGACATCGGCGAAAGCGTCGAAGATCCTGACGGTAAGCAACAGGGTCCCGGCGGCCGCCGCAGATATGCCCGCGACGTCGGTGTAGTAGACGAGCAGGAACATGGTGGCGGTGGTGAAGGCAAGGTTGTTGGCGGCGTCGCCAGCCCCATAGCCTAGGATGCTGAGTTTGCTGAGCTTGTTCATTGCGGGCTCCTTTACCCTTGCCGGTACCCCACGTTCCGGCTTGCGATGATGGAAAGGCCTGCGGTCGAACCAGGCCTGAAATTGTTGAAGCTTGATGTAATTCTATTCATCCTGGCAACCTTTAGGCAAGCGGTTGCCAAATGTTTCCATAGAATTTTTCCCCTTCAGGACGAGATCGTCATTGCCGCGACCTTGGGTCCATATGCTCTGGGGCGCTCGCTCAGAAGAAGTGCGCGAGCGTTGGCGAAAAGGCCGCCAAAAGTGAGCGAGCGTGGGTCCTGCCAAACGCACGCTCACCACATATCCGGGCCTAAACGACGGCGCCCGCCACCTTCACGTGGAAGGCAACGGGCGCCGTCGAAAGGGCCTGACAGGTTAGCTGAGGTTGCCAGCAGTTGCGAAGGTTGCGGCCAAGCCTTCGACGAGGTCCACGATCCCGGCGTCGGCGGCCAATTCCGGATCCACGAGGCCCAGCAGCGCCTCGAGCCGGGCACGGCCCACAAGTGCGTTGGCCGCGGCGATGTCTGCCGCCCGCGGGTCCTGAAGTCCTGTTGCCGAGGCGGTGTAGGCGGACCAGGCCGCAATCATGCGCGCAGCCGCTTCGCCGCTTCGGCCGGCGGCACGCTCGGCGCGGAGGACCGGTACGGCTCGCATGCGCAGTTTGGTGCTGCCGTCCATGGCTATCTGGGCCAGGTGGTGGGCGATCCGGGAGTTCTCGAAGCGCTCCAGGAGGGCAGCCCGGTACTCGGGGATGCGCAACTCGTCGCCGTGGAGGTTGGCAGCGGCCTCGTCCCAGAAGTCTTCCACCGCGCGTCGGCAGGACTCGTCAGCGAGGGCTTCCGCCACGGTCTTGTGGCCACGCAGCTGGCCGGCATAGGCGAGGAGCGAGTGGGCGCCGTTGAGGAGCCACAGCTTGCGGTTCTCGTACGGCTCGATTTCGTCCACGAAAATGGCGCCAGCGTCTTCCCAGCGTGGGCGCCCGGCGGGGAAGTCCCCGCTGAGGACCCAGTCGCGGAAGGGCTCGGCGACCACGGGCGCTTCGTCGCGGTATCCGCAGGCGGCAGCGACGGCGTCGATATCGGCCTCGGTGGTACGCGGCGTAATGCGGTCAACGGAAGTGCTGACAAAACTGACATTGGCGTCGATCCAGGCGGCGAGTCCGGCGTCGAACGCCAAGGCCATCCCCGCCACGGCGTTTCTGGCCACGGTCCCGTTGTTGGAAAGGTTGTCGCAGCAGACGACGGCGAGAGGACCGGCGTCGGCATCCCGGCGGGCGGCCAGGCCCAGCACCAGGCGGCCCAATGGCGTCGACGGCTCGCCGGAAGCAGAGCCGGCACCCTCAGTGAGCGAAGCGAGGTCCGCGACGACGTCCGGCGCCTTGCTGTCCAGCTTGCCGTCGACTCCAAGCCGGTAGGCGGCCTCAGTGATGGTGAGCGTGATGACCGAACTCAACGGGGCTGCGACAAGCTCGACAAAACGCTCGACGTCGGCGCCGTCAAGTGCTTCGACGATGCTGCCGATGACTTCGAACGAGTCGCCCGCATCCGATCGTTCCACCACTGTGTACAGGCCGTCCTGGGCGGCCAGGACCTGTGCGGCGTCCGGGCGGCGGCCTGTGAAGGAGGCGATGCCCCACTCCGCGGCGTCGCTGGCGTGCTGGGTGTACCACGCCTGGTGCGAGCGGTGGAATGCGCCCAGTCCCATGTGCACAATGCGCACGGGAGCTTTCTCGGTGGGCCTGACGGCACGGCTCAAGCGGGGCAGGTCCGCGGGCTGCTTGGGTTCGGTGGTCACAGCTTGAATACCCTTCGGGGTGAGGAGTCGACGACGTCGACGATGAGTTCGTGGGCGCGGGCTTCGCTGACCCGGTGCTCGGCAACGAGGCGAGCGAGGAACGAGGCTTCGATCCGGCGGGACGCGTCGTGCCGGGCCGGGATGGAGCAGAATGCGCGGGTGTCGTCGATGAAGCCCGAGGACCGCGAGAAACCGGTGGTTTCGGTGACGGCGGATCGGAAGCGGAGCATGGCATCCGGGGCGTCGAGGAACCACCACGGTGCTCCGAGGTACACGGCCGGGTAGAACCCTGCCAGCGGCGCCAGTTCGCGGGAGAACACGGTCTCGTCCAGCGTGAACAGCACCAGGTGGAAGTCCTTGGCCGTGCCGAAGTCCTGAAGCAGTGGCCGGATTGCCTCGGTGTAGTTGGTGGCGAACGGGATGTCGTGGCCGGTGTCCGCACCGTAGGCATCAAAAGTGGGCTGGTGGTGGTTGCGGAAGGAACCCGGGTGGATCGTCATGACCAGGCCGTCCTCCACGGACATCCGGGCCATCTGGTACATCATGTGGGCCTCGAAGGTGTTGCGGTCCTCGGCTGTCGCCTTGCCGGCACGGGCCAGTTCGAAGATCCGCTCGGCGTCTGTACGGTCGAGCTTGAGCGTTGCCGGGGTGAGGACGCCGTGGTCCGCGGAGACCGCACCATGGTCCACGAAGTAGCGGCGACGGTTTTCCAGGCCCTTGATGTAGCCGGCGTAGCCAGTGGCGCCGTCTCCGGCGGAATCGACAAGCCGCTCGACGTTGGCCCTCCACGTGGGGTGTGCGATGTTCAGATAGGCATCCGGGCGGAACGTGGGCAGCACGCGGCCATTGAAAGAGGGGTCCTCGGCGATGCCCTTGTGGCTGGCCAGGCTGTCCAAGGGATCGTCCGTGGTGGCCAGGACCTCGATGTTGAAGTCCTTGAAGAGCTGGCGGGGACGGAAGTCGGGCTCCACGAGCTTAGCGGCAATGGCGTCGTAGCTGGCATCGGCGGACATGTCGCCGAGATCCGCGCCGAGCTTGAACACGGTTTCGAACTGCGTGCGAAGCCAGTAGCCCGAGGCCGTGCCCTCGAAGAGGGGCCAGGCCTGGACAAAGGTTCGCCAGACGTCCCGCGATTCGGACCCGCTGGCGCCTTGCGCGAGCAGTTTGTCCATGGAGACTCCGCTGGCGTGGATCAAGCGGGTGACGTAGTGGTCCGGGCTGACCAGGAGCGCGGCCGGGTCAGGGAACGGGGTGTTGTGCTCGATGACGGCGGCGTCAACGTGGCCGTGCGGGGAGATGATGGGCAGGTCCTGGACGCGCTCCAGCAGGGAGCGCGCAATGCTGCGCGTCCCGGGATCCGCAGGTAGGAGGCGGTCAGGGTTGGCTGCGATCGACTGTGACATAGGTCAATTTTCGATCCGGGGAGACATTCTGTCAACCGGTTGCCATCTTTTGCCATCTCGTTGCAACCATCCTGGAGGATCGCTTGTAACTAGGCGAGCAGCCGTCCGCTGGAGCCGCGCACCACGAGCTCTGTATCCACGCTCACCACTCCCCCGGGCCCCTCATGGCCAAGCAGCATGTCCAGCAGCAGGGCCGCGGCGCGGGACCCGCACTCCCCCAAGGGTGATCTGACGGTCGTGAGCGCGGGTGTCGTGAAGTCCGCCCCGAAGATGTCGTCGAAGCCCACAATGCTGATCTGGTCGGGAACGCGCATACCAGCGGCCTGCAATTCCTGCATGAGGCCTATGGCGAGAAGATCGTTATAAGTGATGACCGCCGTCGCGCCGCTCGCCAGGACGTCGCGCGCTACTTCGCGACCGCCGTCGACAGTTGGCTTGGACGATTCCAAACGGACCGCCCCCAACTTGTACCACTCGCAGGCAGCCTGGACACCCTCCCAACGGCGGCGGGACATCCAAGACTGCGGCGGGCCGGCAACGTAGGCGAGCTTCTCGTGACCATTCGCGGCAAGGCTCCGCACAGCCTGGCTGATGCCTTTATTCACGTCCGGAACCACGCAGGGCACGCCGTCCACTTCGCGGTTGATAACGGCCACCGGCTTCTCCGAGGACAAAGCACGGATCTGTTCATCGTCCATGCGCGGGCTCGCCAGAATGAGGCCGTCCACGGTGCTCAACATCCGGCGGGCCGCGGTGAGCTCTGTTTCCGGTGACTCCGCGGATTCAGCCAACACCATTGTGTAATCCCGGGCGGATCCCGTGGTCTCCGCGCCGCGGATGATGTCGAAGAACGTCGGGTTGGTAATGTCCGCGACGATCAGCCCGATCGTTTGGGTCCTGCCAGTGGGAAGCGCCCGGGCGAAGGGATTCACCCTGTAGTTCAGCTGCTCGGCAGCATCCTCGATGATCTTCTGGGTCTTGGCACTGACCCGCCCCGGCTTGCTCAGCGCGCGGGAGACCGTGGAGGGGTTGACTCCCGCGAGCTTCGCGATGTCGTAGATGGTCGGTGAGGATTTCTCCCCGCGTCCACGCCTGGCTGGGACACTTGCTGCTCCGGGGTTCGTCGCTTGGGTCACGGCTCCATCGTAATCGTGCATGGCAACAATAAGCAGGACGGTTGCCAATCAATCGGCTGGCGACCGCCCTGCCCAAACGCGCGGCTAACTTCGAGCGCACTCCTCATTAGTACCGCTCAGGGAACTTACCTTCTTCCCTGATGCGCTTGTTGAGCTCAAGCATGTACTCCTCTTCGTCAAAATCGAGGGAGACCTCCCTGCCGGTCCAACTGGACAGGTGGATGGCATTCGCCAGACGAACGCCCTTGATCCCGTCCGAGCCGGGGGCCAGCAGCGGAGTACCGTCCAGGATGTTGGCCGCGAAGTTCTCCAAGACGCCAGCGTGCTGTCCGCCCCAGACTGACTCGAACTCGATGACCTCCGTGGTGTAGTAGTCCTCGGCCTTCAACTCACCCATGAAGAGCTTGCGGACATCGTCCATGTCCATGCCGTCGCTGAGTTCGCGCTCGGGCTTGACCAGCCTGGTTACTGTAGCGGTCTTGCTGTTCTCCACCACGATCTTGCCCTGGTCGCCCAGAATCTCGAAGCGGTCGGTTCCCACGAGGTCGTGCGTGGCGGTGACGAACACCCCGGTGGCGCCATTGCCGTAGTCCACTACTGCGGTGACCTCGTCCTCCACTGCGATGTCACGGCGGAAGCCGTAGGCCACCTTGGAGTAGACGGACTTCGGCACGCCACAGATCCACTGCCAGAGGTCAAGCTGGTGGGGTGCCTGGTTGACCAGGACGCCGCCGCCTTCGCCGCCCCATGTGGCGCGCCATTCGCTGGAGTTGTAGTAGCCCTGCGGACGCCACCAGTTGGTGATGATCCAGTTGGTGCGGCGGATGCTGCCGATCTCGCCGTTGTCGACGATCTCCTTGAGCTTTTTGTAGAGCGGGTTGTTGCGCTGGTTGAACATGATGCCGAAGGAAAGCTCGGGCTTGGAGGCCGCGAATTCATTCAGCTCCTTGACCTGCTTGGTGTAGACACCGGCAGGCTTCTCCACTAGGGCGTGGATATTGCGTTTGAACGATTCGATGCCCATTTCCGGGTGCAGGAAGTGAGGCACGCATGTGACGATCGCATCGACGTCGCCGCTTTCAAGCAGGGCGATGTAGTCGTCGTAGAACGGTGCATCAGGATACTGGGTGGCCGCCAATTCCTTTTTTGCGGGATCGGTGTCGCAGATAGCGCCAATTACCATGTTCGGGACCATTCCGTCCGTGATGAACTTGGCGTATGCGCCGCCCTGCTGGCCCAGGCCGATGATGCCAAGGCGTACTTTAGTGCTCATGGATGATTCTCCATATTCGATGGGGGGGTGGGGGGTCTTATGGGCCCGGGGGCACCTAGCGGGCGACCTCAGAAAAGGTCAGCGTGGCCCATGGCAACCAGGTTGTCGTGGGAGGTCTGCAAGGCTTCCCAGACCGTGCGTCCGTACAGCTCGTCCTGCTCGACGAGCATGTACTCCGCGCCGGCGGCCTGGGCGGTCGGGATGATCGAGGGGAAGTCCAGGTTGCCTTCGCCCACTTCGGCGAATTGGACCACTTTCTTGAACTCGGCCATGAAGCCCGTGAGGTCCCCCGTTTCCAGGAGCCCGAAGGCCGATTCCGGCAACTCGCCGATCCGGTAGTCCTTCAGGTGCACCATGGCAGTGCGTCCGGCGTACTTGGCCAGGGTCCGGACAGGGTCCAGGCCGCCGCGCTGTACCCAGTGCACATCGATCTCCAGGCCCATGGCAGGGGAATTCTCGGCAATGATGTCCAGCATGTATTTGCCGTCGAACTTCGCGAACTCAATGTGGTGGTTGTGGTAATACAGGCCGATGCCGTGTTCCCGAAGCCGTTCGGCGTGTTCGTTGGCCTGCTTCGCGAAGTCCACCACGGCGTTGATCGACTTCATGGCGGGGAACGGCATCATCCCGATCCGCAGGAGGTTCGCGTCCAAGCGCCTTGCGTCGTCGACGATCTTGTCGAAATGGTCCTTGAGCGAGTCACCCGGCGCGCCTCTGGGCGTCTCCATTGCGACGGAAAGCGCAGCGATGTCCATGCCCAGTTCGCTGCGCGAGCGGTCCAGCTCGGCAACGTTTTCGGGTGTCATCGGGATCTGTGAAATCTCGACGGCGTTGTACCCGATCGCACTTACCTTGCGGAGCGTTTCAAAAGCTCCGATTTCGGCGAAGCTGCCCTTCAGCATCATCGCCTGTACGCCAATTTTGGCCACTTTGTCCTCCGTCGTGTTCCGGGCCCACCTGGGCCATGTAGTTAGCGCACCTGCCCGGAAATCTCCGGGTAGCTCTGGGCATAGATGTCCTTGACGATCCTGAGCGACTTTTCGGCTTCAGCCGGGCTGATCCAGAACGGATCAGGATCCTCGAGCTTGGCGTAGAAGTCCTTGATCAGGAGTTCGTGGGATACGCCCCAGTACGCGCGCCCACCTGATTCCAAAGCGCGTTCGGGGATGGTTTCCACAGTGCCGTCAGCGTAGGTGACGTTGAGGTCGCCGCGAAGGCTAAGGGTGGCCTTTTCGGTCACGATGTCCAGCGTCACCGGTGCATTGGTGGCGTTCGCCAAAGTGGCGTAGAAGACGCTGGTTGCACCATTGGCGTGCCCGGCGATGAATTCCGCCGTGTCCTCCACCTCGATCACACCGCCCAGGGACCGGGTCGACGCATGGCCTTCCACCTTTGTCACGTCACCTACCAGCCACTGGAGCAGGTCGACTGTGTGGATGGCTTGGTTCATCATGAGGCCGCCGCCTCCTTCAGCCCAGGTGCCGCGCCACGGCCGGTCCCGGTAGTACTCGGCCGTCCGGTGCCACATCACGGTGGCAGAGGCGCCCAGAACCTGGCCCAGCCCGCCGTCGTCGAGCATGCTCCGCATCGCTTGCGACGTCGCGTTGTAGCGGTTCTGGAAACATACGGCGATCTTCGCCGTGCTACGTTCGGCCGCCTCCACCAGGCGGCGCCCCTCTTCGAGAGTGTGGGCCAGCGGCTTCTCGAGAATCACGCTGACGCCGCGCTCAAGGCATTCCACCGCTAGCGGGGCATGCTGGTGGTGCGGAGTGCAGATATGCACGACGTCGGGCCTCACCGCCTCGAGCATCTCCAGATGGTTCGCGTACCCCTCAACGCCGTACGCGGCTTTTGCCGCCTCCAGACGCACGGGATCGGTGTCGCAGACTGCCACGAGTTCGACGTCGTCCATCTTGGCGATCGCCCCGAAGTGCACGCTCGATACATCACCGCAACCGATGACTGCTGCTGTAGGCATTCTTGCTCCCTCGAAAGATGTGTTCCTTTGAACGTACCGGCCTTAGGCCAGGGCAACACCGTTCTTGGCTGCGAGTGCCGCAAATGCGCGAGCTGCAGAACCGAAGGCGACGGGCCCGGAGAATCCGCCCAGTTCGTGGGTGCTGGCCAGATGCGGCTCCAGCGAAGCGAAGCCGGCAAAACCGTCGGCCGTGAGCGCGGCGATGGTGGCGTCCAGCTCGCCGTCGCCTTCACCGGCAGGAACCACTTCACCCGTGCCGGCGACTGCATCCTTGACCTGGAAGTACTCAAGGTAGGGGCGCAGCATGGCGTAACCCTCCGTGTACGGCTTGACGCCCACCTGGACAAAGTTGGCGCTGTCCCACGCAACGCGCAGTGCGGGGGAATCGACGGTCTCCATGATGTCCAGGACGCGCTCCGGAGTGTCGCCGAAGATGCCCTTTTCGTTTTCGTGCAAGAGGACGACGCCGGACGCTGCCGCCTCGTTCGTGAGTGCGGTCATGCGTTCCATGACTGAGTCGCGGATGTCTTCCGGGCTCTGTCCATCAGCCCGGTAGAAGGAGAAGATGCGGATGTATTTGGCGTCGAGGCCCTTGGCCACCGAAATAATCCGGCGTAGCCGGGCGAGCTCATGTTCCACAGGCACGCTGACATCAATCTTGCCGATGGGGCTCGCGACCGCGGAAACCTTCAGCGCCTTCTGGTCCAGGATTGCCTTGAGCCGCTCAACATCTTCCGGCTCGAGTTCTGAAACATTGGTGCCCCACGCGCTACGCACCTCGATGTGGCTGGCTCCGAGGGCCAGCAGGACAGCCGCCTGCACGTTGGGATCGGGGTCTACTTCGTCGCCGAAACCGGACAGGTTCCACACGGCATTGGTTTCAGTCACGGAAATCTCCTTTGGATCCGTCGCCCGCATGGCGGCAATCGGCGCTGATTCGTTGTTCACAGGCATGCGTTTCCCCGAGTCTAGCCAGACTGGCACGACTTGACAACCGATTGCCAAAAGTTGGCAACTCTGCATTCCGGCGAAATGACGGTCCCTGTGCTGGTGCCGCGCGTGGCACCAGCACAGGGACCGGGCATCCGTGGCCCCCTCTTCGCCTAGCGCCTAGGCGTCGCCGCCCGTCTGAACGGTGACATCGTCATACTTGCCCGCCAGGACGTCTTCAAAGTGCACCGCCGTTCCGAGGGTTGCCGAAACGTACAGGGCCCGCACTGTGGCCAGGGCCGCCGTTGCCTCGCTGACTCCTACCCGGGGTTCTTTTCCGGTGCGTATGGCTTGCACGACGTCTGCGTACTGCTTCTGGTGCGCGGTCTGCAGGTCGTCAGCTCCCTTTGTGTTTGCTGATGCGTCGTGCACCCCAACCTCAAGTTCGGCCTGGTTCCCGCCCCCGGCCAAGCCATAGGAGGATCCCGACTCTCCTGCAGGCGCGTTGTCGGCGGCGTGGAAGTACTGCAGCCGGTCATTGTCTACCACTGCAGATCCTCGCTCGCCGTGGACCTGGATCCGGGCAGTGAGCCCGGGGTAAGCCGCAGTGGTGCAGTGGATCACTGCCAACGCACCCGAGGCGAAACGCACAGTTGCAACTGCCGTGTCTTCGACTTCAATGCGCTCGTGAGCCAGAAGCGCGGTATGGGCCTGGATCTGGACGGGAGTTCCCATGAACCAAAGAAGCAGGTCCACGCTGTGGACGCCTTGATTCATCACGGCTCCGCCGCCGTCGAGCTCCCAGGTGCCCCTCCACTGGCCGGAGTCGTAGTAGTTCTGGGCCCGCCACCAAGCCAGCGAAGCCACGCCAGATGTGATCTTGCCGAAGCGGCCCGACTTGACCGCGCTGGCAACAGCAACGCTGGCCGGGTCGAAGCGGTGCTGGCTTATCACCGAGGTGACCTGCCCGGTCGCGGCTGCCGCTGCTTCCGCAACGCGCCTGGCGCTGGGCAAGTCCACGTCGATCGGCTTTTCGATAATGACGTGCTTGCCGGCCCTTAGTGCCTCGACGGCCAGGTCGGAGTGCAGCCCGCTCGGTGTGCAGATGGCGACAAGGTCGATGTCCGAGTTCCTCAGTGCAGCGGCGAGGGTTGCGAAAGTCGCGGGGCCCGGCTTGTGTGACTGATTCTCAACCGTGTCGGCCAACCCGGTCGCGGCTGACTCCACTACATCGATGAGGGCGACGAGCTCCAGGTCCCCGTTGGCAGTGACCACCTGGGCATGCTGGCGCCCGATGACTCCACAACCGACGATGGCGGTGCGCAAACGGGGTCCAGGCGTGCCCACTGTGTTGGCGTTGGTCATTTGGTCCCCACTCCGGCTTCTTCGAGGAGGCGGTTGAAGGCGCGCCCGGCAACTCCGAACGCGGCGGGTCCGGAGAATCCTCCGAGGTGGTGGGTGTTTGCCAGGTGAGGTTCCAGGGAGGCGAATCCTTCGAAGCCATCTTCCTTCAATGCCTTGATGGTTTCGCGAAGTTCTCCGTCGCCTTCCCCTGCCGGCATCACGAGGCGGTCATCGGCGCGGGCATCTTTTACCTGAAGGTATTCCAGATAGGGGCGGAGCATGTCGTAGGCCTCGCTGAAGGGTTTGACCCCTACTTGAACGAAGTTCGCGGCGTCCCAAGCAACCCTCAGGGCCGGCGAATGGACGGTAGTGATGATGTCCAAGACACGCTCGGGGGTGTCGCCGTAGATGTCCTTTTCGTTCTCATGGAGCAGTACGACGTCGTGTGCCTGTGCCTCTGCAGCAAGGGCGCGCATGCGGTCCATGACGGCGTCGCGGACCTCTTCGGGACCCGTGCCTTCTGCCCGGTAGAAGGAGAAGATCCGGATGTAGCGTGTGCCGAGGACCTTAGCCGCATGGATCGCCTTGCGGAGGCGGTCCAGTTCGGCTGTGACAGGGATGGTGACGTCGACCTTCCCGATGGGAGAGGCGATAGCCGACACGCCCATGCCTTGTTCCCGCAGGATCAGGTCCAACCGGGTCAGGTCTTCTTCGGACAGTTCAACGATGTTGGTGCCCCAGGCGCTGCGTACTTCGATATGGTTCGCGCCCAAAGCTTGCAGAACGGCAATTTGGATCAGCGGGTCCGGACTTATTTCGTCGCCGAATCCGGACAATGTCCACTGGGTTTGCTTGACGGTCACGTCGTTTTCTCCTTGGCGGTGATACATGGTGGCAGCCTGTGTGCCGGGTCTATTTGACTCCGCCGGCGGTCATGCCGCCGACGAGGAATCGCTGGAAAATCAAGTAGAGGATGACGACCGGAGCAGCGCAGACCAGGGAGGCTGCCATCATCTGGCCGTAGAGGGGCAGCGCTCCACCTTCCGCGGAGGAGCCGAATATCTGCAGCACAACCGCAACGGTCTGCGTGTTGGGGCGGGTCAGGACCGAAGCGAACATGACATCGTTCCAGCCGAGCAAGAAGGAAAAGACGCCGGAGACGACCAGTCCGGGCCAGCTGAGCGGAAAGATGATTCGGAAGAGCACCCCGAGGGAGGAGGCGCCATCAATGCGTGCCGCTTCCTCAAGTTCCTTGGGCAGACCCCGCAGGTACGTGACCATGACCCAAGTCGAGAAAGGTAGCGCAAAGGTCAAGTAGGCAAGGAAAAGACCCCAGTACGTGCCGATGACGGTAATCCCCAGATAGTTGCCCGCTGACGCGAAGAGAACGAACACGGGGAGCAAGAGCAGGCCGCCTGGAACACTTTGCAGGCCGATGAGCCCCCGCAGGATGGTGATCCGACCGACGAACTCGAACCGCACAAGTACGTAAGCGGTGATGATGCCCAGCAAGGAGGAGACGACCGCGACCAGCCCGGCGATCATGACGCTGTTCAGGAGGCCATTCCCCAAAGGCAGGGTGCTCCAGATTTTCGTGTAGTTGGCCAGGGTGAATTCCGTTGGGAAGTATGCCCCACGGGCCACTTCCACATCCGAATTCATGGACGAGAACACGATATAGAGCAGGGGAATTGCGACCATCGCGCACAGCACGATGGTGCCTCCAGCCAGCAAAGGGGTCGGCAGCAGGCGGTAAACGGCGGCAGTCTGCCGACCGGTCTTTCGCATCGCGGTTTTTGGGGGAAGCGCCTTGGAAGCCTCCAGCGGGACTTCATTGACGACGTCGGAAGTCTGGTTGCTCATTTCTTGCCCCCCGCGTCGGTGCCGGTGTCGAGTCGTACGGCTTTGAGGTAGAAGTAGAGCGGTATCGCGATCAGCAGAAGCGAGATGAGGGCCATAGCCGCCCCCATGCCGAACCGCAGGCTGGTGAAGCTCATGCTGTACACGAGGGTAGGCAGTACCTGCACGTCAAACGGTGCCGGGACGCCGAACAGCAAAAAGGCAAGGGAGAAATTGTTCATGTGGTGGAGGGTCGCGATGAGGCATGCCAAGGCGACCGGCCCGCGCAGATAGGGAAAGATCACGTAGCGCAGCTTGGTCCACCACAGGGCGCCGTCGATCGCCGCGGCCTCGTGGACTTCCTGGTCCACGGATTGAAGGCCCGACAGTGCCATCAGGTAGATAAAGGGCCACGCAGCCCACACCTCGACCAGGATCAGGACCCAGAAGCTGGCCGGACCGGTGAGCCATTGGCCGGCAGGGAGTCCCAACCCGGTCAGTGCCTTGTTGATGATGCCGTCGTGCTGCAGCATCGTGCGCCAGAAACTTCCCACTACGAATGAGGGAAGGACGTAGGGGATCAGGAACATCGAGCGCACCAACGACCTGCCACGATAGGCATTCTGGGTCGCCAATGCGGCGTAAATACCTATCGGTACCGTGATTACGGTGGCGATCACCGAGAAACCGACGCTGTTGCCGAAGGCGTGGACCAGATCCGTGGATGTGAACGCTTCGACGAAGTTGTTCAATCCTACGAAAGGGGCACTGATCCACTTACGGATGGTGTACTGATCCAGTTGCAGCATCGCGATGTAGATGCCCAGGATCAGGGGAACGATAATAATCAGGCCGATCAGAAGCGCACCGGGGGTGAGCATCCACAGCGGACGGTTTCGTTCGCTCACAGTCCGCCGGCGCTTGGCGGGCGGTTGCCCGCCAAGCTCCGGGGCGCGCCGCAGGGCGGCGTCTTTTTTTATCGTGATGCTCACTTGCTTGCCGACGCCCTGTCAAGGGAGGCTTGGGCGTCCTTCTGGGCCTTGGCAAGCGAAGCCTTGAGCGTGGCCTCACTGACGCTGCCATTGCCAAGATCGGGGCGGGCCTGAACGACTACGTTGGTCAGCGCCAACTGGATGTCGCCCCATGCGCCGGTGAACGGAGTGGTCTTGGCCTTTGATGCCGAATCAATGATCGGTGACAGCGACG
Source organism: Arthrobacter sp. FW306-04-A (assembly GCF_044358315.1). Taxonomy (GTDB): domain Bacteria; phylum Actinomycetota; class Actinomycetes; order Actinomycetales; family Micrococcaceae; genus Arthrobacter. Next base: position 3,171,497 of record NZ_CP084559.1, read on the forward strand.
GATCAGCGTCCTGGACCTTCTTTGCCGCCGTGGCGTTGGTGGGAAGATCCCCAAACAGCTTGTTGTAATTGATCTGCTCGTCTTCGCTGGTGAGCAGTTTGATGTACGCGGCTGCGAGGTCTTGGTTCTCCGAGTACCTGGCGACCACTAGGTTGTCGCCGGAAATGATGGAGCTGACCGGCTGGCCACCAGAGGGCGCGGAAGCCTGTCCGGGCGGTACGGTCGGCATCACGGCGTAGGCGTATTTGCCCTTTACCGCGGAGGCATCGAACGTGACTTTTGATGATGCGGTGGTCATCAACATCATCGCAGACTTGCCCGCTGCGAAGTCCGCTGCGGCCTGGGTGTCGTTCCACCCTACTGCGGCCGGGTTGACAACCTTGTCCTTGGTCAACCAGCCAAAGTATGTCTGGTATGCCTTGAGAACTGCCGGGTCATCGACGCGGGCCGTCTTTCCATCCACCAGGGGGTTGCCGGACTGGTTCGCCATGGTCCATGCAAACTTCCACGGCGTGTAGTTGTCGGCGTATCCTGTCGCGAATCCGTACGTGGATCCCGTGGTCAGCTTTTTGGCCTGGTCCAGAAGCCCGTCCCAAGTACTCGCCGGCTTATCCAACCCGGCCTGCTTGAACAGTTCGGTGTTGTAGGCCAGAACATAAGGCCTGGATGTAAATGGCACACCCACTTCGTTCTGGGCGTCGGGACCGGAAATTCCCAAGGTCGCCGGAACAAAACGGTCACGGCCGCCTACCTTGTCCCACATTTTGGAGTCAAACTTCACGAAAGCGTCCGTCGAATATGCCGTCGGCGTGAAGGTTGTACCCACCGCGTAGACGTCCGGGCCCTGGCCCGCGACAACGGAGGTTTGGATCTTGGAAAGCTCATCGTTGGCGTTAGCGAACGTTTCGAATTTCAAGTCGGCGCCGGTCTGCTTCTTGAAAGCCTCGGCAATGTGAGTCTGCCAGGCCTTGAACTGCTCGGCCTTGTTTGTGTTGGCACCGACCAGGACGTCCAGCGTCTTGCCCTGGCCGTTGACTGCGCCGCCTGCGCTTGCTGAGTTGTTGTCGGCGCCACATCCAGACACGGCCAACGCTCCCAGCGAAATGAGAACGACCGCGCCAAAAAGTCGGGTCCTTGAGTTGTTCATATGTCTTTTCGTGCTCCTCGTTGAGTCGCCCCGAGATCTTCGGGGGAACCAGCCAGACAGGCCGGATGTTAGCTGGAACACTATGACAGTTGCTGCAACATGCGCAACGGTTGCCATAAATTGCCATTGTTGCTTTCGAGGATTGCGCCGTCACAGATAGGAGGGAGCTTCGCAGATGAGAGATTATGGAGTCCAAGAACGCATTGCGTGGCCACGAGGGGGCACTATGAGCATTAGCGAGGCCAGCCCTGGAGCCAGCCCGCTGGGTCGGGGACCGACCATTAGAGATGTGGCCGCTCTCAGTGGTGTGGCCGCCTCAACGGTGTCGCGGGCTTTGACTCAACCGCACCGAGTCAACCAGGCGACGAGGGAACGCATCGAAGCAGCGGCGCATGAACTGGGATACGTCCCCTCTGCCTATCCCAGAAGTACGGCCCCGGGCAGGTCAGGCGCCGTTGCCGTCCTGGTTCCAGACATCACAAACCCGTACTTCTTTGACTTCATCCGCAGCACGCAGCACCAACTCAAGACTGCCGGCTACACGCAACTGCTCGTCGACACCGAAGAGGATGTCGAGCTGGAAGCAACATACCTGGAAGAGTTCCGAAGCTCTGCGGTCGGCTTCATTCTTCCCGCCACCCGGCTCAGCGACGAACAGCTCATCAGCGCTGCCGCCAAATCACCCCTCGTGACCATAAACCGCAGCACCCCTGGCGTCCCCAGCGTCATCATTGACACCGCCTCCGGGGTCCAGCAGGCCATGGAGCACCTGTTTTCACTTGGCCATAGGGATATTGCGTACATCGCCGGCCCGCCGAACTCCTGGTCAGACGGCCGGCGATGGGACGCGCTGCAGGAGAGATCCGAGTCACTGGGCATCACCATCCGCCGCCTCGGACCCTATCACCCCAGTAAACGGTCCGGCGCCGCCGCCGCCGACACCTTGCTCAACAGCGGCGCCACCGCCTGCATTGCCTTCAACGACCTGGTCGCCATCGGCGTCCTCGTCCGGCTCAGGGAACGCGGCACCGACGTCCCCGATGAGATAAGCGTCGTGGGATGCGATGACATCTTCGGAGCCGATTTCTGCCAACCGCCCCTGACCACCCTTACCGCCCCGATCGAACAAGCTGGACGGGTCGCAACCGACATGCTCGTCAGCAGGCTGCGCCATGGCCAGTCCCAACTTCGCATGAAGGTCGAGCTACCCACTCATCTGACCATCCGTGCGTCCACCGGCCCTCTCTTACGGCCAACTGCCTTCCGGCCAACGACCTGAACCGTCCCCTACGCATTCGACACATGCGGCACAACTAAAGGCCACCGGCGTGATGCCGGTGGCCTTTAGTATGGCTCCGCTTTGACGCTAGGCGGGGACGTCGAACCGCTGGCCCTCCGGCTTAGGCGGAAGGAACATGAAGATAAGCAGGGCCAGTCCACCGAGGAACGGAACAAGGCCGATAAGAATCATCCAGCCGCTGAAGTTCGCATCGTGCAGGCGGCGGACGACGAGGGCCAGGGACGGGACGATGACGGCAAGGCCCCAGATGACCAAGAGGATGACGCCGACGATCGCGCCGGGACCCGGAACCATCGTTCCGGAGTCGCTGACGGTAGCGCCAGCGGAGCCGGCCACCGACATGATGATGTTCAGCACGATGCTCACGACAGCGGCGATGAGGGTCCACCACCAGTATTCGCTGCGGCTGGCGCGGCCGGTGAAGGTGGCGTATTTCTTGAAGAACCGGCGTGCGGCCTCACCGATGGGCGCACCATAGTACGGGGCCCAAAGCGGGACGGCGCTGCCGGCCGGGACGGTCTGTTGCTGCTGGTAAGACAATGGATCTCCTCTATAGACGAGTGATGACGATTTATCGTAGGGCCCTAAACCACCTGCAAAGTTGTCCTGTAGGTGAAATTCCAGCGGCGTGTCGGAATATTGCGTTCATCTTTTTGAAAGGACGTGCCGGTCGCCGGTCCTTTGTCCGCGCTCTTTTTCCCTTCACCGCCACCAGGCCCGGTGATTGTGCTGGAAAGCCGAGACTTTAAGCGGGATATATGTCGAGAGCGCTCGAGCCACAAAATCCCTTGAAATATGTGGAGCTAAGGAGATTCGAACTCCTGACCTCTTCTCACGGAAGGGCACATTTTGTTGTCTGCCAAACGCAGGTGTTGGCTTGGTAATCCGCGGAATTTAGGCGTTTTTCTTGCTTCGCAAGGTCGCTGATATCTCATCGCTTTTCATCGTTTCCGTGGGGTAAACGTGTGGCGGACATGGGCCAAGATCCAGGCTCGCAGGAGTCTTGAGATAAAGGCTCGGGCTATTTATGTTGGCTACAACCGGGGGCTACCCTCGATCTTTCATGGGCGGGATTTCGGCGGGGTCAGGGCTTACCGGCTGCCTGACTGGGTTTGATTTTTGCATGAGGGTGCGACAGGGTGCCCGCTGACCATGGCGGCTGGGCGCGGAAGGTTCCACTGCCTCCCGGGATGCTGCTCCTACTTCCTTCGATTCGCGGTTCTCTGGCTCGGTTGCCGGTTATGGCGGGGTGATGGTGCTGAGCCTGGTGAGGCCTTTTGTCAGCAGGGTTGTTTCGGGGTCAGGGACGGCCAGATGCACGGTGACTTGACTGGCGTGGCGGCTGATCTTGCCGGCTATCTCGAAGATCCCGGCCCCGAGTCCGCGAGCTGGCCGCGGGCCTGGTTTGTCGCGAACGCGGTGTAGCGCATCCCGTCGATGTCGGTGATCCGCAGCTGCGCCCCGGGGTGCGGGACTTCCTTGCGGACGATGACCCGAAGGCCCTTGGGCCATGCGGAGAGTTCGAGCGAGCCAGCGCAGGAACTCGCGGGTGCCGCCGGCGGAGTCTGTGCGGATCATGATCTTCCGCCCGGACCGGTGTGCGGCCGGGAGTTGTTTCAGTGCGTCCTTGACGATCTGGATGTGGTCGGCGGCGGTGTTTGATCCGGCATTGCCCGGTCGCAGGATCACGGCCAGGGGTTCACCGGTGCCTTCGGCGCCGTGGTCGATGAACGCTGCCGGCGGATGGAAGCCGTAGCCTTTCTTCCACGTCGGACGGGCGTGCTCCTTGTCCGAATGGGCGGTCAGGAGCGTGGCATCAATGTCGATCACGACCGGGTTCGAGACGTCGGCGCCGTGCAGGGGCGAGGCGTCCCCGGCAGCTTTCCAGGCCCGGGCGCGGGCTTCGGCGCGTGCCTTGTTGATCGCGGACAGTGCCTTGGCCGGGTTGACCGTGGCGAGCACTTTCACCAGGCGGCTGATTGTCGGATCCGAGGCAACCACACCGTAGACCTCCGGCTGGGTCCGGAGCCGGTCGACATCGGCCAGGCAGTCCCCGCCGGTGGCCAGCGACAGGGCCTGGTCGGTGAGGATCTTGCCCGGATCGTGCAGGGCGAACGGCTTGCGCCACGGCCCAAGCGCCGCGGACAACCCGGCCATCAACCCCGTCGCCCGGATTGTTTCGGTCAGCACGAGCCCGCCGGCCTGGGACACCGCCCCGGCGCCGGTGGAATCAACACGGACAGACGGGTACCAGCCGGTAGACTTGTTCACCAGAAAGGTGCTCCTTGAATTGCCTAGGAAATGATGTGTGGTGACAACATTTTCCCAGTTCAGGAGCACCTTTCGTCGTTCAAACACGCCCCGGCGGCGACGCCCCATGAAAGACCGAGGCTACACCCTTGGCCTGTTCAGCTCGACTGCCCTGCCTACGCGTACTGACTGTTCCGCGGCCAGTCCCATCCGGACGGCACGAAGGCCGTCCTGGACGGTTAGCTCCGCGGATTCGCCGAGGACCGCGCTGCAGAAACCGAGGTGCTCATAACATGTCGAGCCGTGGTGACCGCCGGCGGCCAGGACCTTCTCGTCCACTTGGATGGCCTTCCGCACGGGGTTCAGCGGATTTCGCGGGCTGAGCACGATTTCGGTGGGAACGTCTTCGTGGCCGGGCCAGTGCTCGGGCACGACAGGAGCGAAGCATTCAACTTTTGCCTTGTCGCCGATAATCGAGAGGTGCTCGTGGGGCTCGATCGTGCCCCAGAACATGCTCTCCTTGAACGCCACCTGCCCAGCAGTGGACTTCCGCGCCGCCATCTCCCAAGCACCGCGCACTGAACCATACACCGAACCATTCCGAGTCGCGGCGACCCCAATGTCATGGGATACCCCGTCGAAACCCAGAACATGCTCTCCGCAGCTTGCCTCCGCGTGGTGAACGCTCAGCGCCCCGGGGCCATCACAGGCGGCGGTCGATTCGGAAACCCAACAATCGCAAAGTCAACCCGATTCGGTTCATGCGCGCCAGCGTGCATTAGGTGTGCTCGATGCCCCTGCGAGGTAGTCCGGGGCGGAGCCGAGGCTGCGTGCGAGGTCGGTCAGGGCGTCGATCAGATCCTCGACGCCGGTGCGGGAGAGCCCGGCCGTGCTGGACTCCGCCAGCCGGATCCAGGCAGCCGAGAGATCCTGCAGTAGATCCCGTCCGAGCCCGGTGAGTTCCACGACATTGGCGCGCCCGTCCAGCATGGACGGGCGCCGGGCAACCAGGTTCAGCGCTTCCAGCCTCTTCACGGCCGAGGTGACCGTGGGCGGCTCGCAGCCTGCCGCCGCGGCGAGCTGGGCCTGCGTTCTGGGTCCATGCTCGGCCAGGTCCATGATCAAGGCTTCCTGCCCGACGGTGAGCCCGACCTGATGGAGCACCGACCCGGCCAAGGCGCGGTGACGCATCCCAATGGTTCGGATCGCCCGATTCAGGGCGTGGGCCTGCTCGTAGTCCATGGATCCCCTTGCGAGAAAATAGTTAGACAGCTAACTTTATCGGATAGTTAGACACCTAATCATATCCCAAGCCAGGGAGATCGCCGTGGAAACGACCCTCATCCAGCACCGCAGGAAATCAATCATCCTGTGCTCCCGCGCGACACGCTCGGCGGGCTTCATCATCCTTGCGGCGGCTGGCGCACTGGCCGTGTGGGCCATCGCCGTGCCGGTCCTGGGCGCCCCACTGACCGTTTCTTTCGGCCCGACGCCCATCCAGGTCGTCACCCCGGCGGCGGTTGCAGCGACCGCCGCCGGTGCCGGACTGGTCGGCTGGGGCTTGCTCGCGACATTGACCCGAACCTTCAGGAACGGCCGGACGCTATGGAAGGCGACAGCGATGGCTGTCCTGCTCCTCTCCCTCGCAGGACCGCTGACCGCTGGGACAACAGTCGGCGTGAAAGCGGCATTGGCCCTGATGCACCTGGTCGTGGCTGCCGTTCTGGTCACCAGTCTCCCGCGCTGGACCGGGCCCCGGGAACCTGGGAAGGCAGCTGAGCACGCCAGCTGGCCTGGAACGTCGAGCGGCGCTGTTCGGCATCCTGCAGGTTGAGCCGCACAAACCCGGGCTTCGGGAACCCGAGCGACTCCGGGGCGCCGGGCAGTTCCTCGCCGCGCAGCGAGGCCTGTGACGTCTCACGCATGCACAGAATGCTGATGAACCCGATCACCCCGGCTATCGCCATGTACCAGCCCGGGACCAGCTGGTTCCCCGTCGTCTCGATCAGTTGGTTGGCAACCGTCTGGGACGGCCCGGCGAAGAATGCGGTCGAAAAGTTGTAGGCAATCGCGAAGCCGGTATAGCGCACGGCAGTCGGGAACAACGCCGGAAGCGTGGACGATACGGACGACACCAGAATCACCAACAGGAGACCGAGCACAGCCAGGCCGACGAACTGCAACACGAGGTTGTTCAGGCCAAGGAGCATGACCGCCGGTACGGACAGCAACGCATAGCCGGCCGACGCTACGATCAGCAGCGGCTTACGCCCAATGCGGTCGGACAGGGCACCCACTGGCGGAATCGCAAGCAACATCAGGCCCATGGTGACCACCAGCATCCAGTTTCCCTGTGCGGCGCTGTGGCCCAGCTGGCCGCTCAGATACGTCGGCATGTACCCCAGGATTAGGTAGAAAGCCACGTTGAGTAGGACCACGAATCCTGAGAGGACCAGGATCTGCCGCCAGTTGTGCGCCAGCACGTGCCGCAACGGCGAACGCATGGTCTCCCGGTGGGCGGAAGCCTCGGAGAACACCGGCGCCTCAACCAGGCGCGTCCTGATCCACAGCGCCGTGAGGCCCAGCGGAATGGTCAGCAGGAACGGCAACCGCCACCAGCCATCTTGCATGCCTTGGTCCCCCACCATGGCGATGAGCGAGGTGCAGACGATCGCGGCGAGCATGAACCCCACCGTGGTCCCGAATTCCAGGAAGGAGCCGAGGAAGCCGCGGCGGCGGTCCGGCGCCGATTCGGCCATGTAGACGGCCGCTCCGCCGTACTCGCCGCCCGCGGAGAACCCTTGGACAAGCCGGCAAAGCAGCAGCAGGACGGGCGCAACGAATCCAACGGTGCCATTGGTCGGCAGCAGGCCGATGCATCCTGTGGCAAGCGTCATGAGGGTCACGGTGAGAACCATGACCTTTTGCCGGCCAACCTTGTCGCCCAGCGGTCCGAGAATGAGGCCCCCCAACGGCCTCACAAGGAAGGACAGCGCCAAGGTGGCAAGCGTCAGAGTGACCCCCAGGCCGCCGTCGCCCTTTTGCGATCCAAAAAAGTTCACGGCCATGTAGATGGTCAGATAGCCGTAGACGCCGTAGTCGAACCATTCGACGGCGTTCCCGAGCGCAGAGCCGAGAATGGAGCGGTGAAGCGTCTTCCGGCCCTCTACAGTGCGCGGCTCCGAGCCCGGAGCCGCCTTTGGCTCGTCGTGCCCGTTACGGAGCGGTTGCGTGCTGATCACAGCTTGCCCCTTCTTTCGGAGATAGTTTTCTGGAGCGCCGGGGATTTTCTTCCGACGCCGGGAGGCAGGGTGACCCGCACCACAAAATGGTAAATCATGCCCGCGGAACGGCCATGTACTTGGTCTCCAGGAATTCCTCGATGCCCACGCGTCCGCCTTCGCGGCCCAGGCCCGAGGCCTTGATGCCGCCAAACGGCGCAGCGGGGTTGGAGACAATGCCGGTGTTGAGGCCCACCATGCCCACCTCGAGCGCGTCCCCCATGCGGAAGCCGCGGTCCACGTCCTGCGTGAACAGGTAGCCCACCAGCCCCCACGGCGTGTCGTTGGCCAGCCGGGTCACTTCCTCCTCCGTGTCGAACGGCACCACGGGGGCCACCGGACCGAAGATCTCCTGGCTCATCAGATCCGATTCCGGGCTCACGCCGGACAGTACGGTGGGCGAGTAGAAATAGCCGGGACGCTCCGGGCGGGAGCCACCGCAAATCACCGTCGCACCCTTGGACACGGCGTCGTCCACCAGCTCCTGCACCTTGATCAGTGCTTTCTCTTCCACCAGGGGCCCGACGTCGGTCCCGGCCTCCGCGCCGTCGCCCAGCGAAAGCGATTCCAGGCGGGCAGCGAGGCGGCGGGCAAACTCGTCGGCAATGGGACGCTGGACAAACAGGCGGTTCGCCGCAGTGCAGGCCTCGCCCATATTGCGCATCTTCGCAGCCACAGCCCCTTCCACGGCGCGGTCCAGATCGGCGTCTTCGAACACGATGAAAGGTGCGTTGCCGCCCAGTTCCATCGAAGAGCGCATGACGTGCTGCGATGCCTGCTGGAGAAGCCGCACGCCAACCTCGGTGGAACCGGTGAAGCTGACCTTGCGGGCGATCCCGCTGGACATCCACGGTGACACGACGTCCGAGGCCTTGGTGGTGCAGACAACGTTGAGCACGCCCTTGGGCAGCCCCGCCTCGATGAGGATGTCCACGAGTGCCAGGGAGGACAGCGGCGTCAAGTTGGCGGGCTTGAACACCATGGTGCAGCCGGCCGCGATAGCAGGGCCGATCTTGCGCGTGCCCATTGCCAGCGGGAAGTTCCACGGCGTGACCAGCACGCACGGGCCCACGGGCTCCTTGGAAACGAGGATCCGGTTCTTGCCGTCGCCGGTGGTAGTAAGGTCGCCACCGATGCGGACTGCCTCTTCGGAGAACCAGCGGAAGAACTCGGCCGCGTAAGCCACCTCGCCCTTGGCCTCCGCGAACGGCTTGCCCATCTCGGTGGTCATGATGAGGGCCAGTTCGTCCTGGCGGGCCATGATCAGATCGTAGGCGCGGCGGAGGATTTCGCTCCGCTCCCGCGGTGAGGTCCTCGCCCATTCCTTCTGCACGCGGCCAGCAGTTTCGATGGCCCGCCGCGCGTCCTCGGGACCGCCGTCGGCCACGGTGGCGATGACCTCCTCGGTGGCGGGATTCACGACGTCGAAGCGCGCGCCGGAAGCGGCCTCCGCCCATTCTCCGTCGATGAACAGACCGGTGCTGACCTTGGCGATCGCCTCCAATGCCTGCTGGGAAGTACGGGGGGATGTGGTCTGGGCTGTCATGGGGAATCCTTTTCTAGCTTGTAGTTGAGCCCGGGTCGAGGAGCTGGGCAATGTGCTGCCCGGGACGCTCCGTATCGAGCTGTCGGACCTGCATGGCGCAGGAGAAACCATCGGTGAGCACCACGGTGTCCGCGGCCGTTTCACGCAACGCAGGAGCCAGCGCCTGCTCAGCCACTTGCATGCTCACCCCGTAATGTTCTTTTTCGAAGCCGAAGTTGCCGGCCACGCCGCAGCACCCAGAGGCATCCACCACGTCGGTCACGCCGACGGCGGCAAGCGCAGCCTTCTGTGTACCGGGACCAAAGACGGAGTACTCGTGGCAATGCGTTTGAAGCACCACTTGTTCGGGCAGCGGCTGTGCCGGCGCGGCTTTCCAACCGCCCCGCGCCAGCTCATCGACGTGCTGGGCAAAGCTGCGTACCCTGGCAGCCACGCGTCGGGCCTGTTCGGTGTGCACCAATTCAGGCATGTCCTTGCGCAACGCGGCGGCGCAGCTGGGCTCCACCACAACGATGGGCCGGTCGGTGCCGTCGTCGAGGGCTTTCGCGGCGTTAGCCAGCAACTTCTTTGCGGTGTCCAGCTGGCCCGTGGAGATCCAGGTCAGCCCGCAACAGGCATCCGCCGAGCATTCGGTCCGCTCCCCCGCCCCCGCCAGGACGCGGGCCGCGGCGCCGGCCACCTCGGGACGGAAACCACGGGTGAAGGTGTCCACGAACAAGACGACGCCCTCGGACGTCTTGGGGCCATGCCCTCCACCCATGTCCACGCCGGCTGCCGCGACTTCTTTGCGCCATTCCTTGCCGCCCGCGAACCTTGGCAGCGAGCGCTGGGCAGTCAGTCCGCCGAGCATGGCAGCCAGCGTGCCCAAGGGCGTGGCCAGGACAGCATTGACCAGCGGCGCTATGTGGCCAGTAATCTTCAGCCACCGCGGCAGCCAGCCCAGGGAGAAGTGCGAGAGGGGCCGGATCCGTCCCCGGTAGTAGTGATCGAAGAATTCGGACTTGTAGCTGGCCATGTCCACGCCCGTGGGGCAGTCGCTGGAGCACGCCTTGCAGGACAGGCAGAGGTCCAGGGCCTCGCGGACCTCCTCGGACTTCCAGCCCTCTTCCACCGTGCGGGCGCCGCGGACCATGTCCTGCAGGACGCGGGAACGGCCGCGGGTGGAGTCCTTCTCGTCCCGGGTGGCCCTGAAGCTGGGGCACATCACTCCCCCGGAATCGGTCCGGCAGCGGCCCACGCCGATGCACCCCTGCACAGCGTGGACCCAGGGATCAATGCCGTTTCCGGCGGCGTGCGGGTTATCCGTTTCGACGGAGGATCCGCCGCCGGAATGTAGCGGCCGAAGGTCAAAGCTGGTCCGCCATTCACGCTGCGGTACGCCGTCCAAAGCCAGGTTCGCGTCCAGCGGATCCGGATCCGTGAGCGAGCCCGGGTTGAGGATGCCGGCGGGATCCCACAGACGGCGGTAGGCAGCAAAGGCCTCAAGCATGCGTTGCGAGTACATCAGCGGAAGCAGTTGGGATCGCGCCCGGCCGTCGCCGTGCTCGCCCGAGAGCGATCCGCCGTGCTTGACCACAAGACGGGCGGCATCGGCGGAGAACCTCCGGAAGACTGCCCGGCCCTCCTCGGTGCGCAGATCGTAGGTGATGCGGACATGCATGCAGCCGGCACCGAAGTGCCCGTACATGACGCCGCGGAGTCCATAGTCGTCCAAAAGCGTGCGGAACTCGGCGAGGTAGTCGGCAAGCTTTTCGGGCGCGACGGCGGAATCTTCCCACCCGGGCCACGACTCACCGCCGGTGGACAGCCTTGAGGAAAGCCCTGCGCCGTCCTCGCGGACGCGCCACAGTGAAGCGCGTTCGACGGCGTCCGGAACCTTCCGCCCATCCACGAGGCGGCCGTTTTGCTTAAGTCGCGCGAGCAGACGCCCGGCCTCGGCATGGACCTCGTCCGGGTCTTCGCCGTCGAGGTCCACATACAGCCACGCCTTCCCCTCGGGCAGGCCCAGTACAGCGCCCTCACCCCGGCGGAAACGCATGGTATCCACGATCGCCTCGTCGATGCCCTCTACGGCGGCCGGCGAAAACTCCAGGATGGTTTCGATGTCACGCGCGGCATCCACGACGTCCGCGTAGCCGAGGCAGACCAGCAATGCGCTGCCGGGCTTGGGCACCACCTTCATGCGGACCCCTGTCACCACGGCACAGGTACCCTCGGAACCCACCAGGGCCCGGGCCACGTTGAAGCCCTTCTCCGGGAGCAAATTGTCCAGGTGGTACCCCGAAACCTGCCGCTGGATGCGTCCCAGCTCCACGCGGAACTCGGCCAGGTTGTTGTGGGCAAGCTCCTTCAGGGACGTGGTCAGTGCGGCTGCGCGATCAGCGGCGAATTTGTCCCCGGGGTTCGTGGCGCGCACCCCGCCAGCGGTGGCGGTGAGCTGGGCGCCGTCGGAGGTGACGACGTCGAGCTCCACCACGTGGTCCGAGGTGCGGCCGTAACGGACGGAGTGGTTACCGCAGGCGTCGTTGCCCAGCGAACCGCCGATGGTGGCGCGGTTCTTGGACGACGGATCCGGCGCGAAGGTAAAACGGTTGCCCGTCGCCTGCTCCACTTCCCGGGAGAGGACAGCGAGCACCACCCCTGGGTCCACGGCCACGGTGCCTGCTGCCTGTTCGATCGCATGGATCCGGTTCATGTGCCTCGAGAAGTCCAGCACAATGCCTGGTCCTATCGCGTTGCCCGCCATGGACGTCCCGCCGCCACGGCTGATCAGCGCAGTGCCGGTTTCGCGGCAGGCCTCCAGGGTGGCCACAACATCGTCCACGGAACGCGGGAAGACCACGGCCAGCGGCGGAACCCGGTAGTTGGAGGCGTCATAGGAGTACTCCGCGAGCCGGCGCGGCGACGTGTCGGCCGGGATTCCGGCTACCGCCAGGCGCTCCAACACATGTGGCCGCCCAGGGTCCCGCGCGCCGGATGATTCCGGCACGCGGCGTGAGGTGACGGGCAACAAGGCTTCACTCATGGACGGTTCAGGCTCCGGCAGTGGCTGCGACGGCTCCAACAACGGCACCGACGGCAGCTTCGAAGCGCTGCAGCCCGGTCGAGATTTCCTCGGCGGTGACCACCAGGGCAGGGATCAACCGGACAACGTTGCCGGCAGGTCCACAGGTCAGGGTGAGCAAACCTTCCTCCGTGGTGGCCTGCTGCACGGCGGCAGCCGTCTTTGAATCCGGGTTGCCATCCTCGTCAGTGAATTCAATACCCTGCATGAGGCCACGTCCGCGGACATCACCTATCACGGGGAAACGCTCCTGGATCTCTTTCAGCCCCGCCTGTAGCTGTTCGCCGCGGATACGGGAGTTTTCCACGAGGCCTTCTTCCTGGACCACTTCCAAGGTGGCGACGCCGGCCGCTGCCGAGACGGCGTTGCCGCCGTACGTTCCGCCCTGGGATCCGGGCCAGGCCTTGGACATGGTTTCCGTGGAAGCGGCGATGGCAGAGATCGGGAAGCCTGAGGCGATGCCCTTTGCGGTGACGAGGATGTCCGGCGTCGCAGTGGAGAACTGGTGACCCCAGAACTTGCCCATGCGTCCGACACCGGCCTGGACTTCGTCGAAGATCAGCTGGATGCCGTGCTTGTCCGCACGCTCGCGCAGTCCCTCCATGAAGGCCGGCGGAGTGGGCAGGTATCCGCCGTCGCCCAGTGCGGGTTCGATCAGGAAGGCTGCGGTGTCGTTGGGGGCGGTGCGGGTCTGCAACAGGTAGTCGAGTTCCTGCAGGGCAAACTCCACGGCCAGCGCCTCGTCCCAGCCGTACCGGTAGGCATACGGGAAAGCGGACATGTGGACGCCAGCCATCAACGGAGCGAAGCCAGCAGAGAACTTGGTGCCGGCGGTGGTCAAGGATGCTGCGGCAACGGTGCGGCCGTGGAAACCGCCTTGGAACACCACGATGTTGGGGCGGCCCGTGGCCATACGGGCAAGGCGGACTGCGGCCTCGACGGCTTCGGAACCGGAGTTTGCATAGAAGACGGAATCAAGGCCGGCGGGAAGTACCTCGCCAAGCTTTTCCGTCAGTTCCAGCAAGGGCTTGTGCATCACCGTGGTGTACTGGGCGTGGATGATCTTCCCCACCTGCTCGCGTGCCGCAGCTACCACTCTCGGGTGGCAGTGGCCGGTGCTGGTTACGCCGATGCCAGTGGTGAAGTCCAGATAGTCCTTGCCATCGGTCCCGTGGATCCAGCTGCCAAGGGCATGGTCCACGACAACGGGGGTTGCTTGCTTGAGTGCGGGGCTGAGGGAAGTCATGCAAACCATGATGCACATCACATGTGTCTATTGTCAACAATCCTGCAATTGGGATACGGTTGTGGCGTGAGTAACACAAGAATCAACCCTCCGCTACCGAGTGGATCGCCGCAGGGACCACGGCCCCGCGTCGTGGTCCTCGTCGCCGAAGGCCAGCCCCGCCCTTACAACCTGGCAGCCATAGAGGCGCACGCCGACGTCGTCCTGACGGACGCTGCCGGCCTCCCGGACACAGCCCGCGGAGCGGACGTGCTGTTCCTCTGGGATTTCTTCTCCTCAGCCCTGAAGGACGCCTGGCCGAACGCGGATTCCCTGCAGTGGGTGCATGTTGCGGCCGCCGGAGTCGACGCGATGATGTTTGAGGAGCTCCGCACCTCCGAGGTAGTGGTGACCAACGCCCACGGCACCTTCGACAAGCCCATCGCAGAGTTTGCGCTGGCGTCCATCCTGGCCCACGACAAGCAATTGCACCGGAGCAAATCGCTCCAGCAACAATCAGCGTGGCAACACCGCGAACTGACCCGAACCGAAGGCTCGCGCGCCCTGGTGGTGGGTACCGGGGGGATCGGAAGGGCCACGGCCCGGCTGCTGCGCGCCGTCGGGCTGGAGGTGCGTGGAATCGGACGTACGGCACGCGAGGATGATCCGGACTTCGGCACCGTTTACCCGAGCGCCGATCTGGCCGCACATGCCCCCTGGGCAGACCACATGGTACTGATAGCCCCGCTCACGGAGCAGACGCGCCACATGGTGGACGGCTCCATCCTCGAAGCCATGAAGGACTCGGCGCACCTGATCAATGTTGGCCGCGGAGCCCTTGTGGACGAAGCGGCCTTGGTACAGGCCCTGCGCGAGGGGCGGATCGCCGCCGCTTCGCTGGATGTATTCAGCGAGGAGCCACCCCCTTCAACGCACCCGTTCTGGACCATGGACAACGTCCACATGTCCGCGCATATGTGCGGCGATGTGATCGGCTGGAGGGATGCCTTGGCAGACCAGTTCCTGGACAACCTGAAGCGCTGGTCCGCGGGTGAAAAACTTGCCAATCTGGTGGATAAGGAACGCGGCTACGTCAGCGGCAACTGACCCGCAAGGGAGCGGGCCGGACTGCCGGTTTTGTGAGCTCCACCACATGCGGTAAATTGTAAACAATCTACTATTTTCTTGGAGGTATTTCTTGCTGTTCAGCCAAGAGGAATACGACGCCCGCCTTGCAGGCGTCCGCACCCAGATGACCAAGCAGGGTCTCTCGGCGCTTCTGGTCACCGACCCGGCCAATATTTACTACCTGACCGGCTATAACGCCTGGTCTTTCTATACTCCGCAACTGGTCTTCGTCCCCGCGGACGGGCCAATGATCCTCTTCACCCGGGCGATGGATGCGGGTGGGGCTTTCCGTACCAGCTGGCTGCCGCAAGAAAGCATCGTGGGATACCCGGAACAATACGTGCACCGCCCCCATGTGCATCCCTTCGACTGGGTGGCCTCGGCGCTCCGGGAACGTTATCTCATCGCCCCGGCAGCCCAGGGCTGCGTCGGCCTCGAAATGGACTCGCATTTCTTCTCCCCCAAGGCATACCGCTCCCTGGTCAACGCCATTCCCGAATGGACCCTGGTGGACGGCTTCGAGCTGGTCAACTGGGTGCGCTCGGTCAAGTCCCCGGCCGAGATCCAACTGATGCGCGGCGCCGCGCAGGTCTGCATGGCGGCCATGCAGGCGGCCGTCGAAACGATCGACGTCGGTGTCCGCCAATGCGATGCCGCCGCAGCAATCAGCCACGCCCAAATCACCGGGGCCGATGGGATGGGCGGCGACTACCCCGCGATCGTTCCGATGCTCCCCACCGGAGAGGCTGCGGACACTCCGCACCTGACCTGGAGCGAAGACCGCTTCCAAGCCGACCAAGCAGTTGTCATCGAGCTGGCCGGCGCCTACCAGCGCTACCACGTCCCCTTGGCCCGGACCCTGACCCTGGGCAAGAAGTCCGACCGACTCGCCAAGCTGGAAGACGCCGTCGCAGACGGCTTGAATGCCGTGTTGACCGAAGTGAAGCCGGGTGTTCCGGTCCGCGAACTTGCCCGCTCCTGGAACGTGACCCTGGCCAAGTACGGCCTCGAAAAGCCGTCCCGGATCGGTTACTCGATCGGCGTCGGCTACCCGCCCGACTGGGGCGAGCGAACCATCTCCATCCGCTCCGAGGACGAATCCATCCTGGCGGAGAACATGACCTTCCACGTGATCGGAGGCATGTGGATGGATAACTACGGCTACGAACTCTCCGAGTCGATCCGCGTCACGGCCGACGGCGTGGAAACCTTCACCAGCTTTCCCCGCGAACTCATCCAGAAAGGCGGCTAGGCCATGACTGTTGACCACTTCGCCACCCGCTCCCGCGCTATTTTGCCGTTGGCGGACCGGGCGGCCGGCTTGGTCGGCTCCGTCATCGATTCCAGCACGTCCCTGCTGGCTTCGCAGACGCATGACATTGTCCGTTTCGCCATGGGCTCCCCCGCGGACGAAGCTGTCCCGCTCGCCGAGTTCCGCGACATCGCGGACCAGGTCATCGACCACAGCTCCATGACCTACGGCGCAACAGAGGGTGAGCCTGTGCTCCTGAAGGCACTCGTTGAGTACCTTGCCGGGACACCGGACCCCACCGCCGAGGAACGGGTGACCATCACGGCCGGCGGCATGCAGGGCCTGGACCTGGCATGCAAGATCTTCGTGAACCCCGGCGATCTGGTCATAGTGGAGAGCCCCACCTACACCAACGGCAGCGCTACCGCCCTGAGCTACGGAGCCGAGTTGCTTGAGGCGCCCATCGACGAGGACGGCCTCATCGTGGAGGCACTGCCCGAACTAGTTGCCGCCGCGGGCCGAATACCCAAGGCCATCTACACCATCCCGAACTTTCAGAACCCCTCCGGCACCACGCTCTCGCTACCCCGCCGGCACCAGCTCCTGGAACTGGCACACGAATGGAACTCCGTCATCATCGACGATGACCCCTACGGCCTGCTGCGCTTCCAGGGCGAGGACCTGCCCTCCCTCCAGGCGCTGAGCCCGGGAGATCCGCTGCTGTTCTCCGTCCGCACCTTCTCAAAAATCCTGGCACCGGGGCTGCGCGTAGGGTGGGTGGATACGGATCCATCGCTGCGCCAGCTCGTCATCAATGCCAAACAGGCCATGGACACCTGCACCAACGTTCCCGCCCAACACATCGTTGCCGAGTTCATCCGCCGCGGCGGCCTGGACAACCATCTCGCGGGCCTGCGCGCCGAGTACAAGCGCCGCAAAGATGCGATGCAGGAAAGCCTGCGCCGCCACCTTGGCGGCAGGGTAGCCACCACCGACCCCCAAGGCGGTTTCTTCCTCTGGCTCACTCTGCAGGGCGAGGACGCGCGCATCTCCACGCGCAAGCTTTTCGAAACGGCACTGGCAGAAGGGGTCGCGTTCATTCCCGGGCCGGCCCTCTCCGCGAGCGGAAAGTTCGACGACGCCCTGCGGCTCTGCTTCGCCTCCACCACTCCGGAACGCGCGGAAGAGGGCATCATTCGCCTTCGCCGGGCAATAGACAGGGAGCTTGCTGCCCTGAAAGACGGGGAGAACCATTGAACGCCGCTCTAGAACAACGGGTGCTGGACCTGGTCAGCGAGTCCGAAATCGTTTCGCTGACCACCGCCCTCGTGGCCGCCGCCGGGGAGAATCCGGGCGGCACCGAGGAGGCCACGGTGAAGGTTCTCCGGGACTTTTGCCTGGCAGCGGGCCTTGCGGTGTCGGAAGACACAGTGGCCCCCGGACGCCCGAACTTCACAGCCGTCCTCCCCGGCGGCGGGCAGCCCGGAGTCCTCTTCCTGGGCCACTCGGACGTTGTTCCCGCTGGAACCGGCTGGGAGCAACCTCCGTTTGAACCCTATGTCAGGAACGCCCGTCTCTTCGGCAGGGGGTCTACGGACATGAAAGGCGGCCTGGCCGCCGTCGTCATTGCCTTGAAGGCGCTTAAGGACGCCGGCGCGGATCTGCCGGGAAACGCCGCCCTGGTCTGCACGGTGGACGAGGAGGACCTTGGTATCGGCATCCGGGCCTTTACCGCCGCGGCTCAGGCGGACCCGTCTTTTTCCTACTCGGCGTGCGTCGTGGCTGAGCCAACCGACCTCGAAACAGTGATCGGATGCCGGGGAGACAGCTACATCGAACTGAAGATCACCGGCAAATCAGCCCATTCCGGCAGGCCCGCGGATGGACGGAATGCAATTGACGCGGCTGCGAAAATCCTCGACCTGGTCCGTGAGGACCACGCCCGGCTCCAGGCAGACCAAGCCCCCCTGCTCGGCGCGGGAAGCTGGAATGCCGGACTCATCCAGGGAGGCACAGGCACGTCCATGGTGGCGGCAGAGTGCACGGTTTCCCTGGACCGCCGACTCATGCCCGACGAGGACGCGCAGTTGATCCTGGACAAGCTCCGGGCCCGGATCAGTGAGGCCGGAATTGATTCCGACGGCGTCTCCGTGGAAGCGGAGGTAACCATGGAAATGCCTGGATTCCTGACTCCAGGGACACATCCCCTGGTCCTGAACTCGGTCAGCTCGCTGGCGGACGTGGGCGTGGAAAGCGCCATCAACGGCTGGACTGCCGCATGCGACGGCGGTTTCATCGTCCGTGACCTCGGTGTGCCCGCCATCGTGATGGGCCCAGGCGGACTGAACGACCAAGCCCACCAGGTGAACGAGTCGGTCAGCATCGCTGAGCTGGTTGCCGCGGCCCGCGCCTATGCGCTGATGTGCCTACGCCACACCTGGAGCTGAACACCCGCCTGAACAACTGCAAACGGCTGGCCGCACACTACGTGCGGCCAGCCGTTCGTCGCTAACTTGCGCCTACGCTTTTTCTTCTGCGGCGTCCGTATCGCCGGCCGTAAGCCGTTCCAAGGCATCCTCCATATGGCGTATCAGGAGCTTGCCGACGAGTTCTTCGCGGCCCTCCCCCAAGGCTTCTGCGATTGCGCGGTGTTCCTCAACGCGGGCGTGGGGATCCGGATACCTCTTTTCCAGCGCAGTAAGGCACATGCGTGTTTCGGTGAGCAGGGTGTTGTGCATCCGGGTGAGCCGGGGACTCCCGGCGGCGGCCACCAAGCTTGCGTGGTACTCCATGTCAGCCTCGGACATCGCATCCATGTCGCCTTTTTTGGCGGCCTTGTCCATGGCTTTCACGATTTCCAACAGCCGGGCAGCTATCAGTTTTCCGTCCTTCTGGAGGATTACCTCGGAGGCAGCGCGTTCGACGGCGGTCCGCGCCACGTACATGTCGCGGACTTCCGCTTCGGTCATGGTGATGACGAACAAGCCCCGGTTGCGGATGCTGATGAGCAAGCCCTCCTGGGTCAGGCGCTGCATGGCCTCGCGAAGAGGACCGCGACTCACGCCGAGTTCTTTTGCCAGCTCAGCCTCGCCCAACTGCGCTCCGGGGGGAATCCGGCCCAGCCCGATCGCGGCCCGCAATTTGTCGGCAATGATGGATGGCGTGGACTCCCGCACCACCGGCTCGAATCTCTGCATCGCTTGACCACTCTTCCGCCTGGAGTCCCTCGCGGCCCGCGGCCGCTCAACTGGACCCTTCCTATGTCTCCTTCGCAGAAGCAGACTAAAACTGTCTACAATCCTACATTAACAGCCATTGTTTTCTTAACACTTAAACCAACGCCGGGCTGTCCCGTGGACAGCCCGGCACCCGGATTCAGGCCTCAGTATCGACCGCGCGCGAGTACGTCAGTGTCTCGTCGCGGGCGCCTCCCATCCAAATGTCCTGGCAAGCTGCCGCCATTTCGTCAAGGCCTTCGACAATCGTCGCAAACACGTTTCCGGGAACCCAGCCGGTATCGCCGTTGAGCAAGAGGTTGTTGCGTCCGTAGAACACTGCCAGGTCCACAATTGTCTGGACGGTGTCCGTCCCGGAATCCGCCTCGTAACCATGGGAAGGCGTCTTCAGGTCATTCGATGTGAAGGTGAAATAGCAAACGTCACCCGGGATCGGAGTCACCGTGGTGTTCTCCGCCCCGGGTTCAGCCGGGGCGAAGGCCGGAACGAGGTTATAGATCTCGTTCCGGGCATACTTTCCATGGAAGACTTGGCTGCTCAGCGGCAGGGCATCCCAGACGGCCTTGCTGGTGCGGGGTGCGACGTCGTCGTGGAGGAGGGCCTTGCAGGTAACCCCGCGCTTCTCGAGGGTGATGTTGATGTATCTGGCCATGTTCTTGCCTTACTTCCTTGTTGTGGTGGACAACTGTGCTTTGCCGAGCGGCCTGCGTTCGTGCCACCGGCCGGCGCCCTGGTAGGCCGCAGCCGCGGAGAGCACTCGTGCATCCTGGTGCCGTGGGCCCACAAGCTGCAACCCGACGGGCAGGCCTTCCGCGGTAAACCCGCAGGGAATACTGATGGCAGGCTGCTGTGTCAGGTTGAAGGGGTAGGTATAGGGCGTCCAGGAGGTCCAATCCTCCGACGATGACCCCGCGGGCACATCACTGCCCGCCTCGAAGGCCGGAATGGGCAGCGTGGGCGTGACCAAGAGCTCATAGCGCTCGTGGAGCAGCCCCATTTCCCTGCCAAGCTTCATCCGCACCGCAGTGGCATCCAGGAAATCGCCGGCAGTGAAGCCTGAATGCCGCTCCAATGCTGCCGCGAGCAGTGGATCGATGCGGTCACAGGCGCCCCTTCCGTAGCCTTCCACCACCTTGGCCGCGCCGCTGAACCACAGGACATGATAGGCGTCCACCGGGTCCGACCACCCAAGATCGATTTCCTCCACCTCCGCGCCGAGCTCGGCGAGGACCTGCACGGCGTCGCGCACTGCCGCTTCGACGTCGGGATCATTGCTGCCGTAGCCAAGGTTCGGGCTGAAGGCGACCCTCCGGCCGCGAAGCCCGTCCGCCAACCCGTGCGAGAAAGACGTCGTCGGCGCGGGGCCGGCGGACCAGTCGCGGGCGTCCGGCTGCGAAATGATGTCCATCATCAACGCCGCGTCCTCGACGGTGCGCGTGATCGGGCCGGCATGCGCGAGCGTCCCGAATGGGCTGACCGGGTATAGCGGAACCGTCCCGTAGGTGGGCTTGAAGCCAACGACGCCGGTAAAGCCGGCGGGTATGCGGATGGAACCACCGCCGTCGGTCCCTACAGACCAGGGGCCCATGCCTTGGGCAACAGCGGCGGCACTGCCCCCGCTGGATCCACCCGAGGTACGGGAAAGATCCCAGGGGTTCCTGGTGACCCCGGAGCGCGGGCTGTCGGTGACGCCCTTCCAGCCGAATTCCGGGCTGGTGACCTTGCCGAACAGCACCGCCCCGTTCTCGCGGAGCCTTGCGACGGCCGGAGCATCCTCGCTCCAATCCCCCTCAGCCGACGTGAGCAGCGATCCACGCAGCGTCGGCCACCCTTTGGTGAGCATCAGGTCCTTGATGGAGGTGGGGACCCCGTCGGCCAGGCCGCGGGGTTCGTTGCGCAGCCAGCGCGCCTCGGATGCGCGGGCGGATTCGAGTGCCGACTCGGGTTCGACGAGGCAGAAGGCGTTAAGGTCATCATCGTGGGCCTCAATTGCATCCAAGGCCGCCTGCGTGGCCTCGACCGGGGAAACTTCCCTGGATCGATAGGCGGCGAGAAGCTCCGTAGCTGTGGCCCATTGCAGTGCATCAATCAAAACCGAAGCTCCTTTGTCTGTCCTGACTCGTCTGCCGATAAACACTGCGATCAGGCTATGTGGCCCCGATCACAATTGTCAACAATCCTACTAACCTATCTTTTATCGTTTACTCTTTGTATGATTGTGGACAATTCGCGGAGATTGGCTCCCGAATGTCGAGAGGGAGAATGATGGGTGTCACCATTGGCATGCTTTACCCGGGCTTTGGAGCCGAAGACGACTACCCCTTCATGGCGGACCTCCTGGGCGAAGGGGTAAGTCTCCCCTTGGTCCACACGTCCGTGGGGGTGGACGCGCACGAAGTGCAGGCATTGCTGGACCTCGGCAAAAGCGAACGGCTGCTGGAAGGCGCTGAAGCCCTCCGTTCAAGCCAGCCCGACGCCGTCATGTGGGCCTGCACGTCCGGCAGCTTTGTGTTTGGTTGGGACGGCGCCAAACGGCAAGCCGCCGAGGTCCAGGAGGCCCTGGGCGTGCCCGTCTCATCCACGTCGCTTGCCTTCGTGGACGCCGTGCACGCCCTGGGCCTGGAAAGGGTCGCCGTGGCCGCCACCTATCCCGGGGATGTTTCCCGGCACTTTGTAGACCTGCTGAACCGCGGCGGAATTGAGGTCACCCAGCTCGTCAGCCACGACATCCCTACCGCCGCCCTGGCCGGCGAATTGGACCGCGAGGGCGTGCTTGCGCTGGCTCGGAGCAACGACAGCCCGCAGGCTCAGGCCATCCTCATCCCGGACACCGCGCTGCACAGCGCCCGGTGGATCAACGAGCTCGAGGCGGCCCTCGGCAAGCCCGTACTGACAGCAAACCAGGTGACAGTCTGGCAGGGCCTGCGCCTTGCCGGCGCACTGCGCACCTGCGACGAGCTGGGCCACCTCTTCAAGCACGCGGCCGGGATCCGGGTGGAGGCCTAAGCTACAACCGGCAAAGCGCAGGCAACCCCCGACACAATCAGGAAGGCGTCCCGACGGGCAGGAAGCAAAGTTGCTACCGCCGTCGGGACGCCTTTCTTGGTGCGAGGCACTAAGAAAGCAGGCGCTGGCCCGGACCTACGGCCGACTTGCCCAAACGGCGCAGGGAAGCCCACGCCGTGACCTGGTTGGCCGACAGTACGGGTTTGCCGAGTTCGCGTTCCAGGGGCGCAATGATGTCATAAGTCGGCAGGTTCGTGCAGCTGATGAAAATGACGTCAGCGTCCGGCACATCGGCCGCCCGAATGAGCTCGCAGGTGGTCCGGTATGGAACTTCCCAGATTCCCCCTTCCAGCCCCAGCCCGGCCTGGGAAACCACGGAGTGTCCGGCCTCCTCCAGGAAATCGCCCAGACGAAGGGTCAGCTCCTCGACGTAGGGGGTGACGGCGACGACGCGCGAGGCACCAAGGTGGTCCAGCGCCTCCAGCAGGGCTTCCGAGGTGCTGATCCCCGGCGCACCACTCGCAGCCTCCATCACCTTGGAGATGTGGCGGGCACCGGCAACTCCGTTGACGAAACTTCCCGAGGTGCAGGCGTAGGCCACAACACGCGGATTAACGGCGCTCAGGCTCTTTGCCGCCAGATGGACATCATTGTCATCACTTACGTCCTCTGCCATTTCCACACTGACGGGTTCATCCACGAACGGAGTCCGCGTGAAGAACAAGGACACGTCCTGGGGCATCCACCTCCACAGCTCCCGGTCCAGTGCCATGTCAAAGGGGCACACGACGCCGATACCCTCCTGAGCGATCGGACCGGCGACTTCACCTGTAGTGCTGTCCATAATATACCCTTCAATAGTAGATTGTTGACAATATTGCCTTGTTTGCCTAGTGTCCGTGATGACCCCGGTTGGTGTCGCCGGATCCCCCAAGGAGCCCCATGAACATCCACGAAAGCGCGATCGACGCCATCGAACGCGAATTGCCGTCAGCGCCCGTTCCCGTGGCCAACTACGTGCCCGTCCGGCAGGTGGGAAACCTGGTCTTCACTTCAGGCCAGACTCCCACCCGCGACGGCGTCCTCTCCATCAGTGGAAAGCTCGGACGCGATCTCAGCATTGAACAGGGTCAAGAGGCAAGTGCCACGGCAGTGTTGAACTGCTTGTCCGCGCTGCGCCAGCACCTGGGTTCACTGGACAGGATCATCTCCGTGGTCAGCCTGACAGGCTACGTAGCCTCCGCGGAAGGATTCGGTGACCAGCCTGCTGTGATCAACGGCGCCTCGCTGGTCCTGGAACGCGCCTTCGGCGACAGAGGGCGCCATGCCCGGGCAGCCGTGGGTGTGGCCGAACTGCCCGGGCAGGCGCCCGTTGAAATTTCGATGATCGTGGAGGTCTAAGCGGGGCTCAATGCTGCAGGACGGCCCGGAGGAAGGTTCTGGTCCGCTCCTGCTGCGGGTCTTTGAATATCTGGGCGGGAGGCCCGCTCTCCACGGCAGCGCCGTTATCGAACATGACCACTCGATCGGAAATCTCCTCGGCGAAACGCATCTCGTGCGTCACCATCAGCATGGTCATGTCCGTGGTGTGAGCCAGGTTCCGGATCACGTTCAACACTTCACCGATCAGCTCCGGATCAAGGGCCGAAGTGGGCTCATCGAAAAGCAGCACCTTCGGCCGCATAGCCAGCGCCCTGGCAATGGCTACGCGCTGCTGCTGACCGCCGGACATCTGCGGCGGCGTGTGGTTCATGTGCTTGCCCAGTCCCACCGTATTCAGAAGCTCCGCAGCACGCTCCCGTGCCTCGGCCTTGTCCATGCCAAGTACGTGGATCGGCGCCTCGATGATGTTTTCCATCGCCGTCATGTGGGGGAAAAGGTTGAACTGCTGGAATACCATGCCGATTTTTCGCCGAGTCTCCCGCAGTTGCCGCGTTTCCCGGATTTTCTGCCCGGCCGTCACGTCCCAGAGAGTATCGCCGTCGACTCTTACCAGGCCTTCACTGGGCGTCTCAAGGGTCATGAGTATGCGCAGGATGGTGGTCTTGCCGGACCCGGAAGGTCCGATGATGGACACCTTCTCGCCCGGCGCGACCTCGAAGTTGAGTGACTTCAGGACCTGGTTGGAACCCCAGTTCTTGCTGACGTTCCGGAACCTGATGATGGGGTCCGGAGCAAGGGCAACGTCCGCGGACAGGGTTTGGGGTTCAGTGCTGGGGCGCATAGCGCCTCTCCAATCTGTTGACGAGCCTGGAGGCCGGGTAGCTGATGGCCAGGAAGAGGATGGCGGCCATGGTGAGGGGTTCCAGGTACCGGAAGCTCGAGCTTCCGATCGACTGCGCCGTGGCCATCAGTTCCACCACGGTGATGGCTGAGAGGACTGCAGAGTCCTTGAACATCTGGATGAGGTAGTTCCCGAGCATGGGCACCACGGTGCGCACGGCTTGCGGGAGGATGATCCTGCCCCATGTTCGGGCCCCGGGGAGGCTAAGGGCGGTTGCCGCTTCCCATTGGCCCACAGGCACACCCTGGATCCCGCTGCGGTAAACCTCGGCCATGTACGCGCTGTAGTTGATGCCGATCACCACCACTCCGGTTGTGAAGGCGTCAAAGCTGATTCCGTAGTCCGGAAGCACAAAGAAGGCACAGTAGGCCTGGACCAGGAGCGGGGTTCCACGCACAAACACCACGAGGAAGGAAACCACCGGCGATAGGACCGGTACGGCCAGCCTCCTGAGAACCGCGAAGAACAACCCGAGCACCGCGGCTAGCAAAGTCCCTAGCAGCGTGATCTCAACAGTGACCCACAGTCCTTGCAGGAGCGCGGGAAAAACAGAAATGGCGAACTGGTTGTCCCAGATCATGCTGCACCCACCTTTACGAGTCGGTGTTCCTTGCGCTGGGCCGAGATAGCCTTCCGGTCTAGCGCAAAATGGCGCTCAAGCCAAGCGGTCAACAGAGTCAGCAGGTAGGAAAGAACGAAGTAGATCACCAGGATCGTGGTGAAAATCGCCGTCGTCTGGCCAGTGGTACTGCGGATCATCTGGGCCCTGAAGGTCAAGTCCGCCACCGTCACCAGCGACACCAGGGACGTATTCTTCAGCAGGTCCACCATCACGTTGCCGAACGGAGGCAGCATGGCCGGAATGGACTGCGGAATGATGATCCTACGCAACCGAAGTGCGGGTTCCATCCCGAGCGCGATACATGCTTCGGTCTGGCCCTTGGCCCGGCTGGCGATGGCGCCACGGACAACTTCCGCCGCATAGGCTCCTTCGTTCAATCCGAGAGCAAGCACCGCAGCCGTCAGCGGATGAAGCTGGATCCCGAAGAAAGGAAGAGCAAAGAACAGCCAAAACATCTGGACCAGAAGAGAAGTGCCGCGAAACACTTCAATGAACATTCCAGCCGGCCAACTCAGCAGACGGTGCCTTGAGAGCTTGGCCAGGCCAGCCGCGAACGCGACTACGAGGCACAAAGCACCGCTGAGCACCGCGACCAGGACAGTGGTCCAGAGTCCCTGCCAGAGCAACGGCGCGTACTCGATTATTGCGGACATAGGCTATTCCCCTTCTGCGCGAGGCGGGTCAGCCGGCGGTCTGGCATAGCTCCTGCGCGGTAACGCCTTCCACCACTGAAGGATCGAATCCCCATTTGGTGAGGATCCCGGCAAACTCAGGGGTCTTTTTGAACGCGGTGAGTTCCTTGTTGTAAGCCTCGTGGAAGCTTGCGTCCGCCTGCCGGAAGGCCGCACCTGAACCGGTGCGCGGCGCATCCTTGACGGGGGCCGTGATATCGAAGCTGGGGTCGTCCTTGGCGAGGGCCTTGAGCGACAGCGTGGGAAGCATGAAAGCGTCCGCACGATTCGCCTTGAGTGCCTCCAGGCCGCTTCGCCCGTCATTGACCTTGACCTGCTGGGAAGCGGGAACGTTCGCAGCTTTGAGCACACCCTCCTCGAATCCGCCCGGCAGCACAGCGATTCGCAACGACTTGTCCGCCAGAATGCCAGCTACCGACGTGATGCCCTTCGGGTTACCCTTGGGCGTCGCGAAGGACTCCGTGGAGACAATGACCGGCTCCGAGTAGCGGACTTGGCTGCAACGGGACTGCTTCATGAAGAGTCCGGCCGCAATGACGTCCCACCGGTTGGCATTGAGCCCGGGAATCATGGACTCATACGGGGTGACGATGCCCTGGACGTCACCAATGCCCAGGCGCTGGCAAACGGCGCGAAGCACGTCCGGCTCGCACCCCGTGACCTTTCCGTCAGCGCTGACCTGCGTGTACGGCGGCTCGTTGGCGATACCTACCCGCAAGAAGCCCTGCGACTTGGCCGTTTCCAGAAGGTTGGCGGCGGTACCTGATGCCGGCCCGCCAACAGCCACGCTGGAACAACCCGTGGCCAACCCCGCAACAGCGGCGCCAAAAACCGCCACTCCCGCACCGCGAAAAACGTTCCGCCGAGAAATGTTGCTTGTCATATGCACTCCGTTCGCCCGGACTCACCGGCGTAAGCAGGACCCGGAAGGGTTCTGTGATCTGTGTTACATAAAACCTAAAAGGGATCTGTATGATTGTCAACAATCCGAATGTAAAATATTCTCGTCAAGCTTGCACGCTGGGATCCGACGACGATAGGCGCCATTGCTCCGCTTCGCCACACACCAGCTGCGGGACAACGACAACAAACCGAGCCCTCACAAGGAGGAAGCGTGAAGAAGCGCAGCCAGTTTCAACCCTCAACAGCGCTGGAAGATGAGCAGGCGCACTGGCAGAGGACCGGGGAACACTGTCCCGCCAACGGATGGTGGGTGCCCGCCAACAACGACGGCGGCGTCTACTTCATTACGCAAGGCAGCATCATGCCCGCTAGCGGCGGAGCACCTATTTGGTGGAAGCCTTTCACTGGGCGGCTCGAGAGGCTGTGAAGAGGTCGTCCTTGTCGGGGTGCGGAGCATTCGCAACGACCTGAAGTGATCAGTTCTCAGGCAAGATAGGTGTCTGGCGGGCGCTCGAACAGGCACGTGGTGTGCTAGCGAAGGCCGATGCCCGTCGGCTGCGAAACACGATGAAGCAGCGAGCGGGCATGGTTGTTGTCTGCGGATTCCGAACCATGACATCGCGGGGCTATATCCCTGATGCTATCGGGGTCGCAGGCTGGCTGGCGGTGGTCCGGCGACGGGCCTGAGGAGCCTTTGGATGTCGGCGTCAAGTCTTGGGAGGGCAATACCTCGCTCAGGAACTGGTGCGCGCTTGGGCTTGTTTCAATGGAGCAACGGAAGTCGGCGCACAAATGCCCGAAGTGCCGGACACGGCTGGTAGAGACGTGGTACGTCGAAATAGTTGCAGGCACCACCGTGGAGGCCAGGCGCATCGGCCGGCCGTTCTGCCCCAAAGGCCACACCATTACCCACTGGAACCTTGCAGGACAACCGAAACGCGCCACATAGCCAAGTAGGAGACAGGCCACGGGCCAGGAACGGCGCACCTGAATCTCGTGGATCGTCGGCGACAGAGGTCTTTGGCCCCCCAGTTGTCCTTCCGGAACTCCCTGCCGTTGAGGACCAAAGAAGTGTCCCGCCGGACGGGGGTACCGACGGGACCAAGCTCTACCAAGCAACAGAAGCATCAACGCTGGGGACAAGGGCCGGGCGAGACATCCAATCATTCCGGGGTACCAATGCCTTAGCCTGACCAAGCGATTCCATGCAGAAGGACCGAGCCCCGTCCTCGCCAAGCCATAAAGAAGCGAAAACCTAGTGTCCTGCGCCTGAAATTCGGTTCAGAAGTCGGCCGATGGATTCGAGGATCTGTTCTGCTGTCTTGGTCCAGGTGAAGGGTGTGGGGTTGGTGTTCCATTCGCTGACCCATTTGCGGATGTCGGACTCGAGCGCTTGGACGCTGCGGTGGTCGCTGCGGCGCAGCAGGTCCTCGGTGACGAAACCGAAGAACCTCTCGACCTGGTTCAGCCACGATGAGTAAGTCGGTGTGAAATGCATGTGGAACCGTGGGTGGTTCTGCAGCCATGTCTTCACGACGGGTGTCTTGTGGGTCTGGTAGTTGTCGCAGATCAGGTGCACGTCAAGGCCCTCCGGGCCCTTAGCGTCGATCTTGGTCAGGAACTTCCTGAACTCGATGGCCCGGTGCTTGCGGTGCAGGCTGGAGATCACGGACCCGTCCGCGGTGTTCAGTGCCGCGAACAGGGTTGTGGTTCCGTGCCGGACGTAGTCGTGGGTGCGTTTCTCCGGCATGCCGGGCATCATCGGGAAGGCCGGCTGGGACCGGGCCGGCGCCTGGAGCTGTGACTTCTCGTCCACGGAGAGCACCACAGCGGATTCAGGCGGGTTCTGGTAGAGGCCCACGACGTCGTAGACCTTCTCCACGAAGAAGGGGTCGTTGGAGAGCTTGAACCCGTCGGCGCGGTGGGGCTTGAGTTCGAAAGACTTCCAGATCCGCCCGATCGTTGACTTTGAGAGCCCCGAGCGCTCGGCCATCTTCGCCCGGGACCAGTGCGTGGCATTCTTCGGCGTCGATTCCAGTGTCGCAACCACGACATCCTCGACCTGATCACTGGTGATACCGGCAGGTCGGCCGGGCCTGGGATCATCGACGAGACCGTCCAGCCGGCGCTCCAGGAAGCGCCGCCGCCACTTCGCCACGGTGTGAGGTTCGACTCCGCACCGGGCGCCCACCTCCACGGCGGGTCGGATGTTAGGGCGCCGGGAACGGGCCGGTGGAAGGGAGTGGGTGCCCCCTTCCACCTTCCGCGGGTCTTAGGCGGTCAGTTCCGGGACTGCGGGAAGGTCCAGTTCGGTTCCGGCGTAGTGGTTGAAGTAGTTGGTGAAGAGGTTGGCCGCGATGTGGGCGAACGCCTCGGACAGTTCTTCGGCACTCCAGCCGGAATCCAGGGCAGCCTGCCACGTCGCGTCGGAGACGTTCCCTGTCTGGGCCGCGGCTTCACGTGCGACGGCGGTGATCGCTTCGAGTTTGGCGTCGAAATCGACTTCACCGGCGCGGACCGCGAGGATCTGCTCATCGTCCAGCCCCGCCCGGCGTGCCGAGAGGGTGTGTGCTGCTTGGCAGTAGTCGCAGCCGTTCTGGTTTCCGACGGCCAGTGCGATCGCTTCGCGGGTGCGGGCGTCGAAGCTGCCGTGGGCGGCGATGGCGGCGGAGATCCCCTCGTAGGAGGCGATCACGGCAGGTGAGTGGGCCATGCCTGCGTGGATGTTGAGCAGTTTGCCCATCTTTTGCTCCAGTTTCCGGGCGATCGGTTGGGAGGCTTCAGGCGCTGTGGCAACGGTATGGGCGGGAATGCGTGGCATGCGGGGACTCACTTATCTCTGGATTGATTGACAGGACAAAAAGGCGTACGGGGAAAAACCAACCGACGTACGGGGGCGCGGTCAGGGATGGTCGTCGGCGACGATGACGCCCCCGCCGGGAGCGAAGGCCACGTGGCCTTTGATCATCCGGGCCAGGGGTGTGGGCCGCGGGTAGGACCAGGCGGCGTTCGGTGCCCGGTGGTCCCCGGCGCGGACGTGGTGGTAGCGGGCAACACCCTTCCAGAAGCACAGGGTCCGGACCCAGCTGTCTTCCAGCGTGTCCGGCGCCAGCGACTCGGCCGGGAAGTAGTGGTTGCCTTCCAGATAGACCGTCTGCTCCGAGCGGGCGATCACCTGGCCATGGAACGTGGCGGTCATCATGAGGTACTCCGGGCGGTTTTTTGCAGGACGTCGCGGTCCTGGATCACGATGCGCCCGCGGCCCTGGCGGATCGCTTTCCTGGCCGTGAGCTCGCCCATTATCTTGCTGGTGGCCTCCCGTGAAGCGCCCAGGAGACCGGCGAGCTGTTCGTGGGTCAGGTGAATCGTCCGGGCCTGACCGAAGCGCGGCGGCCCCGCGGCGTCACCGAGTTTGAGCAGGGTGGACGCCACCTGGGCGGCCAGCGGCCGCAGCGCCAGGTCGGTCAGGCGCTCTTCGAGGCGGGCGACCTGTTCGCCCAGGAGCCGGGAAATGCGGATCGCGATGCGGGGATCCGAGAGAAGGAACCGTTCGACCTCATCCACGCTGAGCTGGCAGATCGCCGAGTCTTCGATGGCCTCGGCGTAGTTGTCATACATGCGCTGACCCACGAGCATCATTTCCCCGAAAACCGCGCCCGGTTCCAGGATGGCCATCGTCAGTGCCTTGCCGTCCTCGGCAACCCGGAAAATACGCACCCGGCCTGACTTGAGGATGAACAGGGCCTTCACGGGCTGGCTCTGGCTGAACAACAGTTCACCGCGGCGGAACGGCCGGGACGGGGCCATGAGGTCCATGGCCTCGATCTCCTGCGCGCTCAGGTCAGCGAACAGATCAACTTCATTCAAACAGCTGAACGGGTCAGAGGGTTCTGTCATGAGCGGGTCGGCCTCTCGTTGCCGCGGGGCCCACGGGCGCAGGTCTCCGGAAACAGTGGCCGTCACGCCGACCCGGCACGTATCGGTCATGCCTGGCTCGTCAGGACGCGGACCGCCACCAGTCCCAGAGTAACGCCATAGATCAGGTGGCCCATCAGGCTCATCAGCGCGGTGAGGTCAGGGGCGAAGAGGGGCATGCCCATCATGACCGGCATGATCATCAGCGGGCCTAGTACCCACCAGATGGCCCCGTAACCGAGTCCAACGAGGGCGCCGCGGCGATACGAGGTCAGTAAGCGGTTGCCGAACAGCAGCGTCAGGCCCAGCCCGATCATCACTGAAATCATCAGATGGACCCCGAACCCGACCACGGCCGAGCCGGAGCCGACCATGGACGCGATCACGGGCAGCATTCCCATGACCGCAAGGAGAATCCCGAACACAATACCCCCGGCAACACCCCCGGCGGCCCCGGCGAGAACACGCCGGCCGATGCCCGTGCCGGACGTGGGACGTGGCAGAGCTGATGCAGAAGCCATGACTGCGACCTTCCATCGAAGAGTTCTTTGCTGACGTCTTCAAGGTATGGCCGTGCCGGGGTGGAGTTCAGTGATCTGCACTACACAGCAAGAACAAATAGTGGCGGTGGTTGATTGTGTCCCTGTTGAGCCAGGATTTGGGCGTGGCGGCGGCCTCCCGTTATCGGTCGTGCGTCGTCTTCCCTGCTCGGATCTGCAGGTGTCCGCCTCGGGCTGACGCGCGCGCGACATCGAGGCACCCTTCCTCCACGGCATGCCAGGGGGCGGCGGTAATGTCCGATCCCCCCAACGAGCACGCCAGCCGCGCCAGCGGAGTGAGCCATCTGGCCCATCCCACCGGGTCCTGGAGGTCCAAGGTATGACTACGTCCGACATTGCCGGAACGACCCACCCGTACCCGACTTATTCGGACTGCGCCGCATAAGCAGCGCCATACTGCCCGCAGGATCCTCGCCCGGATTTTCGAGGAACAGGCAGCGGAGGAACTCTCGTATTCGACCGTGCGTGACTACGGGCGGATCCGGCGGGCCCAGGCCGACGTGGAGGCCGGCCGCCGGGTTGAGGTGTAACCCCCGGCGTCGGACGGGCCCTCCACGAGGCCCCCGAGGCGCAGTCCGTAAGCCACGTCCGCTCCCTGGCCGTGGCGCCTGAGGGCAAGTGCTGTCAGGGCGCGGTTGCACAAGAGAGCCCTTAGCAGGTGCAACCGTATGCTCCCTTGGCGGGTTGTGCGGGCAGGGTTTCATCGAGCAGGGATTCGGCCATGGCCGTGCCGAGGCGGCAGGCGACCGCGACGGGAAGGACGGAACCGCCCGGGTGGGCGGTGAGCCACGGCTGGGCCGCTTCGGGCGAGGCGAAGAAATGGACCAGATTGCAGAACGCCGAACGTATCGAACTCATGTCCTCCGGATTGACGAGGGAGACCACGGCCGTGGCCGGCTGCACACCGCTCACACCGGACGCACTGACGCTCAGCCGTACCGGGACTGCGGTGGTGTGGCAGCTTGAGTCGATCCGTGCGGTGGTGCCGAGCAGGGCCGGGAAGATCAGGGTGTCCAGGGCGCACCAGGTGTATAGCTGTGCTCCGTCGACTTCGAAGCGGTGCGGGGTGGGGCGCAGGGTCAGGCCTTGACCGATGATGCGTCCGTCTCCGTCGTACTCGGTGTCGGGGACAGCGGCAAGCGCGGAGCGGACCTCGGCACAGTACGGCCGGTGGCGGCGGCCAGGTCCGAGATGTCCACGGGATCGCCCTGTGAGAGCAAGTGCAGCAGGGGCAGCCAGAGCGCGGCTTCCATGCCGGTGGCCGAGGACGCCAGGCGGTCGGTAAGCTGCATGAAGTCACTGGTCACGGCGGGTGTTCTTTCCGGGTTGGGGACAGTGGTCAGGAGGCGCAGCAGGATAGTTTGGAGACGTCCGTTTTGTAGGACTGGGCGGCGATCTTGATTCCTTCGGCCATGGTCAGGTAGGGGCTCCAGAGGTTGGCTACCTGGTCCACGGTCATCCCGGCTTCCAGGATGTAGACCCCGGCCGCGGCCAGGTCCCCGGCGTCCTTCGCAACTGCCGTTATCCCCACGATCCGTCCGGTGTCCGCGTCCGCGACGATCTTGATGAAACCGCGGACGTCGCGGTTCACCAGGGCCCGGGGCACATACTCCAGGGGCAGGACCCGGCACTCGCACCGGATGCCGGCCTCGTTGGATTGCCGGTCCGTCATGCCAACCGCAGCGAGGGCCGGGCTGGTGAAGGTGACCCGGGGCAGGTGCCGGTAGTCGACCTCGCGACCGGCCTGGTTGAAGGCATTCTCCACTACCAACGTTCCGTGAGAGGCCGCGACGTAGACGAATTCGCGGTGGCCCGTCACGTCCCCGGCCGCCCAGATCCGCTCGTTGGAGCTGTTCAGCCGGTTGTTGACCAGAATTTCGCCGCCGTCCCGGGTCTTCACGCCGACCCCAGCCAGGTTCAGGCCCCCGGTCACCGGCCGCCGCCCCGTGGCGACCAGCAGCCTGGCGGCCCGGAATTCCTGCTCTCCGCCGGAGACCGTCGCAGTCGCGACGACCCCGCCGGTGGCCGGATCGGTGTGCACGGAGGACATGATGGCCCGGCGGACGACACGGATGCCCTCATCGGCGAAAACACCCGCCAGGGTGCGGGAAGCCTCGGGCTCTTCTGCGGACGCCAGCCGAGAGCGGACCAGCATCGTCACTTTAGACCCAAGGCGGGCGAAGAGCTGGGCCTGTTCCAGGGCCACGTAGCCGCCGCCTAAGACCAGCAGGGACTCGGGCACCTCCTCCAGTTCCATCGCCGTGGTCGAGGTCAGATAGTGCACGTCCGCCAGTCCCTGGACCGGGGGTGCCCACGGGGTGGAACCGGTGGCCACCAGATAGTGCGCCGCCCGGATCGATTCACTGACCCCGTTCGCGCCGGTTATTTCCAGTACCGGATCGTCCTGGGTGCCGGTGAAGACGGCATTGCCCTGGTGCACTTCCCAGCCGTATTCGGCGATGAGGTCCACGTATTTATCCGAGCGCATCGTTTCCACCAAGGAACGCTTGCCGTCGATGAGCCCGGGCATGTCCACCGGGGCGGCGGACGTGGAGATCCCTGGAAAACGGCCCGAGTCCCCGGCGATGTGGCGTGCCTCGGCGGCGGCCAGCAGTGCCTTGGACGGCACGCAGCCGGTGTTCACGCACGTCCCGCCGACCGTGGAACGCTCGATCATAAGCACCCGCTTGCCCAGATTGGTGGCCCGGATCGCGGCCGCGAACGCGCCACCGCCGGAGCCGATGACGGCCAGATCGAAATCAGGTGTTGTCCTGTCAGGCATCTTTCATCCGAAAGTCTTGTCACAGAGCGGTCCCGCAGTGCCCTTAGCAGCATTGCCCGCGATGGTTCTGCCCCCAGTCTTCACCTTCCAGCACAGGGGAAGGTCAAGAGGCCGACCGTCAGGCCCGCTGCGCACACAGCACAGGGCCTACCGTCGCCTGCATCAGCTCCCGACCTTCCACTAAACCGGAAGGTCAAGATGTACATTCCCGCGGACATGAGGTGCATGATGCGTATCGGCGAAGCTTTCGCGACACCCGGCCTGACGGCCAAGACACTGCGGTTCTACGAGCACCGGGGCCTGCTGCCAGCGGCCGACAGGTCACCGAACGTATACCGCGGCTACGCCCAGGAGACAGTCAGCCGACTCGGATTCATCCGCCGCGGCCGCACCGCGGGACTGACCCCCGCCCAAATCGGCGACATCCTCACCGTCCGCGACCTCGGCCCTGCATACACGTCCGGGACCTGCTGGCCAAACAGCTGACCGACCTGGACGCCCAGATCGCAGAACTCACGGCACTGCATGCAACCGTCACCGACCTCCACCGCGCCGCGGCCGCAGGGAACCCCGGATCCTGCGATCCCGAGCGCATCTGCGGCTAACCGTGGAGTCGTCCAGTCGTTCAAGTCCGGAATACTCCCAGCAGAGTAAGTCTGCTTCCTAGATGCGGATGTCTGTGCATTACCAGCGAATCCGGTGTGCCGGGCCATCTGATGGGGCGTCGGTGACGAATCACTGTCATGAACTACTACAGCATTGCGGCACGTGATCGGGTCAAGGATGCCGCGTACGACGCTCTTGAGAAGGTGTTGAACGGGATGTTCGAACCGCTCAACAGGCACGCGCTCATGGCGCGTTGGAACCAGGCCTGTGAGGCTATGGAGAAGCACCTTGAGGCCCTGGACAATGGCGGGGAATAACGCCAGGGAAGGTTCTGACTCAACCTGGCAAGCGTGGATTCGGGTCGGTCGGTCTTCGCGGCAACGGATGGCTGGCCTAGCCGCTGCGGCGCTGGCGGTGCTCCTCATGGCCGGCTGCGCCGGCGGCCCTGAGGCGGGTGCCACGGCGGGACCCCGGAACCTGCCCTCAACCACCGGTGTTTCGAAGGCCGTCGCCGAAGGGGCTCCGTCCGCGTCGGCAAAAATGGTGTGCGCGGAGGAAACCCAGACGAACATCGTCAAGATACTGTCCCTGTCTGGACCTCCCCGGACCACCGATTCCTGGGCCGACAAAATCTACACCTGCACGTACGCGCTGCCGGCCGGACCGCTCGTGCTCTCGGTCAAGGAGGCAGCCGATCCGGCCTCCGCGCATGCCTACTTCGACGGTCTGTCCGGTACCACCGCGTCGGCGCGTCCGATCGAGGGAATGGCGAATCTGGGTTTTCCGGCTTTCGAGGGCCCGGAAGGTTCCGTGGTGTTCGTCAAAGACAACTTCATCCTGAAGGTCGATGCAGAGGCGCTCCCGGCAACCCTGGGCCCGCACGGCGTCTCCCGCGGCGCGTTCGCCTACGAGGTCGCGACGGCGGTTCTGGCTTGCTGGTCCGAATAGGCCTGGGCGCCGGTTGGGACCGGGCATCTGTCCGATTGCGAGTCTCGAAGCATCCACCGACCCCTCCGGAAGTATTTGAAGAATATTCCTTCGCGCGCCAATCCGTGACCTGCACCACGCCGAACCACTGTTGTCAGCATCATGGGCGTGCCCACCAGGGGAACGGCCCTTGTCTTTGGAGGAAACCTGTCATGAAGAAATCCGCTTTCCTGATTGCCCCCGCTCTGGCCTTGGGCGCCCTCGCACTCTCCACCAGCCCGGCCTTTGCCGCCGACACCACCACCTACCAGGCGAACCTGGCCGCGATCAACGGCAGCAACGCCACAGGCACGGTGATGATCACCGTGAACGGAAATCAGGCCACCGTCACCGAGAAAGTCTCCGGACTCGCCGCAACGTTCGGCGGGAAACCCTACCCGCACGTCCAGCACATCCACATCGGCGCCAAGGGGACCTGCCCCGACATGTCCGCTGACACCAACAAGGACGGCGTGATCAGCACTACCGAAGGCGCCCCGTTCTACGGCGGTATCGGGGCGACCCTGTCCACCAGCGGGGATACCAGCCCGGCGGCCGGTACAGACCTGGCGGTTGCCGGGATGGGCGCCGCGTACACCTATCAGCGGACCATCACCCTGGACGCGAAGACCGCCGATTCACTCAAGGCCGGCACCGGCGTCGTCGTCGTTCACGGCCTGGATCCGGCCACCCTGTCCGCCGCGGCACAGGCAGAACCCAGCGATTTGGTACCCTCCCTGCCCTTGGCCGCAACCTCGCCCGCCCTGTGCGGGACGTTGACCGCGATGCCTGCCGGAGCCCCCGGCACAGGCATCACCACCCCGGCCAGCCAGTCCGGGCCTGACTTCGGTCTGCTCGCTGCAGGTGGCGGTCTCCTTCTGGCGGCAGGGGGAGCCTACGCAGCCCGCCGTCGGATGAGCGCCAAGGCCTGAAAAGACGCTCGAACCTGATGCGATCTGATACAAGCAACCGCCGCGGACGCTTCATCGCGTCCGCGGCGGCCGCCCTGCTCCTCGCCGGCGGCATCACCAGCATCGGCATCGGACTCCACGCAGAACGCCCGGGATCCGAAGCAAGCGGTACGGCTTCAGCCGAAGCTCCCGCCGCCCCGCCCATGGCCGCAACGACGTCACCGGTACCGGCAAGCGCCGGCCCCACGCCGACGGCACTGCCTTCCGCAGCGCCTCCGGACGGGGCGCTTTCCGCGTCCGTTCCCGTCAGCGTCGAGGTCACCTCGGTAGGAATCAACTCCACCCTGCTGCAACTGGGAAAACAACCCAACGGCGAAGTGGAAACCCCACCTGGTGAGCCCGGATCCCCGGCCGGTTGGTACAAGGACTCGCCATCTCCGGGCCAGAGAGGCTCCTCGGTCATTCTCGGCCACGTGAACTCCACGAAAAGTCCCGTCGGCGTCTTCTATCGTCTCCGCGAGCTCAGCGCCGGCCAGACGATCGCCGTGACCCGTTCGGATCACACCGCCGCCGTCTTCAGCGTCGACACCGTCCGGACCTACCACAAGTCCAGCTTCCCCACTGTGGAGGTCTATCAGAACGCGGACCGGCCCGAAATCCGCCTGATCACCTGCGGAGGATACGACCAGGCCACCGGGGAATACCTGGACAACACGGTCGTCTTCGCCCACCTTGTCTCAAGCCACCCCGCCTGAGCCCCAGCCCCCCGCTTCCCAACCCGGGCACCGGTTTCGACCTGCACACCAAATAGAAGGGAACACCATGGTCCCCCCATCCACACGCCCTCCCACTGCCACTCTCCGGTTCGCGCTCCTCGCCGGAGCCGCTGCCCTGGCCCTCGCCGCCTGCGCTCCCGCCGGCAACGCCACGGGATCACAGCCGGCAAGCTCCGCGCCCGCATCGGCAATGACCATGGAGTCCGGCATGGGAGGCTCTCCCATGGCCTCAGCAGGCAACACGGCCGGGGCCGCGGCCACGATCCACATCAAATCCTTCGCCTACAACGGCCCGGACAGCGTCCTTGCCGGGGCTGAGGTGACCGTGATGAACATGGACACCGAAGCGCACACCGTGACAGCCGACGACGGCTCCTTCGACGCCGTTGTCAAAGCAGGAAAGAGCGTCACATTCACCGCCCCGAAGAAACCCGGCTCATACAGCTACCACTGCACCTATCACTCCAACATGCATGGCACCCTGATCGTCAAATGACTAGGGCAGAACACCACCCCGCCCGGGCCCCTGGCGGTGAGCTGAGAACCCCGGAACCCGCCGCCCGACCATCCCGCGGCACCACCGCCGTCGATGTGGTGCTGCGTGGGCTGGCCGCTGCCGCCCTTGCGGTGGATGCCGTGGTGCATGCCCGGCTGGCCCACGGATACCAGTCCGCAGCCCCCGAAGGAATCGGGGAGGGCAACCTGTTCCTGGCCGAAGCCGCAGCCGCAGCCTTGGCCGCGGTCTACGTCCTGATCCGCGGGAGCAAACCCGCTTGGGTGGTGGCCCTGCTCACCGCCGGTGGCGGGTTGGCGGCCCTGCTGCTGTACCGCTACGTCGACATACCCGCCTTCGGGCCGTTTCCGGCCATGTACGAGCCCGTCTGGTTCTTCGACAAGGCCCTCACGGCGTACGCGGAGGGATCCGCTGTCCTTCTGGCCGCCACCGCCCTGGTCCTCCGCCGTCGACGATCCAGCAAAAGCGCCCCCGCCGTGTGAGGTCCGGTCAACGCCAAACAAAACCCCGCGGTCAGGCAGGTCCCGTGGTGACCGCCAGGGCATCCCCTGTGCGCCTCCACAGTTCCTCAAGCAGCAGGCGCACTTGATCCCGCTGCTCGATATGGGCGAAGTGGCCGCAGTTAAGGATCGTCGCCGTCCAAGTGTGGGGAACTATTTCGGCGAGCCGGACAACGTCGGATTCGGGCGTGAAGACATCGCTGTCGCCACGGATTGCCAGCACCGGGCAGCGGATGCCGCGCCACTGGCTGAAATCGTACTGGGCCGCGGCCCGGGCGGCAGCAGAGAAGCTGGCCGGCCTGGCGTCATCGCCGAGGTCGCGAATCACCGCCGGGGAGATGACCCCCGGATCTGCGAAGAACGGGGACATCAACGTTCCCATCAGGGGTGTGGTGGCGATGGTTCGGACCAGGGCCGTCCCTGCCGGACCGAGGGCCGCCAAGGCGCGCATCGCCAGCAGCATGCCGGTGAACGCCGGGTGTCCGTGAAGGCCGCGTAGCGGAGCCCGGGACGCCCGGGACACGCCGAACGTGGTGGCCGAAATGGTGGCTACGCTGGCGGTCTGCCCAGGCCGCGCCGCGGCCATGTGCAAGGCCAGAAAGCCTCCCATGGAGTGGCCCACCAGGTTCCACCGCCGGTAACCGAGCGCGTTCAGTACCCCGGTCACAGCGCGTGCCATCGCCTCGATGCTGAATTGTTCGAGCCGGGCACCATTTGTGGATTCGCCCCAGCCCGGCAGGTCAAGCAGGATCCGGTCACGGGCCGGTGCCCCGTCAAGCAGTGCCCTGAAGGTGGTCCAGGAGCCCGCGGCGCCGTGAAAGTAGACATCCGGTGTGCCGGACGCGGCGCACTGTCCGCGGGTACCCCGCTGGACACGCACCGTGCAGGGACCCAGCTCCGTGGGGAAGACATGCCGCCGCAGCGTAGGGACGATCTCCTGCTGAACACTCATGGTCACCTTTGCTCTTGGTCTCTGACACTGGTTCGTAGCCGCAGGGGAATTGGATCGGACGTGCCGGTATCAGTCCGGAGCACTCACGTCACCGGATGCGGCTCATTTCGGCGATCCGGCCGTGCCGGGAACGTCATCATGGGCTTCGTGATGATTCCGGCAGCAGGTGCAGGTCCCGAGGGCGGCATCGATGAGAATTTCCGCGGCTGCACGCGCCTGGCGGGCCGGTTCGGGACTCGAGGAGATGGCTGCCGTCGTCACTGCGCCTTCGGCGAGGATTGCCAATTGCGGGGCCAGCGTGGCCGGCGCCCCGATGCCGGAGGCGACGCGTGCCAGGTAGTCGTGGAACTCTGCTTTCTGTCCCCGGACAATTGCGCCGATGCGCCCCGACGTCGCGCCCAGCTCGCCGAAGGAGTTGATGAACGCACACCCCCGGAACCCCTCCGACGTGAACCACGCGGCCAGGAAATCAAACACAGCCAGCAACCTCTCACGGGGCACCTGGGTGGACTCCACCTGCGCCGTGACACTCGCCTCCCAGGCATCCCGCCATCCAAGGAGAACCTGTTCGATGATGTCTTCCTTCGACGGGAAGAGCCGATACAGGCGCTTGAGCGATACCCCCG
Organism: Arthrobacter sp. FW306-04-A; assembly: GCF_044358315.1. Taxonomy (GTDB): domain Bacteria; phylum Actinomycetota; class Actinomycetes; order Actinomycetales; family Micrococcaceae; genus Arthrobacter. The sequence goes on from NZ_CP084559.1 coordinate 3,211,541, forward strand.
AGACAGTCCGCACCTCATCCATGCCGACAGTGGTGAATCCCCGGGCATAGAACAGCGGTGACACTGCTGCCACGATGCCCGCCCGCGCCGCCTCGTCGTCCGTCGCCAAGGCGCCCCCGGAGGACATCGGCCCCGTCTCGGCTACTGGCACGGCATTCTTCTTCCGATTCCGCTTGCATGGATAACGATCGTTCTCTATTGTAGGCGGAAGAGGCGAGAACGAACGTTCTCCCGCTCGGAATACGCATCTGCAACTGCTTCATCGACGGCCCGCTGGGGGCTGACGCGGTCGACTGAAAAGGCATTATGGAAACGCTAGACCGCACGGCATCTGGTCCGGATGAAACCAGAACCCACCTGGCCGGCTTGCTACTGAAAACCGGCCAGGGCAACCATGAAGCGTTCACCGAGTTCTACCGCTTCACTTCGCCCCGGGTGTTCGGCGTCGTGCGCAGGGTGGTCGTGGATCCGGAAATCAGCGAGGAGGTGACGCAGGAGATCTTCATGCTGGTCTGGCAGGATGCGGGCAAATACAACCCGGCCCTTGGCAGCCCGATCGGGTGGCTCGTGACCATCGCCCACCGCAAGGCAGTCGACAGGGTCCGTTCGAGGCAAAGCAGCACCAACCGCGACTCCCGATGGGCCGCGGCCGGATGGAAACACCCCTTCGATGAAGTTGGCGAGTCCGTCACTGACGGCATGGAAACCCTTCAGGTCTTCGACTCCCTGACGGTTCTCTCGCCCTTGCAGCGCGAATCCATTCTCCTTGCATATTTCGGCTGCCTCACTTACCGCGAGGTGGCAGAGAAGCTCTCTGTACCTCTGCCTACCATCAAGTCCCGGATCCGCGACGGCCTGACACAGCTCCGCACCCAGTACCAATCCGTCTAACTCCACGCCAAGCACAGGACGCAAACCTCCAGTGCCCGTTTCCCGAATCTCGAGGAGACACCCGCGGGACCGCGTGAACCGATGGAAGAAAGTAAAACCGCAGTTCAATGCTTGGGGCTTCAACCAGTCGACGTTTGCCGTCTCCGCCAAGAGGCAGGGGAAAGACCAGGTGTTCGTTTTTCCGGCACCCGGCCTTTCCCCTCGCCGAGGCTAGCCGCCGATGATTCCGGTGTTCTGCACGGTGCCGGCAACCCCGGCGTTGGCGCCCACGTTCACGCCGACGTTCCACGCCGAAGCGACAGACCCGCGGTCAGTACCGTTGGTGCTGTTCTGGACCGTGCCGGCAACCCCGGCGTTCGCGCCCACGTTCACGCCCAGATTCGACGCCGAAGCGTCAGACCCGCGGTCAGTACCGTTGGTGCTGTTCTGCACGGTGCCGGCAACCCCGGCGTTCGCGCCCACGTTCACGCCCAGATTCGACGCCGAAGCGACGGACCCGCGGTCAGTACCGTTGGTGCTGTTCTGCACGGTGCCGGCAACCCCGGCGTTCGCGCCCACGTTCACGCCCAGGTTCGACGCCGAAGCGACGGACCCGCGGTTGGCGCCGTTGGTGATGTCCTCACCGTTGGCGCTGTTCTGGACCGTGCCGGCAACCCCGGCGTTCGCGCCCACGTTCACGCCCCGGTTCGACGCCGAAGCGACGGACCCGCGGTCAGTACCGTTGGTGCTGTTCTGCACGGCGAGGCTGACGATGGGGAAACCGCGGGAGAAGTTGGCGATGGGAGTGAACGCCACGGCCACGGCTCCGCCGGTGTTCAACATGAGGAATCCCGGTTCGCGGTCCTGGCAGGCAGGCAAGAGTGCTACTTATCGAGGCGGTCTGCGAGGCCGCGCCATTGCCTGACCTTGGTTGAAGGAACGCTCGCCGACGTTGCGCCCGCGGCTCATGAGTCCAGGCCTTGATGATGCGCCCGCGCGTCTGCTCCGCGAAAGGCGTAGCGATGATGCAGGCCCGCTGTCTTTGCGGTACGTGATCAGCCCCCACGGCGGCCCCTTGTACCGATAAGTTTTCCGGACGGGCCTTCGGAGACATTTCTAGAAGGGAATGCCGCCGGGAAGCACCTGGCGGGGACCACCGGAATCCGGCTTCAGGGGCGTGAGGCGCGCTGCCGCGCGGGCTCAGAAGTCGATGCTGCCGGCGAGCTTGATCAATTGTTGCCGCAATTGCTCGGTCGACGCTCCGGACCGTGAAGCCGTGGCATGGAGCGTGAATGATGCCGTGTCCTTGCCTTTGAGCGCGGTGATGTTCACGGTGGTCGTTGGTCCCGGCCCGTCGTGCAGTGTGAGGATGAAGATCCACGCGGCGTCGGCGACGCCGCTGACCGGCTGGTAGTGGGCCTGGTTCTGGGCCGTGAACTCGGCGATCTGGCCCGGTGTCTGGTTCTTGTTGACCGTGACATCGAACTGCAGGACGCTGTCCGGCGTGCTGAAGTTGTAGAAACAGGACCCGCCGGCCGCGGTGGCGTGGCCTGGCGCCGCGGCGCCGAAGGCCTGCTGGACCCGGTCCACGCCCACGTAGCCGCACGTGGAAGTGTCGGCCGGCAGGGCCGGCGGAGAAACCACCGGGCCCGGCGGGACGGGGACAGTGATCGGGCTCCCGGTGCCCCAGCCGGCGTCCCGTGCGAGCTCGGCAACGCTCTGGCCCATGGCTTGGGCGTCCCGAAGGTATTTACCGCTGGCGGTGTAGCTGAGCTTGAGTGTGCTCCCTGCGCGGACTGAGATCAGGTCAACCTCCTGCTGCGGCGTCGGGGCGTTGGCTGGCGGCTCGGACCACCTTTCGCAGGCGAAGTCGCCCACTCCGTCCACCGGGAGGCACCCGGGAGTCTTCATGCTCAGCGCGAGGAGCTCCTTTGGGGCAGGCGTGACGAGGTCCACCGAAAGTCCCAGATAACCGTCAGCTGCCTTGCTGAAGTAGGTACAGAAAGAGTGCTGGTAAGGGACGGGACTTCCGCTGGGCACTGCCACGGCATCGGCTCCCTGGTGGCCGGTGCCGGCGAGGCCCGGACCGATCCGCGCTGCGATTTCCGGCGTGACCAGATCACAGGCCGGGCCGGTGGCCCGCGGAGGGGTTCCCGTTTTCGCATCAGGGGCCCCTGGGGATGCGGCCGTGGTCAACGACTGCGCCGGACCGCTCTGCGCCGCGGGCTGGGAACACGCCCCCAGAAGAAGCGCCGCCGCTGCGACGGGCACAAGATACTTTCCAGGACACCGAGGGTAATAAGCACACATGTTCCCATCCTGTGGATGCGCCGACCGTTGAATGTGACCCCAGTAAGAACGAATTATTCCACTCGATGGTGTTAATGGCAATGCTGGAAGAGGCCCGCGTATCTGCCGTTGAAGGACACGGAGGTCAAAGGCCGAGGGTTTTCAACGCGGTCGCCCAGTTCGCGGCGATCGCGTTCTGGGCGTCGGCGAGCTTCACGGTGTGGTTGCAGATTGCCCTGTGAAGGGTGTCCTCCACCGCGTCTTTCGGGTTTGCGGTGCCGGTGGCGCCGGTTCGGTTGGGCTCGGGCCAAAGGTTGGATGCCGAGTTGGTGCCCCCGAGTTCCAAGGGGATCAGGTGGTCCAGCTCCGTGGTGCGCCCGTAGCCCTGTCCGTAGGCGGCCAGGCTCGTGGTCTTGAACCTGTCGGTCTCCGCCGCCGGGGGCCGGATGGTGGCGGTGTATCAGGCCTTGCAGATGGTGGAGCCGATATCGTCCTCGGTGACGGCCGGGTCGATGGCTCCGGGCGTGCAGCCTGCGTCGGGGAGGATTTCTCCGGCCACCGCATCAATCACCCTGGCGGTGCATTGTCCGGGCGCCAGATGCTCATCCAGGGCGACGGCACCGGGGGAATGGACCTGCTTGACCCCGCCGGCGGGAGCGGCCGCGGCAGTTTTGCCGGAAGTGGGCGCCTTCATCGAGGGAGGTGCCGTTGATTCGTGGCTGGGGACGGTGATGGCCGTCGTGGCTCCCGGCCCGGAGCAGGCGGTGCCTGGCGCCAGCAGCACTGCCCCTGCGACGGTTGCGGCGAGGGTCCGGAGTCGGATCGTCTTCATGGTCCTTTCTTTGTACGGCGAAACCGCCCGCCTGCCACACAGACATGCCGGGAAGAGAAAGAGGAGAGCAGCCCGGCGGCCCCGAAAGCGAACAGCTACCGGACCCGAGGAACCGCCGAAACCACAAGCGCTTCCAAACCCTGCGATAGCGCCGCCCGGGCCGCCAGCAACTCATAGTGCAGCGCCAACCCCCGGGGCCCTGGTGCGATGAGCTAACAGCTCAGCCGGTCCAGCTCCCCCGCCCGGTGACCAGATCAAGGCCGGCCATGCAGGGATAGCCGTTATTGCCGACGGTAATATCCCGGAAGGTGATCGCGTTTCCGTAGACATATCCGGCGTTCACCAACGCGCTGGTGTCAGCGGACCGCCCAGCCCATACCGGTGAGCAGACACTGGTGCCACCCACAGTGAACCATCCTGTCTGTCCGTTATAGGCGGTGGAATCGTAGACGGAGACCCCCGATGCCGGGTCCGCGTCCAGCGACACGTCCGGGGTGGCCCGTCTGCCGTACTGGATGACGCCGGCGGGCCGGTGGTCGCGGACGATCTTATTGAAGAAAGCACCGGGGGTGGAAGGTCGGCGGCACTCCTGAGTTCAAAGTTCCTCTCACCGGGGTGACGTTATGCAAGGGGCGGGCCGGGCGGCGTCCCCCGGCCGGCCCCTTTGCAGTCCACTCTTATGCGAGCGGTTCGAGTTCCCAGTCCTTCACATCTGCTACCGGAGCGAAGAGGCTGGCGTCGAGCTTGTCGAAGGCCAGGTTGTTCCGTACGCGGTGTGGCCAGTTCCGATTCGCCAGGGCCGCCTTGCCCAGAGCGACGACGTCGGCGTGGCCGCCACGCAATAGGGACAGGGCCGTTTCCGGGTCGTCCAGGTTGCCGTTGGCGATCACGGTTATCCCTGAGTGCTTCTTGGCCAGGGTGGCCAGGGATTCCGCGCCGTCCTCGAATGCCGGGGCAGCGGCCCGGTATTCAGTGGTGTGGATAAAGTCGATTCCCGTGGCGCCCAGGGTCGCGAAGATTACCTTCGCCTCGTCGGCCCCTCCGCTCCAGCGGTGGTCATTGTCGCTGACCTTGGACTGGGAAATGCGGATTCCCACGCTCATTTCCGGGCCCACGGCTTCGCAGACGGCGGAGCAGATCTCGGCCGCGAACCGCACCCTGTTTTCGGGTGAACCGCCGTAATTGTCGGTCCTGTGGTTCAAGTAGTCGGTGAGGAACTGGTCAAGCAGATACCCGTTGGCGCCATGGATCTCGACGCCGTCGAATCCAGCTTCCTTGGCGCGCAGCGCTGCCTCGACGAAACCGTCCCCGACGTCGTCCATCTGGGCCGGGGTGATCTCGGCAGGAACCGGGAACGGGCCTTCTCCGCGATAGAACGCGAGCTGCTCGCCCTTGGGTGCAACGGCGGACGGACCTACCGAGGAGTCCACGAACCGGTTCCCTTGGGCCTGGGCACCGGCATGCATGAGCTGGGCGAATATCCGGGCACCGGCGGAGTGGACAGCATCGACGACCTTGGCCCAGGACTGTGCTTGTTCTTTGGTGGCGATGCCCGGCTGAAACAGGTAGCCCTGGCTGTACGCGGTGTCAGGGTAGATGCCTTCGGTGATCAGCAGCCCGAAGCCTCCGCGCGCATACGCTTCATAGTACGAGGCCATTCTTTCCGTGGCATGCCCGTCCTCGGTGGCACTGATGCGCGTCATGGGAGCCAGTGCAACACGGTTGGGCAGCTCGGTGGCTCCGAGCTGAACGGGTGACCAGAGCAGTGCGAAATTCGGCACGAATGTCTCCTTCGTTTTTTATGGGGATTTCTAGGGAAAGGGCGCCGCTCATCGCAGTGAAGCCAGCTCCGCATCAGCGAAAACGATTGGGTACAGGCTCATATTCAGGTAGCATCGGCCACTCGGCCTGCAAATCATTAGCCTCGCTGGCTGGGGAAACTGGCCACCGGGACAATTCCGGTGCTATGGCGGCTGGCACTATTCGTTTGTCGCGGACTCAGTTCGCCAGTCCTGGCGTTCTCGGGTCAGGCCAAAGCGCACGGTATCGCTGAGTGCGACGGTAAAGGAATCGTGTCCGTGGCGTGTGACGAGAATTCCCCGGCGTCGTTCTCGCATTGCCCAAGCGAGGGCGTCGGTCACCGCTTTCTCGAGCTGGCGGTCCATGCTGGCACGGTCCGTGGCCGTCACCGTTATCATCAGGTCAGGAGTGCTGGTTCTCACTTGTCTATCCTTCGGCTTCTTTATGTAGTAGGGCCCGGCCCCTTTGGGTGGTGCCATTGTTGGTTGCCGGGCGCGATCTCAGGGAGACAGAGCCGGCGCTTCGGGGACTGCGAAGGGCTGGACTATCCGTACACTTCGGAGCAAACATGACAGCTTGTCGTCGAGATCTCGCGTCCAATCACGGGTTCCAGACGGTCGGATGGTGGAATGCAGAATCGCCCTCCGTGCCTCCAAGCAGCGTCGGCTACCGCCCCTCGGATGGCCAAACACCTCGAAATTTCCAGAGAGGAGCGCACCATTGATGAGATATCGCTGACGGCTTCTCAGCAGGTCACGGCGTAGGCCTGCCGAACCCGCCCGCGGCGTTTCCGGGCGATCTCTCCTGCTAATGAGGGGAATCTTCTCGTGTGGGAGGAATGCCCGGGGTATGGCACCGAGGACGCCTTGCCGTGGTTGACCCTGCCAGCGCTGTGAGGCTGCTGCCTGTACGGGCCGTGCGTGCCGGGAGTCCGGCGTTCTCCGGGTCGGCTGCATAGGCTTCCTGTTTCTTGAGCAGGCCCTCCAGAAGGGATGTATCGGTGAAACAGGTGATCACGCCGGCCCACAGCTCTTCGATGGTATGGACGACCCGCGAGGCCCCCGACGGTCCGGCAAGCAGCCAGCCGTCGGGGAGCGCGCTGATTTTGGGAGCTCCGGGCCGTCCTCTGCACAGTTCGTTGACGGTACCGGCGACGATGAGGTGCATTCGTTTGGTTCGTACCGGTCCCAGGACCGGGTCGGGCACGGTGGTTGTTCCGCAGGCTCCGCACATGCGGTCCCCCCCTTTCGTCGGGCGTGGCCAGGGCGTGACTTTCTTAGGGCATGACGTCGCCGGAGTTGGGGCCGAGGGTCTGTCCGAGGAACAGGTTTCCTCCGGGATCGCTGGCGAGCAGTAACGCCGCGGGTGCTACTTCGGCCGGTGTGCCGAAGCGTCCCAGCGGAAGTTCCGCACGTTTGGCCGCTTTCCAGCTTTCCGAGATGCCCTTCACGAGTGGCGTTTCAATGGGGCCGGGGGCGATGCAGTTGACCAGGACGTTGTCTTGGGCTGTTTCGAGGGCAAGAGCCTTGGACAGCCCTATGACCCCGGCTTTGGCGGCGCTGTAGTGGCTCAGTCCGATGCCTCCTTTGATTGCCAGTTGGGAGGCGATGTTGATGATGCGTCCCCATTTTCGCTGACGCATCTCCCCCACCACCTCCCGGCAGCACAGGAACACGCCGGTGAGGTCCACGGCGATGGTTTCGTTCCATTTGGCCAGTGACATGTTTTCCAGCGGAGATTCGGTGAGGAGCCCTGCACTGTTGACAAGTATGTCGATCGGGCCGAGCCGTTGACGGGCCTGGGCAAAGGCCGCCTTGACGCTGGGTTCGTCGGCGACATCGACGTGGATGATTCCGTTCCCGGCGGCCCGGTCCAGGACCGCCACACGGTCACCGTTGTCCCTGAACGCGTCGGCAATTGCTTTGCCGATCCCGCTGGAACCGCCGGTGATGACCACCGCCCGGCCCGGGCCCTCAAGAGTCGGTATGTCCATGGTGTCCTTCCGTCCTCAGGCGCGCATCTTGACGGTGAGGCCACCGTCAACGATGAGCGACTGTCCGGTCATGTAGCGCGAGTCGTCGGAGGTGAGGAACCCGATGACGCTTGCGACTTCCTCGGGCCTGCCCACGCGTCCCCACGGGATGTCCTTTCCGGCCCTCTGGAGTCCTTCCGGACCCAGTGAGTTGATGGAGTCCAGGGACTGGGGGGTCTCAATGAGGCCGGGTATGACGGCGTTGGCACGGATCCGGCGTGGCCCGAGCTCCACGGCGACGCTCCGGATGAGGCCAAGGACCCCGGCCTTGGCCGCGGCGTAGTGGGCGTGTTCCTCCCATCCGTAGACGCCGCCGGCGATGGAGGAGACAGCTACCAGGGCACCGCCTTCGGTCATTCGTGCCGCACCGGCACGCAAGGTCCGTAGCACCCCGGTGAGGTCCACGTTGAGCATGTCGTGCCATCGTTCATCGGTCATCTCCTCCAGCGGGGAGTTGCGCAGGATTCCCGCGTTCGCGATGGCGTAGTCCAAGCGGCCATATTCGTCCATGGCCCGTTGGGCGAAGCCGTCCACGGAGGAGGTGGACCGGACGTCCACCTGCTGGATGGCTGCCTCTCCGCCTGCGTCCTTGACCAGGCGCAGGGTTTCCTCGGGATCATGGGGATCTCCTGGAAACGTGCCGATGACGGAGTGCACACCGTGTTGTGCGTAGTGGACTGCAAGGGCGCGTCCGATGCCGCTGGCTGCTCCGGTGATCACGGCCACTTTGTTCTCAGACGTCATGGGGGTGGTCCTCGAGCAGTGCTTCAACCGGCGGTTTGGCCGCGATCATGAGCAGTCCGGAGAACAGTGTTCCCAGGGCTCCGACCCAGAGCGCGGCGGGGCCTGTTCCGGCTCCGGCGGCTGCTGCTGTGAAGAGGGCTCCGCCCAGGATCACGCCGGGCTGGCTCATGGCGCCGATGAACGCCGTGCCGGTGGCGCGGCAGCTGACCGGGTAGCACTCGGCCATGAAGTACTGGATCGCGGCGTAGGGTCCGACGAGGAAGAACAGTCCGGCACCGTACGTGAGGATGATCATGAACGGGCTGGTGGCGATGGGGCTGAGCATGATGGTGAAGGAAATCCCGGACAGGATCCAGCCGCCGATGATGGTGCGTTTCCGGCCGATCTTGTCGCCGAGCCAGCCGTGGAAGACGTAGCCGAAGTAGGCGAGCATGTTGATCACGATCAGCATCCAGAAGGCGTCCGAGAGTTCCACGCCCTTGGCGTTCTTCAGGACGGAGCTGCCGAGGATACTGAAGATCATGATGCCGAAGAAGTTGAAGATCCAGGCCAGGGAGAAGACGATCGTGTTCCGGCGCAGGTGAGGTTCCCAGATGCGCTTGAGCGGTGCCGCGGAGGAGTGCTCGACGCCGTAGGCGTGCGCGAGGGCGTGGGCTTCCCCGGACTTGCCGCCCTTCTCCAGTTGGGTCAGTTTGTGGTGGAGTTCGAACTGCGGGGTCTCCTTCAGTTTCTTTGAGATGACCCAGACGATGACAGCGGCCGGAATGGTCGCCATCAGGTACAGGGCACGCCATCCAAGGGAGGGAAGGAAGACCAGGGCTAGTGCGCTGGCCAGCAGGAACCCCAGCGGCCAGCCGCCTTGGATGAACGAATAGTGGAACCCGGGACGCTTGCGTTTGTCGGCGACTTCGGTGACCTGGTAAACCTCGTTCATGTAGGTGGCGTTGACGGCCTGTTCGGAGAAACCGAGGCCACCGAAGGAGCGGATCAGGACCAGCAGGCTGTTGCTCAGGAGCGGGATTCCGGTCGGGATCAGTGCGGTCAGCCCGGAGATGACCGCAGTTCCCCCAATGGTGGCCATCATGCCCTTGCGACGGCCCAGCCGGTCGATGACGGGGCCGATCCCGAAGCAGACGACGGCGGTACCGACGGCGATCCAGGTGTTGATCGCATACGCTTCTGTTGCGGTCCAGCCGAATTCCTCCTGCATGGCCGGCAGGAGCGTGCCGAAAAGCCCGTAGTCGAAGACGGCGACGGTCCAGGCGAGCAGGGCGAGGACGGTGGCGATCGTGGTGTTGCGCTTGGAGAAGACCGGGAAGCGGCGCCTCTCGTTCGGTGCCGGTTGTGTCAGGTCGACGGCGTGCTGCTGGATGGTCATGACTGGTTTTCCTTTCGGGGGGAGCGTGCGAGGAAGGAGTCGGCGATCTGGTCGAACGTGAGCCAGCTGACGCCGTCATGGGAGTTGATGTGTTCAATGAGCCGCTCAAGCATGAGCAGCACCTGGGGACGGCCGGAGACGTCCGGGTGGATGGTCATGGTGAAGACTGCCTGGTCCATTTCCCGGTATACCCAGTCGAACTGGTCCCGCCACATTTGCTCGATGTCCCGGGGGTTGACGAAGCCGTGCGAGTTCGGGGCCGCCTTGATGAACATCATGGGAGGCAGGTCATCGAGATACCAGTTGGCCGGGATCTCGACCAGGTCGGTTTCCTGTCCGCGGACGAGAGGCTCCATCCAAGTTTCGGCGGCCTTGGTGTAGTCGATCTTCTTCCATCTATCGCCGACACGGACGTAATAGGGCTCGAAATCGCGGTGCATCAGTGAGTGGTCATACTTGATCCCGCGCTCGAGCAGGATCTCGTTGGTGACCGGCGAGAATTCCCACCATGGTGCGACGTAGCCGGTGGGACGGCGGCCGGAGACCTTCTCGATCAGTTCGATCGACCGGTCAAGGATGGCGGTCTCCTGTTCCCGGGTCATCGCGATCGGGTTTTCGTGCGAGTACCCGTGGACGCCGATCTCGTGTCCTGCATCGACGATCATCCGGGTCAGCTCCGGGAACGTCTCGATCGAGTGACCCGGCACAAACCAGGTAGCGGGTAGTCCGTACTTTTCAAAGAGCCGGATAAGGCGCGGGCCACCGACTTCTCCGCTGAACAGCCCGCGGGAGATGTCACACGGGGAATCTTCGCCCCCGTAGGAGCCGAGCATTCCGGCAACGGCGTCCACGTCGACGCCGAACGCGACTTGGATGTCCTTAGTCATGATTCACCTTTCACTGCGTTGGTTTTGCTTACGTTGTGTTTCCGGGGGAAGTGATCAGGGGAGCTTGCCGCGGCGGGCGAAGATCTCCGCGATGCGGGCCTTGGGAGTGTCGAGTCTGAGCAGGAGACTGAGGAGGATCAGCGATTGGGATGGCCGGAGCAACCCGGAAGGTATGGCCCCGGCCGCGCGCAGGTCCTCCCCGCCGCCGTCGCCGTAGCGCGGGACCACGGCACCGGCGTCCACCCGCGTGCTCGTGACCACCACGACGCCTGCCGCCGTAGCGTCGGCGATCTCCGGGCACAGTTCGCGGTTGGCGTTGCCGGTTCCCGTCCCCTGGAGAACAATTCCAGCCGCCCCGCCGTGGAGGGCAGCCCGCAGGAGTGTGGAATCCGCTCCAGGGTAGGCGGCAATCAGGTCCACGCGCGGCGACCCGGCTCCTGCGCACGGCAGAGGCAGCGGCTCGATTCCAGACGCTGCCTTCTTCATCCGGACTTCGCCACTGTCAGAAACCCATCCCGCTGTTCCGAAATCCGGGTTGGAGAAAGCATTGAGCCTCGTTGTGTGACTCTTGCGTACTCCGGCAGCAGGGAAGATCGTCCCGGCAAACGCCAACAACACACCCTTGTCCCGGGCCCGGGGGGAGCCGGCGACGGCGATAGCCCGGGTGAGATTGTCCGGACCGTCCGGGGACCCGGAGTCGGCAGCCTCCTGCGCTCCGGTGAACACCACCGGGCGGGGATCATCGTGGGTGAGGGCGACAAGGTAGGCTGTCTCCTCCATCGTGTCGGTACCGTGAGTGACCACCACCCCCAGAACCAGGGGATCGTTCAGGGCCTCCTTGATCCTGGCGCAGATGGCGATCATGTCCTCGACGGTCAGCAGGTAGGAACCCTTCCGGAAAACATCTACCACCCGGACCGGATGTGAGGCCGGGACTCCCATACCGGCAAACACCTGCTCCCCCGTGTCCGAGGCCACGACGGCTCCCCCGGCTTCCGGCGCACGGGAAGAGATGGTTCCGCCCGTGGCCAGCAGAACCACATGGGCTCCGCGCAATTCTGTGACAGTCATTGCCTGCTCCGTTTTGTCTTGAACCTGTTCCCAGGCTCATACCCAAACGATTGGGTTGATGGGTAGAAAGTATCCTCTGGATGTTTCCTGTGGTGACCCCGGGATTTCGAGGAGGTAAATAACCACGCTTCAAGTGCGGGTGCCTTGCTTACCCAATCGATTGGGTGATCGTTGAAATGACTATAGAATGTGAGGTGCAGCACGTCAAGGGTTCGGATTCCAGAGATCGGCAGGTCACCGGGCATGCTGGGTGTTGAAAACTTTTAGCGCTGAGGCAGGGAACGAATTGGACGACACCACGGCCGCCGGCCGCACAGTCACGTTGAAGGATCTGGCGAACGAGCTCGGCATCCACCCCTCGACCGTGTCCAGGATCCTGCATTCCGGATCCGAAGTGGCGAGAGGGGCAGCCTCCGTTGCCACCGCTGAGCGCGTGCGCGATCTGGCGACGAAACGCGGCTACTCCCCGGACCCCCAGGCCACAGGCCTTCGGACAAGGCGCACCAAGCTTCTGGGTGTGATTGTGCCCCGGCTTTCGGACCTCGTACTGGCCATCATGTACGAGGGCATTGAAGAGGCCGCGGCTGAGCTCGGCTACTCTACCTTTGTCATGAACTCCCGCGACGACCTTGAGGAACAACGCCGGAAGACGGACACCATGCTGGCCCGCCGGGTGGACGGGTTGATCATAGGAGACGCACACTTGGACAGCAGCCTGCTGCGGGAGTTGACCGTCCGCAAGGTTCCTTTCGTGCTCATGAACCGCCGCGTGCCTGGCTACCCATCGGCCACCTGCGACGATGTTCTCGGCGGCCAGCTTGTCGCCGATCATCTGTGGAGCAAGGGACACCGGAACGTCGCCGTGATCGCCGGCGAACCCTATGCCAGCACCGCAATCGACCGGACGGCCGGTTTCGTGGATCGATGGCATGCCCTCGGTGGCAAGATTCCCCCGGAAGCCGTAGTGTGGTCCCGGTTTGACACCGCCGGAGGTCGGGAAGCTGCCGAGACAATCCTCAACGGCTGCCATCCTCACCCCACCGCCCTGTTCGCTGTCAACGACTTCGCAGCGATCGGCGCCATGGGCGCATTGCGATCCCATGGCCTCACCGTCGGCCGCGACATGGCGGTCGTGGGCTTCAATGACACCTCACTGGCCTCGGAACTTCCCATCCCGCTGTCCTCGGTCCGCTCCCCCATGCTCGATATCGGCCGGACCGCAGTCCAGCTCCTGAAGCGGCTACTGAGTGGTGAGTCGGTCGAATCCATCAGGTTGAAACCAACCCTGTGTGCGCGCGAAAGCAGTGCCTGAGGAAACAGTCCTTCATACCGACGGCCGCCGAAATAGGGGCAGAACAGGCGATGGTTAGGGACCAGCGCGGAGCACGGCGCGCTTCTGGCATGACGTAATTTGCGTAAGACAAAGTAACCCCTAGGGTCAGGCGAACGGAGAGGCCCTGGATGCCTGCCGCCTCGGCCCGGCGATGCCGCAACCTGGCGAGCGACTTTGGGCCCGTGATTTGAGATTAGTGATCCAAACCACAAGTCGATATCGGGATTCCGCCCAAATCGGGGACTACTTGTTATGCAGCTTGCACATGAGCCTCAGCCATGCGCAGCAACGATACTCACGGCCAGTAAACATGTAGCTCTGACTTCCCCGTCGCTCAAATCGAGCCCCAGGAGATCCTCGATCTTCCGGAGCCGGTAGCTCAAGGTGTTCCGGTGGACGAACAGTTCCTCGCAGATTTCCCTTGAATTCCCGCTGTGGCGCAAATAGGAAGCCAGGGTTTCACGCAGTGCGCTGCCTCCCTCGGATGCGAGCGGAGCCAGTAGCCGTTGGGACATCGCCACCAGGCCCGGGCTGGGCAGCCCCTGAACGATGCCCGCGAGATCGGCCAGCGGGGCACGGCGCACGCCTGGTTTGCCGATGTGCCGGCGTGCAAGTTGCAGGGCAAGCGGAAGTTCATTCAGGGTGGTGTTCTCCGTGACCACAACAGAAAGCTCCGGTGCATCCGCGAAGAATGGCTTGACCGTGTCCAGAAGAGTCGCGCTGCCCTGCTGGTGCTGCACCAACAGGGTGGTGAGCCCTGCCTCTTCCATGAACCGCACGGCACCAAACCCGGATTCCAGGCCAACCCGTGCGCGCCAGGCGATGGCCCTCAGCTTGAGGGGTGCCATGTCCTCGGTTCCGCCGATGAGGACGGACCCCCAGGTGTCGTCCGGATCAAAGCCGGAATCCACTGCGTAGCGGCGAAGCTGGCCCGGGGTGACTCCGCGGTCCTCGTAGAGCGCTTCCATGAACCTGGCCGCTTCGCGCGAATGCAGCGGTGACCTCGAGCCCAGGGTGTAGCTCAACTGCATGGCAATGACGGCAGCCACCGGGCCCAGGATGGGCTGGAGCACCACAGGACTCTCGATGCCCTCGATCATGAGCCTGAAGCGTTGCGAGTCGCCGCTGGGAAGCCGGAGCGTGGTGCGAGCCGTTCCGCCGGCAGCGTCCCCGGCACCGATAAGTTCGAAGCCGCTGTGGTCCACTACCGTGATTCGCGCGTGGACCGACGCCGCCACGCGTTCCAGCACTGTGGCGAGGGAACGCCCATCTGCCGCGAGCCTGGTGCACTCATCTGCGAGCTCCCATCCCGCGCGAAGTTCCTCATAGCGTTCCGTCGCAATGACGTGCTCCACATGCCTCATCACCAGAACGAACGGGACTTCCGGAGGCAGCTCCAGAAGGGGCAGGCCGTGTGCTTCGCAGGCCTGGACGAGGCCGGCTGGCAGCTCGCGGTGGGCGGCGCCAAGCCCAAATGCGAGCCCTGAGACCGGTACCGAAATGAGCCTCTCCACGTAGGCGTCCCAGATCCGGTAATCCTTAACGTTGAGGCCCATGCCGTTGGTAAGTACCAACGCGTTGACGCTGAGAAATGGCGTCGGATCCATATGTTCGGTGGGGGCGCACCAGGTGATGGGCCGGTTTAGGCGCCCCCCGCCGCCCGGAACTCGGAGACTGATCTTCAGGTCGACGTCGTCGAGCAAGTCCGAAATACGCAAGGATGCCTCCGAAAGATAGCGGGAACCCGCCAGTTAGTGCAGACATCATAATCCAGATCCTTAGATTCAGCATCGTGCACAATTACGGACGAGTGAGCGCTTGGATAACGTTGCCTCCATGCAAACGAACGTGACCCCCGGCACTTCCCCCGCAGGACTCTCGAGCCCCGCGCCGAAACCGGTCCTGCTGAACTCGGACATGGGCGAGGGCGTGGGCCTTCACGAATTCGGCAACGATGAAGAGCTCATGCGCATCATCGACGTCGCCAATGTTGCCTGCGGATACCATGCCGGCGATCCCGATGTCATGAACCGGACTGCGGCGCTGGCAGCAGAAAATGGGGTGGCCGTCGGCGCCCACCCCGGGCTGCCCGATCCCGTCGGCTTCGGCCGCCGGCGCATGGCCCTGCGGCCCGAGGAAGTCGAATCGATCATCCTGTACCAGACCGGCGCACTCACGGCGTTCCTTGGCAAGCACGGCTTGAAGCTGAACCACATCAAGCCCCACGGCGCGCTCTACGGAATGCTGGCCGGCGATGAGGAGCTCATGCAGGCCGCGGCCGGAACCGCCAAACTATTCGGCGTGCCGTTCTTCGGCCTGGCCGGAACCGCGCATGAATCAGTTTGCCGGGCCATGAGTGTGGAGTTCATTCCGGAGCTCTACGTGGACCTCAACTACGGGTCCGCCGGAGAACTGCTGATCCAGCGACGTCCGGAGCCAACAGATCCCCGAGCCGCCGCCGAGCGCGTCCGCCGGGCGCTGTCCGGCCGGCCGGTGCTGGCATTGGACGGCACCGAACTCGACATTAGGTTCAGCAGCATCTGCGTCCATTCTGACGCACCCAACTCTATTGCCGTTGCCTCGGCAGTGCGCGCTGTCCTCAACGCGCACTGACTTGACCAACACTCAATCACTTAGCCAAGCCATCTGAAAGCGAGCACACCTTGGGAACCATCGTCTCCCCACTCCCCGGAATCTTCTACCGCAAGCCGGGTCCCGGCAAGCCGCCATTCGCCAACGAGGGCGACCCCATCGAGGTCGGACAGACCTTGGGCATCGTGGAAATCATGAAGCAATTCACCGAAATCCAGTCCGATGTGGCCGGAATCCTCGAATCCTTTGAGGTTGCCGAGGGCGACATGGTCAACCCGGGCGACGCAATCGTCGTCGTACGCGAAGGCTAGGTCCACAATGCAGAAACTCCTCATTGCCAACCGTGGTGAAATCGCCGTCCGCATCACCCGGACCGCCCGCGAGATGGGAATCCAGACTGTGCTCGCGGTGAGCGAACCTGACGCCACTTCCCTGGCTGCCAGGACGGCAGATCAGTTCGTGGTGGTAGGTCCTGCGCCGGCGCCAGCCAGCTACCTCAACCAGGACGCCATCATCGTGGCCGCACTGGAAACGGGTTGCGACGCCGTCCACCCCGGCTACGGGTTCCTGTCCGAGAATCCCGCATTCGCGCGCAAGGTGGCGGACGCCGGCCTGGTCTGGGTGGGCCCGGACGCAGCTGCCATCGAAATGATGGGGAACAAGTCCATGGCGCGGGAATCCGCCAGGAAGGCCGGCGTGCCGGTGCTGCGCGGCTCCGACGGGCCGCTAGATCCAGACACCGACGCCGTCACGGCGGCCCGGAGCATCGGCTACCCCCTCGTGGTCAAAGCCTCTGCGGGCGGCGGCGGACGCGGCATCCGGTTCGTGCGCAACGAGGAGGAACTGATGGACACCATCGAAATGGCACGCGGTGAAGCGGCCTCCGTGTTCGGGGACCCCACCGTCTACCTCGAACGGTTCGTGGAACACGCCCGCCACGTTGAAGTGCAGATCCTCGGCGACGGCACCAACTTCATCCATCTGGGCGACCGCGACTGCTCCATGCAGCGCCGCTCCCAGAAAGTGATCGAGGAAGCGCCCGCCCCGGACCTGCCCGACGCCGTCCGGCAAACCATGCGGGAATCCTCCGTGGAACTCGCCCGCCAGTGCCGGTACAGCGGCGCCGGAACAGTCGAGTTCCTCTACGACCCCAGCAACCACGAGGCCGCGTTCATTGAGATGAACACCCGGATCCAGGTGGAGCACCCCATCACCGAGCAAATCACGGGCATTGACCTGGTCCGCGAACAATTGCTGATCGCGGCAACCGGATCAATGTCCTTGGCGCAGGAAGATGTCCACTTCAGTGGCCACGCCATCGAATGCCGCATCAACGCCGAAGACCCGGACAACAACTTCTTCCCGAGCCCCGGACTGATAAATGCGATGGAATGGCCGTCCGGCGAGGGCATCCGCGTGGACACCGGCGTCGAGGCAGGATCCGTGGTCAGCCCGTTCTACGACTCGATGCTGGCCAAGTTGATTGTCCACGCTGCGGACCGTCACGCCGCCATCGCCGCGACACTAGCAGCCCTGGACGCGACGGCGATCGAGGGCGTCAAGACCACCATCCCTGTGCACAAGATGCTGCTGTCCAGGCCCGAATTCGCCTCGGTCAGACACCATTCCAAATTCATTGAAACCGCTGCGGATCTCCTGGAGGCAAAATGACCAGTCCAAGCCCCGCACTGCAGGAGGCGCGGTACACCTGGGGTGGGGACGAATTCCTGTTTGTCGAGGTGGACGAGGCCATGAGTCTTGCGGCCAATTTCAAAGTCATGTCCCTCGCGAGGAAACTCGCCGACGCATGGCTGCCCGGCGTCGTCGACATCTGCCCCGCGAATGCCTCGCTGCTTGTGAGATTCGACCCTGACGTGCTGCCGCCGTCGACCCTTGAATCAGCCGTCCGGGACCTCGAAAGGGAGCTGACGCACGGCCACAAGCAATCGCTCGAGACTCGCATCATCGAAGTCCCGGTCTGGTACGACGACCCCTTCACCGCCGAAGTGGCCCAACGCTTCAGGGAAGGTTTCCACCAGGAACCCGATGGCACGGACCTGGAGTACGCCGCCAAGGTCAACCATCTCAAGGACGCGGCCGAGTTCATCCAACGGCATCATGAACAGCCGTGGCTCGTGTCCATGGTGGGCTTCGTGGCGGGCCTGCCGTTCCTCTTCCAGCTGGTGGACCGGGACAAGCAGCTGGAGGTCCCCAAGTATTTGAGCCCCCGCACCGACACTCCCAAGCTGACGGTGGGACACGGCGGGTGCTTCGCAGCAGTCTACTCGGTTCGTGGCGCAGGCGGCTACCAGATGTTCGGCGTCGCGGCCGCCCCTATCTTCGATCCCGCGCAGTCATTGGCAGATTTCAAGGACTTCATGGTGTTCTTCCGTCCCGGAGACATCGTCAAGTTCAAGCCCGTCACCGAAACGGAGTATCAGGAGATCCAGGCCCAGGTGGAGGACGGAAGCTTCACATACCGGCAGGTCCCGGTGACCTTCGAACTCTCCAAAGCCCTGGCAAACCCGCAAGGCTACAACAAGGAACTCATGGAGGCCCTCAATGGCATTTGAGATCACAAGCCCGGGCCTGGCCACCACGGTCCAGGACCAAGGCCGCAGTGGATACTACAACGTGGGCATCCCCCAAAGCGGGTCGATGGATCAGTACTCGGCTGAGATTGGAAACGCCTTGGTGGGCAATACGCCCAAGGAAGCCGTCCTTGAGTGCACCTATCTCGGCCCGGTGCTGGTCACGGACCACGACGCCGTCGTCGCCGTCACCGGCGCGCCTGTGGAAGTGAAGGTCAACGGGGAAACCCGGCCACAGTGGACCAGGCTGTTGCTGAAAGCCGGAGACGAACTCAGCTTCGGCGTGATCCAGGGCGGCACCCGCTACTACATCGCGGTCCGAGGCGGCATCGACGTCCCGGAAGTCCTCGGCAGCCGCTCAACATATCTTCTCGGCGCCATCGGTGGTTTCCAGGGCCGCAAACTTCAAACCGGGGACGTTGTGCCGGTGGGCTCGCCGTGCACCACTGCGGACGAACTGCCCGACGTCGATTCCGTTCCGGAAGCCTTCCGGCCAGCGTTCGCAAAGGAGCAGTCAGTCCGGATCGTCCTGGGTCTCTATGACCACCGTCTAACCGACGCCGGGTTGAAGAGTCTCCTGACCGGTGAGTGGAAAGTGACACCGGTTGCTGACCGGATGGGCCTGCGATACTCAGGTCCAGGCGTGGAATGGAAGGAGCGCGAACAGCCGTTCGGTGCCGGCTCGGACCCGTCCAACATCGTGGATGCAGGCTACGCCGTGGGCTCCATCCAGATCCCGGGCGGCACGCAGCCCATCATCCTGCATCGGGACGCGGTGTCCGGCGGCGGGTACGCCATGGTGGCAACCGTCATCAGCGCGGACATGGACTTGGTTGCCCGTGCGGCTCCCGGAACGGCCACGCGATTTATAGCCATCAGCCAAGACGAGGCTTTGGTGGCCCGCAAGGAACTGGTTGAGCTCAAGACGAAGGCCTGGGAAGCGCTACGCGCCAGCCGCTGATTCCCGGAACATATTGGCGAAAACGTGGAGTGGGTTCAGAACTGGCCACAAAAAAGGCCCTCCCATCCACACGTTTCCGCAGGTCGGAGGGCCTTCTATGTGGAGCTAAGGAGATTCGAACTCCTGACCTCTTCGATGCGAACGAAGCGCTCTACCAACTGAGCTATAGCCCCTGGTCAACCGCGTGGTACCAGTGCCCCTAGGCTACAAACTATCTTGGCGCTTTGCCAACCAAGACTCGAACGTGTCCGTCCCGGTCCGTTCGCTTGGGACCAAATTCAGCCCGCTCCTAAGGAATTTGCCCATCGCCCCGGGCAACGGAACCTGCACAATCCGTCCAGCGTGGCCCGCAGCCGTTCGCCAGATCTCGGCGAGTTCACGCATGGTCCGGATGTCCGGCCCGCCGATCGTCCGAGTCCGATGCCGTACTGCCGAAGGCTCCCCCAAGGCTTCGGCAAGCAACACGGAAGCCACGTCGGACGGGGAAATCGTTTGAAAGCGCGCGCCCCTGAAGACCGGAATAAGGCGGACTTTCGCTCCGGCCTCGAAAACTACGGTCACGAGGCTGTGAAATTGGGTGGCCCGCACCACGACAGTCTCAAGCGCCGACCGCGCGTATACCCGTTCTTTCTCGGCCTTAGAGACATAAAAAGCGGCACTGCTCTTGTCGCAGTTGATGATCGAGAGAAGGACCGCCTTGCGGACGCCCGCACCGGTGGCCGCGGCGAGCAGGCGCGCACCGCCGTCGGCGAATTTCTTGCGGGCTTTGCCGAACTGGCCCTCCAGGCAGTCGATCACGACATCAGACCCTTGCAGGGCCTCTGCCAATCCAGCCCCCGTGGTGACGTCCGCCTGAAAGTAGCGGGCGCCGTCGTGATGGGCCATTGACGTGCCCGACGGCGGGCGTCTGCTCAGTACCGTCACGTCAAGTCCGGCGTCCAGCGCCAAACGGACGACTTCACGGCCCACCCGCCCTGTGCCACCTGCAACGCAGACGGAAGTCATAGGCGGCTATGCCCGGCGGCGCTGGAGGACGTCGTCGAGGTTGCTGAGAGCACTCTGTGGCTTGGCGTGCTGCGCCTGGATCGCAGGGCCTGCGGACGGGGCGCTGGCTTGCTTCAACGTGGGTCTGCCGAGGGGTTTGGGGGCCTCAGGCAAATCGAGCGGTTCCGGGGCTGGCCGGGTCGCCTTGGCGGCATCAACGTAGGTTGGCTTGGGCACGTCGACCGGCTGCCACTCAGAATCTTTGGACCCGTCTGCAAAACGGACCGTATTGTCCCCAGCAGCGACGGCAACGTTGAGCGCGGCTCGACGAAGTTCGACGGCGGTCAGGCGGTTCGTTTCGCGGGCATGGGCTTCCGCGTCGAAAATCTTGGTCACCGGGCGGCCTGCCGCCTTCGTGGTTGTGCCGGGATTCTCAACGGTGGGACTCATTGCGTTGCGGAAGGCCGCGTTCATCTTCGCCCTGCGGTCCCTGATGGCCAGGCGGCGGAGAAGGAAGACAGTTCCAACGACGCCAACTATGGAGGCCAATGGCAGCCAACCCGAAACAAGGCCGAAAATGCGCAAGACGCCGGAAACGGCCGCGGTGAGTAGCAGGAGAAGGCCAGCAAGGGCAAGGGCACAGCGTCCATATCTGACTTTGAAGACCGCGGGATCCGTTGCAGCATCACGCCGTTCGCCGGAGCCGGCGGATTCCTTGGGCAATGCGGTTGCGGTGCTCTGCATGGTTTCCATTGCTTTCTCCTGCCGAGGGGCAATTGACAGAACCACCCCTGGTTGCAGTTCGTGAGCGTCATCTTCACTGTCATCCACTGGCACGTCACCGGCCACCTGGACGTGCAGGCGGCGGTTCCGCAACATGTATGGCGCAACCCAAACGATCCACAGCGCCACAGCAATCACCAATATCACTGAGCTGCTGAGAGGGAAGTCCACAATCAAAACCGTAGAAGCAAATACGCAGGGGCCACCGCATTCCCCGCGGTGTGTCGTCGGAGAGTCGGCAAATCAATGGATTTATGACGGTCATTCACCGAAACGGACTAATTGGCTTCGCGCCCAAGCCAAGCAGCCAGCAAGCCTCCCGGGACTTCTTCCGAGGTCAGGGCAAAGCTTCTATGGTCGGCCCATTCTCCGTTGATGTGAAGGAAACGCTCACGGCGCCCCTCGTCACGGAATCCAAGCTTCTCAACAACGCGCAGGCTCGGCCCGTTTTCGGGCCTGATGTTGATCTCCATTCGGTGTAAGCCGAGGGTCGCGAAGCAATGGTCGGTCGCCAAGGCCACCGCGGTGGGAGCAATTCCCCGCCCTGCCCGCGCTTGATCTACCCAGTAGCCAAGGGTGGCGGTCATCGCCGATCCCCAAACAATGGAAGAGACCGTCAATTGCCCTACAATCCTGGGCTCGTGATACCCCGGAATGCGTTCCGTGATGACAAAAGGAAGGGCACTCGCCTGACGCGCCTGGAGGTTGAGGGAAGCCACCATCTGCCGGTAGTTTGGCAGACGGCCACCAGGGGCCGGGTTGGAGGCTTCCCAGGGGGCGAGCCAGTCACTATTGCGCGAGCGGATTTCGGTCCATTCCTTCTTGTCCCGGTAGCGAATGGGACGCAAAATGAGGTCGCCACATTCAAGCGTCACCGGCCAAATGGCCGATCCCCACATGAGGAACTACTTGCTGAGACTGTCGGCGAAGCCCGGCAGCCACTCACGTAAGCCGGGTCCCAGGTCTTCACTGTCGCATGCCAGCTGAACACAGGCTTTGAGGTAGCTGAGTTTGTCTCCGGTATCATACCGGCGACCGCGGAAGACCACTCCGTAGACACCGCTTCCTTCGCCCTCCCCGGCAGCCAGAACTTGAAGGGCATCTGTCAGCTGGATCTCTCCTCCACGGCCAGGCTCGGTTTGCTCGAGAACGTCGAATACCGAGGGGTGAAGCACATAGCGACCAATAACGGCCAAGTTGGACGGAGCTTCGTCGACAGACGGCTTTTCCACAAGTTGCTTGATGCGGACGTAGCCATCTTCACCGATGTCCTCGATGTCGGCGCAGCCATAGGCGCTGATCTGGGACGGCTCGACCTCAATGAGGGCTACGACGGATCCGCCGGTCTTGTGCTGGACCTCGATCATGTCACTGAGGAGAGTGTCCCGCGCGTCGATGAGGTCGTCGCCGAGGAGGACTGCGAAGGGTTCGTACCCAACATGCTGTTTGGCGCGCAGCACCGCATGGCCCAGACCTTTTGGATCGCCCTGGCGAACGTAGTGAATGTCACCGAGGTTACTAGTAGCCTGCACAGCGTCCAACTTGGTGGTATCGCCCTTGGCCTCCAGCGTCGCCTCCAGAGCGGGAACACGATCGAAGTGGTCCTCCAATGCGCGCTTGTTTCGGCCCGTGATCATGAGGATGTCGTTGAGGCCCACTCCTACGGCTTCCTCGACGACGTATTGGATGGCCGGTTTGTCGACCACCGGCAGCATTTCCTTGGGCATTGCCTTTGTAGCAGGCAGGAATCTGGTACCGAGCCCGGCAACCGGGATAACGGCCTTGCGGACGGCGCAGCTTTTGGAGGTCACCGGACTAATCTAACGGAAGGAACTGGAGATTAGGCAAAAGTACGCCGATGGAGGAAAGAGTGGAGCATGCCGCTCCTTTCGGATCCTGGGCGCCGGACAGACGCAAGAACTGGAGCAAGAATGACTGTGAAAGACGATATCCGTCGGGACAACCGCAACCGGCGGCTCGCCCTGACAGTACAGCAGCGCGCCGACGCCGGAATAGGTATAGCCCGCCGCGGCCTCTCATGGGCCGATGCCGTTGCCCAGGGGAAACCGGCGACCTTTGCCGCCTATGTGGGAGTGGCTGCCGAACCGCCGACAATGCCGTTGCTTGAAGCGCTCCATGCTGTTGGGCACAGGATTCTTCTTCCGGTCTGTGAGCCGGAACGGCGACTGAGCTGGGCGTATTGGACCCCGGAGACGACCTTTGCCCGCTCAAGGTATGCCCCCATTGATGAGCCAGTAGGCGAACGGTTCGATAGTGACGTCGTCAGGGATGCGGCCGGAATCTTCCTTCCAGCTACTGCAGTCGACGAGGGCGGCAACCGGATTGGTCAGGGCGGCGGATATTACGACCGACTCCTCGACAAGTTGGACGCAAACGGACAGCGCCCCGCGACTATCGCCGTCGTGTATGACGATGAGGTCCTGCCGGCAGGCACCATCCCTGCCGAACCGTTCGACAAGCCCGTGCCAGAGGCACTTACCCCCCGCCGCGTCGTCGGACTAACCCGAGCCGGCTGAGCCAGCCTTAGGGCCGTTTGTTCCTCCACCGCATTCCTTGGTGGAGACTCCGATGTCGGATGATAGAATTGGCACTCAGGCCCTTGGACTGCTAATGGATGGAACAATCCGCAAATGCAGCACAGGACCTGTAGTTCGTCCCGGAGGAGGATTGCCAGTGCCCACATATGCCTACGCCTGCAAAGACTGCGGCCATGCCTTTGACATTGTTCAGGCCTTCACAGACAGCTCCCTGTCTGACTGCCCCGAATGCCAAGGATCCTTGCGCAAGAAATTCAACAGCGTGGGCGTCGTCTTCAAGGGATCGGGCTTCTACCGTACGGACTCCCGGGACTCCAAGGGAAGCACCGTTTCGGCTGCTCCCGCCGCGCCAGCGGCATCCCCGGCTCCAGCGTCGGTTCCGGCGGCTGCCGCCAGCTGATTTGCGGTTTTCCACTTGATTCCGCTTTTCCACATAGCTCATTAAGGCCCTGTCACCGGACTACTGGCCCGGTTAGCGTGGCAGCATGCCAGCTACCCCGTTTGCATCCCAAGGCCCCCATTCCGCGGAGTCGTCTTCGATTCCAGGCAATAGCCGTCTCGCGCCGGTCACCAATCCCAGCCCTCGCCCTGTTCTGGCTCTTCGGCGAGGCGCCCGCGCCCCTGGCGCTCGCCCAGTGCATTCCAAGCATCCCAGGTTGGGCGGCTGGCTGAACCGCAACCGCCGCCTCGTGGTTGCACTTCTGCTGTGTATCGCCGCCGGGATTGTGGTCCACCAGCTGACTCCTGCTTCTGAACAACGGGTGACGGTTCTCGCCGCGGCCAGGGATCTTCCGGCCGGGTCCACCTTGGCAGATTCCGACCTCAGCCCTCTTGAAGTTCTTCCCGGCGGAGCTCCCGCCGGAGCACTCACCTCTGGCGTTGGATACAGGGGGAAGCAGCTTGCCTCACCCCTTCAGAAAGGGCAGGTCCCCACGGACGCCCAATTCCTGGGACCGGGTCTGCTGACCGGCGCCGCGCCCGCAACAGCAGCCGTTCCCCTCCGGATGGCCGATCCCGCTTCAATCCAGCTTGTTTCCCCGGGTCAGCTGGTCAACGTTGTGCTCACGGCCGCTGATGGATTTGAAGGGCCCGGCAAGAAGTCCGAACTCCTGGCTGCAGCCGTCCCGGTTTTGTGGACGTCCGAACATGGCGGCAAGGCCAGCCAGTGGCTAGGTACGAACGAGTCCGACGGCCTCGTGGTTGTCGCCGCGAATCCGCAACAGGCCGAAATCCTGGCCGGAGCTTCCACTCGGGGAAAACTGTTCTTTGTCTTGG
Organism: Arthrobacter sp. FW306-04-A; assembly: GCF_044358315.1. GTDB lineage: Bacteria > Actinomycetota > Actinomycetes > Actinomycetales > Micrococcaceae > Arthrobacter. The sequence goes on from NZ_CP084559.1 coordinate 3,236,521, forward strand.
TCAATCCTGCGGGCACCCGGCAAACCGAAACCCCCGTGGATAGTCAGGCTCATCGTGGAATGTTCAGCCCCAGTGTGGAGGCCTTTGCTCCTTCAGCCAAGCGTCGTGATCGTAACCGGGTTCGTCACCCCAGCGGCGTGGATCATCCTCGGAGGCTTTCTTGGGCAGAATGCCTTCTCCTGCCGGCTTCGGCTCCGGTCCGGGCTTCAATTCTGTCTTCTCCAGCTCTGTGCCAGCCTCCGCCGCATGAGTGTCCGCAGGGTATTCGGTCTTTGTGCTCTTTCTTTCCGGCATTGCGTTTCCTTACGGGATGGCTGGCCCCTGGCCGGGACCTTGCATACCGCCAAGTTCGGCCGGAGCCGACTCTGCCTGGCTGCGCAGTCCCCCTTGGCCGCCCGCCTGAGGGTCCAGTTCCAATTGTTCAACATCCATGTCCAGGAATCCATGCTGGACGGCGCCATAGGAGGGCGCAACCGGCTTTTCGAGTCCAAGGTAGGAGCCGATGCGGTCCGCACACGACGAGGGGTCCGTGAATACTTCGATGGTCCACAAAGACATGTAACGCCAGCCGAGGCGCTCCAGGAGCTGGGGCCGGAGCCTGCTGCGCTCCCGGACGCTCATGCGGCGGTAACGTTCCGTGCCATCGGATTCAATGGCCACCGGCGTCGGCATTTCGGTGTCATCACGGCCGATAGTGTGCACGGGATCGGCCGCAGCGGCGATGTCCAGTGCTCCGTCATAGTGGTGCCACACCCGGGCTCCACGAGCACGGAGCCGCTCACCCAGATCCGCTACCAACGGATCCTCACCGAGGGCCTGCTCGCTGGCCGCTGCCCTGGTTGCCGGCGTCCCCAGGTCCGAATTGCCCGAGAGTTCGCGGTCAAGGAGTTCATGGAAATCGATCGCACCATGAGCCAATCTGTCCAGGTCCAGGTCCTCCGGACGGAAGCAGCTCAGGACGTGCAAAGATCTGCGCGAGCGGGTCATTGCCAAAGCAAACTTATTGCGGCCACCTTCGACGGACAGGGGACCGAAACTGTGGAGCGCCCGGCCATGCGGAGTGCGCCCGAAGCCCAGGGAGAAGATGATGTGGTCGCGGACCAATCCTTGGGCACGCTCCAAATCCACCACCCGGAAGGACTCTGCACCCGCGTTGAAGAAACCGGACAACAGAGGATAGTTGGGCAGCTGGAGCCTAATGGCTTCGCCGATCCTTGCAGCATGGCGCAGGCTTGCGGTCACCACGGCGAGAGAAGTGCGGGGCCGAAGTCTGGCGTGTTCAAAAACCAGATCCACCACACGGTTTACTTCAGCTGCTACCGATTCCACACCTTCGTGATCGGAACCGGGCAGACCGGTACCGTCCGGGATGTATTCAACCACAACCGAACGGTCCAGCCCCGTTACGGATTGGCCGTCCGGCAGCCGACGCAGGCCGCCGTCGTAGTAATTCTTGCTCAGTTGCAGTACCAGATCTTCATCAACAGCCCGATACACCCAGTTCAGTTGCCAAGTCGGCAAGACGCGGGCCAAGGCACTGAAGGCACTGTCCACCGTGTCCTGGCTCGTGACGCCCGCCATGGGAGGCTCAACGGCCACGCTAAAGGTGCGGGCATTGGCGATCTTCGCATCCCCGAAGGCGATGACTTGTTCTGCCCGGGCGATGGCCGGCAGAACAGCCTGCAAAGACGTGCTCTCGGCATCAAGAATCACCACTGCGTCGAATTTCTGTTCGGCAGGCAAAAGCCCGGTCAGCAGGTATGGGCTGATGGACCACACGGGCACCAGCCGGGAAACCAATGCCGGCGCCTGAGCGCTGAGCGCCGTGAGGGTAACACGGCCATCCTTGATCAGATTCCGCAGGAGCTCTGCTTGGCGGGGATGTTCCGTAATTCCGGCGCGCCACATTTCGGCGAGCTTCCAGCGCAGCCGGGCTCCACCGCTGGCAATGTGCGCCTGATCCGCCAGGCGGTACTCGGCTTCGAGACGGCGGAGGGAATCGCCGTCGGACATCGCAAGGTAGTCGTCACCACTGATCATCGCTTCCAGGGCGGACTGCCACCAGGCAAGCTCCAGTTCCGCACCAACGGATCCGGCAGGGACTTCGCGCTCCGCCAAATCCGCAAGAAGCTCGCCGAGTCCGTGTTCGCGCATGTTCTCGACCAAAAGAGTACGCTCCGGCAGAGTCTCCAGAGTCCCCGTATCCGCGACGAGACGCTCAAGACGCTCCATGAGGGCTTCGTAGCGGGTCGCGTGGAGATCGCCGCCGTCGGCCGTGTGTTTGAGGCAGTCCCCCAGACGGCGGAGATCCCGGTCCAGTTCGCGGTAGGTGGCGCCCAAGTCCGCGAGCCCGGATGGCACAGCGGGATGGCGCTGGGTGGTGGCATACTCAGCCCAAAGCGCCCGCTGCTCCTGAACAAGCGCCAAGGAACTGTGCAGATCCGCGATGTGGACACCGGGCCGAACGTATTCCTTGGCCACGCGACGCAACCGGGAACGCTGCATCGAAGGCATCTCGAGGCCCTGCTCACGACGCCATGCGGAGGTGGCAGTAGCCGAAATCAGATCGTGGACCGGCCGGTCAAAGATATCCGGGGTGAATTTATCCAGGCTTTCCCGTACCGCCATCAACAGCTCAAGTTGCGAGCCCCATTCGGCGAAGTTCGCCCCGAGCCGGATTTCAGAGTGCTCCGCGACTTGGTTCATCCGTTCACGCAGCCTGGGAAGGTGGTCGGCGGCAGTGCCGGCCAGTTGCTGGGCTTCCTCAGTCTCCTTGCGAGTGACCAGGCGCGCACCATACCAGGGGCTCGACGTCGACGCCTTGCTGAAGCTGCCAAGTTCAGCAGCGCGGCGAAGCCTTGCGGCCAGCTCAGCGCGGTCTTTGATGTTGTCCAGGACACTGCGCTTCAAGCGCACGGTGGTGGCGGGGGCAGGCTGGATGGAGGTCAGCTCCGCGAGCGACTGCATTGCCTGGTAGGGCGAGCATCCCCAGCGCTGGCGAACATTGTGCAAGGACGCAACATGGTCCATGAGTGCATGACGGTGCTCGGTCAGCGTCTTGTGAAGATTCGCAAGTTGGGGTTCCAGCGACTTCTCGTTGCGGATGATCGCACTGACCAGCTGGCCCTTGAGCTGCTGGGCCGTGGCCCCACTGCCCGGCCTGAACAGCATCGACTCAAGGCCAAGGGCTTCAAAATTGCTGGCGAGGCCGTTAAGGCTCGCTCGCCGGTCCCCCACCACCAGTACCGATTTGCCCTCGTTGACAAGCGCTCCGATGGCATTGATGGCCGTTTGGGTCTGGCCGCTGCCTGGCGGGGTGCTGACCACCAGCGAATCGCCTGCTCGAACGGCATCCACGACGTACTGCTGGTCAGCATCGGCATCCAGGAGCAGTGACTCCTCGGCAGGGTCGCGCTCGTCAAGGTTCGGGAAGCGCCCGGACTTTATTGGCTCAGGTTCGATGTCCCCTCCGTTGGCGGCTCCGAACAAGGATGCAACGACGCTGCTGTTCTCGTTGATCCAGGGGTCGTCCAGGTTCCCAGACAAATCCGCCAAGGTCGTTATGAGGAGATTGGGGGTTACCTCGGCACCGGGGATTGGCTGCACCAGAGTGGCAAGACGGTCAAGGACCGGCTGGGGATCGAGGCGCGCGGTGTTGTAGGCCATGCGGCTCACAGCATTGACGTCGAAGACGATTCCGTGGACGGTCTTCAGATGCCGGACCAACGCAGGGTTGATGCCCGCTTGCTCCGTGAGTTGCAGCTCGTAGTCATCTTCGCCGGGCCGAGCCGTGAGCGAAATGGCTGCCAACATGACGGGAGCAGAAACACGCTGGGGCTTACCTCCGACTGCCGATGTCCACACGACCGTTCCGCAGGACAAGTAGCCGGCGTCGATCCCCCGGTCGTTGCCCAGCTCGAAGATCTTCGAGCGAAGGTTCCTGGCCGCACGGGCGGCAACAAGATATTGCTGGCGATCCCGGATCAGGGTGGAAAGACGGGTTCGACGACCGGCGAGGAGCTGTGCGAGCCCTGAAGGGTGGCCGTTGCTAAGGTCGATCGACCCTTCCGGCGTCTTGACGAAGCGCAGCATGGTGTCCGCACCAGTCACAGGTTTGAGCCCCGACAGCCATTTCCGGAGCTCTGCAGAGCTCTCTTCATGGCTTTGACCTACTGACACCGCTGCCTTCTTTTCTGTTCTAGCTCGAGACGACTTGGACCAAATCGGCATACTTTCGAGGGTAGCGGGAATCGACCGGCAGTCTGCACCGCAACACTGCTGGAAAGGCAAATTACCCCTGATTTCAGGGGAGATGCAAAGTGACCGGTCTCTGGAAAGAGACCGGTCACTCAGAACGCTATTCCCACTCGATGGTTCCCGGGGGCTTGCTGGTGACGTCCAGTACCACTCGGTTGACTCCGTCTACCTCGTTGGTGATCCTGTTGGAGATCCTCGCGAGGAGATCATAAGGGAGCCTCGACCAGTCAGCAGTCATAGCGTCCTCGGAAGAAACGGGACGAAGCACGATCGGGTGTCCATAGGTACGTCCGTCGCCTTGAACGCCGACGCTGCGGACATCGGCCAGCAGCACCACCGGCATCTGCCAGACATCGTTGTCGAGTCCGGCCGCAGTTAGCTCGGCGCGCGCGATGGCGTCTGCTTTGCGCAGCAGGTCCAGGCGATCTTTGTTCACTTCTCCGACAATTCGGATACCGAGGCCCGGACCAGGGAACGGCTGGCGTCCAACGATCTCCTGCGGCAGGCCAAGCTGCGCGCCCACGGCGCGAACCTCGTCCTTGAACAGTGCGCGGAGCGGCTCAACGAGTTCGAACTGCAGGTCCTCAGGCAAGCCGCCCACGTTGTGGTGGCTCTTGATGTTCGCAGCACCTTCGCCTCCGCCGGATTCGACGACGTCCGGGTAAAGGGTGCCTTGGACGAGGAATTTGATGCTCTCGCCTTCGGACGCGGCCTGGGCGATGATGGCCCGCTCTGCTTCTTCGAACGCACGAATGAACTCGCGGCCAATGATCTTGCGCTTCGTCTCGGGATCGCTGACCCCGGCCAGGGCGGACAGGAAACGCTCCTGTTCGTTTGCCACGTAAAGCTTGACGCCGGTTGCGGCAACGAAGTCGCGTTCGACCTGTTCGGCTTCGCCTTCGCGCAGCAAACCATGGTCTACGAACACACAGGTCAGCTGGTCTCCCACTGCGCGCTGCACGAGGGCTGCGGCAACAGCCGAGTCGACGCCGCCGGAGAGGCCGCAGATGACCTTGGAATCACCGACCTGCTGGCGGATCCGATCCACCTGCTCTTCGAGGATGTTGCCGGTAGTCCAGTTCGGTTTGAGGCCCGCTCCGTTGAACAAGAAGTTCTCCAGGACCTGCTGGCCGTGGGCCGAGTGCTTGACCTCCGGATGCCACTGCACGCCGTAGAGGTGCTTTTCCTCGTTCGCGAAAGCGGCTACAGGTGCGCCGGCGGTTGTCGCCAGGACCTCGAAGCCTGCAGGGGCTTCATGCACGGAATCTCCGTGGCTCATCCAGGTGTTCTGGGAGTCCGGGATGCCCGCGAGGATGGAGCGGGCTTCGCCAACCGTGGTGGCCTCGGTAGCGCCATACTCGCGCAACCCGGTCTGGGCAACCTTGCCACCGAGCGCGTTGGCCATGGCCTGGAAGCCGTAGCAAATACCGAAGACAGGCACGCCAGCCTCGAAAAGGTCTGCTCCAACCCTCGGGGCACCCTCGGCGTAAACGCTTGAAGGTCCGCCGGAGAGGATGATCGCTGCCGGGTTCTTGGCCAGAAGCTGCTCGGTGGTGAAAGTGTGCGGAACAATTTCCGAGTACACATTCGCCTCACGGACGCGGCGGGCAATCAGCTGCGCGTACTGGGCACCGTAGTCAACAACCAGCACCGGCTTCTGGGAAGTCTGAGCTTCAGAACTGAAGGGTGCGGTGGGAGTAGTCACCGTAACAGCCTACTTTGCCGGGATGCCCCGGTGCACCTTGAAGCCGGTCGTGAAGCCGGCAAACCGGCCCCGACGTTAGCGATCTCACAATGTCCGCCGAGACCGGCCCATCAGTAGCGCTTGGACGCCTGCGGGTTGGCGGCCAGTTCCGCTTCTACCTCCGAGTGGAACTTCTTCTCCACAATGAAGGACATGAGCGGGACAACCCCGCCCAAGGCAAGCAGGATGAGCTTCGTGAACGGCCAACGCATGAGGGACCACAAACGGAAGTCCGAGATGAGGTAAACCACGTACATCCAGCCGTGGACGATCAGTACCGTCACGGAGACGTTGACGCCGCCGAGGACCGCCTTCGACTCCGCGTCAGCGAACCCGAAGCCGAAGGGCTGCCCGGTGGTCGCGTTGGTACCCCCGGCAAAGAGGTACACGCCGAACACATAGCGTGCCACGAGCTCAGCGCACAGGAGCAAGAGCATGGTGCCGGTGAGGTAGGCCATGACCTTGTAGAACTTCAGGGCCGAGCGGATCTGGGCCGTGGTTCCACCGAAGCGGCGCTTCTTGGCCGCGGCTGGCTTCGCGCCGGGGTCTCCGGACTGTTCGGGCTGGATGGCCGGTTTGGGCTCAATCATGGCTTTACCTGTTCTGGCTTGGTAATTGCTGGCAAATCGTCTGATGGGAATTCGTCGTCAGGCTCTTCCTCTTCGAGGGTGCGCCGGTGGTCATCGGCCACCATTCGCCACCAGATGTAGAGGGCGAAGCCCGCAAAGACCACCCATTCCACGGAGTAAAAGAGGTTGAGCCAGTTGATTTGTTGGGTGGGAGGCTGGGCCGGGATATTGAGGGGCTTCAGCTGCTCCGGAAGCGCGAGGGTCTTGCCTGCCGCTACTTCCGACGTCGCGGCGACGAAGCCCGGATAGCTTGAGACTTCCCACGTGTTGATGAGTTCCGCGACCGAAACCGCGGACGCGCGGCCCGCTCCGGCGTCGACGTTTGGCACTGGGGCCTCCGACGGCAGGAGCCGTCCGGTCAGTTCAATAGTGCCCGACGGCGGCGGGCTGGCTTGGGCCGGATCGGCGACCCAACCGCGCGCCACGGGAATCCAGGTCTTCGGAGAAGCGCCAACGCCGTGGAGAACGGGAGCATCGTCGACCGCAAATGCAGTTACCACCCAGTATCCTTTTTGCCCAGCCAGCAGACGCCCCTCCACAAGGACTTGCTTGGCGGGGTCGTAGCTGCCTTTCGCACTGACCATTTGATCCGACACGGACCCAGGAAAGAAGGTACCGGGCTGCAGGACTCCGGTAAGGGGCCTAACTTGCTCCGCGGAGGGATCAACTGGCACATCACTCTGGGTGGATCTGCCGAACTGCCACTGGCTGAGCAGCACGAACACCCCGGAGAGCAGGAGCGCGAAGACAAGTCCTGCGATCCAGCGGGGCTTCAGAGCGGTTTTCAACACCCCTTAACCGTACTTCGTCAAGCTGTAGAACAGCTAAACGAGAGTAGGGCCTGCCCCTAGAGTGGGGCAGCAGGGTCCCTGCGTGGCGCGGAACGCGACACGAAAGGGCCTGCCCCAAGAGTGGGGCAGCAGGGTCCCTGCGTGGCGCGGAACGCGACACGAAAGGGCCTGCCCCTAGAGTGGGGCAGCAGGGTCCCTGCGTGGCGCGGAACGCGACACGAAAGGGCCTGCCCCAAGAGTGGGGCAGCAGGGTCCCTGCGTGGCGCGGAACGCGACACGAAAGGGCCTGCCCCTAGAGTGGGGCAGCAGGGTCCCTGCGTGGCGCGGAACGCGACACGAAAGGGCCTGCCCCTAGAGTGGGGCAGCAGGGTCCCTGCGTGGCGCGGAACGCGACACGAAAGGGCCTGCCCCTAGAGTGGGGCAGCAGGGTCCCTGCGTGGCGCGGAACGCGACACGAAAGGGCCTGCCCCAAGAGTGGGGCAGCAGGGTCCCTGCGTGGCGCGGAACGCGACACGAAAGGGCCTGCCCCACTCTCAGTGGTCGAAGAACACCAGGCTTGAGTTGATCAGTTCGGCGATGACCTCCGGATCGTGGGCTCGCCGGAGGGATTCCCGGAATGATTCCTTGGAAAGTGACCGCGCCAAGGTGGCCAGGACTTCCAAGTGGTCCGAGAATGAACTGGCCGGCGTGGCGATGAGCAGGACCAGGGTGGCCGGACCGTCGCTGGCACCGAAGTCCAGGGAGTGTCCGAACTTGGTGACTCCGACCGCGATGGAGACCCGGGAAACAAACTCGCTGCGGGCGTGCGGCAAACCGATGCCGCCCGGTAGCCCGGTAGCGAGTTGGTGTTCCCGGGAGTTGACGTGTTTGAGGAAGCCCTCAAGGTCCGTGATACGCCCGGCCGCATAGAGCCGTTCCGCGAGCTGGCCTGCGGCGTCTGTCTTGTCGGCCGCTTCCATCTCCAGGATCACGGTCTCCGGCGTCGTCAGTTCGGCATCATACGGGTCCAGTGGTTCCGCCAAGTCGTTTCCCTCCAGTGTGCCCAGCCACCCCAGGGCGCTCAGCGCAGGGGAACGATGTCATCGACGCCCATGCGCGCAGCATCGGCCGATTCGTCGTCGGGCTGCTGTTGGCTGAGCCGTTCAGCTTCCACCCGGGCCAGGTAGTGCTTGATTTCGCTTTCCCGCTGCGCGTCGCTCCAGCCAAGAATTTCTCCCATCAGCTTAGCGACAACAGGGACCGCGGAAACACCTCTGTCCCACGACTCTATCGAGATGCGGGTGCGGCGAGTCAGGACATCGTGGACGTGACGGGCGCCTTCGTGGGTCGTGGCGTAGACGACTTCTGCCGCCAAATAGTCGTCGGCACCGGGCAGCGGCTCAGCCATGGCCGGGTTGTCCTTGATGACCGCCAGGACTTCCGGCGTCATCGAACCGTAGCGGTTAAGCAAATGTTCCACCCTGGCGACGTGGATTCCAACCTCATCCGCGGTTCTCGCCCGGCGGTTCCATGCGGCTTTGAATCCCTCAGCGCCCAGCAGCGGGATGGTATCCGTGCAGCTCGCAGGAACACGCTCGTCCATCGCCCGGGTTGCTTCGTCGACCGCATCCTTGGCCATGACCCGGTATGTTGTGAATTTGCCGCCGGCAACAACCACAAGGCCTGGAACGGGGTGCGCCACGACGTGTTCGCGGGAAAGTTTGGCGGTGGAGTCGCTCTCCCCAGCCAACAGTGGACGAAGGCCTGCGTACACTCCCTCGACGTCCTCCCTCGTCAAAGGCCGTTTCAAGACGCGGTTGACGTGCTCCAGAACATAGTCGATGTCCTTGGTGGACGCGGCAGGGTGCGCCTTATCCAGCTTCCAGTCGGTGTCCGTTGTGCCGATGATCCAATGCCTGCCCCAGGGGATGACGAACAGCACGGACTTCTCGGTCCTCAGGATCAATCCGACGGTGGACTGGAAGCGGTCGCGCGGAACCACGAGGTGGATGCCCTTTGAAGCACGGACCTTGAGTTGGCCGCGATCCGTCACCATGGCCTGGGTCTCGTCCGTCCAGACCCCCGTGGCATTGACCACTTGCTTGGCGCGGACTTCGATGATGCTGCCGTCTTCCTGGTTTTCCACTTTCGCGCCCACCACGCGTTCGCCTTCGCGTACGAATGACACCACGCGCATCCTGTTCACGGCATGGGCTCCGTAGTGTGCCGCGGTGCGGACGACGTTGACCACCAGCCTGGCGTCGTCGACCTGCGCGTCGTAGTACCGGATGGAGCCGACGAACGCATCGCTCTTGAGGCTGGGGGCTGCCCGAAGTGTTCCACGCCGGAAGAGGTGCTTGTGCATGGGAACGCCGCGGCTGTGGCCTGAGGTGAGGCCCAGCGTGTCGTAGAGGAAGATGCCGGCGCCCACGTAGGGCCGTTCCCAAAAGCGCCGGGTCAACGGGTACAGGAACGGGACCGGCCGGACAAGGTGCGGCGCGATTTGTTGGATCAGCAGCCCGCGTTCCTTCAGCGCCTCCTGGACCAGCGCAAAGTCAAGCATTTCCAGGTAGCGCAGCCCGCCGTGAATCAGCTTCGAGGACCTCGACGACGTGCCTGAAGCCCAGTCCCGGGCCTCGACAATGCCCACGGACAACCCGCGGGTCACTGCGTCCAGGGCTGCCCCGGCCCCGACTACGCCTCCGCCGACGATCAGGATGTCGAGTTCCTTGCCGGGCTCGGTGGTGCCCCCCAGCACTTCAATGGATCTGACCCGCGCCTGCGGACTCAACGCACCGGCTGATGCATCATCCCTCTGCGAACCATCTGCAACACTGCTCATCGGACGCCTCCCATCGCACAAAGCCCGTAGTTCCCCACACTACTTCTTGTGCGCGGGCTTGGGCAGGGTTTTCACCCGGCGGCTAAGGTGGCCTGAACGGCAGCCTACCGACCCGAGTAAGGCGAGACGACGACGTCGACCCGCTGGAATTCCTTCAGGTCCGAATAGCCTGTTGTGGCCATCGAACGGCGTAGCGCGCCGATCAGGTTGGAGGTGCCGTTGGTGTGGTGGCCCGGCCCGAACAGCACTTCCTCAAGCGGTCCAACCGTGCCGACGTTGACCCTGTCACCGCGGGGCAGTTCGAGGTGGTGGGCTTCCTGGCCCCAGTGCCAGCCCTTGCCCGGCGCTTCTTCCGCACGGGCCAAGGCGCTGCCGAGCATGACTGCGTCGGCGCCCATCGCGATGGCTTTAACGATGTCACCCGAGGAACCCATGCCGCCGTCGGCGATGACATGCACGTACCGTCCACCGGACTCGTCCATGTAGTCGCGGCGGGCAGCGGCGACGTCGGAAATGGCGGAGGCCATGGGCGAATGGATGCCGAGCGCGCGGCGCGTGGTGGTGGTTGCGCCTCCGCCGAAGCCCACCAGAACGCCGGCCGCGCCGGTACGCATAAGGTGCAGGGCCGGGGTGTATCCGGCGGCCCCGCCGACGATCACCGGAACGTCGAGTTCGTAGATGAACTGCTTGAGGTTCAACGGTTCGTGGTTCTTGGAGACGTGCTCAGCCGAGACAGTGGTTCCCCGGATGACGAAAATGTCGACGCCGGCAGCAACGACCGTCTTGTAATGCTCTTGGGTGCGCTGCGGCGTGAGCGAGCCGGCCACGGTCACGCCGGAAGCACGAATTTCCGCCAGCCGGCTGGTGATCAGTTCGGGCTGGATGGGGGCTTTGTAGAGCTCCTGCATGCGCCGCGTGACAGCAGGGCTGGCAGTTTCATCCTCTAGGGCGGAGATCTCGTCCAACACGGATTGCGGGTCCTCGTAGCGGGTCCACAGGCCTTCAAGGTCCAGGACGCCCAGACCGCCAAGCCGGCCAAGGACAATGGCAGTTTCAGGCGACATGGCGGAGTCCATCGGGGCGGCGATCACCGGCATCTCAAACTTGTAGGCATCAATCTGCCATGAGACGGAAACGTCCTTGGGGTCACGCGTCCGGCGGTTGGGGACGATCGCGATGTCATCCAGGGAGTAGGCACGACGCCCACGCTTGCCACGGCCAATCTCAATCTCGTAAGTCACTGCTCTAGGTTATCCCAGTGCAACGAGATGTACCGGCAGGGAAAGGCTCCCCCGGTTGTGATTCGAACATCTTGAAGTAGCGCCCGCAGACCGCCACGAGTTGAGTGCTGTCGAAATACGCAAGCCCGCCACCTCGTGATGACGGCGGCGGGCTTGCTTGAAACTGACTGTCTAGCGTGAACCGTAGTTCGGAGCCTCGACGGTCATCTGGATGTCGTGCGGGTGGGACTCCTTCAGCCCTGCCGCGGTGATGCGCACAAACTTGCCGCGCGCCTTGAGCTCGGCGATGGTGGGCGCACCGGTGTAGAACATGGTCTGGCGCAGGCCGCCCACCAACTGGTATGCCACCGAGGAGAGTGGACCGCGGTACGCGACGCGGCCTTCAATTCCTTCGGGGATGAGCTTGTCATCGCCGGAAACGTCCGCCTGGAAATACCGGTCCTTCGAGTAGGACGTGTTCTTGCCACGGGACTGCATGGCGCCCAGGGAACCCATGCCGCGGTAGCTCTTGAACTGCTTGCCATTGACGAAGATCAGCTCGCCCGGCGATTCGTCGCAGCCCGCCAACAATGAACCGAGCATGACGGTGTCGGCGCCGGCCACGAGCGCCTTGCCGATATCGCCCGAGTACTGCAGGCCGCCGTCGGCGATCAGCGGGACACCGGCAGGGATGGCTGCCTTGGAGGACTCATAGATGGCCGTGATCTGAGGGACGCCAACACCGGCAACAACGCGGGTGGTGCAGATGGAGCCTGGACCAACGCCCACCTTGATGCCATCCGCACCGGCGTCGATCAGCGCCTGGGCACCTTCACGGGTGGCAGCCTGACCGCCGATGATGTCCACATGTGCGGCAACAGGATCGGACTTCAGTCGGGTGATCATGTCCAGGACGCCCTGCGAGTGGCCGTTGGCGGTATCCACGAACAATGCGTCCACGCCGGCGTCGATCAGCGTCATGGCCCGTTCCCAACCATCGCCGAAGAACCCGATGGCGGCGCCGACACGGAGGCGGCCTTCCTCATCCTTGGTTGCGAGCGGGTACTGCTCGGCCTTGGTGAAGTCCTTGGTGGTGATGAGGCCCTTGAGGCGTCCCTGCTCGTCAACGAGTGGCAGCTTCTCAATCTTGTTGGTGGCCAACTTGTGCGAGGCCTCTTCGCGGCTGATGCCGACGTGGCCCGTGATGAGGGGCATCTTGGTCATGACGTCGCTGACCAGCCGCAGCGGGAAATCGGACTCCGGCACAAAGCGGGTGTCGCGGTTGGTGACAATACCCAGCAGTCGACCATCGGGGTCGATGACGGGAAGGCCAGAGACCCGGTAACGCGAACACAGTTCGTCCAGTTCCTGGAGGGTTGCTTCCGGGTGGATGGTCAGGGGGTTGGTGATCATCCCGGACTCGGAGCGCTTGACGCGGTCAACGTGATCGGCCTGGTCTTCGATTGACAGGTTGCGGTGGATCACGCCAAGACCGCCCTGGCGGGCCATGGCGATGGCCATGCGTGACTCAGTGACGGTGTCCATGGCTGCGGACAGCAGGGGGGTCTGGACCGAGATGCGCTTGGAGATCCGGGAGGAAGTGTCGGCCTCGGACGGAATGACGTTGGTGTGGCCCGGCAGCAACAGGACGTCGTCATAGGTGAGGCCAATAAAGCCAAAGGGGTCGTGTTCGGGCTGGGTCATGAGTGCGCCTCTTACCTTGGTTCTTGGGGTTGCTCTGGTAGGGGTTGCAGCTGATGACCAGCCCGTCATTACGGGACTGGCCTGTGCAGAAAGGTTCTGAATAAATAGTAGAACCTCGCCGCCGATCCCCATATTCCGCACGGGCAATGTGAGCAACGGCACCTTGGGCACACGGCGTCGAGGTGTCCTTCCGCTCAGCTCCACCCCGTGGCAGCCATGAACGCCTTCTCGAAGTACGGAGTCAACGTCTTCATGTAGGTGGCGGTCACATGGTTGTCGTCCTTATAGACAATGACGTTCCCGATCACGGCCGGACAGTTTGCATCGGGGCAGAAATATTGGGAGAGATCCAAGAATTTCGTGTTCGGGAGTTCCCCGGCCACTGCGGCTGTCGGAGAGTCTTCGGAGTAGATTTCGGCACGCTGGGAACCACAGGCAATATATGCTCCGGGGTTCTTCTCAAGGCAGGCCGGAACGGGTTGTGCTGTGCGTGGAGTGTCTCGGAGGGCAACCACTTGGATTCCTGCTTCGTTGAGCGTCTTCACCTCCGTGACCCATGAAGGATCGAGCCGCTCGGGTATGTCGCTCTGCGAATTGGTGCGCGTGCTGGTGGTAACCACAACATCCGGTTTCATCTTTAGGACCTCAGCGAGCGTGGCCTTGTTGAAGTCAACGCAGCCCTGCGTGATGTCTGCCGCGGTGTCCTCGCCAAGCGGGCAAAATCCCTTCGTGATGGACGTAAGGCTCCAGTTGTTCTTTGCTGCCATGGTCAGTAGCGGCGTGTTCAGCACGTGGGCGTGCGAACTGCCTATGACGACAACGTTTTTCGTCCCGTTCGTGATCCCGTTGGTGCAACGATTAACGAAGTCCTGCGCGTCCGCAGTCCCCTTGCAGGGGGTGGGGAAGACCGGCCAGTCGGCATCAACAGAGGTCATGCTTGGAACCAAGGGCACGCTCAGATCGGGGGTGTAGACGAGATCCCCGCCAACTGCTGCCGCACCCGGGTTGCGAGCGTCCATATTCGCTAGCAACGCACGGTTTGTCTGTTCGATCTGTAGGGCCCAACCCGTGAGCGGCAAAATGGCCACGGTCGCTGCGGCAACCAGCGAAATCACGCTCCTGCGCCGATTGACCTCGGGCCACGTCCATGCCCGCCACGGCTTCTCGACGAACTTTGTGGTCAAAACAGCCAAGAGGAAAGCGCCAATGATAATCACAGTGCCCGACAACCAACCGGCGTGCGTCTTTCCAGACCATGCCAAATAGATGACCAACATGGGCCAGTGCCAGAGATAGAGGGCGTATGAATTGTTCCCCATGCGGACCAGCGGCTTGGAACTGAGGATTCGGTCGACTCCGAACCGACTGTCCGTCTGTCCCGCCGCGAGCAAGCACGCCGCGGCCAGGGTGGGCCACAATGCCGCCCACCCAGGGAACGCCGCCTCGACATCGAGAATGAACCCGCAACTGAGCATCGCGAGGATGCCGATCCACCCAAGGACGATCCTCGCTGACCTCGGGAGCTTCAGCAGGGGAAGGAAGAGGGCCAGAAGCGTTCCGAGGGCAAACTCCCACAGCCTGGCCGCCGTCGAGAAATACGCTGCCGATTGGTCCGTGGCGGTATAAACCACCGAATACACCAGCGAAACAAGGAAGACCAAGCCGAAAATGTAGCGAAGAAGGGGAACGTAGGCGAGCCGGTACCGCCTCGCCAGCCAGCCTGCTCCCACCAGGATGATCGGCCAGACGATAAAGACCTGTCCTTGGATGGACAGCGACCAGAAATGCTGGAGCGGGCTGGCCAGGCTGTGGTCCGCCGCATAGTAGTTGACTGCCTGGGACTGCAGGAGGAAGTTTTCGACGTAGAAGAGGGAAGCCCAACCCTGCTGGATCGTGTCCAACCAGCGCGTGGCCGGCATGAAGATGTAAGTTGCAGCCAGCGTTCCAACGATCACTGTCACTGCTGCGGGCAAGAGCCGGCGGAAATGGTGCAGCCAGTGCCTCATCAACGCCGTTTGGCGCCCATCCGAGTACCGCCTGGTGAACTGCAGCGTCATGAGGAATGCCGAGATAAGGAGGAAGACATCGACGCCGCCGGAGACCCGACCGAACCAAATGTGATAGGTGACAACCATGAGCACGGCAACAGATCGAAGCCCCTGGATTTCGGGTCGGAAGTTCGATTTGGCCGCCGGTTTTACCGGCTCGCTTTGGTGCCGGGGCGGCACCAAAGCGCGCATGGTTGTCAAAGTCTTGCCTCCAAGGGTGCTGCACCAACCGTCAATGTTACTGATTCGTAATGTTCATCGTCAATTTGGAAAGCTGCCAGCCAACGACTCATCGTCCATTACGACACACCTGTCTGGGAGCTTCCGGAAGGTTGTCTGGACCCAAGCTCGAAACAGCAACTCGGCAGGAAAAGCTCCGCGGTACTGGCGAAATCCCGCCGAGGGGAAAGGGGTCCCTGCAAAGGCGACAATCGCAAGAGGCCCGGCCCCCAAGGGGACCGGGCCTCGCGCATCAAACAACCAGGATTAGTGGCTGTGGCCCGCGTGCTCGTCTTCCTCGGCCGGCTTCTCGACGACCAGGGTCTCGGTGGTGAGAACCAGGGCTGCGATGGAGGCGGCGTTCTGGAGTGCGGAGCGGGTGACCTTGACGGGGTCGATCACGCCAGCGGCGATCAGGTCCTCGTACACACCGGACTTGGCGTTGAAGCCGTGGTTGTCTTCCAGCTCGGCGACCTTGGCGACGACGACGTATCCGTCAAAGCCGGCGTTCTGCGCAATCCAGCGGAGCGGCTGGGTCAGGGCGCGGCGGACGATGCCGACGGCGGCAGCCGCGTCACCTTCCAGGGCCTTGACGGCAGCGTCCTCGTCCAGTGCCTTGAGGGCGTGGATGAGGGCAGAGCCGCCGCCGGACACGATGCCTTCTTCGAGGGCGGCACGCGTGGAGGACACTGCGTCCTCGATGCGGTGCTTCTTTTCCTTGAGCTCAACCTCGGTGGCTGCACCGACCTTGATGACGCCGATGCCGCCGGCCAGCTTGGCAAGCCGTTCCTGCAACTTTTCCCGGTCCCAGTCGGAGTCGGTGCGCGTCAGCTCGGCACGGATCTGGGCGACGCGCGCTGCGACGTCCTCAGCCGTGCCAGCGCCGTCAACGATCGTGGTGTTGTCCTTGGTGACAGTGATGCGGCGTGCAGTGCCCAGGACCTCGAGGCCAACCTGGTCCAGGGACAGGCCGAGCTCCGGGGAGACAACCTGCGCGCCGGTCAGCGTGGCGATGTCCTGCAGCATGGCCTTGCGGCGGTCACCGAAGCCCGGAGCCTTGACGGCAACGACGTTCAGGGTGCCACGGATGCGGTTCACGATCAGCGTAGACAGTGCCTCGCCGTCGATGTCCTCGGCAATGATGAAGAGCGGTTTGGCTGCCTGCAGGGCCTTCTCAAGGAGCGGGAGGAATTCCTGCAGCGAGGAGATCTTTCCCTGGTTGATCAGGATGAGAGCGTCTTCCAGGACAGCTTCCTGGCGTTCCGCGTCAGTGACGAAGTACGGGGACAGGTAGCCCTTGTCGAACTGCATGCCCTCAGTGAGAACCAGCTCGGTCTGGGTGGTGGAGGACTCTTCGATGGTGATGACGCCATCCTTGCCGACCTTGCCGAAAGCCTCGGCCAGCAGTTCGCCAACCTCGTCGCTCTGGGCGGAGATCGCTGCAACGCTGGCAACCTGGGTGCCTTCTACTTCGCGGGCGTTCTCCAGGAGGCGGGCAGCGACGGCCTGGACGGAGACCTCGATGCCGCGCTTGATTTCACCCGGGGCGGCGCCTGCGGCAACGTTGCGCAGGCCTTCCTTGACGAGGGCCTGTGCCAGCACGGTGGCCGTGGTGGTGCCGTCGCCTGCGACGTCATTGGTCTTGGTGGCGACTTCCTTGGCCAGCTGCGCGCCAAGGTTCTCATACGGGTCGTCGAGTTCGACTTCGCGGGCGATCGTCACGCCGTCGTTGGTGATGGTGGGAGCTCCCCACTTCTTGTCCAGAACGACGTTGCGGCCACGCGGGCCAAGGGTGACCTTGACGGTGTTGGCGAGCTTGTCAATGCCTGCTTCGAGCGAGCGACGGGCAGCGTCGTTAAACGCAAGCTGCTTTGCCATGGTTGTGTCCTTTCAAGACGGAAAACCCGCACCGCTGATTCAACCGGAAGAAGTCCGACTCGATCTGCGATGCGGGATCCAGGGAATTACTTAACGACGATCGCCAGAACGTCGCGGGCGGACAGAACGAGGTATTCGTTGCCGCCGGTCTTGACTTCAGTTCCGCCGTACTTGGAGTAGATGACGACGTCGCCAACGGTTACGTCGACGGGGACGCGGTTGCCGTTGTCATCGAAGCGGCCGGGGCCAACTGCAACAACTTCGCCTTCCTGCGGCTTTTCCTGTGCAGTGTCCGGGATGACCAGGCCGGAAGCCGTGGTCTGCTCTGCTTCGAGCGGGCGGACAACAATGCGATCCTCGAGAGGCTTAATGGAGACCGACACTCGGATCTCTCCTTTACGTGAGGTAGTACATGGACTATCAAACCAGGGGTGCCGTGGCGGGCTTACCGTCGTCGCGGTGCCGGTAAGTGCCTGGCGGCATGATTAGCACCCACCTAGGGAGAGTGCTAATCAAGACTCTATGTAAGCATTAGCACTCGGTCAAGGCGAGTGCCAGAATTCCGTCACGGGTGAACGGCGGCAGGCCGCTCCGGACTCAATTGGCTCA
The DNA here is from genome assembly GCF_044358315.1 of Arthrobacter sp. FW306-04-A. Lineage (GTDB taxonomy): Bacteria > Actinomycetota > Actinomycetes > Actinomycetales > Micrococcaceae > Arthrobacter. Next base: position 3,254,441 of record NZ_CP084559.1, read on the forward strand.
TTGGCCGGCGAGGTCGTCGAAGTCCACGTCCTCGCCGTCGTCGTACTCTTCTTCCGGCGCCGTTCCGCGGTTCACGTAGAGCAGTACGCCGCTGGCGAGCGCGACGACGCCGGACACCACCAGTCCGACGATCGCGCCGATACGGGCACCTGTGTAGGTGTCCCGGATGTCGCGGGCCTCGTCAGTGGCGTCCTGGACGCTCTTTCCGGTCATGGAGTAGGTGGCCGCGTTGAAGGAGTCGAGGAAGAAAATAATGATCAAGAGCGCGATGCAGACGATGGCAATCGCAGCACCCACGATGAGCGCGGGGCGGGCATACTTGGAGAGATTTCCGGCGAAGGGACGTCTATCGGGGACAGAGGGAGAACCATTGGCGTCGTCAGGCTGGCGTACTGGGTTGTCTTCCATGGCATCAACCCTATCGGCCCGAGTGGTCCCGAATCCCTCTCCGCCTTGTATGACGGGCGGCCAGTAGGCTAGTTCCCATGGCTGACACACCCCCGGACCAGATTGCCCCCTTACTGACCACGGAGGGTTGGGAACTGCTGGCGTCCTTGGGACCCTACCGTGACAGCGAAGCGTTCGCCCTGAATGCGCGCCTGCGCAAAGACGGCCACTCCCCCGCGCTTGTGGCCGCTGTCCTCACCCAATCAAGGCTCCGCACCCGGGCTGAGGCCAAGTTCGGCGAATTCGCCCGGCAGATGCTCTTCACCCAGGCCGGCCTGGAACAGGCCACCCGGCTCAATGTTGCAGCCAGGCACGCCGAGCGCTTCGCCAAGGCGGGCACGCAGCACGTAGCGGACCTGGGCTGCGGGCTTGGAGCCGACTCCATGGCGATGGCCTCCATGGACATCAAGGTCACCGCCGTGGAACTGGATGAGACCACCGCCGCGTGTGCCACCATCAACCTCATGTCTTTCCCGCACGCAACGGTGGTGCACTCGGACGCCACGTCGGTGCCACTCGATGGCGTCGACGGCGTGTGGCTCGATCCGGCGCGCCGCACAACGTCGTCGTCGGGCACCAAACGGATCTGGGATCCGGAGGCCTTCTCGCCGCCCTTCTCCTTCGTTGAATCGCTGGCCGCTGCCGGCAAATCCGTCGGGGTCAAGATGGGCCCGGGGATGCCACACGAATCGGTTCCGGGCGGCTGCGAGGCGCAGTGGGTTTCGGTGGGAGGGGACGTGACCGAGGTGACCCTATGGTTCAACGACGTCGCGCGACCCGGGATCCGCCGGGCGGCCCTGGTCCTCGGGCCGCAGGGCGCGGCCGAGCTCACCAGCGGCGAGGATTTCGACGGCGGCCCGGTGCCCGACGTCGGGCCTGTAGAGGGATACCTCTACGAACCCGATGGTGCGGTCATCCGCGCAGGACTGGTCGCCGACGTCGCACTGCGGCTTGGGGGCCACTTGGTGGACCAACACATTGCCTACATTTGCGCTCCGGAACTGGTGGAGACCCCGTTCGCCCGCGCCTACAAAGTCCTGGAAGTCATGCCGCTGAACGTAAAGGCCCTCAAAGCCTGGGTGAAGGCCAACGGTGTTGGTGTCCTGGACATCAAGAAGCGCGGCACGTCCGTTACCCCTGAGGAACTGCGGAAACAATTGTTGCCAGCAGGAAAGGGCTCAGGGAAAGCCCGCGGCAACAAAACAGCCACCCTGGTCCTCACCAGGATCGGCGAGGAAAAGGTGGCTGTTGTGGTGGAGCCTGTAGCTTCCTGAACCAACCTACTGGGCGCGTGTGAACTCCTCCGCCGCGGCCACTTGCTCCGGCGTCGGGGTGACCCCCGTGTAAAGCACGAACTGTTCAAGCGCTTGGATGGTGGCTACCTCGGCGCCGCTGATCACGGCCTTGCCTGCCGCGCGGCCGGCCCTGATGAGCGGCGTCTCTGCAGGGAGGGCGACGACGTCGAACACCACGTGTGCGGCCGCCACCGCCTGTTCGGGGAAGGACAGTGAGCCGGACTCCGGTCCGCCGGCCATTCCGATCGGGGTCACGTTGACGAGCACGTCCGCCGTCGACTCCCCTACTTCGGCCTGCCAGCCGAAGCCATAGAGCCCCGCAAGGGACTGCCCGATCTTTTCGTTCCGGGCAACGACGGTGACTCGCGAGAATCCAGCGTCGCGGAAGGCCGCCGCGGTGGCCTTGGCCATGCCGCCGGAGCCGCGGAGCAGCACGGACGACGCCGGGTCGATCGCATTGCGCTCGATCAGCTGGGCGATCGCGGTGTAGTCCGTGTTGTAGGCCGTCAGTACACCGGCATCGTTGACAATCGTGTTGACCGAGTCGATCGCGGCGGCCGATACGTCCATCCGATCCACGAGTGCGATGACGTCTTCCTTGTAGGGCATCGAAACGGCGCAGCCGCGGATGCCCAGGCCGCGCACGCCGGCGATCGCGTTGGCCAAGTCCGTGGGGGCGAAGGCCTTGTAGATCCAGTTCAGGCCGAGCGCCTCGTAAAGGAAATTGTGGAAGCGTGTTCCGTTGTTGCTCGGCCGGGCCGAGAGGGAGATACAGAGCGTCATGTCTTTGTTGAGGATCGGCATAACGGGACTTCCTTCACGTAGCGGGGGTTCTGTGCCAGCCTAGACGGGGAGCTGGCCTTGGCGCGCCTTGAAGCGTGGATTCGACTTGTTGATGACAAGAGCTCGTTATCCTCAGGTTTCCGCCCATGCGGTACCGTACCGCCCCTGCATTAGACTTGAGCCAACCGCTGACGGCCCCACGGCGGGCGTTGCTCAGGCGTTTGGCATATCACCGAGGGGACCTACGTGCAGATTGATTTCGCTCCATCCAGGCAGTCGACACTTGGGGTGGAATGGGAGCTGGCGCTCGTCAACGCACGCACCGGCGAATTGGTCTCGGTCGCGAATGAGGTCCTCCGCGGCGTGGCCTCCCGGCATCCGGACTTGAACGAAGACGACGAGCATCCGCACATCAAGCGGGAGTTGCTCCTGAACACCGTGGAACTGGTCACGGGCGTGTGCAACACCGTCAAGGAAGCCAAGGAAGACCTGGCCCGGTCCCTGCAGGCCGTCAGGGAGGTTACGGACCCCATGGGTGTGGAGCTTTTCTGCGCCGGAAGCCATCCTTTCAGCCCGCCGCAGCTTCAACCCGTCTCGGACAAAGAGCGCTATGCCAAACTGATCGATCGCACCCAATGGTGGGGACGGCAAATGGTCATCTACGGGGTCCACGTCCACGTCGGCCTGGACCGGAGGGACAAGGCGCTCCCCATTCTCGACGGGCTTGTCAACTACTTTCCCCATTTCCAGGCCTTATCCGCCTCGAGCCCGTTCTGGGGTGGCGAAGACACTGGATACGCGTCACAACGCGCCCTCATGTTCCAACAGCTGCCCACGGCAGGGTTGCCTTTCCAATTCCCCAGCTGGGCTGAATATGAGTCCTATGTCCAGGACATGTTCACCACAGGAGTGATCGACACGCTGTCCGAAATTCGCTGGGATATCCGTCCCGTACCGAATTTGGGCACCATCGAGATGCGCATTTGCGATGGCCTGGCCACCCTCGAGGAAGTCGGCGCTGTTGCAGCCCTGACCCAGTGCTTGGTGGATGAGTTCTCCACGATTCTGGACAACGGCGGCAGTATTCCCACCATGCCGCCGTGGCATATCCAGGAAAACAAGTGGCGGGCGGCCCGCTACGGCATGGAGGCGATCATCATCCTCGATGCCGAAGGCAATGAGCAGCTTGTCACCGATCACCTAAAGGAAACCCTGCTCCGCCTGGCGCCCGTCGCGGAAAAGCTCGGTTGCTCGGAGGAACTGGCCGACGTCGAAAAGATCATCGCCCGCGGAGCGGGATACCAGCGCCAACGCCGCGTCGCTGCCCAGCACGACGGCGATCTTCATGCCGTTGTCCAGGACCTCGTACAGCAAATGCGGTCCGTTCCGACCGCCTGGACTTCGGACCGGATTCCGGCGCCTACACCGAAACCGTAGTCACCGGCAGGGAAGAATCCGGAGCAAAAGCGACGCCGCTTGGACTGATTCCCGCCATGATGAGCTGCGAGCCCAAGGCCGCAACCATGGCGCCGTTGTCGGTGCACAGCGCCAACGGCGGCACATGCAACGTGATCCCCGCAGAGCTGCAGCGCTGCCCGGTCAGTTCGCGGAGCCGGGAGTTGGCTGCAACGCCACCACCGAGGAGGAGATCCGTAATGCCGTTCTCCCTGCAGGCCAACACAGCCTTGGAGGTGATAACGTCCACCACTGCTTCCTGGAATGCGGCGGCGATATCGGCCAAGGGGACGTCCTCGCCGCGCGCTTCGAACTGTTCTACACAGCGGGCGACGGCGGTCTTGAGCCCGCTGAAGGACCAATCGTAACGATGCGGTCCGGGTTCCTCGACGGTTCCCATGTACTTGGGTTGGGTCAATCCGCGCGGGAAGCGGATGGCCTTGGCGTTGCCCTTCTTCGCAAGTTTGTCGATGGCCGGCCCGCCCGGGTAGCCAAGGCCCAGCAGCCTGGCCACTTTGTCGTAAGCCTCCCCCGCTGCGTCGTCGATGGTGGAACCGAGCATCTCGACGTCGTCGGTGATGCTGCGGATACGAAGGATTTCCGTATGTCCACCTGAAACCAGCAACGCACCGAGGTTCTCCGGCAGCCGCCCGCCGGCGCCGAGTCCCGCAGCGCCGCCGCCCACGTTTCCGTCAAGGAGCCCGACGCCGACGTGTGCCACCAAGTGGTTGATGGCATAGAGCGGCTTGCCCGTGGCAACAGAAAGTGCCTTGGCTGCGCAGACACCAACCATGAGCGCACCTGCCAAACCAGGCCCGGAGGTCACGGCGATCGCATCGATGTCGTCCAGCGTCACTCCGGCCCCGTGCAGGGCCTCCTGCAGCGTGGGAACGAAGGCGTCCAAATGCGCACGGGAAGCGATCTCAGGAATGACGCCGCCAAAACGGACATGCTCATCCATCGAAGAGGACACCGTGTTGGTCAACAGGGTGGTGCCCCGGACAATCCCGACGCCGGTTTCGTCGCAGGAGGACTCGATCCCCAGCACGAGCGGCTGGACAGAGTTGGAGTGGTTCACGTGGCTGGGCAGGTTCACGCCGGGATTCCTTCAGTCAATGTCAGCCTCATGATGAGGGCGTCCGTGCCGTCACGGTAGTAGCGCCGCCGGACGTGGATCTGCTCGAAGCCGAACCGCACGTACAAGGCCTGGGCGCGGGGATTGTCCGCACGGACTTCCAAGAGGACCTCCGTCGCACCGCGCCCTCTGGCCTCTTCAATGAGTTCGGTGAGGATAGCGGAGCCAATCCCCCTGCCTTCGAACTCGGGCACGACGGCGATCGTCTGCACATCTGCGATTGGCTCGATACACATGAGGCCGGCATAGGCCACAATCTGCCCGCCAGCTTCGGCCACCACGTAGCGGCGGGTATCCACCTGGGCAAGTTCATCGAAGAACATCTGCATCGGCCAGGCATCCACCGGGAATAACCGGCGCTCCAGGACCTCGACGGCGGTGACATCGTCAGCGGTCATGTCACGCAAGGTCACGCCATCGAGTTTGAGCTGGTGTGAGGTACTCACAGGGCACGCTTCCTGGGACCAGGCACTTGCGCGTCCGATTCCCGCAGGTACAAGGGTGTGGAGTCCGGCAGTTCCGCGCCGGCCGCGATCAGGGCCATGGCGAACTGGCCCAGCGACGCTGCGTCGGGTTGGGTGGTGCTGAATTCCTCGTTCGCGTTGACGATCTCGGCGTAGATGCCACCCCCAGCCCCGAAGACGGTGAGATCCGGCAGTTCCGAGGCGAAGCCCACGTGTGGACCGTCCGCAAGTTGGGGGAGCTGGCCTTCATTGAGCGTGTAGCGCGCCCAGTAGACCTCCTTGCGCCGGGCATCCGTCGCCACGAGGAACTCGGCCTGCGCCTCGGTGGACTCTGCCACTTCCAAAGCGATCGCGTCGAGGCTCATGAGGCCGAATAGCGGTTTGTTCCAGGCAAATGCCAACGTGCGGGCGGTCGCGATCCCCGAACGGAGCCCCGTGAACGGCCCCGGGCCGACGCCGGTGACGATGAGGTCGATGTCTGCTCCGCTAACACCGGCGTCGCTCATGAGTTTCTCAATGCCAGGCGCCAGGACCTCGGCATGGCTGCGGGTGTCTTCGGTAGCGAAGGACTCTACCACGCCCTCCAGTGCATCGTCCGAGATGAGCGCAGCGCTCGCCACGGCCGAAGTGTCAATGGCCAGGATCAACATCAGGCGTTCTCTTCCAGTATTTCGGGGACGGTGCTCCACCGTGGGCCAAAGCCGCGGAAGACGATGGTGCGTGGTTCGTCGTCGTCCTCGGGGTCGAAGTCCAGCACCGCGTCGCGGCCCGCTTCCCGGGTGGCGACCGCCGCATCCGAGCCACCGACGGTCCGATGCATCTCGATGTCCAGGCGGCTGTCCGCAAGGTGTTCCACGCGCTCGCGCCCCCACTCGACCACGGTCACCGAGCTGTCCATGGTGTTTTCGAGATCGATATCGTCGATCTCCGCTGCGGAGGCAAGCCGGTAGGCATCAACGTGGACCAGATCAGGGCCGCCGGGTCGCGGACCGTTGGGCAGGTTGGGGTGGATCCGCACCAGGACGAACGTGGGCGAGATGACCCCGGCGCGGACGCCCAGGCCTTCGCCGAGTCCCTGGGTGAAGGTGGTCTTGCCTGCGCCGAGTTCGCCTGTCAGGACCAGCAGGTCTCCCCGCTCAAGCACCTCACCGAGTGCCGAGCCCAAAGCGTGTGTCTGCTCCGCCGTCGCGACCCTGACGGTGCGCTCCCACGCTGCCTCACTCACGGGTGTCCCGCTCACCGGGCATCCGCTTCCGGAGTCTCATTGATGTAGATCCGCGGGACCCGGGGGCTGATGCGGGTGACGATCTCGTAGTTGTTGGTGCCGGCCGCGGCGGCCCAGTCGTCCGCTGTCGGGCCACCGTCGGCGCCATCGCCAAACATGACGGCTTCAGCACCCAGCAAACTCGCTGCCTCAGCCCGCACATTCCCGAGGTCAATGACCATCTGGTCCATGGCAATCCGCCCCACAACGGGGTAGTTGACTCCGTTGACGCGCACCGGGCCGCCGGTGGCGATGCGCGGCACGCCGTCGGCGTAGCCGAGCGGGATGAGGCCCAGGGTGCTCTCGCTGGAAGTCCGGTAGTTGAGTCCGTAAGACACACCCTGGCCCTCGGGCACTCGTTTGCAGTTGGAGACAAGGGTGCGGACCGTCATAGCGGGTCGGAGGCCAAGCTCCGCGGAGCTTTGTCCTTCGAAAGGGGACAGCCCGTAGAGTCCGAGCCCCACGCGGACTAGGTCGAAGTGGGCGTCCGGGCGGGAAAGCGTTGCCGGCGTGTTGGCCAAATGCCGCACTTCCGTGTCCACCCCGGCGTCCTCGGCCACGGCGATCGCTTCCCGGAAGGCCGCCAATTGCTCATCGGTCTCCGGGCGGTGGGGTTCATCGGCTACGGCCAAGTGAGAGAAGATACCCACCACGCGCAGGAGGCCTTCGTCCTGGTATTCCATGGCCTGGCCCACCAATTTGTCCCATTGGTCGATCGTGGAGCCATTGCGCCCCAAGCCAGTGTCCACCTTCAGGTGAATGCGGGCCGGACGTTCCTGTTCGCGTGCCGCAGCGACCACGGCGTCCAGTTCCCAGCCGGAAATCCCGACGTCGACGCCGGCGGCAACTGCCGCCTGGAAGTTGCTTTCGGTGGTGTGCAACCACGCCAGCAGGGGTGCGTCGATTCCGGCAGCGCGGAGCGCCAGGGCCTCCGAAATATGGGCGACGCCGAGCCAGCGGGCACCGGCGTCAAGGGCTGCCCGTGCCACCTGGATGGCTCCATGTCCGTAGGCATCGGCCTTGACCACGGCCATGACGTTGGCGGGCGAGGCGATAGCCACGAATTGGCGCACATTGTGCCGGACAGCATCCAAGTCGATGACGGCTGATCGTTCGAGGACCGTTGCCGAACCCGATTTCGTCGCGGGCTCGAAACTGGCAGCTGCTTCGTAAGTCACCTCACGATTCTAGTGCCGCCGCGGCACAGGGATTGCCTGGGAGCCAGCGCAGCTCAAGCATCCGAGTTGTGGGCGATAGTCGCCGATGCGCGCCGCTGGGCTCCGGGCGGGACGTCACGGACTATGTCTTCCAGGAACGCGAACCGTTTGAGCCATTGGCTGGACTGCCGCTCCCGCCGGGCGTTGGCGCGTTGCCACCAATCGGCGATGTCTCCCCAGCCGGGAGCAGCCAGTGAGCCTCCCACCTCCTGCACCGCCAACGCGGCGCAAAGGTTGGCGAAGCGGAGCCTGTCCCCCAGGGGCCAGCCCGCCAGGCAGCCCACAACGAACGCCGCGCCGAAGCAGTCACCTGCACCCGTGGGGTCGTATGCCGTCACCGGAAGGGACGGCACCCATTCCTCCTCACCGGTTTCGGAATCCACAGCCATAGCCCCTTGGGCTCCGAGCGTCACTACGGCCACCGGAACGCGGTCGGCGAGCGCGTAAAGCGCAGACCACGGATTGTCCTTGCCGGTGAAGGCCATCGCTTCCCGCTGGTTGGGCATGAAGGCGTGGAAATTACTGAGCTGGTCAAGCCGCTTCGAGGACCACTGCCCAGTCGGGTCCCATCCGGCGTCGCCGAAGAGTTTGACGCCGGTTTTGTTCGCCGCAAGCATCCAGGGCTCTGGTTCCTCGCCTAGTTCCGCGACGGCGGCTAGCGCCTTGGGGGGCTCGCCAATCAGTTCGGATGCGCTCATGGGCGCAGGGTGTCCGTGGGTGACCATGGAACGATCGTGATCGACGCACAACGAAACGGTGACCGGGGAGTGCCAGCCCTCGAACCTCCTTGAGAGGGAGAGATCCACGTGCTCCTGGCTCTCTAGAATCCGCCAGTTGAAGTCCCCGTACCCGTCATCTCCGAAGGCCGCCGCCAGGCTAGTCCTCAGCCCAAGCCGTGCGGCCGCGATGGCTTGGTTGGCCACGCCGCCCGGGCATGTGCCCATGCCTTGGCTCCACACCTCGGTCCCCGGTTCCGGACTATGGTCCAGTCCGGTGAAGATGATGTCCTGGAAGACGGTGCCCGTCAGCAGAAGGTCGCAGCCGGAATCATCCCCTGCGCCGTTCGCATCTCCGCGGATGGCGGCGAGGGGATCGAATCCAGCCCTGGGCGTTGCGTCCATGCACCGCAGACTACGCCGCAGTCACGTATGTGCATAGCCTTCGGAGGGGAGGTCCGCACATGCTCTCGGCTGGGGCCCTAGAGTTCCTGGTACATGACGTGCAGGCCTACATAGCCAAGGGTTGGGTGCTGGAAGGCCCCGGGAATGGTCGCCAGAATGCGGAAGCCCATGGACTGCCACAGACCCACCGCGCGGACGTTGCTTTCGACGACGGCGTTGAACTGCATGGCCTTGAACCCGGCGTCCCGGGCGGCAGCCAAGGAATAGGCACAAAGTGCTCGTGCGATGCCCTGCCCTCCGTGATTGGCGTGGACCATGTAGCCGGCGTTGGCCACGTGGCTTCCCCCGCCGCCCTGGTTGGCGTGCAGTTCACCGGTACCCAGTACCTCGCCGTCGCGCACCGCCACAAAAGTTTGGCCGGGGGCTTCCTTGAACCATTTGCTCCGCGCCGTTTCTTCGGACGTGTCCCGATCCCAAGTGAATGTCTCCCCCGCACGGATCACGGGTTCAAGAACAGCCCAAATCCCGGGCCAGTCGCTTGCCTGCGCCGGCCGGATCTCGTATTTTGCGGCTGTTGACGTTGCTGCTTCAGTGTTTGATTGGCTCACGCCCGTTACGGTAGCAGCCAATCTAGCGTTGGTGCGCTGGCCACCGTGTTGACCGGGCTGCGCTGTTGACCGGGCTGCGCAGTTGACGGGCTGGGCTGTTGACCGGGCTGCGACGCCGCGGATGTCAGGAGTAGTGTTTTCGCTGAGGCACAGCAATGTTGCGCCTTGGGGAACTTGTTGAATTGATCGTTGGGTACAGGAGGTAGGCCGTGTCGATGATCCGTCGCGTGGCGTTCCTGTCGCTCCACACCTCCCCCATGGAACAGCCCGGTTCGGGCGATGCCGGCGGCATGAATGTCTACGTCCGGGCCCTGGCCATGGCGCTGGCCGATCTCGGCGTGGAAGTAGAGATCTTCACGCGTTCAACGTCCACCGAGCAACCCGCCGTCGAACACCCCGGTCCCGGCGTCTGCGTCCACAACGTTTTGGCGGGGCCGCCCCGGAAGCTGCCCAAAGAGGAACTTCCTGAGCTCCTCCACACCATGGTCGCCGAAATCGAGAGGATCCGGCAGCGGCAGCCGCACGGCCGCTACGACGCCATCCATTCGCACTACTGGGTGTCCGGTGTGGCCGGTCTGGAACTCTCGGCGCTGTGGAACGTACCGCTGATCCATACGATGCACACCATGGCCAAGGTCAAGAACCTCGTGCTGCAATCCGGAGAACGCCCCGAACCGCGACTGCGGGAAGACGGAGAGCACAGGATCGTGGAGGGGGCAACGCGCCTCGTAGCCAACACTCCAGCCGAAGCCCAGGAACTGGTCTCGCACTACAACGCCGATTTCGATCACATCGACGTCGCACCCCCAGGCGTTGACCTCACCGTGTTCACTCCGGCGTTCCGGGCCCGGTCCCGTGCCGAGCTCGGCGTGCGGCCCGGCAGTTTCCACCTCCTGTTCGCCGGACGCATCCAACGGCTCAAGGGCCCGCAGGTCTTCATCGAAGCCGCCGGGGTCCTCCGCAAACGGCGGCCCGATATCGACCTCGAGCTGACCATCCTAGGCGCCCTGAGCGGCGCCAAGGACTTCAACCTGCAATCCTTCATTGCGGCCGCGGGGCTCGACGACGTCGTGACCCACCGGGCGCCGGTCAAGGCCCCGAAGCTGGCGGCCTGGTTCCGTTCGGCCGACGTCGTGGTGATGCCCTCCTTCAGCGAATCGTTTGGGCTTGTTGCACTTGAGGCCCAGGCATGCGGCACCCCGGTGGTGGCCGCCAACGTGGGCGGGCTGTCGCGAGCCATTGCGGATGGGCGGACAGGTATTTTGGTGGACGGCCACGATCCGTCTCGCTGGGCCGACGTCATCGAAGCCCTGTACGACGATTCCCGGACCCGTGAAGACATGGGCCGCGCGGCTGCCGTACATGCGGAAGCCTTCGGCTGGCAGAGGACTGCGGCCATCGCTCTTGAGAGCTACCAAGCGGCCATCGGCGCCGTCCTGGTCCGCCCAAGCTAAACCCTCCTTCACCTATGTCGGCAATTCCGGCGACGCCCACTCACCTGTGTGGCCAATCCCGACGACGCCCACTCACCTATGAGGGCAATCCCGACGACGCCCACTCACCTATGTGGACTCGCCTGATAGATTGTCGCGCACAGTGTTCCGTACAGAGCTGAGGACAAAGATGTCTGAAAACAGGATCTTGAGCGACCTTGAAATTGCCCAGAATGCAGCCATACGTCCCATCGAGGAGATCGCGGAGCGGGCCGGGATCAATGTCGATGCCCTGGATCTGTACGGTCGGTTCAAAGCGAAAGTCGATCCCGCCAAGCTCCGCCTCCCTGAAGCCAAGCGCGCCGGCAAGATAGTCCTCGTTTCGGCCATGTCTCCGACCCCCGCAGGTGAGGGAAAGTCCACCACGACAGTGGGCCTCGCCGATTCCTTGGCACGGGCCGGTCACCGGGTGATGATCGCACTGCGCGAACCGTCCCTTGGACCGATCCTGGGCATGAAGGGCGGAGCGACTGGCGGCGGCTACTCCCAAGTTCTTCCCATGGACGAGATCAACCTGCATTTCACAGGCGACTTCCACGCGATCACCTCGGCCAACAACGCCCTCATGGCGCTCGTGGACAACCACATCTTCCAAGGCAACGAGCTCAACATCGATCCCCGCCGCATGACCTTCAAGCGGGTCCTAGATATGAATGACCGGTCCCTCCGGGAGGTCATCATCGGCTTGGGCGGCCCTGCTCAAGGTGTACCGCGGCAGGACGGCTTCGACATCACCGTGGCTTCCGAGATCATGGCCGTGTTTTGCCTCGCCACGGATCTGGACGATCTCCGCGAGCGCCTGGGCCGGATCACTTTCGGATACAGCTACGGTCGGATGCCAGTCACCGTGGCCGATCTGGGGGTCCAGGGCGCGCTGACCATGCTGCTCAAGGACGCCATCAAACCGAACCTCGTACAGACAATCGCAGGCACCCCCGCGCTGGTCCATGGAGGCCCGTTCGCCAACATCGCTCACGGCTGCAACTCGCTCATCGCTACCCGAACGGCCCAACAGCTCGCAGACATCGTGGTCACGGAAGCCGGATTCGGTGCCGATCTTGGCGCCGAAAAGTACATGGACATCAAGGCTCGCATCGCGGACGTGGCGCCCTCCGCCGTCGTCGTTGTGGCGACTATCAGGGCGCTCAAGATGCAAGGCGGCGTCCCGAAGGAGCTGCTCAAGGAGCCGAACGTCGAGGCACTCGCCGCCGGCGTCGAGAACTTGAAACGGCACGTGCACAATGTCGAGAAGTTCGGCGTCACACCGGTTATTGCCATCAACAAGTTCGCCTCGGACACGCCTGAAGAGCTCGAATGGCTGCTGGCTTGGTGCGCCCAGGAGGGAGTGCAGGCTGCGGTAGCGGATGTCTGGGGTCGAGGTGGAGGGGGCGACGGCGGTGACGAGCTCGCGGCGAAGGTCGCTGCCGCGGTGGAGGCAGCAGCGCCGTCGGACTTCCGGCATTTGTATCCTCTGAGCCTGTCTGTGGAGGACAAGATCCGCACGATCGTGCAGGAAATCTATGGTGCCGACGGCGTAGAGTTCTCGGTCCCCGCGCTCAGGCGTTTGGCGGACATTCGGAAAAATGGCTGGAGCGGAATGCCGGTTTGCATGGCCAAGACGCAGTATTCATTCACCGACGATGCCTCGCAGTTGGGCGCCCCCAAGGGTTTCACGGTGCACGTGCGCGAGCTGATCCCCAAGACCGGGGCGGGCTTCATTGTTGCGCTGACCGGTGCGGTCATGACGATGCCGGGATTACCTAAGGAGCCGGCCGCGATGCGCATGGACGTCGATGAGCACGGCAATCCGGTGGGCCTCTTCTAACGCCCGCTCACTTACGGCGCCTTTTCGACAAACGCCCGCTCACCTACGGCTCGTCGGAATGCCCCGTCCGTCGAGCGAATCCCGAGCCTGTGGATAACTTCTGCAGGCGCCCTGCCGTTTGGGTAACAATGCGGGTATGCGAAACGAGTTTGCCCTTCCCGTTGAACTGCTTTCACGACCGTTCACGCTCGCGGAGGCTCAAGCCCAAGGTGTCCAGCGCGGCCGCCTCCTCCGCGCCGACGTCCAAAGCGTCAGCCGCGGCATTTATCGCCCTGCCGGCTGGGACTTCGATCTCGAGTCGGCCGCCCGCGCGCTCTCGACTGCTACGCCCGGTGGCTGGATTTCCCATGTGACGGCAGCTCGACTTCGCTGTTCTTGCCTTCCAACCTGGCTCGCGGACTCGACAGAGCTGCATCTCAGCAAGCCCCGGTCATTGCCCGGAGCTCGCCGCAAAGGCGTGATCGGCCATACCGTGATCGCGGCCGAAGACGAGGTCGAATCCGTTGGTGGAATGCGGATCAGCACGCGGACTCGTACCTGGCTGGACATGGCTCGGCTGCTTCCTTTGAACGACCTCATCTGCATGGGCGACGAGTTGATTCGCGTGCCCCGGCAGTCCTTGGAGGGCCGGGACGCCCCGTTCGCGACCATTGAAGAGCTGCGCGCCCTGGTGGGCCGGCATCCAAACTTGCAAGGCGTCGTGCGTGCCCGGCAAGCGCTGGAGCTGATGCGCGTGGGGGCGGATTCCGCGCCGGAGTCCTTGCTTCGCTTGGCGATGTTGGACGCGGGAATCCCCGAACCCGAGCTTCAAATCAGGCTGTGGTGTGCCGATCCGTTCTCGCCGTCGGCGGATTTGGGCTTCCGCCAAAGGCGCGTGGCAATTCAGTACGACGGCGGCCATCACCTCGTGGAGGCACAGTCGCTGAGCGATCGACGCCGGGACAAAACCTTCGAAGCAGCCGGATGGACTGTGCTCGTGTTCCGCAAGAACGATTTGGCAGATGGTTTCGAATTGGCAACCAAGAAGATCAAGAAGGCGCTGCGATCGGCCTGGGTGGATCCCGCCGTCGCATCTGGCTTTGCAAACGCCGTGTAGTGAGCGGGCGTCCGGCCAAAACCCCACACAAGTGAGCGGGCGTCCGGCCAAAACCCCACACAAGTGAGCGAGAGTTAAACGACAGACACCCGCTCACTTAAAGGCGAGCGGGCGTCCGGCCAAAACCCCACACAGGCGAGCGGGTGTCCGGCCAAAACCCCACATAGGTGAGCGAGGGGCGGCGGGAGGTTAGCGCTCGACGTCGCCGCGGATGAAGGCTTCGACCTTTTCGCGGGCGAGGTCGTCGTTGAACTGCTCGGGCGGGGACTTCATGAAGTAGCTGGAAGCAGAGAGCAGCGGGCCGCCGATACCACGGTCCAGGCCGATCTTGGCGGCGCGGATGGCATCGATGATCACGCCGGCGGAGTTCGGGGAGTCCCAGACCTCGAGCTTGTATTCCAGCGAAACCGGAGCATCGCCGAAGTTGCGGCCTTCGAGGCGGACAAACGCCCACTTGCGGTCATCGAGCCAGGCGACGTAGTCGGACGGGCCGATGTGGACGTCGTCTGCGTGGAGCTTGGCCTCGACGTTGGAGGTCACTGCCTGGGTCTTGGAGATCTTCTTCGACTCCAGGCGGTCGCGTTCCAGCATGTTCTTGAAGTCCATGTTGCCGCCGACGTTCAGCTGGTACGTGCGGTCCAGGGTGACACCGCGGTCTTCGAAGAGCTTGGCCATGACACGGTGCGTGATGGTGGCGCCGATCTGGCTCTTGATGTCATCGCCAACGATCGGGATACCCGCTGCAGTGAACTTGTCAGCCCATTCTTTGGTGCCCGCAATGAACACGGGCAAAGCATTGACGAAGGCAACACCAGCGTCAATGGCGCACTGCGCGTAGAAGTGCGCGGCTTCCTCGGAACCAACCGGCAGGTAGCAGACCATGACGTCGGCCTTGGCTTCACGCAGTGCGGCGACGATGTCCACTGCCTCTTCCGGAGCCTCGACGATGGTCTCGCGGTAATACTTGCCCAGGCCGTCCAGGGTGTGGCCACGCTGCACGGTTACGCCAGTAGAAGGGACATCGGCGATCTTGATGGTGTTGTTCTCGCTGGCGCCGATGGCGTCGGCAAGGTCGAGGCCGACCTTTTTGCTGTCGACATCGAAAGCAGCGACGAACTGGACATCGTTGACGTGGTACTTGCCGAACTCAACATGCATCAGACCCGGAATCGTGGCCTGGGGGTCGGCATCGCGATAGTAGTGGACACCTTGGACCAGCGAAGCGGCGCAGTTACCTACACCGACAATGGCGACACGAATCGGATGTGAAGACACGGAACTCCTTTGAGCACTAACCTCAGGTGCCTGGCGCGTCTGTACCTGAATGTACGACGGCGTCTTAAAGGCACAGCGCCGTTCGGCGCTCTTTGCATTGTAGCGAACCCGAACGGGGCCGGCTTTGTTCCCGGCCGGCCCCGTTCTTCTGTTAAGTTTCCGAATCTACTTCTGTGCCCACAGATTGATGTCGGATTCGACGGCGAACTCGTCAATCGCAGTCAGTTCCCCTGACGTGAAGTCGAGGTTGTCGATCGCGGACACAGTGTCCTCCAGCTGCGGGACACTTGACGCGCCGACCAAGGCCGAGGTCACAGGTGAGCCCTTGGGCTGCTCGCGCAGGATCCAGGCGATAGCCATCTGGGCGAGGGTCTGGCCACGTCCTTCGGCGATGCCATTCAAACCACGCACCCGGCTCAGCTTTTCCTCCGTCAGTGCGGATTCTGACAGGAAGCGCTCTTTGGCCGCGCGTGAGTCCGCCGGGATTCCATTCAGGTACCGGTTGGTGAGCATCCCCTGTGCCAGCGGGGAGAAAGCGATGGAGCCAGCGCCTACCCGGTCAAGTGCCTCGTACAGGTTGGGACTGCCGTTCTCGGTCCACCGATTGAGCATGGAGTAGCTGGGCTGGTGGATGAGCAGCGGCGTACCCATCTCCTTGAGAATCCTGGCCGCCTCAAGAGTCTGTTCTGGAGTGTAGGAAGAGATACCGGCATAGAGGGCCTTGCCGGAACGGACGGCGTGGTCCAAGGCGCCCATGGTTTCTTCCAGCGGGGTTTCGGGGTCCGGGCGGTGGCTGTAGAAGATGTCCACGTAGTCCAGGCCCATGCGCTGCAGCGACTGGTCCAGGCTGGAGAGAAGGTACTTGCGGGAGCCCCATTCCCCGTAGGGACCGGGCCACATGTAGTAGCCGGCCTTGGTGGAAATGACGAGTTCATCGCGGTAGGGCTTGAAGTCGTCCTGGAGGTGGCGGCCAAAGTTGGTTTCCGCGGAACCGTCCGGCGGCCCATAGTTGTTGGCAAGGTCAAAGTGGTTCACCCCGAGATCGAAGGCACGGCGCAGGATGGCGCGCTGTTCCTCGAAACGCTTATCATCGCCGAAGTTGTGCCAAAGTCCCAACGAGATGGCAGGAAGTTTGAGACCGCTGCGTCCGACGCGGCGGTAGGGCATGGTTTCATAGCGGTTTTCCGCTGCCGAATAAGTCATACCCACCATCCTGCCACCCGTTCGCGGGCCAAAACTGCGGCGTCCGTCATGTGGTCAAGGTCACCTCAAGCGTACGACGGCGGCGCTCTCCCCCGGGATTGTCAGCTTCCCGTTCCCGACGGCGGCCGAGGGGTCCGTGGCGAGCAAGAGATCACCGTCCATGTTCCTCGTCAAAGGCTGCGTCCCAAAGTTGCACGCGACCCTCACGACGCCACGGGTGAGAACTAGCCACCGGTCGTCTTCGCTGAAGTCAACATGCGTGTCGGTGAATCCACCGGCGGCAAGGTCCGGCGTCGAGCGCCTGAGGTTCGCCAAGGCTCGATAGAGTTCCAGCAGCCGGGCGTGATCGCCGTCGTTGATTTCCTCCCACTTGAGCTTGGAACGGTTGAATGTCTCCGGGTCCTGCGGGTTGGGGACCAGTGCAGGGTCCCAGCCCATCCGTTCGAATTCCTTGAGCCGGCCCTCTGCCGTGGCCTTGGCCAGCCATTCCTCGGGGTGCGACGTGAAGAACTGCCAAGGCGTGGACGCACCGAACTCTTCCCCCATGAACAGCATCGGCGTGAACGGGGACGTCATGGTCAGGACGGCGGCCAGCGCCAACCTGCCGTAAGACAGGCTCGCACTCAGGCGATCGCCGGCGGCTCGGTTGCCGATTTGGTCGTGGTTCTGGCTGCACACCACCAACGCGGCAGGATGGACCAGACCCGGGCGGATAGGCCTGCCATGATGCCTTCCGCGGAAGCTTGAGTAGCTCCCGTCGTGGAAGAAACCGTGCTCAAGGACTTTGGCCAAGGCGGCCAAGGAATCGAAATCCGCGTAGTACCCGGCGGTCTCACCGGTGAGGTTCACATGAACCGCATGGTGGAAGTCGTCGCTCCACTGGGCTTCCAGCCCGTAGCCGTTGGCGTCCCTGCGGTAGATCAGGCGCGGGTTGTTCAGATCCGATTCGGCAATCAGTGTCTTGGGGACACCGGTTTCAGCTTCGATCCCATACCCAAGGCTGGCCAGGTCCTCGAGGATATGCACAGCGCGATCGTCACGGAGGGCGTGCACAGCATCGAGGCGCAGTCCGTCAACGTGGAAATCGCTCAACCACATTTCGGCATTATCAAGAATGTATTGACGGACTTCGTCGGAGCCGGGTCCGTCCAGATTCACTGAATCGCCCCAGGTGTTGCCCTCCCCGGACTTCAAGTACGGGCCAAACTTCGGCAGATAGTTCCCGCTTGGCCCAAGATGGTTGTAGACCACGTCCTGAATCACGCCCAGTCCCGCAGCATGCGCGGCGTCGACAAATCGCTGGTAGGCCTCGGGTCCCCCATATGCTTCATGGACCGCGAACCACAGCACGCCGTCGTACCCCCAGTTGTGGGTACCGTTGAAGGCGTTGACGGGCAGAAGCTCTACAAAGTCGACTCCCAATTCAACGAGGTAATCGAGTTTTTCCGCCGCAGCGTCCAGTGTGCCCTCCGGGGTAAAGGTCCCAAGGTGGAGCTCATAGATGACGGCGCCGCCGATCCCGCGGCCTGGCCATTCGGCGTCGTTCCAGGCATAGGAGGCGGCGTCGAAGGTGCGGGACAGGCCATGGACGCCGTCCGGTTGCCGCTTCGACCTCGGGTCGGGAAAAGGCCCCTCGCCGTCCACGAGGTAGCCGTAATCCGTCCCGACCCCTTGCGGGACGTCCGCAGTCCACCAGCCGGTGGATCCGCCGTCGTGCGGCCGCATCTCGTGGTGCTGGCCTGCCGCAAGCAGAGTGACAGACCCCGCAAACGGGGCCCATACATCGAATCGTTTCCTCGCGCTGGTCGTCTCCGCCATGGCTCCCCTCAATCATCTCGTCCGGGCATCGGTGCCCGCCGTCGTTGGTGCTCTGGCTAGGTAATCGGCACGAGCAGGGCCACCGGGTATCTCTGTAGAAGCTTTGCGAGCGGTACTTCGCCCGCTGGGTAACTGTTGCCCGTGAGCTCGTCCCGGACCGCGCTCCCGAGGCGGATGAAGGTGTTTTGCCACCCGCCGTTTCGTTCAAGCTTCCGCGGGAGCCGAGTGGCCAAAGTGATGGCACCGCCACCGGCGGCAAGGGCGCCACGGTCGAAGGCGATTAGATGTTCGGCCGCGGGACCCTGGGCATCGATGGGACCGTATCCTCCGAAGAGCTCCGGCCGGTCCCGGCGCAGCCGCAATGCACGGGAAGTCAGCAGCAGCTTGGCCAATTCGTCCCGCGCCTCAGTCTGGACACCGGCGTCGAGGGCTGCGAGAGCGGCCCTGCGCCGTTCGAAGTCGACGGCGCGCCGGTTGTCGGGATCAGTGAGTGAACGGTCCCAAAACTCGGTGCCCTGGTAGACGTCCGGTACGCCCGGCATGGTCAGCTGGACAATCTTTGCCGACAGTGAGTTGGACGTCCCATACGGGTCCACAAGGGCAACGAACTCCTCCAGGGCGGACGTCACCTCCGGCACGTCGAAGACGGCGTCGACGGCGGAGGCGAGCTTCGCTTCGAAGGCCTCGTTCGGCTCGCTCCAGTTGGTGGAGTTGCCGGCTTCTCGTGCCGCTTTGACGACGTAACCCTGGAGGCGTTCACGGCTGGCCGGCCAGGCACCCGCGATGGCTTGCCATACGAGGACAGCGAGTGGCCCGTCGGGAATCGGAGCCAGTTCCTGCATGCGATCCACGAACGCTTCCCATTCGGGGACAGCCTCGGAGATAACGGAGATCCTGGCCCGGGTGTCTTCGCTGCGCTTGGTGTCGTGGGTGGTCAGGGTGGTCATGGACAGCGGCATATGCGCCTGGCGGTGCATCATACGCTCGTGGAATCCAGCCGGGGACAGGGCGAATTCCGTCGGGTCCGCTCCGACTTCGGTCAGCGTGCCAAGACGCGTGTAGCGGAAGAACGCGGTGTCCTCCACACCCTTGGCCATGACCATGCCTGAGGTCTGCTGGAAGCGGAGGCCCAATTCCCTGGTGGCGTCGAGCAGCAGGGGAAGCAGCGCCTTGAGGACCTGTGCCAACTCCGGCCTGGTCTGGGCGGCCCGTTCAACGGCATCTGCCAAGGTGTCTTTGCCATAGGGGAGATAGCTCCGGTAGACGTGAAACGAAGCGATGATTTCAGCGAGGGCGTCGGCCACCCCCGGATTGGGCAGTTCCGGAGACTCCGGGACGAGCCGCGCCAACCGCAGGATCTCCGAGCGCAGTATGCCATCCGTGATACGCCGCTTGGTGCCGTGGATCATGGCTTGGTAATCGGCCCGTGTTTCGGTGCCCCGCAGCCTGGCGTCCAAGGCATCCAGCCGCGCTTCCGCGTCTGGATCAACGAAAAGGCGGTCGACGTCGGCGAGCGCGTCGTAGCCTGTGGTCCCCTCGCAGTCGAAATTCTCCGGAAGCTCCTCCCCCGGCTCAAGGATTTTCTCGACAAGCACGTACGAACCACCGGTCGTTTCCTTCAGGCGCGCCAAGTAGCCGGAAGGGTCCGCGAGCCCGTCCGGATGATCGATCCTCAGCCCGTCCGCGAGCCCGTCCCGGAACCAACGGGCGACCTCCGCGTGGGCTTCCTCGAAAACCCATGGGATTTCGACGCGGATCCCGGCCAGCGTGTTGACCGCGAAGAATCGGCGGTAATTCAGTTCGGCGTCAGCCCGGCGCCAATCGACCAGTTCGTAGTGTTGCCGTGCATGCACATCGCGGACGTTGTCACCCGCGACGTAGCTGCCTTCGGCCAGCGGGAAGCGGTGATCGAAGTAGCGCAATTCGCCGTCGACTAGTTCCAGCTTGTCGAGGTCGTTGTCGCTGCCGAGCACCGGCAGCCGCAGCTTGCCGCCCCCGAAGTCCCAATCGACGTCGAACGCTTCCGCATAGCGGGAGGCTCTGCCCTCTTTGAGAAGCGACCACCACCAGGCGTTTTGCGGAGGCGACGCAACCCCCATGTGGTTGGGAACGATGTCCACCAAGACCCCGAGACCGGCCTCCCGCGCAGCCTTGGAAAGTGCGGCGAGCCCTTCGGCACCGCCGCGCGACGCATCGACCGTGGAGGGGTCCGTGACGTCGTAACCGTGGTCCGAGCCCTCCTCCGCAGTCAAAATCGGCGATAAATACACCCAGTCAACCCCGAGATCGCGCAAATAACCCGTGAGGGCCGCCGCGTCGTGCAGCGTGAACGAGGGCCGGATCTGGAGCCGGTACGTGGAGACAGGCGTCCTCATGATCCCCCATTCTTGGGGGCGCGTGGCTTTCTGGGCTTCTTCGGCGCAGCGGCAGGCTTGGTTTCCGCGTCAGGCTTCGGGTCCGGCACTGACCGGAGCGATGCCCTGTTCGGTGCCGACGCGACCGGCGTCAGCGTGGCCGGCGCAGTCAGGGATGCCGTTTCAGAGGTTGTTGTCTGCGACAACGCGGCGAGCGACGCTGCGACGGAGTGGTCCGGATCGGTGTCAGGGACGCTGTGGGCTCGCAGGACGACAAGTGACTTGGCCCCGACGGTGAGGACCGATTCCGCGGGCATTGGTTCAGTGTCCGCTCCACCACCGGCAGTGTCGATGATGATGTCCCAGGCGGGAGCGTATTCGTCAGAGGGCACTTTGAAGCCCACTTCGTCGTCGTGAGCGTTGAAGTAAAGCAGGAAGTTGACGTCCGTGATCCGCCGCCCCTGGTTGTCCCTGCCGCGGATGCCATCCCCGTTCAGGAACACGCCCACCGAGCGGCCGAAGCCGCTGTCCCAGTCCGACGGCGTCATGGTGGTTCCGTCGACGTCGAGCCAAACGATGTCCGGGAGACGCTCGCCTTCGCCTCGAAGCACAGGCCGCCCGTCGAAGAAGCGGCTGCGCCTGAACGTGGGGTGCTTGGCGCGCAGTGCGCTGACGGCTGCCGTGAACTCGACCAGGGGCTGGTCCACGCTCTCCCAATTGATCCAGGTCAGTTCCGAGTCCTGGCAGTAGCCGTTGTTGTTGCCCCGCTGTGTCCTGCCGAGCTCGTCACCGTGCAACAGCATGGGGACACCTTGGGAAAGGAGCATGGAGGCGATGAAGTTTCGCTGCTGGCGGGCGCGGAGACCGAGGACGACGGGATCCTCCGTGGGGCCTTCCACACCGCAATTCCACGAACGGTTGTGGGATTCGCCGTCGTTGTTTCCCTCGCCGTTGGCCTCGTTGTGTTTCTCGTTGTAGGAGACCAGGTCAGCCAGGGTGAAGCCGTCGTGGGCCGTAACGAAGTTGATGGAAGCCACCGGGCGGCGGCCGGAGTGCTCGTAGAGGTCCGCCGATCCGGTCAGCCGTGAGGCAAACTCGCCCAGTGTGGAGGGCTCGCCCCGCCAAAAATCACGGACGGTGTCACGGTATTTGCCATTCCATTCCGTCCACTGGGGCGGGAAGTTGCCAACTTGGTAACCGCCCGGGCCCACGTCCCACGGTTCGGCGATCAGCTTGACTTGAGAGACGACCGGGTCCTGCTGGATGAGTTCGAAGAATGTCGACAGCTTGTCCACGTCGTAGAACTCGCGCGCCAACGTTGAGGCGAGGTCGAAGCGGAAACCGTCAACGTGCATTTCGGTGACCCAGTAGCGCAAGGAATCCATGAGCAGCTGAAGGGAATGGGGGCTGCGTACGTTCAACGAGTTACCCGTGCCCGTGTAGTCCATGTAGTGCTTAAGGTCGCCCTCCATCAGGCGGTAGTAGGCGGAGTTGTCGATCCCCTTGAAGGACATGGTGGGGCCAAGGTGGTTGCCCTCAGCGGTGTGGTTGTACACGACGTCGAGAATGACCTCGATGCCTGCCGTGTGCAACGCCCTCACCATCGCTTTGAAGTCCTGGACTTGCTGGCCGGTATCGCCCTTGGAGCTGTAGCTGTTGTGCGGCGCGAAGAACCCAATGGTGTTGTAGCCCCAGTAGTTGTTCAGCCCCTTGTCCTGCAGGATGCCGTCGTTGGTGAACTGGTGGACGGGCATGAGCTCGATGGCCGTGACGCCGAGCTTTTGCAGGTGGGAAATCACGGCAGGGTGTGCGACGCCGGCATAAGTACCGCGTTGTTCCTCCGGAACCTCCGGGTGGAGCTGTGTCAGCCCCTTGACGTGCGCTTCGTAAATCACCGACCGGTGGTACGGGATGCGGAGCTGCTGGTCACCCGCCCAGTCGAAGAAGGGATTGATGACGACGCCCATCATCATGTGGGGCGCGGAGTCCTTGTCGTTTCGCGAATCCGGATCCCCCATGTTGTACGAGAAAAGCGCCGGGTCCCAGTCGATCTGCCGGTGGATGGCCTTGGCGTAAGGATCCAGGAGGAGCTTGTTGGGGTTGAAGCGCTGGCCGGCGGCAGGGTCGTACGGGCCGTGCACGCGGTATCCGTACTTCTGCCCTGGCTGGACCTGCGGCAGGTAGCAATGCCATACATAACCGTCCACCTCGTTGACGGTGTAGCTAATTTCGTCCCCGTCGTCGTCAAAGAGACACAATTCCACCTTTTCGGCCTTCTCGCTAAACAGCGCGAAGTTGGTTCCCGTGCCATCAAAGGTGGCGCCCAACGGGTATGCGGTTCCTGGCCAAACGTCCATGTGTTCTCCTTCACGTGCCGGATAACTTGTTGCCAGCCTAACTATGTTGGGTGACATTCAACGAACATCCGGAATTATCCGGCGCGATATTCCTGGAGGATTCGGAAGACATCGGGGACCGCCCGAGCGATGCCGGAGGCAGTCAGGGGTCCACCAGCGGAGGCGGTGCTGCCTGCCATTCCGTGGATGCTTGCAGCTGCGGCCGCCACGGCCGCCCATCTCTCGTCCGGGGCGATTCCCAGGGCAGCGAAGGGGCCGTCGTCGTCCAACCCGGATTCCGCAAAGGCGGCAGCCAGGGCACCAAGGATCCCGCCGAGTACGTCCCCGCTTCCCGCCGTCGACATCCATGGGCATCCCTCGGATTGACTGAACACCCCTCCGGAAGGGGACGCGATCAGTGTTGTGGCACCTTTGAGGAGGACAACCGCCCCGGTGCGTTCCGCGGCCATGCGGACGAAGTGCAGTGGCCGGGACTCCACGTCCTCGCGCGTGAAGCGTACTTCGCCGCGGTCGAGGAGGGCGGCGAGCTCCCCCGCGTGCGGAGTCAGGATCCAGTTGGGCGGGCACCTTTCCGGCAGGAGCTCTAGCGCTCCGGCGTCGACGACGGCGGGCTGGCCGGCGCCGGACGCTGCGGCCAGAACGTCGCGGGCCCGCTTGAGTTGTTCAGCTCCGTCCAGGCCGGGACCTAGCAGCCATGCTTGGACCCGTCCAGGTTTGGCTGGCTCCCAAATAGCCTCGGGAGTGCGACCCAGGACATGCCGCGCCACAACTTCCGGTCCGAGGTACCGCACCATTCCCGCGCCGGACGCCGCCGCGGCCTCGACAGAGAGGGCTGCAGCCCCCGTGTAGCGCTCGGAACCGGCGACGACGCCCAGGACGCCCCTGGTGTACTTCTGGGCCCGGCGCACGGGTTCTGGCAGGACGGAAGCCAAGTCACGGACGGACAAGCGGCGTAGGAGGGGTGCCGGAAGTTGCCCCTCAATGCCGATGGGTACCAGGAGTACGCGGCCGGCACAGCCCTCGCCGGGATCGGCCATCAATCCAGCCTTGACTCCCCCGAACACCACCGTCATCCGCGCCGTCAGCACAGGCCAGTGGACTTCGCCTGTGTCCGCGTCCACGCCGCTGGGAGTATCGCAAGCCACGACCAAGTCCGGTCCTAGCTCCTGCAAGGCAGCAATCAATTCCGCGGCCGGACCGCTGAGGCCTCCCCGGGCGCCCGTGCCCAGGATGGCATCAATGACCACGTCCGCGCTGGCACTTAGGACGGCTAGCTCTTCGGCATTGTCCTCGTTCAGGACGTGGACGCGTCCACCGGACGCCCTAAAGGCCGCCATCGCATCCGGATGGGCAGAACCGGCGGTGAGCACCGCCGTCGTGCGCATGCCACGGCGGGCGAGCATTGCTGCGGCGAAGAGACCGTCCCCGCCGTTGTTGCCCTTGCCCGCCAGTACCGTGACGCTGGAGCCGTAGACGCGGCGGCCCTCCGAACGGAATTCACGGACGACGGCGTTCGCCAGGCCATGGGCAGCTCGCTGCATGAGAACAGCGCCTTCACCGATATCAAGAAGCGGTTGTTCCGCTGCCCTGATCTGTGTTCCGGTGAAGGCGCTGATCATGTTGCTTGGGTTGTTAAGCTTCGGCGATGACCATGGCGGTGGCAATGCCGCCATCGTGGCTCATGGATACGTGCCAGCGCTTCACGCCTTTGGAATCCGCGACCGCCAGCACGGTCCCTTTGACCTTGATAGTGGGGCCGTTCTGGTCAAGGCCGATCCAGCAGTCTTGCCAGTTCATGCCCGCCGGAGCTCCCAACACCTTGGCCACAGCCTCCTTGGCCGCGAAGCGCGCCGCCAAAGAGCGCGTGTTGAGCTCGCGTTCGGCGGGAACGAATAAACGGTCCCGGAGACCTGGAGTTCGCTCAAGCTGGCGCCCAAAGCGTTCAATGTCTACGACGTCTACCCCTATGCCAACAATCATGGGGTTATTCTACGGTCACGCTCTTGGCAAGGTTACGAGGCTGGTCCACGTCGTACCCCTTGGCCTTGGCCAGCTCTGCCGCGAAAATCTGCAGCGGAACGGTGGTTAGCAGCGGCATCAGGAGAGGCGGTGTCTGCGGGACATAGAAGACATGCTCCGCGTAGGCCCGCACGGCTTCGTCGCCTTCTTCTGCGATCACCAAGGTGCGTGCACCGCGGGCACGGATTTCCTGGATGTTGCTGACCACCTTGGCGTGGAGCGAGTCACGGCCGCGCGGCGATGGGACTACCACGAAGACGGGCTGTCCTTCGTCGATGAGCGCGATCGGGCCGTGCTTGAGCTCGCCGGCAGCGAAACCCTCGGCGTGGATGTAGGCGATTTCCTTGAGCTTCAACGCGCCCTCGAGCGCCACCGGGAAGCCCACGTGGCGGCCCAGGAACAGCACCGACTTCTCGTCTTTCATGCTGCGGGCGAGCTCGCGGAGGGGGCCCGCATTGTCGAGGATCTTCTGGATGTGGGCGGGGATTTTTCCAAGGTCCGCCAGGACGTCCTTGATCTGGCCGGAGAAGATGTTTCCGCGCAGCTGGGCGAGGTAGAGGCCCAGCAGGTACGCGGCCGTGATCTGGGCTAGGAAAGCCTTGGTCGAGGCGACGGCGATCTCCGGCCCGGCGTGCGTGTAGAGCACCGCATCCGATTCGCGCGGGATCGTGGATCCGTTGGTGTTGCAGATCGAGATGGTCTTGGCGCCCTGCTCGCGGGCGTAACGGACCGCCATAAGGGTGTCCATGGTTTCACCGGACTGGCTGATGGAGACCACGAGCGTGTTCTTGTCCACGATCGGGTCGCGGTACCGGAACTCATGCGCGAGTTCCACCTCGGTGGGGATACGGCACCAGTTCTCAATGGCGTACTTGGCAACCATCCCGGCGTATGCCGCCGTGCCACAAGCCAGGACGATGATCTTGTTGACCTGCTTCAGCAGCTCGGGGTCGATCCGGAGCTCGCTCAAGGTCAGCTGGCCGTTGATGTCCGAACGGCCGAGGAGGGTCTGGGTGACGGCGTCGGGCTGGTCGTGGATTTCCTTCTCCATGAAGGAGCTGAAGCCGCCCTTTTCCGCGGAGGCCGGATCCCAGTCCACGTGGTATTCCTTGCCCTGGGCGGGAGCGCCGAAAAAGTCGGTGATCTCGACGGAGTCCGCCGTGATGGTGACGATCTGGTCCTGGCCAAGCTCAACAGCACGGCGCGTGTGATCGATGAAGCCGGAAACGTCCGAGCCGAGGAAGTTCTCCCCCTCACCGAGTCCTACGACAAGGGGGGAATTGCGGCGAGCGGCCACAACGACGTCGGGCCGCTCAGCGTGCACGGCGAGGAGCGTGAACGCTCCTTCGAGGCGCTGGCAGGCAAGCTGCATCGCTTTGGTGAGCTTGCCGTTGGACGAGTCCCCGTTGAGCTGGTTGCGGAAGATATCGCCCAGCAGGGCCGCCGCGACCTCGGTGTCGGTTTCCGAAGCGAAGGTGACACCCTTGGCGATGAGCTCCTGCTTGAGCTCGGCGAAGTTTTCGATGATTCCGTTGTGGATCATGGCCAAGCGTCCACCATCGGCCAGATGCGGGTGGGCGTTCTGGTCGGTCGGGCCGCCGTGAGTGGCCCAACGGGTGTGGCCGATGCCGGTCAGCGAGTCAGGGAGCGGATTGTCATCAAGTTCGCTCAACAGATTGCTGAGTTTTCCGGACTTCTTCCGGGATGCGATGGTTCCATCGGCGACCACGGCGACACCGGCTGAGTCATAGCCCCGGTACTCAAGACGACGAAGTCCTTCGAGTACGACGTCGAGAGCCGAGTGCCCGGCATCTGCCCGACGGGATGAATTGCCAACGTATCCTACGATTCCACACATGCCTACAAGACTAGCGGGTGCCCCGCGAAATGGACGTAGGATATCCAGCCCTGCAAGCTAGCCGACCGCCGGAAACTGCCGGATCCCGCACCTTTTCGGAGAGCACACTCACACAAATTCTTCCCTCCGTTCATGCTGCATTTCCGGATCAGCCAAGTGAGGGGCAGAATCTCTATGGTGACTTTGCAACGCAACGAAGCGAACGGCGACAGCTCCTCTCCGTTCGTGGAGCTGGACAGGCAGACGTGGTCCCGGCTGGGTGCGCAGATGGAGCAGCCGCTTAACGAAGAGGACATCATCCGGCTTCGCGGCCTCGGCGATCCCCTGGACATGAAGGAAATCCGCGAGGTCTACCTTCCGCTCTCCCGTTTGCTGCATCTTTACGTCCAAGCATCCCAGCAGCTCCATGCAGCCACGACGACGTTCCTTGGTGAGCAAACCCAGCGCACGCCCTTCGTGATCGGCGTCGCGGGTTCCGTGGCGGTCGGTAAGTCCACGATTGCCCGCGTGCTGCGAGAAATGCTCCGCCGTTGGCCGGGCACACCGAACGTCGAACTGATCACCACCGACGGATTCCTGTATCCTCTGGCCGAATTGAAGCGGCGGCATTTGCTTGAGCGCAAGGGCTTTCCAGAGTCCTACGACCGCCGGGCACTGCTTCGTTTCGTGAGTGCGATCAAGGGCGGCGCCGAAGAGGTCCGGGCTCCCTGGTATTCGCACGTCACCTACGACATCGTCCCGGACAAGGAAGTAGTGGTCCGGCGGCCTGACGTCCTCATTGTCGAGGGCCTCAACGTGTTGGCGCCTGCCCGCCCCCGTCAGGACGGCCGGCAGGGACTCGCGCTGAGCGACTTCTTTGATTTCTCCATTTACGTTGACGCCAAGACTTCGTACATCGAAGACTGGTACGTGGACCGTTTCCGGAAGCTTCGGAGCACGGCCTTCGCCCAGCCGGAATCCTATTTCCACCGTTATGCGACGCTGTCCGATGCCGAGGCGGAAGCCACCGCCCGCGGCATTTGGAAACGCATCAACGAGCCCAACCTTGAGGAAAACGTGCTCCCTACCCGCGGCCGGGCGCAACTTGTCCTCACCAAGGATGCCGATCATTCCATCCGCCGCATGCTGCTCCGAAAGGTCTAGCACGGATGTACCACAACTGCGGCCCGAGCCGAAGATCCTTCACAGCCCTTCTAGCGGCGGGCGTGGGAATAACGGCTTTGGCTGCCTGCACCCCGGGCAGCCAGATCGCTTCACCCGCTGCGGCCCCATCCCCCTCAGGTTCCCAAACAGACACGCCGACGCCGGCAGTGGCGACCACGACGGCGGCCCCGTCCCCGGCGAGCGAGGCACCGCCGTCGAACACGCCGCCGTCGGGGGCTTTGTCCCAAAAGTATTCCCTGAGCGACCCTGCGAGCCAGTGGGTCATCGTCAACAAGCACCGCCCGCTGACTCCTTTGCAGTTCGTCCCCCCTGATCTCGTACAGCCTCACGTCCAACTCGCGGTCAGTGGAGAAGCCGCGTTGCTCAACAGCACAACCGCCGCAGCGGCAGAAAAGCTCTTCGCCGGAGCGGCCTCGGCAGGGGTGAGCATGACTTTGGCCTCCGGCTACCGCTCTTTCCAAACCCAAACCGCCACGTACAACGGCTATGCGAACTCGCGCGGCCAGGCTTCAGCGGACACGGCCTCCGCCCGTCCCGGGTTCTCGGAACACCAGACCGGTTGGGCGTTCGATATCGGCGACGGCGGCGGGGCGTGTAGCTTCCAGCCCTGCTTCGCGGAGCAGCCAGCCGCTGTTTGGGCCAAGGCCAACGCCTTCAAATATGGATTCGTTGTCAGGTACCCGTGGATGCTCCATGAAATCACGGGCTATTACTACGAGCCCTGGCATTTGCGCTTCGTCGGGGTTGAGGCCGCAACGGATATGGCCAATCGTGGGATCGGCACCCTCGAGGAATATTTTGGCCTGCAAGCGGCACCGGGCTACCTGTAGCGGTTGGCTAACCGTCAACGGAGTCCGGCAAGCATTTGAAACAACTGTGGCCCGTCTCCTCGCGGAGACGGGCCACAGTTGTTTTCGCTCTTTTGCTGCGCTCGGGACTAGAGAGCCAGTTCGCGCGGAATCGTGAGGCGGTCTTCGACGACGCCGGCGAGTTCAGTGCATATGCGGGTGGCGGTTTCCATGTCTGCAGCCTCGACCATCACACGGACCAGCGCTTCGGTGCCCGATGGGCGCAGGAGCACCCGGCCGGTATCGCCAAGTTCGAGCTCGGCGGCAGCCACCGCAGCGGCTACGCCTTCGTCCGTGGCGGCCCGGGACTTGTCCACGCCCTTCACGTTGATCATGAGCTGCGGCAGCTTGGTCATAACGCGGGCGAGGTCTTGAAGCGTACGGCCGGTACCGGCAACCTGGGCGGCAATCTGCAGACCGGTCAGGACGCCGTCGCCAGTGGTCGCGTAGTCGGAGAAGATCACGTGGCCCGACTGCTCACCACCGAGGCTGAAGCCGCCGTCGCGCATTTCCTCCAGGACGTAGCGGTCCCCTACCGCCGTCTCGCGGATGGTGATTCCAGCATCGCGCAATGCGATCTTGAGCCCGAGGTTGCTCATCACGGTAGCCACCAGGACGTCGTCCTTCAGCTTTCCGGACTCCTTAAGCGCGACGGCCAGGATCGCCATGATCTGGTCACCGTCTACCTCGTTGCCTTCGTGGTCAACGGCCAGGCAGCGGTCGGCGTCGCCGTCGTGGGCAATGCCGAAGTCCGCGCCGTGCTTGACGACCGCTTCCTTGAGCTGGCCAAGGTGCGTGGAACCGACGCCGTCGTTGATGTTCAAGCCGTCGGGTTCCGCACCAATCACCACAACTTCGGCGCCAGCACTAGCGAAGACCTGGGGGGAACAGCCGCTGGCCGCACCGTTGGCGCAGTCCAAGACGACTTTAAGCCCCTCAAGGCGGTGCGGGAGGGTACCGAGCAAATGGACGATGTAGCGGTCCTCGGCGTCCGAGAAGCGCTGGATGCGGCCGACGTCGCCGGCCACTGGACGTGAAGGTTCCTTGCCGAGCTGAGCCTCAATTGCGTCCTCCACCTCGTCCGGGAGTTTCTGGCCGCCGCGGGCAAAGAACTTAATGCCGTTGTCCGGCGCGGGGTTGTGCGACGCGGAGATCATGACGCCGAAGTCGGCATCGAGGTCCGCGATGAGGTAGGCCGCTGCGGGAGTGGGCAGCACACCGGCGTCGTACACGTCGATCCCGGAGCTCGAAAGCCCGGCTTCTACCGCTGCAGCGATAAACTCCCCGCTGGCCCGCGGATCCCGGGCGACCACGGCGCGGGGCCGTTTTCCATTGGCCGAACGCTCGTGGCCAAGGACCACTGCGGCAGCTTGGGCCAACTGAAGAGCAAGCTCCGCGGTGAGCAATCCATTGGCGAGACCACGCACGCCATCTGTTCCAAATAATCTAGCCATCGCGTCCCAGTCTAGACGACGGCGCAGGGGCCGAGGGAAGGAGTGCCGCAGGCCTTGCATCTACCCCTTTTCGCCCGCGACCGCAAGAGTGCAGCTACTTGACTTGCGTTTTCCGCTCCACTCTAGTAATGCAGCATCTGCGATATGTACGATCTCGGCATGACACCCAGCTCTGGGGGCTTGGCGCTCGAAATAATTGTCCCCGTTTTCAACGAGTCCGCCATACTCGAAAGAAGCATCCACAGGCTTGCCGACTATCTGTCGCGAGAATTGTTGTACAGCTGGAAAATCACGATTGCCGATAATGCCAGCACCGACGCAACAGGTTCAATTGCGCGGAGGCTCGCTGAAGAGGTCCCAAATGTTAGTTATCGGCGCCTTGAAACCAAAGGGCGCGGCTTCGCGCTCCGCGACGCTTGGACGTCGTCAGAAGCAAGAGTTCTCGCCTATGTAGACGTGGACCTGTCGACCGATTTGGCTGCATTGCCCCCGCTCATAGCTCCCCTGCTTTCCGGACACTCAGACGTCAGTATCGGCACGAGGCTTGGGCGTACTTCAAGGGTGGTCCGAGGCCCAAAACGGGAATTCATCTCGCGAAGTTACAACATACTTCTCAAACGGACCATGCAAGTTCGGTTTTCCGATGCCCAGTGTGGATTCAAGGCTGTTAGGGCTGAGGTCGCGCATCGACTGCTTCCCTATGTAGAGGACAACCGTTGGTTCTTCGACACCGAGTTGTTGATTTTGGCAGAGCGGGCAGGGCTTCGAATCCACGAAATCCCCGTCGACTGGATCGACGATCCGGATAGCAGGGTGGATATCCGCCAAACGGCCGTCGACGATATCAGGGGCCTCGTGCGCGTCGCCGGTTCCATGGTGAGGGGGAGGATTCCTTTGGAGGCGATATACGCGGAGCTAGGGCGAGGACCTATCGCCGCGCCAACGCGTCCAAGCTTCTTCGGGCAAGTGGTACGTTTCGGAATCGTCGGCGCGTTCTCCACTCTCGCATTTGCTTTGCTTTATTTGCTCTTCCAAGGACCCTTTGGCGCGCAACAGGGAAACTTCCTGGCGCTTTTGCTCACGGCAATCGCCAACACAGCAGCCAACCGTCGCTTTACGTTCAGAATCCACGGACCAGAGCGGCTATTCACGCAACAGTTTCAAGGGCTGGTGGTGTTCATGGTGGCGTGGGGAATTACTTCGTCGTCCCTACTACTGCTACATGCCATTCACCCAGACGCAGCACCCAGAACCGAACTGATCGTCCTGACCTGTGCAAACGTATTCGCCACTCTGCTTCGCTTTGTCCTGCTCCGTATCTGGGTCTTCCGTGTTCAGCGGTCGGAGGAACGCCGCAGCGCGGCAACCATCAAGCAGCTGGCAATTTGAGCAACAAAACCAGCCGGCTTCCCGCACAAACAGGCCCAAGCGCCGTCATCGGAGGCCGTTCTCAGGCCATTCGGAAGTGGGTTCGAGGGAATCCCGCGAATGCGGCGTGGGTGCGCCCAGCGCTTCTGGGTCTCTTAGTCTTGACGTCAGTCCTCTATATGTGGGGACTCGACCGAAACGGTTGGGCAAACTCTTACTACTCGGCCGCCGCTATGGCCGGTTCGGAAGATTGGACGGCATTCTTCTACGGTTCGTTCGACCCGGGGAATGCAATAACCGTCGACAAGCCACCGATGTCTTTGTGGATCATGTCCCTCTCCGTCCGTATTTTCGGACTCAGCTCATGGAGCGTCCTCCTGCCTCAGGCCCTGATGGGAGTACTCAGCGTCTATTTGCTCTATCGGATGGTACAGAAGAGGACCGATGCAGCAACCGGCCTGATTGCAGGGCTTTTCTTCGCGGTTACACCCGTGGCCACCGTTATGTTTAGGTACAACAATCCGGATGCGCTGCTGACTCTGCTCATGATCGGGGCCGCCTACACCGCCCTGGAGGCAATCGACACCGGCAAGTTGCGTTGGCTACTCGCGGCAGGAGCCCTGATTGGTGCGGGGTTCCTCACGAAGCAACTTCAGGTTGCCCTCATCCTGCCGGCGATCGGCGTCAGCTACTTGGCTTTTTCCCGTGCCCCAATCATCAGGAGGTTCGCGCATTTATGTGCGGCTTTCCTCGTGGCAGCCTTTACAGGTGGGTGGTGGTTTGTTCTCGTTCAGTTAGCAAGCCCGTCGTCGAGGCCATATATCGGCGGATCCCGATCCAACAGCATGTGGGAGCTTACGCTGGGATACAACGGGCTGGATAGGCTGACCGGCGCTGATGCCAGCCGTACGACGTCGGGCGCGACAGGAGCGCTGGACGTGAAACTTGACCCCGGAATAACGCGCTTCCTGCAACCACAATTTTCCGGTCAGTTCGGGTGGTTTCTTCCACTCGCCATCGCAGGACTCGGCATCACGATACTCTTCCTAATTCGCCGTCGTGGCACATCGGAGCAACGCCCCTTCTTGGTGCTGTGCGCAACGTGGTTTGTTTGTTCAGCCACTGTCCTGGCCATGATGTCAGGCACGGTGCATCCCTATTACGCGATCTCAACCGTGCCGTCGCTCAGTTGTCTAGCAGCGTTTGCGGCTACCTACCTCATGCGCCGCCTGTCAAGCAGACCGGTCCGTATTGTGTCCGGCCTGGTTCTGGCTCTTTCTCTGGTTCTGGGTTACGTCTCCGCATCCCGGTCCGTGCAGGATTTCCCCCTGCTGCCCCCCGTACTCTTGGTCCTGGGCGCATTGGCAATCGCCGTCGCGTTGCTTCCGCCTGTGAATAAGCAACTTCGAGTCGCCACCGTTCTCCTCATCGGAGCTTCCCTTCTTTTGGGGCCCACGATCTGGTCGATAAACACAGAACTCAGTCCGCACGTCGGAGCCGAAGTAGTCGCGGGGCCCAGCATCCTGGGCATACGAACGGATCATCCGGATCGAACCCAGATGGCGCCAGGAACGCCGGTGACCCTAGCTGCAGCCCTGTTCGGCGACGTACCTCCCCCTGGAGTCCTTGAGAGGATCCAGGCAAGGCCCGCGTCTGCGCGGTGGGCCGCTGCCGTAGTCGGCTCGGAGACGGCCGCCAACTACCAGCTGGATAGCTCCAAAGCAGTGCTGGCAGTAGGTGGATTCGATGGCACAGATCCCTTTCCGACGCTAGAGCAATTCCAGAGCATGGTCCGCAGCGGCGAAGTCGGATCGTTTGTCATCAAGAATCTGCCACCCCTGCCTGCCGAGGGCAAGGGGGAGTCGGCGCGTATTGTGCATTGGGTCGAAAACAACTTCCAGCCCGAAGTCATCGAAGGGGCGTCGTTTTACCCACTCACCCAGTAGTTTCATCCTCGCGGCTCTACCCAGCCAGACGACGCAAAAGGCCCGCCCCGCCAAACGGCGGAACGGGCCTCTGCAGGGCGCTCGAAGCGCCCGAAAGCGGATTTAGCGCTTGGAGTACTGCTGAGCCTTGCGTGCCTTCTTGAGACCGGCCTTCTTACGCTCGATGACGCGGGCGTCACGACGCAGGAAACCGGCCTTCTTCAGCGTGGCGCGGTTGTTCTCGGTGTCGATCTCGTTCAGCGAACGGGCGATACCGAGACGCAGTGCGCCGGCCTGACCGGAAATGCCGCCACCGTGGATGCGCGCGAAGACGTCGTAGGCGCCGTCAAGATCAAGGATCTTGAAGGGCTCGTTGACGTCCTGCTGGTGCAGCTTATTCGGGAAGTAGTTAGCCAGCTCGCGGCCGTTGATGATCCACTTGCCGGTGCCGGGCACGATGCGAACACGTGCAACGGCTTCTTTACGACGGCCAACTGCGGCGCCGGCAACGGTCAGTGCCGGGCGCTCCTTCTTCGGCGCTTCTGCTTCCGCAGGACCGCTCTCCGAGGTGTAGCTGGTCAGGTTTTCCTCAGCCACAACGGCCTCGGTGGTCAGTTCTTCGTTCTGAGCCACGATTCTCCTTGATTAAAAGTTGGTTGGTGGCCAGGACTACTGGGCGACCTGGGTGATTTCGAAAGTCTTCGGCTGCTGTGCGGCGTGGGGGTGCTCAGAGCCACGGTAGACCTTGAGCTTGCCCAACTGCTGTGCAGCGAGGGAGTTCTTGGGGAGCATGCCCTTGATGGCTTTCTCCACAGCGCGGACCGGGTTGGATTCCAGCAGCTCCGCGTAGTTGACGGAAGTCAGACCGCCCGGGTAGCCGGAGTGGCGGTATGCGCGCTTCTGCTCCAGCTTGGCACCGGTCAGGGCAACCTTCTCAGCGTTGATGATGATGACGAAGTCGCCCATGTCCATGTGGGACGCAAAGGTCGGCTTGTGCTTTCCGCGCAGCAGTGTTGCGGTCTGGCTGGCAAGACGACCAAGGACAACATCGGTGGCGTCAATGACGTGCCACTGGCGGTTGATATCGCCGGGCTTCGGGGTGTACGTACGCACGGTTTTGCCTCGTTCTTGTTCTGGCGTTCATGTTTTAGGCGGCACGCTCGGAGCGTGTGCCTACTAGGTATGCGTTACCGGAGCAGAGGTGAGGGCTCTATGTACCAGTTATCCCGAAGTCCCGATATGCCTGTCGAGTTAACGATCCTGCAACTGGATCCCCAAGCGGGCATGTGTCATCGAGAAAGGACACGCACAACGACTATCAACAATAGCGGCAAGGAGCTTCAGGGTCAAAATAGGCTGGTAATCAGGTTGAACAACTGAGACCCGCCCTGAGCTTCCGGGAGACGCCATGACAACAACTGCCGCCCAGCCCTTGCTTGTGGCTGCCTTCGGGCTCCTGGGGCTACTCACGAGCCCTCTGGCAGAACTCCTGATAGCTCGATCCCTCCCCCGACTTGGCGGGCTCCCCTCCCGCGTTGTCCGGATCACGACGGCGGTGGCTACCGCCGTCATTTTTGCCCTCCTGACGCTCCGGTTCGGTTTCTCGCCGATGCTTCCGGCATACCTGGTCCTGGGACTGTTGGCGGTGCAGTTGTCGCGCGTGGATGTGGCGGACCATTTATTGCCCACCCCGTTGGTTCTGTTGCTGCTTTGTGCCGGCTTTGCCCTGCTAACTACATCCGCCCTGCTGGTTCCGGATTGGC
The DNA here is from genome assembly GCF_044358315.1 of Arthrobacter sp. FW306-04-A. GTDB lineage: Bacteria > Actinomycetota > Actinomycetes > Actinomycetales > Micrococcaceae > Arthrobacter. The sequence continues at coordinate 3,290,050 of NZ_CP084559.1, forward strand.
CTGGACTGCTGCGCGCTACTGCCGGCGGCGTCGTTCTATTCCTCGGGTACTTGATTCTTGGATTGATTTCTCCGGGCGGACTCGGAATGGGTGATGTGAAGTTGGCGGCACCACTCGGAATGTACTTGGGCTACTTGGGCTGGAGCCAGCTGTTCTACGGGGGACTGCTGGGGTTCGTGGTGGGCGGGGTGATGACGGTGCTGGTGTTGCTCCTAAAGCGCGGAATCAAGCCTTCCGAGGTTGCTCACGGACCGGCTATGTTCGCCGCCGCAATTGGAGTAGTGCTTTTCTATGCGTGAGGACGCGCCCATGCCCAATTCCCTCCAATCACAGGATCCCCGCCTGTGTTAGGGCTTGAGTAGTACCTAGCCAGAAAAACCAAGTATCCCGCGCCCCACTTTCGAGTAATTGACGCGGGCCTTCCTTGAAAATACGAGTACCACTACCCGTTGTTGTTAACCCGCCCAGGGGCAATTCTTGTCCTATCGAAATCCGAACGCCAAACAAGAAATATGGCAACTGGAATTCGTAGTCAAAGTCACTTATCTGGGAAGGGTTTTCCAATGTCATCACTCATGCTCTCATTAGTCTCATTCGTCGCTGGCGTCAGGGAACGGCTCACCTCCGAGAAGGGGGCAACGATGGTGGAATACGGCATCATGGTCGCCCTTATCGCGGTGATTGTCTTGGCGGCCGTCACCCCGCTGGGACAGGCGGTCGCCACAATGTTCAACAACGTCACTGCCGGTATTTAGTCCGCCGCTTCTTCTCGTCGGCGATCTCGGGGGTGAGCCGCTGGGGGTGCTCCCGATGCCGATGGCCGTTGAGCGCAAGGGCCTCGGCGTAGGTCCATTCGGCCCGCTATGGGCCGGGTTGCATGACGAGTTCGGCGCGCAGGTCGGGTTGCCTTCGAAACGGCCGATCTCCAACGCCGAGCCCGCCGGAGTCAAGAATAGACAGACGACGAGCTGGGAAAGGTCCGGCATTCCTTGGAGTACCGGACCTTTCCCAGCTCGTCTTCCTTCTCCTCCTCGAAGCGCATGGCACCGTCGTAGAGCATCAGGGAGACTTCCGAAGCTGGTCGCGGTACTTGCCTGCCGCGGCCGGCCCAGGATGCGCTTCATCGTCGCGTAGCTGGGGGGCCTGACCCCAGTCCCGCAGGACTTTGCCGGCATTCAGCAACAAGATCGATTCCGCGACCCGGGCGATCATCAGGCCGGTCGAACAACTACTCACCAAGGCCATCCAACCCCAACGTGGTGAACACACCGGTCAACGGGTTAACAGGACTCGCGCGCCCATGCCTGCCACGCGTCCCGCGGCGCAGGGCCCGGAAGACGCCCGTGCCGGGAACGTCGAACAGAAAACTGTCAGTAGTTCAAGTGCGACTTCAAGAAGTTGACGTCCCGCCACAGGCCCCTGTTGCGTGCAAGCCCTGCCTTTAACCGCGAGTTGAGCACTTCCGTGGTGCTGCCACGGGAATCATCCTTCCCGGTAATCAATGTCTCCATCAAACCCGATGCGATTCAATCGGCGCTGCAACTGTCGCGTTTGGACGTGGCGCACCATTTGTTGCCGAACCCCTTAGTTCTGTTGCTGCTTTCCGCCGGCTTGGCCCTGTTAACTACATCCGCAGTGTGCTGGTTGCGGACTGGCCACTGGCACTGCGCCAGGCTGCCGGCGGCGTCATTTTGTTCCTCGGGTACTTAATTCTTGGATTGATTTCTCCGGGCCCCTCGGAATGGGCAATGTGAAGCTCGCAGCGCCACTCGGAATGTACTTGGGCTACTTGGGCTGGAGCCGGCTGTTCTACGGGGGACTGCTGGGATTCGTGGTGGGCGGGGTGATGACGGTGCTGGTCTTCTCCTAAAGCGCGGAATCAGGCCATCTGAGGTGGCCAACGGACTGGGTCACGTTCGCCGCTGCAATTGGAGTGGCGCTTCTCTCCTAGTCAGGGGATGAACCTTCCTCGCAGGCTTCCCCTCAGACCCACTGGCCACTACCGGCGCGCCGCTGAGTAGTACCTAGCCAGAAAAACCAAGTACCCACGCCCCACCTACGAGTAGTTGACGCGGGACTTCGTTGAAAAGACGAGTACCACTACGCATTGTTTGTTAACCCGCCCAGGGGCAATTCTTGTCCTATCGAAATCCGAACGCCAAACGAGAAATATGGCAACTGGAATTCGTAGCCAAATTCACTTATCTGGGAAAGGTTTTCCAATGTCATCTCTCATGCTCTCCGTAGTCTCATTCATCGCTGGCGTCAAGGAACGGCTCACCTCCGAGAAGGGAGCGACGATGGTGGAATACGGCATCATGGTCGCCCTCATTGCGGTGATTGTCTTGGCGGCCGTCACCCCGCTGGGACAGGCGATCGCCACAATGTTCAACAACGTCACTGCCAAGATCTAAGTCCGCACTTCGTCGTTTGGCTCCGGTTGCGGTTCAAGCCGCTGCCGGAGCCAAACCCTTAATACAAAAAGTCCATCTTGAACTTGGGCGAACATCCTTATTCGGGAACCAATTCTGGGAGATGTTCTTGAAAGCGAAACAGAAAGAACGCGGTGCAGTAGCCGTCGAACTCGCGATTGTCCTCCCGCTGCTGCTTCTGATTCTCATTGGAATCATTGAATTCGGCCGGGTGCTGAACGTTCAGGTCTCCCTGACAGAAGCGGCCCGGGAAGGCGCAAGAAATGCAGCCATCCACTACAAAGACTCCAGCCTCGACGTCAACGGTTCGGCACAGAGGGCCGCACCAACGCTCAGCGGCCTGGGAATGACAGTCACCAGCAATGTTGGAAGTTGCTCGCCGACTTCCAACGTCACAGTTACCACCAGGGTCTCTCTTCCGTCATTGACGGGTTTCCTGGATGGCGGACTCTTTGGGGTACCTGGAATCTTTCCATTGTCAATGACTGGAGTCGCGGTGATGAAATGCGGCGGCTAAAGAGTATTCGCTTCCTTGGACATCGGAAAATTGAAACTGCCGACGGCAGTGAGAAGGGCGCGACGACTCTGATCGTAGCGATGCTCCTCGTGGTCCTCCTCGGGTTCGCCGCTCTCGCCGTCGACGTCGGCGCCCTATATGCGGAAAAGGCCCAACTGCAAAACGGGGCCGATGCCTCTGCCCTCGCCATAGCCGGCGATTGCGCTGCTGGCAACTGCGGGAGTACCAATACGACTGCATCACAGCTTGCCAACGGTAACGCCAACGATGGTTCAAGCGGGGTCGCATCTATTACCTTCCCGCAGGCGACTACCGTACGGGTCGAGACAAACTCCCGCGATGCCGGCACAGGAGCCAATAGCTTTTCCCTGTTCTTCGCGAGAGTGCTCGGGATCAATTCCGCAGACGTTCGGGCAGTCGCCGAAGCATCCTGGGGGGCTCCTTCGACGGCCACGTCCCTTCCTTGGACCATGAGTGAGTGCGTCTTCAAGGAATACCTCTCGCCGAGTCAGCTGGCACAGCTACAGTCGACCGGCAATTTCACGGGCGACCCGGTGCCGACCCATATCCTTCTGCGTTACGACACGAAAGCCCCTGCGTACCCGGGATGTGCAGCACAAAACGGCTATGAGCCCGGCGGCTTTGGCTGGCTCACTACCAATACGGGTTGCTCTACAAACATCAGCATTTCAGCACAAGTTACCGGTCAACCGGGAAATCATTTCCCAAACGACCCTGCCTGCAACTCCGTTCTTTCGACCATCATGGACAAGCCCGCCCTTGTTCCTCTCTTCAGCTCAGCCACCGGCAACGGTAGCAATGCAACCTACACTCTGGTCGGATTCGCCGCATTCCAGGTAACTGGCTACCGGTTCAGCGGTTCGGGTGGCGTTGTCGATCCTGCTGCACCCAGCTGTACCGGCGACTGTCGGGGCCTTCAGGGCTATTTCGCACGTTTTGTTTCCCTCAAAGAGGGAATGTCGATTGGCGGAGGGCTGCCCAACTTTGGGGCTTCCGTGATCGCGCTTACGGGGTAGTTCTGGAACCCTGTTTAGCCAAACTCATCTGATCTGGGATTTGAAAGGAGATAGTCAAGTGAAATCACGCCTACTGGGAGGCATTGCAGCGCTACTGCTGGCAGTTGTCGGAGCCGTACTACTTGTTGTGTACGTTCAGGGCGCCGACGCCAGGGCAGCGAAAGGCATGGAGCCCACAGACATACTTGTTGTCAGAGACGCAATTCCCGCTGGAACAAAAGCCGAAGATCTCGGCAACAAGGTCCAGCTGAAATCGATACCGCAGTCAGCGGTCGCTGCGGGCGCTCTCCACGAGCTGAGCGGGCAGAACGGAAAGGTCACCTCCGTCAGCCTGGCACCTGGGGAGCAGCTCATTGCATCCAGGCTAGTGGCACCGGGAGAACTGGTTCCGGGGACAGTACCGGTCCCCGACGGTATGACGGAAGTTACTTTCCTGCTCACACCCGAACGGATCCTGGGCGGCCGGCTTGCAGCTGGGGACAAAGTCACCGTGTACAGCTCGTTCAAGACCGACGAAGCCATGCCCACCGGCACGAACATACCAGCGGGATCGAAGCAGTCAACAGGACTTCTTTTCCACGACGTCCTCGTGACTGCCGTGCAACAAGCCCCGCCGCAAACACAGAAAGCCGGCTCCACTTCCACGGACCCGGCGGTGGCCATGCCCAATGGTTCTGCGTTCGTCACTGTCGCCAGGAGCGACGCAGACGCTTCAAAGATGGTCTTCGGTTCTGAATTCGGAACTCTGTGGCTCGCCAAGCAAACGGACACCACCAAAAAGAGCAATCCTCCAGTCACCACCTTTGGCGGGCTGTACTGATGAGCCGTTTTGTAGCCATCACAGCAGTTCGGGACTTTGAAGGCCGTGTGCGCCAAGCCATAGCCGGCGCCCTTCACGGAGAGCTTCAGACCTTGTCTCCGGATGTACTGTCCGGCGGGCCGGACGACGTCTTTCGGCAGCTCAACGGCGCACCCCCGGAGGTCCTGATTCTCGGCCCAGGAGTTACTCCAGAAAGCGCCTTGAAACTAGCAACCGTCTTTGATCTCCAATACCCGGAGATCAGCTTGTTGCTTATTGCCGAACCAAGTCCGGACCTCATTCTGAAGGCGATGCATTCCGGGATTCGCGACGTGGTCACACCGGAAATTGACGTCAACGAACTCCGCGTGTTGCTCGAGCGCGCTTGCCTTGCCTCTGCCAGCCGGCGCCGGGGGATGGCCCCTGCTGCGGATCCAGGCCAAGAGCGGGGACGCGTCGTCGCCGTCATGTCGCCCAAAGGTGGCGTGGGAAAGACCACGATTGCCACAAATCTGGCCATTGGGTTGGGAAAGGTGGCGCCCATGGGCGTCGTCATCGTTGACCTCGACCTGCAGTTCGGGGACGTGGCTTCGGGTTTGTTGCTTGAGCCTGAGCATTCGATCACTGAAGCCGTCCGTGGCGTCGCTTCCCAGGATTCCATGGTCCTCAAGGCTTTCCTTACGGTGCATCCGGCGGGGATCTATGCGCTTTGTGCTCCACGGACCCCAGCAGAATCGGACTACATTACTGCTGATCACGTCTCCCAGCTCCTCAATCAGTTGGCCAGCGAATTCAAGTATGTTGTCGTGGATACCTCCCCAGGACTTGGCGAACATTGTCTTGCCACGTTGGAGCTGGCGACAGACGGCGTGTGGGTATGCGGCATGGACGTCCCGAGCATCCGCGGTCTCCGCAAAAGCTTCAGCGTCCTAAAAGAGCTGCAGCTTCTCCCAGCGGGCAGGCACACCGTGCTTAATTTCGCCGATCGCAGGAGCGGAATCTCAGTGCAGGATGTCGAGGCGACCATCGGCGTACCGATTGATACGGTCATTCCCCGTTCACGGACGCTACCTTTCTCCACAAATCGCGGAATCCCCGTGTTGCAGGGCACTACTCGCGATGCCGCATCGAAGGGCTTGAAGAAGCTTGTAGACCGTTTCGATCCAAAGTGGGTATCAGCGGCCCACAACCAACAGCACCGACGGGTGGTTGTGTCATGAAACTTTCAGCCCGACTCTCCAATTCAGAGCCTTCTACCGAACCTGCTGGAGCCAGTCCTGGTTTGTCCGCAGGTATCGAGCCACTATCGACTGCAGTTTCTGCGATCGGCGTGGCGGCCCAACCGCTGACTCCGGTGGCTCGGGCTACCTCGCCCATGTTCCTCGGCGGAAATCATGAAACTCCAGTGGTCGACGCGCTCGCCGGGCTCAAACAGCGTGCAGCCCAGGCCCTGTTTGAACGCATGGGAACCCGGTTTGGCGATACTTCCTCGACAGAAGAAGAGCTGCGCGCCACGGCCATCGATGAGCTGTCGGCCGTCATCGACCAGGAGCAGGTTCCCCTCTCCCCTGAGGAACGTAGACGCCTTATTCGGGAGATCGCCGACGAGGTAATGGGTTACGGACCCCTTCAGCGCCTGCTTGAGGATCCCTCAGTCACCGAGATTATGGTCAATCGATTTGACCAGATCTACATCGAACGCCTTGGCCACATCACCTTGACGGGAGCACAGTTCAGTTCAGACGATCATCTTAGGAAAGTCATTGAACGAATCGTCTCCCGTGTGGGTCGTCGCATCGATGAATCGTCCCCGCTCGTGGACGCGAGGCTGGAGGACGGCTCCCGTGTCAACGCGATCATTCCTCCGCTCGCGGTGAACGGGCCATCCCTCACCATCAGGAAATTCAGTCATGTACCTCTCACGGTACAGAACCTCATTGAGTGGGGTTCGCTCACTCCTGAAATCGCGGAACTGCTGAGCGCATGCGTTCGTGCGCGCTTGAACATCATCGTCTCGGGAGGAACCGGCACCGGCAAGACAACCTTGCTCAACGTTCTGTCGTCGTTCATACCTGAGGAAGACCGCATCGTGACCATCGAAGATGCCGTGGAACTTCAGCTACAGCAGCAGCACGTGGTTCGTTTGGAAAGCCGCCCTCCGAACATCGAAGGTAAGGGTGCCATCGGCATACGGGAACTCGTTCGCAATTCCCTCCGTATGAGGCCAGATCGAATCATTGTGGGCGAGGTGCGTGGCGGTGAGTCCCTGGACATGCTGCAGGCCATGAACACTGGTCACGACGGGTCGCTTTCAACCGTGCACGCGAATTCACCACGCGACGCGATTGCGCGCCTGGAGACGCTCGTACTCATGGCAGGAATGGATCTTCCGCTTCGTGCCATCCGCGAGCAAGTATCCTCCGCGGTGGACCTCCTAGTCCAAGTCACGCGTTTGCGTGACGGAAGCCGCCGGGTAACCCACGTCACCGAGGTGCAGGGCATGGAGGGGGACATCGTGACGTTGCAGGATACCTTCTTGTTCGACTATTCAGCGGGGATCGACCAACACGGGCGTTTCCTCGGCAAGCCGATTCCAACAGGAATACGTCCGCGGTTCCTTGATCGATTTGCCGAACTAGGTATCGCAGTGTCTCCCGCGGTTTTTGGCGTAGAAGCCTTGCCGCTCGGGAGGCGGTAGATATGACCTCCCCGATAGTTCCAGCGGTTGGCCTTATTCTTTGTCTCGCGTCTCTCCTCGTGTTGTTATTTGTTGCATTCAAACCACACTATGGTTCTCTTCCGCTCAATCGCCGGCGTTTGGGCCGCCAGGTTGAACAATCTGCCATCAGCAAAGTTTCCCAGTCCACAGCCGACGCCGTAGCTGGGGTTCTTGGCGAATCGGGGGGCCCGTACAACCGCGCGGTACTGTACAACGCAGGCGTGAAAATGACCCCTGCAGATTTCACGGTGCTCGTCGGAGCAAGTGCGTTCGTCGCAGGCGTTCTTGGAACCCTGACCGTCAATTGGTTCATCGGGGTTGTTGCTGCCGTGGCGACTCCGTTCCTGGCAAGAATTGTGTTGGGAATGCTTACCGACAAACGGCGCGGGAATTTCGACGGTCAACTGACCGATTCCATCCAAATGCTTATCGGTGGGCTGCGCGCCGGACACAGTGTGATGCGCTCCATAGAAGCCGCCGCACTGGAGGCTGAGGCTCCGAGCTCAGAAGAATTCAACCGGATCGTGAACGAAACGCGCATCGGCATGGATGCGCGCCAGGCCTTGGATGAGTGCGCTGACCGTATGCAGAGCGAGGATTTCCGGTGGATCGGTCAGGCGATCCAGATCAACCGTGAAGTCGGCGGCGATTTGGCCGAGGTTCTCGAGCAGGTGGCGTCAACCATTCGCGAGCGAAGTGAAATCAAGGGACATGTTCGTTCCCTAAGCGCCGAGGGAAAGATGTCAGCCTACATCCTGATGGCCCTTCCCGTCGGCGTCGGACTCTTCATGAGGGTGGTCAACCCCGGATACCTCGAGGTGTTCTTCAAGAATCCGATTGGAATGGTCATGCTTGCAGTGAGTTGCCTGCTCTTCATCGTCGGCGGTTTCTGGATGAGCCGCGTCATCAAGATTAAGTTCTAAGGAGAACTGCCATGACTCCCATAGCCTGGCTAATCATTGCGGCGATTGTGCTGCCTTTGGCCTACTTCACGTGGGTCCTTGTCACTTTGGACAGAAAAGGCGCCTTGGCTGTCCAAACCAATCTCGGAACCGGCCTGGTCCGAGCCGGCGGTTCCGACGTTCAGCGCACGTCCTTGCTATTGGGGGTGTCGAAGCGGGTGACCCCCCGAAGCTATGAAGCGAAACTCGACCGTTGGCTTGCGATGGCGGGACGCCCCCAGTCCATGCCGCTCGAGAAATTGATCATCTCGAAACCGATCGCATCGGTGTCTGGAGCCTTGGTCGGTCTTCTTCTATTCAGCAACTCACCGTCGTCAACAAACCTCGGCCTTGCAATCTTCTTGACGGTCTTTCTCTACTTCGCTCCGGACCTGCTGATCTACAACAAGGGGATCAAGCGTCAACAAGCGATCGAGTTGGAGCTCCCGAATACCCTGGATCAGATGCTGATCGCGGTTGAGGCGGGACTTGGGTTCGAATCGGCCATGGCAAGGGCCGGGACCAACGGGAACGGCCCCCTGGCTCAGGAACTCACTCGGACACTCCAGGACATCCAAGTAGGACGCCCCCGGCAGGAATCCTACGAAGCGCTCGCCACCAGAACCACAGTTCCAGACGTCCGAAGCTTTGTCAGGGCTGTCATTCAAGCAGACAAGTACGGAATTGGCATCGCGAAAATACTCCGGACGCAAGCGAAGCAAGCGCGGGTCAAGCGTCGCCAGCGGGCCGAGGAAAAGGCTATGAAGCTTCCCGTAAAGGTGCTTTTCCCGCTCATCTTCTGCATCTTCCCGGTGTTGTTCATCGTCCTGCTGGGCCCCGCAGCCATCAACATCATCGCGGCGTTTACCTAGGACGGCCCTCGGAGTGCCGTAGGCGTCTCCGAACCCGAACCGGGCGCATCTGGGGCGCCTTCAAGCTGGCCACCCGCGATACCCAGAACCGCGGGTGGTCTCAGGCCCCCTCACCGGTACCCAGAGCCGGGAGGGGGTCGTCCAACGTCAGGGCCTCATCTGGGACAGAAGGCCTACTACTCCCGCCGGGCCCGGGTCAGCTCAGCCCGCGCAAACAGTTCGTCGTCGGAAGGGTAAGCCACTTCCTCAAGCACCAAGGGGTGTGGAGCGGCCAGGACCGACTTGGCGTCCCTGACCCCCGCGAGCAAGCGCTCATGCAGCCACACCGGACTTTCCAGGCCCTCCCCCACGCGCAACGCCGACCCGACCAAGGCACGTACCATGTTGTGGCAAAAAGCATCGGCCTGGACGTTGGCAACCAGCACGCCGTCGCTGCCACGCACGAACTCAAGCCGCTGCAATTCCCGGATAGTAGTGGCTCCCTCGCGGGGCTTGCAGTATGCCCGGAAGTCCCGGAGCCCCAACAGCGCCGCTGCGCCCTCATTCATGGCACCCTCGTCCAACGCTGACTTGTGCCACAAGGTCAGCCTTCGCAGGACAGGGTCCCAATGTTCAGGACCATCGGCAATCCGGTAGCTGTAACGGCGCCACAATGCCGAGAACCGGGCGTCAAAGCCCTCAGGCGCGAGTCCGACGTCGTGCACTTCAATGGCGCCGGTCTCATCCTGCAGGACGCGACTCAAGGCTCCACGAAGCCTCCGGAGCAGCGCAGCGGCGGGGTCAATCTCGTGACCCCTCGGTAGCCCGCTCCACTCGGCCTCGGACAGATCGATGTGCACCACTTGTCCCCGTGCATGCACACCGGCGTCGGTGCGGCCGGCCACGGTGACCCGCACGGGACGCCGCACGATCAACGCCAGCCCCTCTTCGAGTGAACCCTGCACCGTCCGTAGACCGGGCTGCAGGGCCCAACCATTGAAAGGGCCGCCGTCGTACGAAAGATCCATCCGGACACGCAAAAACCCGCCGCCCCCCAAAACGGGGGCAGCGGGTTTTCGATCGTTCATAGACTTAAGTCTACTGTGAAGAATTCAGTGAATTACTTCTTTTCCTCAGCGGCCGGAGCCTCCTCGGTTTCAGCAGCTTCAGCTTCAGGAGCCTCAGTCTCGACGGCTTCAGTCTCGGCGGTTTCGGTCTCAACAACCTCTTCCTCGGCAACCGGAGCAGCTTCTTCGGCAACCGGAGCAGCCTTCTCAGCGTCGCGCTTGGCAGCGGCAGTTGCCTCGGCAACTACAGCCTGCTTCGGGGAAACCGGCTCAAGAACCAGCTCGATGACAGCCATGGGAGCGTTGTCGCCCTTGCGGTTGCCGATCTTTGTGATGCGGGTGTAGCCACCATCGCGGTTGGCAACGGCGCCGGCGATGTCGGTGAACAGCTCGTGGACGATGCCCTTGTCGCTGATCAGGCCGAGCACGCGACGGCGGGAGGACAGGTCGCCGCGCTTGGCGAAGGTCACAAGGCGCTCTGCGTACGGCTTCAGGCGCTTGGCCTTGGTGACCGTCGTGGTGATGCGCTTGTGCTCGAACAGCGCTGCTGCCAGGTTCGCGAGCATCAGGCGCTCGTGAGCCGGACCGCCTCCGAGGCGCGGACCCTTAGTGGGGGTAGGCATAGTAATTTCTCCTGTAATGAAGGCCGACCGGGTCCGAACGTGGACTCGGTGGCCAAGGTCTGCTTGTTAGAGCTCGTCGTCGCTAAACGCGGCGTCGTCCTCTTCGATGGCTGCGGCGCGGGCTGCCAGGTCGAAACCGGGAGGCGAGTCCTTGAGGGACAGGCCCAGTTCAACCAGCTTTGCCTTGACCTCATCAATGGACTTCGCACCGAAGTTACGGATGTCCATCAGGTCAGCCTCGGAGCGGGCAACGAGTTCACCCACAGTGTGGATGCCCTCACGCTTGAGGCAGTTGTAGGAACGGACGGTGAGGTCCAGATCCTCGATCGGCAGTGCCATGTCAGCTGCCAAGGCAGCATCCGTCGGCGACGGGCCAATCTCGATACCTTCAGCTGCGGTGTTCAGCTCGCGAGCCAGACCGAACAGCTCCACCAGGGTGGTGCCTGCCGAGGCAACGGCGTCGCGCGGGGCGATAGCCTGCTTGGTCTCGACGTCGACAATCAGCTTGTCGAAGTCAGTGCGCTGCTCAACACGGGTGGCTTCCACGCGGAAAGTCACCTTCAGCACCGGCGAGTAGATCGAGTCGACCGGAATACGGCCGATCTCGGAGTCGCCGGACTTGTTCTGAGCTGCCGAAACGTAGCCGCGGCCGCGTTCGATGGTCAGTTCGAGTTCGAACTTGCCCTTCGAGTTCAGCGTGGCAATGTGCAGATCCGGGTTGTGGAATTCGACGCCGGCCGGCGGAGCGATGTCCGCGGCGGTGACGACTCCGGGGCCCTGCTTGCGCAGGTATGCAACAACAGGCTCGTCGTGCTCGGAGGACACGGAGAGGTTCTTGATGTTCAGGATGATCTCAGTGACATCTTCCTTGACACCCGGAACCGTCGTGAACTCGTGCAGCACGCCATCGATCCGGATGCTGGTTACAGCGGCACCGGGGATGGAAGAGAGCAGGGTACGGCGGAGGGAGTTTCCGAGGGTGTAGCCGAAGCCCGGTTCCAGCGGTTCAATGATGAAACGCGAGCGGTTCTCGGAGACTACTTCTTCAGACAGAGTGGGGCGCTGTGCAATGAGCACTTAGGTTTCCTTTCGGCGAGCATCCGCTATATGACGCAACACAGGTGGTGGAAATCGGCTTGGTTCCGGCTGTGCCGGCCGGACGCTGCGGAACAGTCAGACTGTTCCGCAGCGGACCCGACCGGCAAAGGCCAAGAAGCCAATTAGACGCGGCGGCGCTTCGGCGGGCGGCAACCGTTGTGGGCGCTGGGGGTGACGTCCTGGATGGAGCCAACCTCGAGGCCAGCGGCCTGCAGCGAACGGATTGCGGTCTCGCGTCCGGATCCCGGTCCCTTGACGAAAACGTCGACCTTGCGCAGACCGTGCTCCTGGGCGCGCTTTGCAGCAGCCTCAGCAGCCATCTGGGCGGCGAACGGGGTGGACTTACGGGAGCCCTTGAATCCAACCTCACCGGCGGAAGCCCAGGAGATTACAGCACCGTTCGGGTCCGTGATGGACACGATGGTGTTGTTAAAGGTGCTCTTGATGTGCGCCTGGCCAAGCGCGATATTCTTCTTGTCCTTCTTGCGCGGCTTGCGAACCGCGCCACGAGTCTTCGGGGGCATTATTTCTCCTACAGAAAGTTTATTGGGGGAAAGTCAGCTGCTATTTTTAGCGGCCGGCCTTCTTCTTGCCGGCGACGGTACGCTTCGGGCCCTTGCGGGTACGAGCGTTGGTCTTCGTACGCTGACCGCGTACGGGCAGGCCCTTGCGGTGACGCAGGCCTTCGTAGCTGCCGATCTCAACCTTGCGGCGGATATCTGCTGCTACTTCGCGGCGAAGGTCACCCTCAACCTTGTAGTTGCCTTCAATGTAGTCACGCAGCTGGACCAGCTCGGCGTCAGTCAGGTCCTTGACGCGAACGTCAGCGCTGATGCCGGTGGCAGCCAGGGTTTCGTGTGCACGGGTCTTGCCCACGCCGTAGATGTAAGTGAGCGCAATTTCCAACCGCTTTTCGCGGGGAATGTCTACGCCAGCGAGACGAGCCATAGTGGCAGTACTCCTTGAATAAACCGGAGGTCGTAGGCAGTACACCCGCACTTTCAGTGCGGCCCCAGCCTCCGACCGGGGGTTAGCTGTCCGGGCTCTGTACGTCCCAATTCAGCTTGTGCTGCCTTTATTTACTTGCGTGGGTTAGCAACCCAGGTTGCCCTCGCGGGCGCTAGTTCCCTTGTGGGGAATTAGCCCTGGCGCTGCTTGTGGCGCGGGTTCTCGCAGATCACCATGACCCGGCCATTACGGCGGATCACTTTGCACTTGTCGCAGATCTGCTTAACGCTCGGCTTGACCTTCATGGCGTTCCTTTGCGTGTTGCAGTTGGTCAGCTGTTGCGGCTATACCCGGGTTTCCCCAGGCTGCCGCCCAGCAATTACTTGTAGCGGTAGACGATGCGACCACGTGTGAGGTCGTAAGGGCTCAGCTCCACCACTACGCGGTCCTCAGGGAGAATCCTGATGTAGTGCTGTCGCATCTTCCCCGAGATGTGTGCAAGAACGATGTGCTTGTTGGTGAGCTCAACGCGAAACATCGCATTGGGCAGCGCCTCAGTCACAACGCCCTCGATCTCAATGACCCCGTCCTTCTTGGCCATATCCTCCGCTAACTGTTGTTTGCCGCAGTCCTCCGGTTAGGCACCGGAAAATCTGCGGACGTTTTTTGTTTGTTTGGCCGTCCGGCTTCTGCCAGTCCACAAATCAGGACTCGCGACCTGTTAAATGGGCGTGGCTGCGCAGACAACCAACAAACAACTCTACGCCAATACGGCGCGAATGTTAAATCCGCCCATGCTAGCGCAGACACCGGCACGGTGTCACTCTTCCCCGGGTCGCGGAATCCGCTTAAACACGCTAAACCGCGCCGTAGGACGGGAAGGTCCCTGCCGCCGTCGTCGTGGTTTCCGCGGATGCGACGCCGTCAAGAACAGCCAGGCGCACGGCGTCTGCCGCGGCGCTTTGCAGAGTAATGAGCGAGACCTGCCTCGCTTGCTCCGAACTGCGGTCAAGCCCGACGGCGCCCGTCGCCAGCGCGAACACAGTGTCGCCGTCGGCGAGGGTATGGGAAGGACTCAGGGCCCGGGCGAGTCCGGCATGTGCCGCACTGGCTGTGCGCTTGCATTCAGCGGGGTCGAGGACCGCATTGGTAGCGACGACAACAAGTGTGGTGTTCAGTACCGGGCGCTCCGCCGGATTTGTGGCACCGTGCGCCGACCGCCGGGGCGATGTGCCAAAAGGCATCCCCAGCGCGTTCACCACTGCGAGCGCGCCCACCACCACTCCGTTGTCAAGGGTGATGGAGGACGTGCCCACTCCTCCTTTGAACGCGCCGCGGCCAATCACTGCTCCCGTGCCGGCGCCGACGTTTCCGCGCCCGACGTCGGCGTGCTCGCTTGAGGCTGCAGCCGCGGCGGCCGCTGCATAACCCATGGTTTCGTCCGGTCGGGCGGCGAAGTCGCCACCGCGACCCAAGTCGAAGATCGCCGCGGCGGGAACGATCGGCACCACTCCCCCGGGCACGGCGAAACCCCGTCCCTGTTTTTCGCACCATCGCTGGGCACCGTGGGCCGTGATCAACCCGAAGGCGCTCCCACCCGTGAGCACTACAGCATCGACTGTGGACACCAGGGTGGTGGGGTCAAGCGCATCCGTCTCGTGCGTGCCCGGACCGCCGCCGCGCACATCCACGGATCCAACCGTCCCCGGCGGCGGAAGCACCACTGTCACCCCGCTCAGCCAGCCATCGCCGATCCGCTGGACGTGTCCCACCCGTATTCCTGGCACATCAGTGATCTTGGGAGTCATGTGCCTATTCTGCTCCTCCGGCACAAACGGTAGTCGTGCCTCGAATGTAAACAGGACCCCACTTTTCTCGAAACATCGAGTAAATGATGGCAGAAGGCTTGTCCAACAATCCGGCGTGCGGCCGATTTTTTGACTTGACAGATGTTCTCGTGTGATGAGGTAAAAGTAGCCGCCCCTTGACCCAACACGGAGTCTGGCGTGCCCCAATATCTGCAAACCGTTAGAGACTTCCAATGACAAGACAACTGACTGGCAGCCCCGCGGCCCCCGCGCAGACTGTCCCGGCCCCTCTGCGCCGGGGACGTTGGTCCGGCCGAACCCGTCGCGACTTCTTTGTGTTCCTGGCACTGGCGTTGCCGAACTTGGCGCTGATCGCGGTGTTCACGTATCTGCCCTTGATCAACAACATGTATTACTCAACCCTTGACTGGACCTTGGGCTCAACGTCGGCCACCGTTGTGGGCTTCGACAACTACATCAACTTCTTCACTAGCTCCGACGCCCCGCAAGTCCTCAGCACCACCCTCATCTTCACCGTGGTCACTGTCGGCGGTTCCATGGTGCTGGGCCTCTTGGTGGCCCTGGCCTTGAACGCGAAGGTACGCGGCACCACCTTTGCGCGCTCTGCCGTCTTTGCCCCCTACGTCCTCAGCGGCGTAGGTGTTGGCCTCGTGTGGCTGTTCATCTTCGACCCCGGTTACGGCGTGCTGTCTTGGTTGCTCCGGGGCATTGGCCAGCAAAGCCCCCAGTGGATCAACGATCCGCAGCTCTCCCTAGTGATGGTCATCATCGTCTACGTCTGGAAGAACCTGGGCTACTGCGCCGTCGTGTACCTCGCAGGGCTCCAGTCGCTCCCGAAGGACGTCATGGAGGCAGCTTCCCTGGATGGCGCCAACGGCTTCCGCCGCTTCATGAGCATTTCCGTTCCGCTGCTCTCGCCCACCACGTTCTTCCTGCTGATCACCACGATGATCAGCTCGCTGCAGGCCTTCGACCTGATCCGCATCATGACGCCGCTGGGCAACGGCACCAGCACGCTGATCTACGAGGCCTATCTTCAGGCCTTCGGAGCCTACAACCGCGCCGGGTACTCCGCCGCCATCTCAGTGGTGCTCTTCGCCATCCTGCTCATCATCACCGTGCTCCAGCTGCGGTTCGTCGAACGGAAGGTGCACTACTCATGAGCACGCTCTCTCCCGTCAGTCCCAACCCCGCAACCGGCGTCGGGACCCTGAAAGCTCCCGACGGCGGTCCGGAGCTCCCCGTGCGGCGCGACCGGCCGTTCTCCCGAGCAAACCTTGTCCAGACGCTGGCCGGAGGTTATATCCCGCTGATCGTGGCCACCCTGGTGGTGGTCCTGCCGCTGTTGTGGATGTTGCTGAGTTCCTTCAAGCAACCCGGCGAGATCGTCACCACGGATCTCAAAATCCTGCCGCAGGGCCTGAACCTGGAGAACTACCACACTGCCATGACCACGGTGCCGTTCGCCCGGTTCTTCCTGAACAGCCTGATCGTCACCGTCGTGGGCTCCACGGTGAAGGTGATCCTGGCGGTCCTGACGGCTTATGCCCTGGTGTTTGTCCGGTTCCCGTTCAAGAACGTCATCTTCGTCGTGATCCTCGTGGCCCTGATGGTGCCGCCGCAGGTCTCGATCCTCCCTAACTACATCTTGATTGCCGGGATGGGCGGCAAGAACACCCTGTGGGGAATCATCCTTCCCGGCCTCGGCACGGCCTTTGGAACCTTCCTCCTTCGCCAGCATTTCAAGACGCTTCCCGGGTCCATCCTCGAAGCCGCAGAAATCGACGGTGCGGGTCATTGGCGCAGGCTGTGGCAAGTCGTCGTCCCCGTGTCGCTTCCCTCCATCGCCACCGTAGCCCTCGTCACCGTGGTGAGCGAATGGAACGACTACATCTGGCCGCTGATCATCACGGACCGGCCGGAAACCATGACCCTCCCGGTCGGCCTGACCCTGCTACAGAATTCAGAAGGAAACGGCGCCGGCTGGGGGATCTTGATGGCCGGGGCAGTCCTGGTGATCATCCCCATCCTCCTGGTCTTCGCAGCGTTGCAACGCTACATCGTTGCCGGGCTAACCCAGGGCAGCGTCACAGGCTAGCAACACCGCACCGTCACCCGCGGCCTTCCCCCACCCCGGCCGTACTGCGGCCTGGCCGCAGCATCCAAACCAAACCTCACCACCTTTGCATCCTTGAGAGGACAACCATGGCAATGAATCTTGACCGTAGAAACTTCCTGGGGCTCGCCGGACTTGGAGTCGGCGCCGCAGCTCTGGCGGCCTGCGGCGGTCCGTCGACAGGCGGTAGCGTTTCAAGCAGCGCACCCTCAGACATCGACTTCACGGGCGTCAAGCCAGCCGGTTCGTTCGACTTTTGGACCAGCCACCCCGGGCAATCCCAGACCGTCGAGCAATCCATCATCGACAAATTCCAGGCGAAGTTCCCGGACATCAAGGTGAATCTCGTCACGGCAGGCGCCAACTACGAGGAAATCGCCCAGAAGTTCCAGACGTCGCAGGCTGCTAAGTCAGCCCTCCCCGGCCTCGTGGTTCTCTCCGACGTCTGGTGGTTCCGCTACTACACCAACAGCAACATCATTCCGTTGGACGGACTCATCAAGCAGTTGGACTTCAAAATTGATGACTTCCAGAAGTCCCTCGTAGCGGACTACCAGTACGCCAACAAGCAGTGGGCGCTCCCCTACGGCCGCTCCACCCCGCTCTTCTACTACAACAAGGACCACTTCAAAGCCGCCGGCCTGCCGGACCGGGCGCCTAAGACCTGGCAGGAATTTGCCGACTGGGCCCCCAAGCTCCAGGCGAGCTCGGGCGCGAAGTACGCGTACATCTACCCGGCCCTCGCCGGATACGCCGGCTGGACGCTGCAGAACAACCTGTGGGGCTGGGGCGGTAGCTGGTCCAATGGGTGGACCTTCAACTGCGATTCCGCTGAGTCCGTCGCGGCCCTGCAGTGGGCCCAGGACTCGATCTACAAGGACAAGTGGGCTGGAGTCTCCTCCAAGAACGCCGCGGACGATTTCGCCGCGGGCATTACGTCCACCACGATCTCCTCCACCGGTGACCTGCTGGGCGTGCTGAAGTCCGCCAAGTTCAACGTCGGCGTCGGCTTCATGCCGGGCGGACCCAAGGCTGAGACCAACGTCTGCCCCACTGGCGGCGCCGGCCTCGGCATTCCCAGCGGCGTCAGCAAGGAGGTCCAGCTCGCCGCTGCCACCTTCCTGAAATTCATGACCGAACCGGAAAACACCGCGGCCTTCTCCGCCGCAACGGGCTACATGCCCACCCGTGTCTCCGCGGACATGACCGCAGTCCTCGCCAAGACTCCCCAGATCAAGACGGCCATGGATCAGCTCGCTGTCACCAAGGTGCAGGACAACGCCCGCGTGTTCCTACCCGGTGCCGATCAGGAGATGGCCAAGGCAGCCGCGAAGATCCTCACCCAGCAGGGGGACGTGAAGGCGACCATGACGGACCTTAAGGCAACCCTCGACGGAATCTACACCAAGGACGTGAAGCCCAAGCTCAAGAGCTAAGGCAATAACTTCCTCCGACACACAAGATCCCTGGCGACACCGGAATTCCGGTGTCGCCAGGGATTCTTCGTATCGGAGGTCAGGGAATAGGAACGGGCACGACGCCGAGAGGCACCAGCTGCTCTGCGCCGCCGTCGGGGGCGGAAAGCACCCAAATGCCCTTTTCGTGGACGGCTACCGAGTGCTCCCATTGGCACGAACGCTTGCCGTCGGTGGTCACCACGGTCCAATCGTCGTCGAGGGTGGCGGTTTCGATCCCGCCACGGACGAGCATGGGTTCGATGGCGAGGCACAATCCCGGCCGGATCTTGGGGCCTCGATGCGTGGTGCGAAAGTTCAAGACGTCAGGGGCCATGTGCATCTCGGAGCCGATACCGTGTCCTACGTAGTCTTCCAAGATGCCCAGCGGTTTCCCTGGCACAGAAGAGACGTAGTCGTCCACGGCGTTTCCGATGTCGCCGACGAACTTGCCCTTGGCCAACGCGGCGATTCCACGCCACATCGCGGCCTGGGTGACGTCCGAGAGCCGCTGGTCTTCGGGATCGGCGATGCCAACTATCACCGTCCTTGCCGAGTCGGAGTGCCAACCATCAACAATTGCACCGCCATCAATCGAAATGATGTCCCCGTCCTCTAGGACACGGTCACCGGGGATGCCGTGGACGACTTCCTCGTTGACGGAGGTGCAGATGGTGGCAGGGAAGCCGTGGTACCCAAGGAAGTTCGACTTGGCTCCAGCGTCCCTCAGGACCGCCGCAAAGACGGCGTCGATCTCCCGAGTGGTGACACCGGGTTTCGCAGCCCCAACGGCCGCGTCGAGGGCGCTGCTGAGGACCAATCCGGCCTCGTGCATCTTGCGCATTTGCTCGTTGGTCTTGTATTCGATGCGGGGCTGGCCGAACGCCATGGTCTCCTCTTGTGGTGTGCTTCTTGGGGTGGGTGCAGAACCAGAACACCCCTGCTCTCTCCCCTATTTTCCCGCATCAGCGACCCAGTTCGAAACCGGCCCTGAGATCGATCCAGGAAGCACCGCTGCTTTGGTCCCGCACAGGGGGAACGGAAAAGGGTGTGTCCCGCGCTCACGACGCCGGGACACACCCTTTCATCAAATCTTGCGGTACTAAACCGCCTTGGCCGCCTCGATGGCCAGCAAGACGCGGTCAGTGACCTCGTCGATGCCGCCGATGCCGTCAACCTTGGTCAGGATGCCACGTTCGGCGTACTTGGCCACCACAGCTTCCGTCTGCTCGTGGTAGAGGTCCAGGCGGTGGCGGATGACAGCTTCGTTGTCGTCAGAGCGCCCGGTCTCCTTGGCGCGTCCCAGCAAGCGCGAAACAAGTTCCTCGTCGTCGGCCGTCAGCTGAAGCACGACGTCGAGCTTCTCTTCGGTGTCGGCAAGGATCTGGTCCAGGTATTCCACCTGGGCGGTGGTGCGTGGGTAACCGTCAAGCAGGAAGCCGTTTTCGACGTCGCCTTCGCTCAAGCGGTCACGGACCATCTTGTTGGTCACGCTGTCCGGAACGAAATCGCCGGCGTCCATGTACTTCTTGGCTTCGATACCCAGCGGGGTTTCGCCCTTGACGTTTGCACGGAAGATATCGCCCGTGGAAATGGCGACCACGCCCAGGCGCTCGGAAATCCGCTCAGCCTGCGTCCCCTTACCCGAACCTGGAGGTCCAATGATCAGCATTCTCGTCATCGCAAAAGCCCTTCGTAGTGACGTTGTTGTAGCTGCGCATCAATCTGCTTGACGGTTTCGAGGCCAACACCGACCATGATCAAAATTGACGTGCCACCGAACGGGAAGTTCTGGTTGGCGTTGATCAGGACGAGTGCAACCAGCGGAATCAACGCCACGAAGCCCAGGTAAAGGGCGCCAGGGAGGGTGATTCTGGAAAGCACGTACTGCAGGTAGTCCGCGGTCGGTTTACCCGCCCGGATGCCCGGAATGAACCCGCCATACTTCTTCATGTTGTCCGAGACCTCTTCAGGGTTGAAGGTGATCGCGACATAGAAGTACGTGAAGAAAACAATCATGAGGAAATACAGCGCCATGTAGATGGGGTGGTCGCCACGGGTGAGGTTGTTGTTGACCCACTCAACCCATGGGGCCAGGGACTCTCCTGCCTTGGGCCGATTGAACTGTGCAATCAGTCCGGGCAGGTAGAGCATGGAGGAAGCAAAGATGACGGGCACGACGCCGGCCATGTTCACCTTGATGGGGATGTAGGTGCTGGTGCCGCCCACGGTGCGCCGGCCGATCATACGCTTGGCGTACTGGACCGGAATGCGCCGCTGGGACTGCTCAACGAATACCACGAGCGCTACGGTCACCAGGCCGATGGCCAACACCGTGAAGAAGGTGCCCGGGCCCTTGGAACGCCAGATGGCACCCAGGGAGGTCGGGAAGCCGGCAGCGATGGAGGTGAAGATGAGCAGGGACATACCGTTGCCCACGCCCTTCTCGGTCACCAGTTCGCCCATCCACATGATGAGGCCCGTACCGGCCGTCAGCGTGATGACCACAAGAATCGTGGCGATGATGCTGGTGTCCGGGATGATCGGCAGCTGGCAGTTGGGCAGCAGCTGCCCGGAGCGCGCGAGGGACACCAGGGTGGTGGCGTTCAACAGACCCAGCGCGATCGTCAGATAGCGCGTGTACTGCGTCAGCTTCGACTGGCCCGAGGCACCTTCTTCGTACAGTTGCTGGAACCGCGGAATGACCACGCGGAGCAACTGCACGATGATGCTGGCCGTGATGTACGGCATGATCCCCAGGGCAAAGATCGAAACCTGCAGCAGTGCACCGCCGCTGAAAAGGTTGACGAGCTGGTAGAGGCCGCCCTGGTCCTGATTGCTTGACAAACATTGCTGAACATTTTGGTAGCTCACACCAGGCGAGGGTATAAAAGCGCCCAAGCGGAAGATTGTGATGATTCCCAGCGTGAACAACAACTTGCGTCGCAGATCAGGCGTCCGAAAAGCCCGGCCGAATGCGGTTAGCAAGCGTCCTCCTGAGTTAAAAGTCCAAGGGTGTCGAAGGGGTCATTGAAACCCAACACCCGAGTCTAACGGCTTCATACGCCATGCGAACAATCGAGGGGGTCGCACCACACGAAAAACTCCCGGCGCGAGGGGCCGAAGCCCCCCACACCGGGAGTCGATTCACAGCGGGCTGTGCCCACAGAGCCCTTAGAGGGCTGTGGTGGTTCCGCCTGCTGCTGCAATCTTTTCAGCTGCGCTGGAAGAGAAAGCGTGGGCGGTGACGTCAACCTTGACGGTGATGTCGCCGGTGCCCAGCACCTTGACGGGCTGGTTCTTGCGAACGGCACCCTTCTCAACCAGGGACTCGACGGTGACAACGCCACCTTCCGGGAACAACTCGTTGAGCTTGTCCAGGTTTACAACCTGGAACTCAACCCGGAACGGGTTCTTGAAGCCGCGAAGCTTGGGCAGGCGCATGTGCAGCGGCAACTGGCCGCCGGCAAAGCCAGCCTTGACCTGGTAGCGCGCCTTCGTACCCTTGGTACCGCGACCGGCGGTCTTACCCTTGGAGCCTTCACCACGACCAACACGGGTCTTGGCAGTCTTGGCACCCGGGGCGGGACGCAGGTGGTGGACCTTCAGAGTGTTCTGCTTGTCGGCAGCCTCTGCGGCGGTTTTGTTCTCAGCCATTACTTCGCCTCCTCTACATTCACGAGGTGCGGAACCGTGTTGAGCATTCCCACAGTCACGGCATCAGCGGTACGGACAACAGTGTGTCCAATGCGCTTGAGGCCGAGGGACCGCAGGGTTTCACGCTGGTTCTGCTTGGCGCCGATGACGCCCTTGATCTGGGTGATCTCCAACTGAGCGTCGGAGGGAGTCAGGTTCTTAGCCATGACTAAACACCTGCCTTCTGGTTCTGGAGTGCGCGCACCAGAGCAGGAGGAGCAACCTCGTCCAGCGGCAGGCCACGGCGGGCTGCCACGGAAGCGGGCTCTTCCAGTCGCTTCAGGGCGTCAACAGTCGCGTGAACGATGTTGATGGCGTTCGAGGAACCGAGCGACTTGGAGAGAACGTCGTGGATACCGACGCATTCCAGTACCGCGCGGACCGGACCACCGGCGATAACACCGGTACCCGGGGAAGCCGGACGCAACATGACAACGCCTGCTGCGGCCTCACCCTGCACGCGGTGCGGGATGCTGCTGCCAACGCGGGGAACGCGGAAGAAGGACTTCTTAGCCTCTTCAACGCCCTTTGCGATAGCTGCCGGAACTTCCTTGGCCTTGCCGTAGCCAACGCCAACCATGCCGTTACCGTCACCGACGACCACCAGGGCGGTGAAGCTGAAGCGACGACCACCCTTGACGACCTTGGCAACACGGTTGATGGTTACAACGCGCTCTACGAACTGGCTCTTCTCGGCCTCGCGACCGCCGTCGCGGCCACCACGGCCACCACGGTCGCCGCGGCCCTGGCCACGGTCACCACGCTCGCCACGACGGCCGCCGCGGCGGTCGTCGGTAGCAGCAGCGGTCTCAGTTGCCTCAGCAGCTGCAGCTTCAGTCACCTGAATGTCCTTTTCGTTATTCTCAACGGTCACAGTGCCAGCCCACCTTCGCGTGCACCGTCAGCGACGGCGGCGATGCGGCCGTGGTACTTGTTACCACCGCGGTCGAAGACAACAGCTTCAATGCCTGCAGCCTTGGCACGCTCTGCAACGAGCTCGCCGACGCGCTTGGCCTTGGCAGTCTTGTCGCCATCGAGTGCACGAAGGTCAGCTTCCAGCGTGGAAGCGGAAGCCACGGTTACACCCTTGCTGTCATCGACAACCTGGACGAAGATGTGGCGTGCGGAGCGGTTGACGACCAGACGAGGACGAACAGCCGTGCCGGTGATGCGCTTGCGGATACGAAGCTGGCGACGGCTGCGTGCAGCAGACTTGCTCTTGTTCGTACGCTTCTTGTTAATTGCGATGGCCATGGTTTACTTACCAGCCTTTCCGACCTTGCGGCGGATAACTTCGCCGGCGTAACGGACACCCTTGCCCTTGTAGGGGTCGGGCTTGCGCAGCTTGCGAATGTTGGCAGCAACCTCGCCGACCTGCTGCTTGGAGATACCAGCGACGGAGAGCTTGGTCGGCCCCTCCACCGTGAAGGTGATGCCTTCCGGAGCGGAGACATTGACCGGGTGGCTGAAGCCGAGAGCGAACTCAAGGTCAGAACCCTTGGCCTGAACACGGTAACCAGTGCCTACGATTTCAAGCTTCTTCTCGTAGCCCTTGGTGACGCCCTCGATCATGTTGGCGATCAGGGTGCGGGTCAGGCCGTGCAGGGAACGCGAAGTGCGCTCGTCGTTCGGGCGGGTGACAGTCAAGGTGCTCTCGTCCAAGGTGACCTCGATCGGGCTGGCTACAGTGTGGCTCAGCTCGCCTTTGGTGCCCTTGACGTTGATGACAGAGCCATCAACCTTGACTTCAACGCCGGCAGGAACGGTGATGGGGAGACGTCCAATACGTGACATTATTCTCTTCCTTTCCCGTTACCAGACGTACGCGAGGACTTCGCCGCCCACGCCCTTCTTGCCGGCCTGCTTGTCAGTCAGGAGGCCGGAAGAGGTGGACAGGATTGCGATACCCAGGCCACCCAGCACGTGAGGCAGGTTGGTGGACTTCGCGTAAACGCGGAGACCAGGCTTGGAAATGCGGCGGACACCAGCAATCGAACGCTCGCGGTTCGGACCGAACTTGAGGTCGATGGTCAGCTTCTTGCCGACTTCGGCTTCCTCTTCCTTCCATGCAGCGATGTAGCCTTCTGCCTTCAGGATGTCGGCAACGCGTGCCTTGAGCTTGCTGTAAGGCATGCTCACGGTGTCGTGGTATGCCGAGTTGGCGTTGCGCAGACGCGTAAGCATGTCTGCGACAGGATCTGTCATAGTCATTTGGGCTCTTGCCCTTCCTCGTAATGGTTTCCGCGTTGGCTGATCAAGCAGCCGCGGCCGGACCTACTACGTAGTTGTTAGTCTTCGGATTTGAACGGGAAGCCAAGCGCCTTGAGCAGCGCGCGGCCTTCGTCATCGGTCTTTGCCGTGGTGACAACCGTGATGTCCATGCCGCGTACGCGGTCGATGGAGTCCTGGTTGATCTCGTGGAACATAACCTGCTCGGTCAGACCGAAGGTGTAGTTGCCGTTGCCGTCGAACTGCTTGCCGCTGAGGCCGCGGAAGTCGCGGATACGGGGCAGTGCGAGGGTCACGAGGCGGTCCACGAATTCCCACATGCGGTCTCCACGCAGAGTTGCGTGTGCACCGATGGGCATGCCTTCGCGCAGCTTGAACTGGGCGATGGACTTGCGGGCCTTGGTTACCTGCGGCTTCTGGCCGGTGATCAGGGTGAGGTCGCGGACAGCGCCGTCGATCAGTTTGGAGTCCTTGGCGGCATCTCCAACACCCATGTTCACAACAACCTTCACCAGGCGGGGAACCTGGTTCACGTTCTTGTACTCGAATTCCTCAACCAGGGTCTGCTTGATGGAATCGGCGTACTTCGTCTTCAGACGCGGAACGATCTTCGCTGGAGTCTCGAGAGTCTCAGTCATTAGATGTCCTTCCCGGATGCCTTGGACACGCGGATACGAACGGTCTTGGAGTTGCCGTCCTTCTCAACGGTCTCGAGGCGGAAACCAACGCGGGTCGGCTTCTTGGTCGAGGGGTCAACAAGAGCAACGTTGGAGACGTGAATCGGGGCCTCAACGACCTCGATCCCACCAGTCTTGGTGCCGCGCTGCGACTGACCGACCTTGGTGTGCTTGGTGACGCGGTTGATGCCTTCTACCAGGACGCGGTTGGTCTCGGTGAACACGCGCAGAACCTTGCCCTGCTTCCCACGGTCGCCGCCACGTTCCTGCTTGGCGCCGGTGATGACCTGAACCAGGTCACCCTTCTTGATCTTTGCACCCATGGGTTACAGCACCTCCGGAGCCAGCGAAACGATCTTCATGAACTTCTTGTCACGGAGCTCACGACCAACCGGGCCGAAGATACGGGTACCGCGGGGGTCGCCGTCGTTCTTCAGAATCACAGCTGCGTTCTCGTCAAACTTGATGTAGGAACCATCCGCACGGCGGCGTTCCTTCTTGGTACGAACGATGACAGCCTTAACGACGTCACCCTTCTTTACGTTGCCGCCAGGGATAGCGTCCTTGACGGTTGCGACGATGACGTCGCCAATGCCTGCGTAGCGACGGCCGGATCCGCCGAGAACGCGAATGGTAAGGATTTCCTTAGCACCCGTGTTGTCGGCGACCTTCAGTCGCGACTCCTGCTGAATCAATTTTTACTCCTTGCGTCGCGCCGGTTCTCAGACCGAAATGGAGCATACGGAATGAGCCTTGCGGAACGGATGATCGGGGTGTCTCTTGACCTGCCTGGATTTTGCCAGAGCAAGCCTAAACTCCCGTGCCGCCAGCATCAGCTTCCCTTGCGGAAATAGCTGCGCGGGGCAGTATGCCGCGGCACGATTGTTTACGAGGTAGTTGTCGACGCACAACTGGCGCCATACAAACTCAATATCCTAGCACGCTTTATGCTAAGGACCGAAACGCGGAAAGGCCCGCATTCCTTCCGGAATGCGGGCCTTTCCTGCCAATCCATATCGCTGCCGGGCACAAGCCCGACGCGGGATTACTTAGCCTTTTCGAGGATCTCGACCAGGCGCCACCGCTTGGTAGCGGACAGCGGGCGGGTCTCCGCGATCAGAACGAGGTCGCCGATGCCGGCAGTGTTCTGCTCGTCGTGAGCCTTGATCTTCGAGGTGCGGCGAATGACCTTGCCGTAGAGAGCGTGCTTCACGCGGTCTTCAACCTGAATAACGATGGTTTTTTCCATCTTGTCAGAGACCACGTAGCCGCGACGCGTCTTACGGTAACCGCGCTGTTCAGCGCTGGCTGCTGCTTCCGTCACAGTTTCCTTCTGTTCGCTCACTTGGCGTCCTCTCCAGCCTCAGCTTCGGCCTTTTCAGCCTTGGCTTCTGCCTTTTTGGACTTCTTTTCTTCCTTGGCTTCCACAACCGGTGCGGCAACCTCGGCACGAATGCCCAGCTCGCGCTCACGGAGAACGGTGTAGATGCGGGCGATGTCCTTCTTTACCGCGCGCAAACGACCGTGGTTCTCCAGCTGACCGGTGGCGGACTGGAAACGCAGGTTGAACAGCTCTTCCTTGGCCTTGCGGAGTTCTTCAACGAGTCGCTCGTTGTCGAAACCGTCCAGCTGTGCGGATGCAAGTTCCTTGGATCCTACTGCCATTTCTATTCACCACCTTCGCGACGCAGAATGCGTGCCTTCAACGGGAGCTTGTGGATTGCCAAGCGCAGTGCCTCACGGGCAACCGATTCTTCGACACCGGCGATCTCAAAGAGAACCCGGCCCGGCTTGACGTTTGCGACCCACCATTCCGGAGAACCCTTACCGGAACCCATGCGGGTTTCGGCCGGCTTCTTCGTCAGCGGACGGTCCGGATAGATGTTGATCCAGACCTTGCCGCCACGCTTGATGTGGCGGGTCATCGCAATACGGGCAGACTCGATCTGACGGTTCGTGACGTAGGCCGGGCTCAGGGCCTGGATGCCGTACTCACCGAAAGTGACCTTGGTGCCGCCCGTTGCAGCGCCGGAACGACCCGGGTGGTGCTGCTTACGGTGCTTGACTCGACGTGGGATAAGCATTTAAGCCTGTCCTCCTTCTGCCGCGGGAGCAGCAGCTTCAGCTGCCGGAGCCTCTGCAGCAACAGGTGCCGCATCCGCTGCCGGACGGTCGGTACGACGACGGCGGTCACCACGGTCTGCGCCACCCGGGCGGCCCGGGCGGTCGCTGGGACCGCGGCCGCGGGACGGAGCAGCAGCTGCCTGCTGAGCCAGTTCCTTGGCGGTGACGTCGCCCTTGTAGATCCAGACCTTCACGCCGATGCGGCCGAAGGTGGTCTTGGCCTCGTAGAAGCCGTAGTCGATGTTCGCACGCAGGGTGTGCAGGGGCACACGGCCTTCGCGGTAGAACTCCGAGCGGGACATTTCTGCGCCACCCAGTCGACCGGAGCAAGCGATACGGATACCCTTGGCACCCGCGCGCTGTGCGGACTGCATGGCCTTCTTCATCGCACGGCGGAAAGCCACGCGGGAAGTCAGCTGCTCGGCAACGCCCTGGGCAACAAGCTGGGCTTCCATCTCGGGGTTCTTGACCTCGAGGATGTTCAGCTGGACCTGCTTGCCGGTGAGCTTTTCGAGCTCGCCGCGAATGCGGTCCGCTTCTGCACCGCGGCGGCCGATGACGATGCCCGGGCGAGCCGTGTGGATGTCCACGCGGACACGGTCACGGGTGCGCTCGATTTCGACCTTGGCGATACCAGCGCGCTCCATGCCCGTGGACATGAGCTGGCGGATGCGGATGTCTTCGCGAACGAAGTCCTTGTACCGCTGGCCAGCCTTGGTGCTGTCAGCAAACCAGTGCGATACGTGATCGGTGGTGATGCCGAGTCGGAACCCGTGCGGGTTTACTTTCTGTCCCACTTAGCGAGCCTCCTCTTTCTCCGGGGTAGCGACTACCACGGTGATGTGGCTCGTGCGCTTCTTGATCTGAAATGCGCGACCCTGAGCACGCGGCTGGAACCGCTTCATGGTCGGGCCTTCATCAACAAACGCTTCGCTGATGTAGAGGTCTCCTTCGTCAAAGGCAACGCCGTCGCGGTCCGCGAGGACCCGTGCGTTTGCCATTGCCGACTGAACTACCTTGAATACCGGCTCCGAAGCTGCCTGTTCGGCGAACTTCAGAATTGCCAGAGCCTCATTCGCTTGCTTACCACGAACAAGGTTGACGACGCGCCGGGCCTTCATAGGCGTTACGCGGATGTGACGCGCAATAGCCTTGGCTTCCATTGCTTTCCTTCTCTCGTCTAAGCCGTAGAGCCAGCGCCTTAGCGGCGCTTGCCCTTACGGTCGTCCTTGACATGGCCGCGGAATGTCCGCGTGGGAGCGAATTCGCCGAGCTTGTGCCCGACCATCGACTCAGTGACAAACACCGGAATGTGCTTGCGTCCGTCGTGAACGGCAATCGTGTGACCCAACATGTCCGGGACGATCATCGAACGGCGGGACCAGGTCTTGATGACGTTCTTGGTGCCCTTTTCGTTTTCCCTGGCGACCTTTACAAAGAGGTGCTGGTCTACGAAAGGACCTTTTTTCAGGCTGCGTGGCATGTGTCCAGGCTCCTATCGCTTGTTCTTGCCAGTACGGCGGCGACGAACAATAAGCTTGTCGCTCTCTTTGTTGGGGCGGCGGGTGCGGCCTTCACGCTTACCGTTCGGGTTGACCGGGTGACGTCCACCGGAAGTCTTACCTTCACCACCACCATGCGGGTGATCGACCGGGTTCATGGCGACACCACGGACGGTCGGGCGAACGCCCTTCCAGCGCATACGGCCGGCCTTGCCCCAGTTGATGTTCGACTGCTCGGCGTTGCCGACCTCGCCGACGGTTGCGCGGCAGCGCACGTCAACGTTGCGGATTTCACCGGAGGGCAGACGCAGCTGGGCGAAACGGCCTTCCTTGGCGACGAGCTGAACCGACGCACCTGCGGAACGGGCCATCTTGGCGCCGCCACCCGGACGCAGTTCAACTGCGTGGATGGTGGTACCAACCGGGATGTTGCGCAGCGGCAGGTTGTTGCCCGGCTTGATGTCAGCGTCGGGGCCAGCCTCGACGAAGTCACCCTGGGACAACTTGTTCGGGGCGATGATGTAACGCTTGGTGCCATCAACGTAGTGCAGGAGGGCGATGCGAGCCGTGCGGTTCGGATCGTACTCGATTTCGGCAACGCGGGCGTTGACGCCGTCCTTGTCGTGGCGACGGAAGTCGATCAGACGGTACTGGCGCTTGTGTCCACCACCCTTGTGGCGGGTAGTGATCTTACCGGTGTTGTTACGGCCGCCAGTCTTGTGCAGCGGACGCAGCAACGACTTTTCCGGAGTCGATCGCGTGATTTCGGAGAAGTCGGCTACGCTCGAGCCGCGACGGCCCGGGGTAGTCGGCTTGTATTTACGGATTCCCATAATTCATTTCCTCGTTAAAGTGGTCTCCGCTACGCGAGCGGACCGCCGAAGATGTCGATAGTGCCTTCTTTGAGGGTGACAATCGCACGCTTGGTGCTCTTGCGCTGACCCCATCCGAATTTGGTGCGCTTGCGCTTACCGGCACGGTTGATGGTGTTGATCGATTCGACCTTGACGGAGAAAATCTTCTCCACGGCCAGCTTGATCTCGGTCTTGTTCGAGCGGGGGTCCACCAGGAAGGTGTACTTGCCCTCGTCGATCAGGCCGTAGCTCTTTTCCGAAACGACGGGTGCAATGACGACGTCGCGCGGGTCTTTGATGGTGGCTGCACTCACTTGGCATCCTCCTCGTTCTTTGCCTTGTCAGCGATGAAAGCCTCGAAAGCAGCCTTGGTGAAGACCACGTCGTCGGCAACCAGCACGTCGTAGGTGTTCAGCTGGTCTGCGTACAGAACGTGAACATCCGTGAGGTTGCGCACCGACAGTGCTGCAACATCGTTGGCGCGCTCGATAACAACGAGCAGGTTCCTGCGCTCGGAGACTGACTTCAGCGCGGCCAGTGCTTCCTTGGAGGAGGGCTTGGTGCCCGCGACCAGATCGGCAATGACGTGGATGCGACCGTTACGGGCGCGGTCAGACAGGGCGCCACGCAGTGCGGCAGCCTTCATCTTCTTGGGGGTGCGCTGGCTGTAGTCACGCGGCGTCGGGCCGTGGACAATGCCACCACCGGTCATGTGAGGAGCACGGATGGAACCCTGACGGGCGCGGCCGGTGCCCTTCTGCTTGAACGGCTTGCGGCCAGCACCGGAAACTTCGGCGCGGGTCTTGGTCTTGTGGGTACCCTGGCGAGCAGCAGCGAGCTGTGCGACGACGACCTGGTGCAGCAGCGGCACGTTGGTCTGAACATCGAAGATCTCTGCGGGCAGGTCTACCTTGACAGTGCTAGTCATTGAACTAGGCTCCCTTCACGGCGGTGCGTACGAGTACGACCTGGCCGCGGGCACCGGGGACGGCACCCTTGATAAGGAGCAGCGACTTCTCAACGTCAACAGCGTGAACCGTGAGGTTCAGCGTAGTGTGACGTTCTGCGCCCATGCGGCCGGCCATTTTCAGACCCTTGAAGACGCGGCTCGGGGTGGATGCGCCACCGATGGAACCGGGCTTGCGGTGGTTCTTGTGCGCACCGTGGGAGGCTCCAACACCGTGGAAGCCGTGACGCTTCATAACACCGGCGAAGCCTTTACCCTTGCTGGTGCCGACGACGTCGATCTTCTGACCGGCTTCGAAGAGCTCAACAGAAAGCTCCTGGCCCAGTTCGTAAGACGCGGCGTCTGCGGTGCGCAGTTCGACGACGTGGCGGCGAGGAGTTACGCCAGCCTTTTCAAAGTGACCAGCCAGCGGCTTGGTGACCTTGCGGGGATCGATCTGGCCGTAGCCGATCTGAACGGCGACATAGCCATCGGTCTCTGCGTTGCGCAGCTGGGTGATGACGTTGGAGTCAGCCTGGACGACAGTTACCGGGATGAGCTTGTTGTTCTCGTCCCAGACCTGGGTCATGCCGAGCTTCGTGCCCAGCAGGCCCTTTACGTTACGGGTTGCGGTCATAGTTTTCTCAGCACCTCCCTACAGCTTGATTTCGATGTTCACGTCGGCCGGCAGGTCGAGACGCATAAGCGAGTCGACAGCCTTGGGCGTGGGGTCGATGATGTCGATCAGACGCTTGTGAGTACGCATTTCAAAGTGCTCACGGCTGTCCTTGTACTTGTGCGGAGAGCGGATCACGCAGTAGATGTTCTTCTCCGTGGGCAGCGGCACGGGGCCCACTACCGTTGCGCCTGCGCGCGTGACCGTCTCAACGATCTTCCGCGCTGAAACATCAATGACCTCATGGTCATATGACTTCAGCCGGATGCGGATTTTTTGTCCCGCCATGTCGCCTGACTCTCTTTCAGTCTGTGCTTCCCTCGAATAAGGGCTGCCCTGTTCACTTAAGTGTTGTATGTGGCTGCCGAAGCATTTGAAGTAGTACTACCACCCGCCGCACAAGCTGAATCCGGAGGGATCCGGGTTCCTCAACTTGCCGGTGTAACCGACCCCCGCGGTCGGGCGTGTCGCAATTTCCACGCAAACTCGTCCGCATTCCTTTGGGGATCTGGGTTATGTTTGGGCTTCAGCTTGGACCCTGACACCCGGCATTATCCGGATCGGGACACGAAGAAGCGCTTGAACAACTCACCTAGTATGCCGGAATTCCCCGGCATAAGCCAATCGGATTCCCAATGACCATTGCAATCGGCTCATAGCGTCAGGATGATAGGGGGATGACCGTCCAAGATGCTGCCATGGTGGAAGACCTCGCCAGTCGCATCCGGCCAGCGTTCACCTTGGGTGTCGCGGCGGCGGCATTCCAGATCGAGGGCTCGCTCACGGCGGACGGACGGGGACCATCTAGTTGGGATGCGTTCGCCGAAAAGCCTGGAGCCATCATCAACGGCCACTCCCCCGCAGTCGCCTGCGACCACTACAACCGGGCGGACGAGGACATAGCCCTCATGCAGGACCTCGGCGTGGATTCCTACCGGTTCTCCCTCTCCTGGCCCCGGATCCAACCAGGCGGCAAGGGACCCATCAACCAGCAGGGCCTGGACTTCTACGACCGCCTGATCGACAAGCTCCTGAAGGCCGGAATCTCCCCTATGGTGACCCTCTACCATTGGGATACTCCCCTGCCATTGGAGCACGACGGCGGTTGGTTGAATCGTGCGACGGCGGAGCGGTTCGCCGAATATTCCGCTGCGGCCGCAGGCCGCTTCGGCGACCGCGTGGCTCAGTGGGTCACCCTGAACGAACCCGTTTCGGTCGCTTTGCAAGGCTATGCCCTTGGCGTCCATGCGCCCGGCAGGCGGCTGCTCTTCGATGCCCTTCCCGCCGCCCACCATCAGTTATTGGGGCATGGCCTGGCTGTCCAGGCCTTGCGTGCCGCCGGCGTTGCGGGAACCGTTGGCGTGGCCAACGTGCACTCGCCAGTCCAGCCCGCGACTAAGAGACTCACGGACCGCCTCATGGCGAGGGCCTTCGACCTCATCTTCAACCGGCTTTATGCCGATCCCATCCTCTTGGGTAGATACCCGAAGCCCCCGCTGCAGGTGAAACCGTGGTTCCGGGCCCTGGGCAACGTCCGGGACGAGGACCTCAAGACGATCCACCAGCCGTTGGACTTCTACGGCGTGAACTATTACTACCCCATCAAGGTCGCCGCTGGCCGCGGCGACGTAAGCTCGCCGGGCAACAACTCCGACATGCTGGCGAAGCTCCCGTTCCACCTGGCGGCATTCCCCGAATATGAAACCACCGGATTTGGTTGGCCGGTGGCACCCGAACATCTCGGAATCCTGCTGCGGGAGCTGAAGGACCGCTACGGGGCGGCCCTACCTCCCCTGTTCATCACAGAAAGCGGTGCGAGCTTTCCGGAGCCGGACCACTCCATGGGGCCTGTTCACGACTCCGACCGCATCAGCTATCTTGCTTCGCACCTTGGCCAGGCATTGCGGGCCACCGCGCCCGGCGGGATCGCCCACGACGTCGAACTTCTTGGCTACTACGTGTGGACGTTGCTGGACAACTTCGAATGGGCCGCCGGATACTCACAGCGCTTCGGGCTGGTGCATGTGGACTTCGATACCCTCGAAAGAACCCCCAAGGACTCGTTCTATTGGTACCAGTCTTTAAGCAGGGCGCGCCAAAGCTGATCGACAGTCTGTTTTATAGACCGATCGTGCTAAATCATTCCTTCTTGTTCGCCCGGTTGATCCGCTTGGCACGCTCGATTTCGCGGCGGAAATACTTCTTTCCCCAGAAGATCCCGACCACCACTACAACAACCACGATCAGAAAAATGAGCCATCCCATTCCGCATTCCTCCTTGGATGCAACGCTATCAGGCTGCCGTTCATCTATTCGATAGATGAACGGCAGCAAAGAAGAACCCCGCCACGAAAGTGACGGGGTTCTTCTTTGGTTTGCTACTGGCCGCCAGGCGGCCGGTCCTTCACCGATCTACAAGTAGAAACTACTTGATGATCTTGGTGACACGTCCCGAACCAACGGTGCGGCCACCTTCACGGATTGCGAAGCCGAGGCCCTCTTCCATAGCGATCGGCTGGATGAGCTCAACGGTCATCTCAGTGTTGTCGCCAGGCATAACCATTTCCGTGCCTTCCGGCAGGGTGATAACGCCGGTTACGTCCGTGGTACGGAAGTAGAACTGCGGGCGGTAGTTCGAGTAGAACGGGTTGTGACGTCCGCCTTCATCCTTGGAAAGGATGTAGACGTTGGCCTCGAAGTCGGTGTGCGGGGTGATGGAACCCGGCTTGACGACAACCTGGCCGCGCTCGACGTCGTCGCGCTTCAGACCGCGGAGCAGGAGGCCACAGTTCTCGCCGGCCCATGCTTCGTCGAGCTGCTTGTGGAACATCTCGATACCAGTAACGGTGGTCTTCTGGATCGGACGGATACCAACGATTTCAACCTCAGAGTTGATCGCGAGGGTGCCGCGCTCGGCGCGACCCGTAACAACGGTGCCACGGCCGGTGATCGTGAAGACGTCTTCGATCGGCATCAGGAACGGCTTGTCACGGTCACGAACGGGGTCCGGAACCGAGTTGTCGACAGCTTCCATCAGGTCCTCGACGGACTTGACCCAAACCGGGTCGCCTTCGAGTGCCTTGAGGCCGGAAACACGCACAACCGGAGCGTCGTCGCCATCGAAGCCCTGAGCGCTGAGCAGCTCGCGAACTTCCATTTCAACGAGGTCGAGAAGCTCTTCGTCGTCGACCATGTCCGACTTGTTCAGCGCGACCAGCAGGTAGGGGACACCAACCTGGCGGGCGAGCAGAACGTGCTCGCGGGTCTGAGCCATCGGGCCGTCAGTGGCGGCAACCACGAGGATCGCACCGTCCATCTGGGCAGCACCGGTGATCATGTTCTTGATGTAGTCAGCGTGACCCGGAGCGTCTACGTGTGCGTAGTGGCGCTTCTCAGTCTGGTACTCAACGTGGGAGATGTTGATGGTGATACCACGCTGGCGCTCTTCCGGAGCAGAGTCAATCGACGCGAAGTCGCGCTGCTCGTTGAGAGTGGGGTACTTGTCGTACAGCACCTTGGAAATGGCGGCAGTCAGCGTCGTCTTACCGTGGTCAACGTGACCAATGGTGCCGATGTTGACGTGCGGCTTAGTCCGCTCGAACTTTGCCTTTGCCACAGGTTCCTCCTAGAACGATTTCAAGTGAGTTGCTCCTCGGCCGCGCTTTTCGCGGCAGAAACTCCAGCAAGTCTACTTGGGGGCTTTGGTTTTGGTGAAATTGCAGATTCAGGGACCAATGCTAGTACCTGGAGTCTGTTCGCGCAGGGGCCGGAGCGGGGCCTGGGCCACGTCCCAGCCGCCTGCACTGGATGCTTTCCCGGAACCGGGCCAGCATCCTGGATTTTCCGTCGGTGATTACTCGCCGCGGTTCTTCTGGATGATCTCGTCGGCAACTGCCTTCGGGACCTCGGCGTAGCTGTTGAACGTCATGGAGTACACAGCACGGCCCTGGGTCTTCGAACGCAGGTCACCGATGTAGCCGAACATGCCGGACAGCGGAACGTGCGCACGGATCACCTTGACGCCAGCGGCATCTTCCATGGACTGCATCTGGCCACGACGGGAGTTCAGGTCACCAATAACTTCACCCATGTATTCCTCAGGGGTGCGGACCTCAACATCCATCAGCGGTTCGAGCAGAACAGGGTTCGCCTTGCGTGCAGCTTCCTTGAAAGCCATACGGCCAGCGATCTTGAACGCCATTTCCGAGGAGTCAACATCGTGGTACGCGCCGTCAATCAGCGTGGCCTTGATGCCGACAACCGGGTAGCCGGCCAGAACGCCGTCGTTGAGTGCATCCTGGATGCCCGCGTCAACGGACGGGATGTACTCGCGGGGCACGCGGCCACCGGTGACCTTGTTCTCGAACGCGTAGAGCTCGCCGTCGGCGGTGTCCATCGGCTCGATAGCGATCTGGATCTTTGCGAACTGACCCGAACCACCGGTCTGCTTCTTGTGCGTGTAGTCGTGACGCTCTACAGCGCGCTTGATGGTTTCGCGGTAAGCAACCTGCGGCTTGCCGACGTTTGCCTCGACCTTGAATTCGCGGCGCATGCGGTCCACCAGGATGTCCAGGTGGAGTTCGCCCATGCCGGCGATGATGGTCTGACCGGTGTCCTCGTTGAGGGAGACCTGGAAGGTCGGGTCCTCAGCAGAGAGCTTCTGGATGGCCGTGGAGAGCTTCTCCTGGTCACCCTTGGTGTTCGGCTCGATGGCAACCGAGATCACGGGCTCCGGGAAGCTCATGGACTCGAGAACGATCTGGTTGGCGGAGTCGCACAGGGTGTCGCCCGTGGTGGTGTCCTTCAGACCGATAGCTGCGTAGATGTGGCCGGCGGTAGCGCCCTCAACAGGCATTTCCTTGTTGGCGTGCATCTGGAACAGCTTGCCGATGCGCTCCTTCTTGCCCTTGGTGGAGTTGACCACCTGGGCGCCTGCTTCCACGTGACCGGAGTACACGCGGATGAAGGTGAGCTGACCGAAGAACGGGTGCGCGGCAATCTTGAACGCGAGGGCCGAGAACGGCTCCTCGGCAGAAGGCTTGCGGGTGAGTTCCTTCTCTTCGTCGCGCGGGTCGTGACCGACCATTGGCGGGACGTCGAGCGGGTTCGGCAGGAAGTCAACAACAGCATCCAGCATCGGCTGTACGCCACGGTTCTTGAAGGCAGAACCACAGAGAACCGGGTAGAGCTCAGAGTTGATGGTCATCTTGCGGATGCCGGCCTTGAGCTCCTCGACAGTGAGTTCTTCACCATCAAGGTACTTTTCCATGAGTTCCTCGGAAGCCTCGGCAACAGTCTCAACGAGCTGTGCGCGGTATTCCTCGGCCTTGGCCTGGAGATCGGCGGGGATCTCCTGGACCTCGTACTTGGCACCCATGGTGACGTCACCCTTGGCATCGCCCGGCCACACCAGCGCGCGCATCTCAAGGAGATCCACGACGCCGACGAAGTCGTTCTCTGCACCGATCGGCAGCTGGATAACCAGCGGCTTGGCGCCGAGGCGGCTGATGATGGTGTCTACGGTGAAGTAGAAGTCAGCACCGAGCTTGTCCATCTTGTTGACGAAGCAGATCCGCGGCACGTTGTACTTGTCGGCCTGGCGCCAAACAGTCTCGGACTGCGGCTCAACGCCTTCCTTGCCATCGAAGACAGCAACGGCGCCGTCGAGGACGCGCAAGGAGCGCTCAACCTCAACCGTGAAGTCCACGTGGCCCGGGGTGTCGATGATGTTGATCTGGTTCTTGTCCCAGAAGCAGGTCACGGCGGCAGACGTGATGGTGATGCCGCGTTCCTTTTCCTGTTCCATCCAGTCGGTCGTCGAAGCACCGTCGTGCGTTTCGCCGATCTTGTGGTTCACACCTGTGTAGAACAGGATGCGCTCGGTGGTGGTGGTCTTGCCGGCATCGATGTGGGCCATGATGCCGATGTTGCGGACCTTGCTAAGGTCGGTAAGCACGTCCTGTGCCACGGTGTCTCCCTTTCGGATGGACTACACGTTCGCCGCCAGCTCAGGGAGCCGGCGGCGTACGGGAAGTTTTACCAGCGGTAGTGTGCGAAGGCCTTGTTCGACTCGGCCATCTTGTGGGTGTCTTCGCGACGCTTCACAGCGGCACCGAGACCGTTGGACGCATCCAGGATTTCGTTCTGGAGGCGCTCGGTCATCGTCTTCTCGCGGCGGGCCTTGGAGTAGCCAACCAGCCAACGCAGGGCGAGGGCAGTGGAGCGGCCCGGCTTGACCTCAACGGGAACCTGGTAGGTTGCGCCACCGACACGGCGGGAGCGAACCTCGAGGGAAGGCTTGACGTTGTCCATGGCCTTCTTGAGGGCGGCGACGGGGTCGCCACCGGACTTGGCGCGTGCACCTTCGAGGGCGCCGTAAACGATGCGCTCTGCGGTGGACTTCTTGCCGTCAATCAGAACCTTGTTGATCAGCTGGGTGACCAACGGGGAACCGTAAACGGGATCGGAAACTAGCGGCCGCTTCGGGGCCGGACCCTTGCGAGGCATATTACTTCTTCTCCATCTTTGCGCCGTAGCGGCTGCGGGCCTGCTTGCGGTTCTTGACACCCTGGGTATCGAGGGCACCACGGACGATCTTGTAACGGACACCCGGGAGGTCCTTCACACGACCACCACGGACGAGCACGATGGAGTGCTCCTGGAGGTTGTGGCCAACACCGGGGATGTAGGCGGTAACTTCAACGCCACCGTTGAGGCGCACACGTGCAACCTTACGCAGAGCCGAGTTCGGCTTCTTCGGGGTGGTCGTGTAAACGCGGGTGCAAACACCGCGGCGCATCGGGCTGCCCTTAAGCGCGGGAGCCTTGGTCTTGGAGACCTTAGGCGTGCGGCCCTTGCGGACCAGCTGGTTAATCGTAGGCACTTTCGTGTTCTCCGTTGGTTGATCTCTGCTCCGCGCCCAGGCATTAGCCTGTGTTTGCGTGAGAGCTTTGGCGTTGTCCCTGCGGCCCCGGGTCCGAAGATCCAGTGGGCGTGCAAAAGTGCGGCATTCGTTGCGCACGTAGCCCGCAACCCGGAAACAGGCACCACCGAAGCATCATGAGAACAAAACCGAAATGATGCTGCGGCGGCCTTCATCCACTGCCACACAGAACAATTACGAAAATTCTAGCATGGCTTGATCTGGGGCCTTAATCGGGTGTAAAGCGGTAATCCACGACGGCGGGTGCGTGCCGCCGTCGTCGGGCACCCAACGGGAAGGACCCCGCACTCACTGAGTACGGGGTCCTTCCTTCGAGTCGCAGACTTCTCAGCGGAAGTCGTTGCCGAGATCGTAGTCATCCAGCGGGATGGCGTGGAACTCGGGAGCTCCGTCGCCGCCCAGGGCGTCATACGAGAAGTCGGTGAAGGCGCTGGGGCCTGTGAACAGGCTTGCCTTTGCTTCTTCAGTCGGCTCCACGGTGACCTCGGTGTAACGGGGCAGGCCCGTACCGGCCGGGATGAGCTTACCGATGATGACGTTCTCCTTGAGGCCAAGCAGCGGGTCGCTCTTGCCTTCCATGGCCGCCTGCGTCAGAACGCGGGTGGTTTCCTGGAAGGAAGCGGCCGACAGCCAGGACTCGGTTGCCAGAGATGCCTTGGTGATACCCATGAGCTCCGGGCGGCCGGAAGCCGGGGTACGGCCCTCGGACACCACGCGACGGTTCTCGTCCTCGAAGCGGCTGCGCTCAGCGAGCTCGCCCGGAAGCAGATCGGAGTCGCCGGATTCGATGACGGTCACGCGGCGCAGCATCTGGCGGACGATGACTTCCACGTGCTTGTCGTGGATGCCAATGCCCTGGCTGCGGTAAACGCCCTGGACCTCGTCCACCAGGAACTTCTGGGCGGCACGAGGACCCATGATGCGCAGAACCTGCTTCGGGTCCACAGGACCGTTGATCAGCTTCTGGCCGACGCTGACGTGCTCGCCATCCTCGATGAGGAGGCGGGAACGGCGCAGCACCGGGTAGGCGATCTCCTCGGAGCCATCGTCCGGGGTGATGATGAGGCGCATCTGGCGCTCGGACTCTTCGATGGCGATGCGGCCGGCTGCTTCAGCAATCGGTGCAACACCCTTCGGAGTACGGGCTTCGAAGAGCTCCTGGATACGGGGCAGACCCTGGGTGATGTCGTCGCCACCGCTGGCGGAAACAGCACCACCGGTGTGGAACGTACGCATGGTCAGCTGGGTACCGGGTTCACCGATCGACTGTGCGGCGATAATGCCGACGGCCTCTCCGATGTCCACGGTCTTGCCGGTTGCCAGCGAACGGCCGTAGCAGAGCGCACAGGTACCGACCTTGGACTCACAGGTGAGCACGGAGCGGACCTTGACCTCGGTGATACCGGCCGCGAGCAGCTCGGCAATGACGACGTCGCCGCAGTCGGTGCCGGCAGCTGCCAGCACTGCGCCCTTGGAGTCGACGACGTCGACGGCGAGGGTACGTGCGTAGGCGCTGTTCTCGACGTTCTCGTCAAGGACCAGCTCACCGTTGGAGTCCGGTACGGCGATTGCGGTCATGAGACCGCGCTCAGTGCCACAGTCCTCTTCACGGACGATGACGTCCTGCGAAACGTCCACCAGACGACGGGTCAAGTAACCCGAGTTGGCGGTACGCAGGGCGGTGTCGGCCAGACCCTTACGGGCACCGTGCGTGGCGATGAAGTATTCCAGCACCGACAGGCCCTCGCGGTACGAGGACTTGATCGGACGCGGGATGATCTCACCCTTCGGGTTGGCCACAAGACCACGGATACCCGCGATCTGGCGGACCTGCATCCAGTTACCACGTGCACCGGAGGACACCATGCGGTTGATGGTGTTCATCGGGGACAGGCTGTCACGCATCGCCTGGGCGATTTCGTTGGTGGCCTTGTTCCAGATCTCGATCAGTTCCTGGCGACGCTCGTCGTCGTCGATCAGGCCCTTGTCGTACTGGCCCTGGATCTTGGCAGCCATGGTCTCGTAACCGGCCAGGATGGCCGGCTTGGAGGTGGGCACCTCGATGTCGGAGATTGCCACGGTGACGCCCGAGCGGGTTGCCCAGTAGAAACCGGCATCCTTCAGGTTGTCCAGCGTTGCGGCCGTGACAACCTTCGGGTAGCGCTCTGCGAGGTCGTTGACGATCCGGGAAAGCTCGCCCTTGTCGGCAACAGCTTCAACCCACGGGTAGTCCTCCGGGAGGGTCTCGTTGAAGAGAACCTGGCCGAGGGAGGTCTGGACCAGCGCGGTCCGACCCGGCTCCCAACCTTCCGGAGCTTCCCAGCCGGCGTAAGGAACAAAGCCCTCAAGACGGATTTTGACCTGGGAGTTCAGGTGCAGCTCGCGGGCGTCGTAGGCCATGATGGCTTCCGCAACCGAGGAGAAGATACGGCCTTCGCCTGCCGAACCAACACGCTTGGTGGTCAGGTGGTACAGGCCGATGATCATATCCTGCGAAGGCAGGGTCACCGGACGGCCATCAGACGGCTTCAGGATGTTGTTCGAGGAGAGCATCAGGATGCGGGCTTCAGCCTGGGCTTCGGGGCTCAGCGGCAGGTGGACTGCCATCTGGTCGCCGTCGAAGTCTGCGTTGAAGGCACCACAAACCAGCGGGTGAAGCTGGATCGCCTTGCCTTCAACAAGCTGCGGCTCGAATGCCTGGATGCCGAGGCGGTGCAAGGTAGGTGCACGGTTGAGCAGCACCGGGTGTTCGGTGATGATCTCTTCCAGCACGTCCCAGACCTGCGGGCGGTAACGCTCGACCATGCGCTTTGCCGACTTGATGTTCTGCGCGTGGTTGAGGTCAACCAGTCGCTTCATCACGAACGGCTTGAAGAGCTCCAGGGCCATCTGCTTGGGCAGACCACACTGGTGCAGCTTCAGCTGCGGGCCGACGACGATGACCGAACGGCCTGAGTAGTCGACGCGCTTGCCGAGCAGGTTCTGGCGGAAACGGCCCTGCTTGCCCTTGAGCATGTCGCTCAGGGACTTCAGCGGACGGTTGCCCGGACCTGTGACGGGACGGCCACGACGGCCGTTGTCGAAGAGGCTGTCAACAGCTTCCTGAAGCATGCGCTTCTCGTTGTTGACGATGATCTCCGGAGCACCGAGGTCAAGCAATCGCTTGAGTCGGTTGTTGCGGTTGATCACGCGGCGGTAGAGGTCGTTGAGGTCGGAGGTCGCGAAGCGGCCACCGTCCAGCTGGACCATCGGGCGCAGTTCCGGCGGGATCACCGGGACAGCGTCCAGCACCATGCCGAGCGGGCTGTTGCTGGTAGTCAGGAACGCATTGACAACCTTCAGGCGCTTGAGGGCACGGGTCTTGCGCTGGCCCTTGCCGTTCTGGATGGTGTCGCGCAGGGACTCA
Organism: Arthrobacter sp. FW306-04-A; assembly: GCF_044358315.1. GTDB lineage: Bacteria > Actinomycetota > Actinomycetes > Actinomycetales > Micrococcaceae > Arthrobacter. The sequence goes on from NZ_CP084559.1 coordinate 3,331,534, forward strand.
GACTCTGCCTGCATGTCGAAGTTCTCAAGACGCTTCTTGATGGCTTCGGCACCCATGGAGCCTTCGAAGTACATGCCATACCGGTCGCGCAGTTCGCGGTACAGGCCTTCGTCACCTTCGAGGTCTGCGACCTTGAGGTTCTTGAACCGGTCCCAGACCTGCTCGAGGCGCTCGATCTCAGCGTCCGCACGCTTGCGGACGTTGGCCATCTGACGATCCGCAGAGTCGCGGGCCTTCTTCTTGTCCGCAGCCTTGGCGCCTTCGCCTTCGAGGCGGGCGAGCTCGTCCTCAAGGTCGCGGGCAATCGTTGCGATGTCGCTGTCGCGGTTGTCGACGAGCTGCTTCTTCTCGAGGTCGTGCTCAACCTGGAGGTTCGGCAGTTCCGCGTGACGGCTCTCGGTGTCCACGCTGGTGATCATGTAGGCAGCGAAGTAGATGACCTTTTCAAGGTCCTTCGGTGCCAGGTCAAGGAGGTAGCCCAAACGGGAGGGAACGCCCTTGAAGTACCAGATGTGCGTGACGGGAGCAGCCAGTTCGATGTGGCCCATGCGTTCGCGGCGCACCTTGGCGCGTGTGACTTCAACGCCACAACGCTCACAGATGATGCCCTTGAAGCGCACGCGCTTGTACTTGCCGCAGTAGCATTCCCAGTCGCGGGACGGGCCGAAGATCTTCTCGCAGAAGAGGCCGTCCTTCTCGGGCTTGAGCGTGCGGTAGTTGATGGTTTCCGGCTTCTTGACCTCACCGTACGACCAGCCGCGGATGTCTTCCGCGGTGGCTAGGCCGATCTGCATGAGGCCGAAGGAGGATTCGCTGGACATATGGTCCCTGTTCTCTCTTGTTCTCTAAATTCTGAAGTCTTGATTTACGGAAAGAGGCAGCTGCCTTGGCTGGCGGTACGCACCGCCAGCCAAAAGCGGCTGTTTAGACCTCTTCTACGGAGCTGGGCTCTGCGCGAGACAGATCAATGCCCAGTTCTTCCGCAGCCGTAAAGACTGCGTCATCAGAGTCACGCATTTCGATCGTCGTACCATCCGTGGAAAGAACTTCCACGTTCAGGCACAGCGACTGCATTTCCTTGATCAAGACCTTGAAGGATTCCGGAACGCCAGGCTCGGGGATGTTCTCGCCCTTGACGATGGCTTCGTAAACCTTCACGCGGCCGTGGATGTCATCCGACTTGATCGTGAGCAGTTCCTGGAGGGTGTAGGCGGCGCCGTATGCTTCGAGCGCCCACACTTCCATTTCACCGAAGCGCTGGCCACCGAACTGTGCCTTACCACCCAGCGGCTGCTGCGTGATCATGGAGTACGGGCCGGTGGAACGCGCGTGGATCTTGTCGTCCACCAAGTGGTGGAGCTTCAGGATGTACATGTAGCCCACGGAGACGGGGTCCGGGAACGGCTCGCCGGAGCGGCCGTCGAACAAACGGGTCTTGCCGGAGGAGTCGATCAGGCGGTCACCGTCGCGGGTCACGTTGGTAGAATCCAGCAGACCTGTGATTTCCTCTTCGCGTGCACCGTCGAACACCGGGGTGGCGACAGTGGTCTGGCCGGTTTCACGAGGCAGGTTCGGAAGGTTCTTGACCCACTCCGGCTCGCCTTCGATCTTCCAACCGGTCTTGGCAACCCAACCGAGGTGCGTTTCAAGCACCTGGCCGACGTTCATTCGGCCCGGAACACCCAGGGGGTTCAGAACGATGTCCACCGGTGTCCCGTCAGCAAGGAACGGCATGTCTTCGATCGGGAGGATCTTGGAGATGACGCCCTTGTTACCGTGGCGGCCAGCGAGCTTGTCGCCGTCGGTGATCTTGCGCTTAGCGGCAACGTAGACGCGAACCAGCTGGTTGACGCCCGGGGGCAGCTCGTCGTCGTTGTCGCGGTCGAAGACACGCACGCCGATAACCGTGCCGGACTCGCCGTGGGGAACCTTCAAGGAGGTGTCACGCACTTCGCGGGACTTCTCGCCGAAGATCGCGCGGAGCAGGCGCTCTTCCGGGGTCAGTTCGGTTTCACCCTTCGGGGTGACCTTACCGACCAGGATGTCGCCGGCTTCAACCTCGGCACCGATGTGGATGATGCCGCGCTCGTCCAGTCCTGCGAGGACTTCCTCGGACACGTTGGGGATGTCACGGGTGATTTCCTCGGCACCAAGCTTGGTGTCGCGGGCATCGATCTCGTGCTCCTCGATGTGGATGGAGGAAAGGACGTCCTCAGCGACGATGCGCTGCGACAGGATGATGGCGTCCTCGAAGTTGTGGCCCTCCCAGGACATGAATGCCACGAGAAGGTTCTTACCGAGGGCAAGTTCACCCTGATCCGTTGCCGGGCCGTCAGCGATGATGCCGCCGACCTCGAGGCGCTGGCCTTCGTTGACCAAGACACGGTGGTTGTAGCAGTTGCCCTGGTTGGAACGGGCGAACTTGTTGATGCGGTAGCTGGTTTCCGTACCGTCGTCGTTAAGCATGGTGACGAGGTCAGCGGAAACTTCGTTGACGACACCGGCCTTCTTCGCGATGACAACGTCACCGGCGTCGACGGCGGCAGCGCGCTCCATGCCGGTACCCACGAACGGGGCCTCGGAACGGACCAGCGGCACAGCCTGGCGCTGCATGTTCGCACCCATGAGTGCGCGGTTTGCATCGTCATGCTCAAGGAACGGAATCAGAGCGGTAGCTACGGACACCATCTGGCGCGGGGAGACGTCCATGAACTGAACTTCGCCAGCCGGAACCAGAACGGGCTCGCCTCCACCACCACGGGCACGGACAAGCACGGTTTCTTCCGCGAACTTCTTGTCGGCATCCAGCGGTGCGTTGGCCTGTGCAATCAGGACTTCGGCTTCGTCGTCGGCGGTGAGGTACTGGACCTCATCGGAAACGACGCCCTCGGAAACCAGGCGGTACGGAGTCTCGATGAAACCGAACGGGTTGATGCGGCCATAGGAAGCCAACGAACCGATCAGACCAATGTTCGGACCTTCAGGAGTTTCGATGGGGCACATACGTCCGTAGTGGGACGGGTGAACGTCTCGAACTTCCATGCCGGCGCGGTCACGGGACAGACCACCCGGCCCAAGAGCCGACAGGCGGCGCTTGTGGGTCAGACCCGACAACGGGTTGTTCTGGTCCATGAACTGGGACAGCTGGGACGTTCCGAAGAACTCCTTGATTGCTGCCACAACAGGACGGATGTTGATCAGGGTCTGCGGCGTGATGGCTTCGACGTCCTGCGTGGTCATGCGTTCGCGGACGACGCGCTCCATGCGGGACAGGCCGGTGCGGACCTGGTTTTCGATCAGTTCGCCAACGGCGCGGATGCGGCGGTTACCGAAGTGGTCGATGTCATCGATCTCGACGCGGAGCTCGTGGTCTTCGCCGTCTCGCTTGCCCATGAGGGTTTTCTCGCCGGCGTGAAGCGCGACGAGGAACTTGATCATGGCGACGATGTCTTCAACGTGCAGGACCGAAGCTTCCTTGTCGCCAAGGGAGCGGTCGATGCCGAGCTTGCGGTTGATCTTGTAACGGCCAACCTTGGCCAGATCATAGCGCTTGGCGTTGAAGTACAGGTTGTCCAGTAGCGACTGGGCAGCCTCGACGGTGGGCGGCTCGCCCGGACGCAGCTTGCGGTAGATGTCCAGAAGAGCGTCTTCGCGGGTTTCGGTGGCGTCCTTCTCCAGCGTTGCACGCATGGAGTCGTACTGGCCGAACTCTTCCAGGATCTGGCCTTCGGTCCAACCAAGGGCCTTCAGCAGAACGGTTACCGACTGCTTGCGCTTGCGGTCGAGGCGTACGCCGACCTGGTCGCGCTTGTCGATTTCGAGCTCGAACCATGCACCGCGGGACGGGATGATCTTTGCAGTGAAGATGTCTTTGTCACTGGTCTTGTCAGCGGTGCGCTCAAAGTAGGCGCCCGGCGAACGAACCAGCTGGGAGACGACGACACGCTCGGTGCCGTTGACAACAAACGTTCCCTTCTCTGTCATGAGAGGGAAATCGCCCATGAACACGGTCTGCTGCTTGATTTCACCCGTGTTGTTGTTCATGAACTCGGCCTTGACATACAGCGGTGCCGAGTAAGTGGCGTCACGGTCTTTGCATTCGGCCATGGTGTACTTCGGATCAGCGAACTCCGGCTCGGAGAAGCTCAGGGACATAGTGCCCTGGAAGTCCTCGATGGGGGAGATCTCTTCGAAGATGTCGGCAAGTCCAGAGGTAGTGGCGACGCTCAGGTCGCCTTCCTCGACGGCCTTCGCTACCCGCGCCTGCCAGCGTTCGTTTCCGACCAGCCAGTCAAAGCTGTCTGTCTGCAGTGCGAGCAGATTCGGAACGTCCAGCGGTTCGTGAATCTTTGCGAATGAGAGCCGGCGAGTTGCACCATCGGTGCTTGCCGTATTAGCGGTTTCGTTATTAGAGGTGCTCGAGGCGACCAAGAGGGATCCTTCCACAGACCTTCAGGCGTTTTCAGATCTCCCCCGCTTGCACCCTGCAGATTGAATCCGCAGTGTACCTTTCCGGTTCCGCTATATGACCCGGGACCCCGGCTGACCAAGAGCGTGCACGTTCTAAACGGCACATCAAAAGGCGCAGCTGAGGGGTAAAGCCCACCGCTATATGAAGGCTGAAGGTTAACAGGGAAGACGCAAATATCCACGATACGGCAAATCAACCCACCTGTCTACCCCACATTTCGCCTGAATGCAAGCACGGTTGCTGCAGGCACCTATGCGGCCACCGCGGACGGAATGTTGTTCGGGGCTCCATCGTTGAATGGAGAGGTGATGGGGGCCACGATAGCCTAGGCTCACCACCCTTGATCGGAAGAGAGAAAATGAGCACCCCTTCAGACAAAAGGGACAACAACGACGTTGTCATCCTTTCCGCCACCCGTACCCCCCAGGGCAGGTTGAACGGTCAACTGGCTGGACTCACCGCCGTCGAGCTCGGTGCGCACGCCATTTCAGGCGCCATCGCGGCGAGCGGGCTCACCGCGGACAAAGTCGACGCTGTGATCATGGGACAGGTCCTGCAAGCGGGAGCCGGCCAGAATCCTGCCCGGCAGAGTGCCATAGCCGCCGGCATCGGATGGAACATCCCGGCCGTCACCATCAACAAGGTCTGTCTTTCCGGACTGACTGCCGTGATCGATGCCGCACGAATGATCCGCAGCGGCGATGCCACCGTTGTGGTTGCCGGCGGTCAGGAATCGATGAGCCGCGCTCCCCATTTGTTGCCAGGCTCACGGCAAGGGTGGAGCTACGGGGCAATCCAGGCTCTCGACGTTGCGGCACATGACGGCCTCACGGACGCTTTTGATGGCCAGTCGATGGGCCTGTCCACCGAGATCAAGAACCTCTCCCTGGGCATCGACCGCCGCTCCCAGGATGAAGTGGCCGCTGCTTCACACCAGCGTGCCGCCGCGGCCGCAGAGCAAGGAGTGTTCGACGGCGAGATCACACCCATCAGCATCAAACAGCGCAAGGGCGAACCCCTGGTGTTGACAAGCGACGAAGGGGTCCGCCCCCAGACCACTCTCGAGACCTTGGCCCCCCTGAAGGGCGCCTTCGCCACCGATGGGACCATCACGGCAGGCAACTCGTCCCCCCTGTCCGACGGCGCCTCCGCACTGGTGCTCACGAGCCGTCGCTTTGCCGAGGAGAACGGTCTCGAGTATCTTGCCGTCCTCGGCAAGCCCGGGCAAGTGGCCGGGCCTGACAACAGCCTGCATTCGCAGCCGTCCAACGCCATCCGGCATGCTTTGGACCGCGCCGGATGGACAACTGCCGATCTGGACTTCATCGAGATCAACGAAGCGTTCGGCTCGGTTGCGGTGCAGTCCTTGAAGGACCTGGACTATCCCTTGGAGAAGTGCAATATCCATGGCGGGGCAATCGCTATTGGGCATCCGATCGGGGCCTCCGGGGCCCGGCTTGCCCTGCATGCGGCCCACGAGCTGAAGCGCCGCGGCAAGGGCAAGGCGGCAGTCGCATTGTGTGGCGGCGGCGGTCAAGGCGAAGCACTGCTCCTCTACCGCGACTAGGAATTCGGCAGCGGCAGCGGCCACTTGAGAAATGAGGCATGAATGCGGGGCACTGAGCGATTCCTGGCCGACGCAGCCGCCCGCGGACTGGAGGTCCAGCTCGTGGAACGGGCGGCGGCCGGAAGTCTTGAGGACGCGGCCCGCATCATGGGGATCACGCCGTCGGACATTGTGAAGTCCCTTGTGGTCAAACAGCGGGACGGCACTTTCCTGTTCGCACTGGTTCCTGGTGATCGGCAGATCTCCTGGCCAAAACTGCGCGCCCTCCTCGGCGTCAACAAGCTGTCCATGCCCTCCGCCGATATCGCCTTCGAGGCCACCGGCTATGAGCGCGGCACCATCACTCCGTTGGGAAGCTCAAAGCCTTGGCCGGTCTATGCCGACGCCAGCATCGCGGGACGACGGGTATCCATGGGTGCCGGCGAACACGGATTCAGCGCTTTCGTGAAGGCCGACGAACTGGCTGCCGCGTTGCAGGCCGTCGTGGCCGACATCAGCGACCCCATCTGACCCTTCCAAACGCAACGCGGGGTCACTTACGGCCCATCCAGCAGCGCCCAGTGGGCCATAAGTGACCCCGCGTTGCTCTTAAATGCAGGAAGCCCCGTCCGGACGAATCCGGACGGGGCTTCCTGGGTAAAGCGAATTACCCGAAGAGGCGAGTTACTTGACAGTAACCGTGGCGCCTGCAGCTTCGAGCTGGTCCTTGGCCTTCTCTGCAGCTTCCTTGGTGGCGCCTTCGAGGACAGCCTTCGGTGCACCGTCAACCAGGTCCTTGGCTTCCTTGAGGCCGAGGGAGGTGATAGCGCGAACTTCCTTGATCACTGCGATCTTCTTTTCGCCGGCAGCTTCGAGGATGACATCAAATTCGGTCTTCTCTTCAACTTCTTCGCCAGCGCCGCCCGCAGCCGGGCCTGCAACTGCAACAGCAGCAGCAGTAACTTCGAAGGTCTCTTCGAAGAGCTTGACGAACTCGGAGAGCTCGATGATGGTCAGTTCCTTGAAAGCTTCAATGAGCTCTTCGTTGCTGAGCTTCGCCATGTTTGGCGTCCTTCCTTTAGGTGGTGCTGCCACGGACATCGTCCGTTACCGCACCGCAGTTTGATTGGGGGGAGAACTTAGTTCTCTTCGGTTGCTGCTTCAGCGGCTTCAGCCGGAGCGGCAGCCTCTTCTGCAGCAGCCTCGGCGGGAGCCTCTTCGGCAGCCGGTGCTTCTTCAGCGGCCGGTGCTACAGCGCCGCCCTCTTCTTCAAGCTTGAGGCGCAGAGCGTCAATGATGCGTGCAGCGGCGGCAGCAGGTGCCTTGAGGATGCCTGCAACCTTGGCGAGCTGCAGCTCACGGGACTCGAGGGCTGCCAGAGCGGCAACCTCTGCTGCGTTCAGTGCCTTGCCTTCGAAGTAACCGGTCTTGATGACCAGCTGCTTGTTGACCTTGGCAAAGTCCGTCAGGCTCTTGGCGGCAGCAACCGCGTCACCCTTGATGAATGCAATCGCAGTGGGGCCGGCGAGCTGACCGTCGAATGCTTCGACACCAGCTTCCTTGGCTGCAATGGCGGTCAGGGTGTTCTTGACGACCGAGAACTTGGTGTCCAGGCCGAGAGAAACACGCAGCTCCTTGAGCTGTGCGACAGAGAGCCCGCGGTATTCGGTCAGGACAGCGGCGTTCGATTCCTTGAAATCGTTCGTGATCTCAGCGACTGCAGAGATCTTGCTTGGCGTTGCCATAACCCTCCTTCCGGGGAATAAAGCCGGTCTTCCGGGTCCCCGCTCAAAAGAGCTGTAACTAAAAAACGCCCCGCGCAGATGCACGGGGCTTGACTCGACGCGATCACATGATCGTGGAGACTTGCTTCGTTCACCTGCGCCGGCCGCCCTTTGTCAGGGTCCTTCGTCAGGGAAGCCACTTGATTCTTCCGCGCGTGGCTGCAGTGTTGAGCTGCGCACAGAGGAGTGGATTCCCATCAACCGACGGTCTTTGGTAGTTCAAGCTTACGGGACGGGTAAGTGCATCACCAAATCACGCCGCCTCACTCAGAGGAAGTGACCCTGGGACCCATGTCCGGCAGCTCCTTTTGCCAAAGCCCTGTGACTCCTGCCGTGGTAAATCCCAATTGCTTGTTCACTGTCAGCAGGTACCGATTTTCCGGGGCATTCCAGGTGTAGATCACCCGAGCGTCCGGGAACTGCTCGCTGAGGCGCTGCATATTGGCCACCTTGATCAGGAGTCCGAGCTTGTTTCCCCGGTGCTCCTGCAGGACGATCGTGTCGTCTTGGAAGACGACATCCTGGCGTTGCGCCAGGACGCCAATAGTAGTGAGTCCAACGATGCGCCCGCTGGCGACGTGCTCGACGGCGGTGACCACCGTTCGGCGCCCCTGCGCGACGGCGGCGTCTTCCGCCTGACGCAGGACGCCGGCGTCGAATACTAACTGCTGCTGCTCAGCTTCAGCGGTCTCGCCGCCCTCCGACACAACTTCGCCGGCAGCGTTCTCGAGCGCAGCCACGGCCTCCAGCCATTGCTCGGGGCAACGGTCCGTCCAGTGGTGGACGCGGTACCGGCCGGCATTCGCATCCTCTGCTTCGGCCTCGAGCTCGGCGACGAGCTTCGAGTCCAACGGGAGGGCGCAGGAACTGAACTGTTCGATGTGCTGGAGGGTGTAGCCGGTACGCCGGGCGAAGTCGACCTCGCGGCTGGCCAGGGGGACGAACCCGAGGCCACTGCCCGGCACCAATTGTTCGTCGGCACCCCCGTGCAGGGACGCGGCAGGGTGGTTGGTGTCCACCATGATCATCGTTCTGCCCTCGCTCTTGGCGAAATGTTCGGCGGCCTCCAGAAGCTGCCGCCCTACGCCCCTGCGTTGGAACTCCGGGAGGATATCGAGGGTGAATTCCGCCAGGTCCATGTTGTCGGCAAGCGGGAGCGCGATGTCGACCGTGCCGACGATGCGCCCGTCAACGCGGGCCACCAGAATGACCTGGCGTTCGTAAGGATCTGCCAGTTCGAGCAGTTTCTCCAACGGCGTGTAGGCGAGGTCGTCGCTCCCCCAGATCTGCATCCGGACTTTGCGGCTGACTTCCACGGCGGCGAGGAAATCCTTCGCGTCATCGGCGTCAAGGGAATCCGGGATCCAGAGTTGGCCGATCTCCACCGTGCTCGTCATTTGGTCCTCTTTTGCCATTCGCCGTCGTATCCCACCGGTCGGAAGCCGAGCTGTACGTTGATGGCCAGCATATGTTCGTTTTCCTCGGCGTTAAAAGTCATGACGCGTTGGACGGCCGGATATTCTGCTTGCAGTCGCCTCAGGTTCGCCAATTTCACGAGCATCCCCAGTCCGTGGCCTCGGTGCGGGCTTGCCACCAAGGTGTCGTCCTGATCAGCCATCCACGGCTTCGCAGGATCGAGGTAAATCACCGTGTAAGCGGCGAGTTCCCCGGTTGGGCGATGTTGCGCAGCTGCCACAAGGGCGGTCCGGCCCTCGGCAAGTGCAGTGTCCTCAAGTTGCCTGACGCGTGCCGCGTCCCACGCCTCTGCCTCAATCTCAAGGCCTCCGGCGGGAGTGTCCGTGCTCATCCGCCCCATGAGAACCGCCATCTGCTCCACGTATTCGCCGGGGCAACGGTTGGTCCAGCCAAGGACCCCGTATGCGGCATCCGCTTTGGAATGCGCCATGAACTCAAGGTTCGCCCACTCCGCGTTGTGGTCCATTTCCAGTCTGCTGAACCTACTTGTCTGTTCGAGGCTGTATCCATTCTTGAGGCAGAAGGCGACGTCCGAACCAGATCCGGATACTCCCCCGGCTCCCGCGGCCGGGGCAAGGGGACCGGTCCCTTCGAAGCCGACGGGGTGTTCGGTGTGCGCCTGCAGGACATGCCTTCCCTGAGCCGTCGCGACCTCCTCCACGGTGCGGAGCAATGCGGTTCCGATTCCAAGCCGGCGGTGTCTCTGCAGGACATCTACATGTAGCCACGCGGTGCCGACGTTGTCTTTGAGCGGAACGTGGCAAGAAGCGTAGCCGACGATGCCTCCATCAACCCGCGCAAGAAAGTTCCTGGATACCTCATAGGGGGTGTCGCGCCATGCAGCAAGCCGGACCGCCGCCGAGGATGCCCTGTCCAAGTTTCCCCAGGTTTCCAGCACCGTGGCGTCCATCGCGGACGAGAGTTCCCGGAACACCTCGCCGTCCGGCCCTTCCAGGGACTCCGGCAGATCGAACTCATGGATGCTGAAGTCCGGAAGCTGGCCTGTCATGTCCTCAGCCTAATCAGCGGCCGCCGGCCGCGATAGGTGCCCGACGCCGGGAGGTGCGGGACGCCGTCGTACGCTTCACCGTGCCGCGAAGGCAGCTCCTCAATCGGACAAAAAGGACCGCCCGGCGATTGCCGGACGGTCCTTTCAGAGTCGATGCTCCCAGTGGCTTACGCCTCGGTGAGGACCTTGGTGACGTTCGGGTCAACGGAGATGCCCGGGCCGAACGTGGTGGCGACCGTAGCCTTCTGGATGTAGCGGCCCTTGGAAGCGGACGGCTTCAGGCGAAGCACCTCTTCCAGAGCGGCTGCGTAGTTCTCGGCCAGCTTCAGTTCATCGAAGGAAACCTTGCCGATGATGAAGTGCAGGTTCGAGTGCTTGTCGACGCGGAAGTCGATCTTGCCACCCTTGATGTCGTTGACAGCCTTGGTGACATCTGCGGTCACGGTACCGGTCTTGGGGTTCGGCATGAGGTTACGCGGGCCGAGGACCTTACCGAGACGGCCAACCTTGCCCATGAGGTCAGGGGTTGCCACTGCGGCGTCGAAGTCGGTCCAGCCGGCTGCGATCTTTTCGATCAGGTCATCGGAACCAACGAAGTCGGCGCCTGCAGCGATTGCTGCTTCGGCCTTGTCGCCCGTTGCGAAAACCAGGACGCGGGCAGTCTTACCCGTGCCGTGCGGCAGGTTGACGGTGCCGCGGACCATCTGGTCGGCCTTACGCGGGTCAACGCCCAAACGGAAAGCGACCTCAACGGTGGCGTCGAACTTGGACGGGTTGGTGTCCTTGGCGAGCTTGATGGCCTCGAACGGGGCGTAGAACTTGTCTGCCTCGATCTTGGCTACGGCTGCCTCATATGCTTTGCTGCGCTTTGCCATGCTGCTTATTCTCCTTGTGCAGTTGTGGTCTGCGGACCGCGCTGGGCCCTGCCACAGTTGGGAATCCGGCGTGGATCTCCAACATTCTCAATATTTCAATGGTGCCGGTTTCCCGGCGGTCGAAGGCTGGTATTAGCCTTCGACGGTGATGCCCATGGAGCGTGCGGTGCCGGCGATAATCTTGGCAGCACCCTCAAGGCTGGTGGCGTTGAGGTCTTCCATCTTGGTGGTGGCGATCTCGTTAACCTGTGCCTGGGTCAGCTTGGCAACCTTGACGGTGTGCGGCGTGGCCGAACCCTTGGCAACGCCTGCGGCCTTCTTAATGAGCTCTGCAGCCGGCGGAGTCTTGGTGATGAAGGTGAAGGAGCGGTCTTCGTAGACCGTGATTTCAACCGGGATAACGTTTCCGCGCTGGGCTTCCGTTGCAGCGTTGTACGCCTTGCAGAATTCCATGATGTTGACACCGTGCTGGCCAAGCGCAGGACCGATCGGCGGGGCCGGGTTGGCGGCACCTGCCTGGATCTGCAGCTTGATGAGGCCGGTGACCTTCTTCTTGGGAGCCAATGTAGGTCCTTCTCTCAATAACTTCCTAGGACACAGGAGCGTGCCTCAGGTTTGCGGCCGCCATGGCAAGGCGACCCACCGCTCCGTGGCTGCTAAGCCGGCAACCGCGGGGCGAAATTCTGGGATCAACTAGATCTTGGAGACCTGGTTGAATGCGAGCGTCACCGGGGTTTCGCGTTCAAAGATCGACACCAGAACCACAAGCGTCTGGGAATCCATCTTGATCTCGGAGATCGTTGCGGGAAGGGTCTCGAACGGACCTTCCTTGACGATGACCGACTCTCCGACCTCGAAGTCGATGTCCACCGGGGTCTGGTGCTGCTTGTTGACCGGCTTGCCCTTCTCGGCCTGCTGCTCTTCGAAGACCGGAGCCAGCATGGAGAAGACCTCGTCGAGGCGAAGAGGGACGGGGTTGTGGGCGTTTCCCACGAAGCCGGTGACACCCGGGGTGTGGCGAACGGCGCCCCAGGACGCGTCAGTCAGGTCCATACGGACGAGGACATAACCCGGAATGCGGACGCGGTTGATGATCTTGCGCTGGGCGTTCTTGATCTCGACCACTTCCTCCATAGGCACCTGGATTTCGAAGATGTAATCTTCCATGTCCAGGGTCTGGATGCGGGTCTCAAGGTTGGCCTTGACGCGGTTTTCGTAGCCGGCGTAGGAGTGGATGACGTACCAGTCACCTTCCTGGCGGCGAAGCTTGGCCTTGAACTCGTCAGCGGGGTCGGCGGCCGCTACAGCTGCAGCGGCGGCCAAGGCGTCGGCGTCGTCGGAAGACTCGTCGTCGGACTCATCCTGGTCGGCGTCATCGACGTCGGCAGTTTCGGGCGCAGCAGAATCGACCTCGGACCCTTCCGTGGCGTCAGCCTCGGGGTGGTCCGTGCTTTCAGCGGGCCCATCCAGCTCAGTCTCAGTTACCTCGAGCTCCTGCTCAGACACTTGGTCTCCTGCTTCCTCATTGCCTAACATGCCTATTTAAATGGCTCAATTCCGCAAACCCTGTGAAATCCCTTGGTCATTCACAGGATTTCACGCGGTTTACGGAGCGATCCGCTTAGCGGTTCGTGACGCCAGTACCGCCGAAGACCCATTTGATTCCAGTGCCGAAGGCCAGATCCAGCAGGGTGACGATGATCATCATGATGGTCACGAACACCAGCACCACGAGCGTGTAGTTGATCAGTTCCTTGCGGGTGGGCGCAACGACCTTCTTGAGCTCGCCAATTACCTGGCGAACAAAAAGTGCGATTCGAGCGAAGAAACCGGAATCGGTTTTCTTGGCAGGGCGGCCCTTCGAGCTGCTCGCAGCTGTTTCGGTCACCTGATCCTCACTCATCTATGCAAACGTCGTTGACCCGACTCTGATCAGAGCCATGGTTGCTGCGCATGTTCCGGGTGAACCCCCGGAACAGCTTGCGCAGGGCAGACAGGACTCGAACCTGCAACCTGCGGTTTTGGAGACCGCTGCGCTACCAATTGCGCCACTACCCTATGGAACGAATCCATATTTTGGCCGCAATCCAACAAAGCCGAGAACCCCCTGGGGACCAGGAGATTCCGGACCCAGTCTGGGGCGCGAACCATTGTGATGTTTTTCAACACCGGTGAACCAGTCTACGCAACAACGTCGCGATAGTCGAACCGGGTCATTTCCGGAGTGTTCAGTCCGTCCCGTTCGTGTGATCAGCCTCAACTGTCACTTTCCCGGTGTTAGCCCGATAGCTCCGCAGAACAGCATAAAGTAGATTCCGTCGAATCCCACCATCCAGCTCATGAGCTGCCAGCGAAGAACGGTGCCTTAATGTCTGCCGGAACACCTGCCGCCCGCATTTCACAGCGAATTTCCGCCATCGCCGAATCCGCCACCCTTGCCGTTGACGCCAAGGCCAAGGCGCTCAAGGCAGCGGGTCGTCCCGTGATTGGCTTCGGCGCCGGGGAGCCCGACTTCCCGACACCCGACTACATAGTGAAGGCCGCCGTCGAAGCCGCCGCCCAGCCGAAGTACCACCGCTACTCCCCCGCAGCTGGCCTGCCGGAACTGAAGCAGGCCATTGCGGACAAGACGTTCCGCGATTCCGGCTACAAGGTCGACGCTTCCCAGGTGATGGTCACCAATGGCGGCAAACAGGCTGTTTACAACACCTTCGCCACGCTTGTTGACCCGGGCGACGAGGTCATCATCCCCACGCCTTTCTGGACTACCTACCCGGAGGCAATCCGCTTGGCCGGAGGCGTTCCTGTTGAGGTTTTCGCCGGCCCGGAGCAGGGTTACCTGGTCACCGTGGAACAGCTTGAGGCCGCGGTCACGGACAAGACGAAGATCCTGCTTTTCGTCTCCCCGTCCAACCCCACGGGTGCCGTCTACAGCGCCGAACAGGTGGCAGAGATCGGAAAATGGGCAGCGGCCAAGGGCCTCTGGGTCGTCACCGACGAAATCTATGAGCACCTGACCTACGACGGCGTGCCCTTCACCTCGATTGCCACCGCCGCACCCGAGCTCGGCGACAAGGTGGTCATCCTCAACGGGGTGGCGAAGACTTATGCGATGACCGGATGGCGGGTCGGATGGATGATCGGCCCCGCCGACGTCATCAAGGCCGCAACCAACCTCCAGTCGCACGCGACGTCGAACGTTTCGAACATCATGCAGATCGCGGCCCTGGCCGCAGTCTCCGGTCCGCTGACCGCCGTCGACGAGATGAAGGTTGCCTTCGACCGCCGCCGCAAGGCGATTGTCGCCGGACTGAACGCGATCGAGGGTGTGGAATGCCCGACGCCGGCCGGCGCCTTCTACGTGTACGCCGACGTCCGCGGGCTGCTGGGTAAGGAATTCCCGGCGTCGAACGGTCCTGTCCGTCCATCAACGTCTGCTGAGCTTGCGTCGCTGATCCTCGACGAAGTTGAAGTCGCGGTCGTTCCGGGCGAAGCCTTCGGCCCTTCGGGTTACGTGCGCTTGTCCTACGCCCTGGGTGACGAGGACCTCGCCGAGGGCGTTCGACGCCTGCAGAAGTTCCTCGGCCAGGCCAAGTAACCTTTCGCCTGCACAAACGCTCGCTCACCTTGAGATGAAGGTGAGCGAGCGTTTGGCTTTAAGGCACCACAGGTGAGCGGGCGTCAGAGGAGGCGGCGCTCGGCGGCCCATTTCGTCAGTTCGTGGCGGCTGGAGAGCTGGAGCTTGCGAAGCACCGCGGATACATGGGTTTCCACGGTCTTGATCGAAATGAACAGTTCTTTGGCAACCTCCTTGTAGCTGTAGCCTCGCGCGATGAGTCGCATGACTTCCAGTTCCCTGGCAGAGAGGCGGTCCAGTTCGTCGTCGGCGATCTCCGCAGGTGAGGTCCCGAACGCGTCCAACACAAAACCCGCCAACCGCGGCGAGAACACGGCGTCGCCGTCGGCCACACGGATTACGGCGTCTGAGATCTCCGGGCCGGAAATGGTCTTGGTGACGTAGCCGCGTGCCCCTGCCCGGATGACTGCTACCACGTCCTCGGCGGCGTCGGATACGCTCAGGGCCAGGAAACTGGTACCCCCGCGCAACGGAGCGGACGCGCTAATCACCTCCCGCCCGCCGCCGCCCAGGCCACCGGGCAAGTGAACGTCAAGCAGCACCACTTCCGGATGAACCTCGCTGATGACCGCGATGGCTTGCTCCACGGTTCCGGCTTCGCCCACCACCTCGATCCTGGAATCGAGATCGGCCTTGAGGCCGGAACGGAAAATGGCATGATCGTCCACGATCACCACCCGGACCGTCCGCTGTGAATGTTCTGGCCGAATTTGTTCTGCAGGGCAGTTCATGTTCTGGTCTCTCCGTTTCGGTTCTCTGCTTTGTCGGCGTACTCGACAGGCAGCTTCAGGCGAACCTCGGTGCCCTCGGAGCTGCTGCTGATGACTGCGGTACCTCCGTGACGTTTCATCCTGCCGATGATTGATTCTTTGACGCCAAGCCGGTCTTCCGGAACGGTATCCGGGTCAAAGCCCGGTCCTCGGTCCCTGACGAAAACCTCGCTGCCGGCATCGGAGCTCTCGAGGTAGACGGACACGGCTCCGCCGCCATGCCGGGCCGCATTGTGCATAGCCTCGCGGGCCGCCAGGACGAGGGCTTCGTGCCGGTCGGTCATGGCCGCGTCCCCTACGCTGACAACGTCCACCGCGTGCCCATGCGCGTCCTCCACCTCGGCTGCGGCTGCGGCAATCCGCTCCGCCAGGAGTCCCGGGTCCTTGGCGGCGTCCCGGTATAGCCACGTCCGCAGTTCACGCTCCTGGGCACGGGCGAGGCGGATCACGTCTTGCTCCGAACCGGCCCGACGCTGGATCAAGGCAAGCGTCTGCAACACTGAGTCGTGCAGATGGGCGGCAATCTCGGCCCGTTCGGTCTCGCGCACGCGTCCTGCACGCTCGGTTTCAAGGTCTTTCCAGAACTTCAGCCCCCACGGCAGCAGCACCAGGGCAACGCCGCCCAACACTGCGACCGAAGCCAGCAGCGCGAGCCAGGTCTGCTCCCACGAGCCGGAACCGGACACCATCACCAGCACTCCAGCAACCACCAACGCGAGTCCCGCAGCCAGGCGGACCCACCCGCCGGCTTGGTCCGCTTTGGTCTTGTCCACCAGTCCGGCCCTGCGCGTCTCATCCAGTTGCATCCACGCGATCGCCGCGCCGCCAAGAATGGCTGCAGCCGGGATCAGGGTGCCGAGGGGCACCTCGACGCCGAACTGCCGGGCGATGAGGATAGCAGCCACGAGAAGGAGACCGGCCCCCAGCAGCATCTCTTTCCCGTACTGGATGTGCCGAACCCTGAACCAGGAAGCGAATACGGGAGCAGCGCTGGACTGGGCAGAAGGGGGCCCTAGCGGCGGCGCTCCGAGGTCGGGCGCTCTTCTGTCGACACCGTCGGGCACCCCGGGAGCCCAATCAGCCGGAGTCCAACTGGGGACTGGCGCTGCCACCGCGGCTGGCGCGGGGCCAGCGAAAGGAGGCATGCTCACCGCGGGGGCAATGGGCGACGCCGGGCGGCGGCTATTGCGGCGGGCGCTCTCATCGGCCGTAGGCACCATAACCCAAAGCCAAGCATAGAACGCCAGGCCGGCACCGCCTGCAAACGAAGCAAGGACCATCCCGAGCCGAACGTACTTCACGGGCCAACCCAAGTGGTCGGCCAGGCCGCTGCACACGCCCGCAATGACGCGGTCGCTACTGCGGACCAGCGGCGGGCGTTGCGTGGCGATTGTCATGAATCCATCCAAACACGGATCAAGGCCTTCGACCCTGGAAGCGGGGCATCTCAGGGGGCCACTCAGGGAACGTTCAGGGTATCCCCCAATAGAACGGGACGGTCGCCGGACGGCAAGATCGAGGTATGAATCCGAACAGCATGAATCCAGAGGAATCCGCACACCCAGCGGATCCCGGGCAACCCGAGGAATCCAAGAAAAACGGGGAAACCGGCTCGCCGGAAGAACCGGTCCGGCCAAGCCCCGGCAGCACCGGTGGCAGCGGCAGCGACGCACCGGCCTACGCAGTGCCCGCTCCCCCACAGACCTTTTTCACCTGGATCCGAAGCCAAGGCATCAGCCGCGGCCAGGACCGGTGGATGGGAGGTGTGGCCAGCGGCATCGCACACCGCTTCGGCATCGATCCCTTGATCGTCCGCGGCATCTTCATCGTCCTGACCGTCTTCGCCGGCATCGGCATCCTGCTCTACGGCATCGCCTGGGCCCTCCTGCCCGAACCCGACGGCCGCATCCACGCCCAGGAAGCAGGGGCAGGCCGGTGGTCTGGCGGCATGACGGGTGCCGTGATCACCACCATCATCGGATTGCCAGGCCTCGGCCGCGGATTCTGGGGATGGGGTTGGAACGGCCTTCCGGGACTCTTCTGGACGCTGTTCTGGGTAGGCGGCGTCATCTACCTGATCTACTTCCTGGTCCAGCGCAGCAAATCCCGCAACGGAGGACGAACCATGGGAACCAAACACCCTGCGCCTGCTCCGGGTACCTCAGGTGGGGTCGGCACCCCAGGCGGCGCCTACGGTACAGCGCAGGGCACCTCATATGAAAGCGTGCACGGGTACGGCGCTGGATCGGCGTCGGGCACTCCCCCGGGTCCCTTCAATCCCGCTGGGCCCTACCCGCCGAGCGGCGGACCCAACCAGCCCCAGCGGCCGAAGCGGCAAGGACCGGGCGCGGCTATCGTGGCTGTCTCCGCGGGCGCGGCCTTGCTGGCGGGCGGAACTCTCAAGCTGCTCGACGCCGGCAATGTCATTCACCTCGGCGACGCCGCCAACGCGGTGGTTTGGGCCACGGGTGCCGGAGTCCTCGGCCTCGGCATCCTGGTAGCCGGGCTTCGAGGCCGCACGTCGGGACTGCTCGGATTCCTTGCCATCGCGACTCTTGTGATCGGGGGCATCTTCAATATCGCACCCAATGCCGACCACTTCCGTCTCCAGAATGGTCAATGGAATCCCGTGAGCATTGACGATGCCCGCAAAGGCTTCGACATTACCGGAGCCAACGGAACTGTTGACTTGACCAAGCTAAACCTGAGCGCGCCGCTGAACTCCGACGTCGTGGTTCCGATGGATGTAACGGCAAGCAACATCAAACTCCTCATCCCCGCGACCGTGCCGGTGGAGGTCCAAGCAGACATGACCTTCGCGAACCTCAAGCAGGACGGCAGCGCCGTCACCCAAAGCAACGGTGGTACCCGGGACAGCTTCAACACTGACAAGCCCGGCGCCAAGCTGGTCGTCAAGCTCAACGGCACCTTCAGCAACGTCACCGTCCAGGAAGGAAACTGACATGAGCACGCACGAACCTAAGCCCGCGTTTGAAACCGGACAGTCAGCACCCGAGCTCCGGGCGCAAGCTGCCCGCGCCAGGGTTGGCACTGTGGTCTGGGGTCTGATCGTCCTGGCATTGGCGAGCCTGATCATCGTTTCCAAGCTCGGCCTTGTGGCCCTCAACGGCAATTACGTACTGATCGGACTCATGATCGGGGCCGGAGCGGCCCTCGTGGTCGGCGGCCTGGTGTCGGCCCGCTCCCGAAAAGGCAACGGGTCCGGCCCGGGCTCCAGCGCCGCCGGTTCCGACCACCAGTAGCAACCAGCACGTGACAAAGCAGCCACAACAGGGAAGGCTCTAGCCATGAACAAGTTCTTCAGCATCGTACGGGGCATCGGCCTGAAGCGCGGTCCGCAGCGTTGGATCGGAGGGGTCTGCGGTGGCATTGCCGCCAAACTGAATGTGGACGTGGCCTACGTCCGCGTTGGCTACCTGCTTTTCTGCCTGCTACCAGGGCCTGCCGTGGTGATCTACGTGGTGGCATGGCTGCTGCTTCCCAACCAGAGCGGCGCCATTGCGCTGGAGTCTTTCCTCAACCAACGTTCGCAAGGCAAGAAATAGACCAGCCCGGCCCGGAGGATTCACTGGGCCGGTCGGGTTCGCGCTAGCGCTCCGCCACCCTGGCGGGGCGCTGGTTTTTGACCCGGTCCCTAAGCTCGGCTCTCGGGCGATATTTCCACACGGTTTCAAAGGTCTCATCCCCGCCGCCAGTCATGGTTTGTGTCCCACCCCACATTGACGCCTACAATCGTTGTGAGCTCAGCGTGGCGCTCTACACGTATACCTCCTAGCCAGGATTTGAGCCCTCATGAAAATTGGAATCCTTACCAGCGGTGGCGACTGCCCCGGACTCAACGCGGTTATCCGTGGCGCCGTCCTCAAGGGAATTGCCATTCACGGCCAGGAATTCGTCGGTTTCCGGGACGGTTGGCGAGGCGTCGTGGAGGGCGACGTCATCGACATTCCCCGTACCATGGTCCGCGGTATCGCCAAGCAAGGCGGAACCATCCTCGGTACGTCCCGCACCAACCCGTTCGAGAACGGCGGCGGCCCGGATGTCATCAAGGCCCACATGGACCGCCTCGGCATCGATGCCATCATTGCCATCGGTGGCGAAGGCACCTTGGCTGCCGCCAAACGCCTCACCGACGCCGGGTTGAAAATCGTCGGTGTACCCAAGACTGTGGACAACGACCTCGACGCCACCGACTACACCTTCGGTTTCGATACCGCAGTCCAGATCGCCACCGAGGCCATCGACCGGTTGCGCACCACCGGAGAATCGCACCACCGCTGCATGATTGCCGAGGTCATGGGCCGCCACGTGGGCTGGATCGCCCTGCACGCGGGTATGGCCGCCGGCGCGCACGCCATCCTGATCCCCGAGCAGAAGGTCAGCATCGAGCAGATCACCGAGTGGGTCCAGGAGGCCCACGATCGTGGCCGCGCACCCTTGATTGTTGTTGCCGAAGGCTTTGTTCCCGACCACATGGAGGCACCGCACTCCGAACGCGGCCTGGATACTTTCGGCCGGCCCCGTCTGGGCGGCATCGCGGACCAGCTCGCTCCGGAAATCGAAGCCCGGACCGGGATCGAAACCCGCGCCACGATCCTGGGCCACATCCAGCGCGGCGGTGTCCCGTCGGCGTTTGACCGCGTTCTGGCCACCCGATTGGGCATGGCAGCCATTGATTCCGTGGTGGAGGGACGCTGGGGGACCATGGTGGCCCTGAAAGGCACGGACATCGAGCATGTGGGCTTCGAAGCTGCCCTTGGCAAGCTCAAGACCGTTCCACAGAACCGCTACGACGAAGCCGCGGTCTTGTTCGGCTAGACCGGATCCGGAAAGGGCAAGCAGGCAGTGCCTGGTTGCCCTTTCCTTTTCGTGGAACTGCCTAGACTCGATGTCATGGAACTTGATGCGGGATCAGCCGAAATTGTGCTGCTGGCCTGGGCCCGGCATTTAGGGTTCGACGACGAAGCCTTCAGTTTCGTCTCCGGCTCACCCGCTGCCCGCACCGGGGAGCGGTTGGTCCGGGAAGACGAGGATGCTGAATCCATCACCTTCGTGCGGCTCTTTGGCCGCTCCGCCCTGGTGGCTCCGGCATGGGCGGTGGCTGCCGCCGTCGAGCTCTCGGACGATCAGCTGAGCGAGCATTCCGCGTTGTTGCGACTCAGCCGCGAGCACGGGGGCCATGGCCTCGGAACATCCGCGTTGCTTTTCGCCGACGACCTTCCCCTCTTCCAACCCGGCGGCGAAGTCACGGTGTCCCACGGCCATCCCGAGGCGATCGAATTGGAGGCCAAATGCCCTCCGGACGACGTCAATGAAGTCCACCTTTCAAGGATGGACCACCATTTCACGGTGATGGATGGCAACGATCCGGGCCGCAAACCCGTGGCTTGCGGAGCCTACGCCGAGTGGCAGGGGATCCTCGCAGATATGGGCGTCCTTGTGCCGCCGGAATTGCGCCGGCAAGGGCTGGGGACTTTGGCTGCCTCGATCGCTGCCCACGAGGCACTCGCCTCCGGCCTGACGCTGCAATGGCGAACGGCGCTGGACAACAGGGGCTCCATGGCCTTGGCGCGAAGGCTGGGATTCGTCGACGGCGGTATCCAGACCTCCGTGCTGCTCCGCTAACGCCTTTCTTGGCCGCGAGTTGGCAGAAGATGCCCCCCGGATTTTGAGGGCATCTTCTGCCAACTCGCGCGGGCTAACGGCTCCCTTGGCTGCCGTCCTGCGAAACGGTCTCAGGCTTGACCTCGGCAACACCCGCCGGGGAACCCCAGCCCTGGACGGCTTTGGGTTTGCCGAACAACAACGCTGCTACTGCGCCCAGCAGAATCGCGAAGGCGGGCAGCAAGACGGACTGGCTCATCGCCGTCGAGAAGCCGTCATGCAGGAATTCAGGCAACTTGCCGGTGAATCCTCCTTCGCCGGCCGGGGCGGCACCTGGACGAGCCGCCGGCAGTTCGGCCGCGAGCCGGGACTGGATCAGGGCGGCAATCGCGGCTGATCCCAGTACCGCACCGATCTGGCGCGTCGTGTTGAAAACACCGGAACCGGCGCCCGCCGAGCGCGGCGGGAGGTTGCGTGTGGTGGCGTTGGAGACCGGGCCCCAAATGAAACCGTTGGCCACACCCTGGAGGGCGCTGGGCAACAGGAACATCCAGATCGGGGTGTCCGGCTTCAAGAGCGTCGAGGTCCAGAAGAGTGCCCCGGACAGGCAGACGAGGCCGAATGCGGCGAACCATCGCGGGTTGATCCGGTCGATCAGCTTGCCAACGAAAGGCGCCAGCGCACCGGAGATCACGGCCATGGGGATCATAAGCAACGCGGACTGCGTGGGAGTCAGCCCGCGGACCACCTGGTAGTAAAAAATGGTGGGCAGCGGGAACGCAGTGATGGTGAAGCCCACCGCCATGATGGTGGTGTTGCCCAGCGAGAAGTTGCGGTCCTTGAACAGTCCCAGGGGCAGCAAGGGCTCGCCGCCGCGGCGCTCAAGCAGCCACTGCCACAAGACAAATACGGCCAGGATAACAAGGCCGGTGATGATCAGTCCCCACACCGTGATGGCCCCGGTAACAGTGCCCCACTTGTAGCTCTGGCCCTCTTGGATGCCAAAGACCAGCAGGAACATGCCGGCGGCGGACAGCAGCACACCTACGACGTCGAACTTGTGGCTGTGCGTGGTCAGCTTCGGGACGAGGCGGGTCACGAGGACAAATGCGACGATGCCGATGGGAACGTTGACGAAAAAGATCCACTGCCAACCGAAGCCGTCAACCAGCACGCCGCCGAGGATCGGGCCTACGAGGATGGCCATACCCGCGGTGGCTCCCCAAAGGCCCATGGCTGCGCCGCGGCGGTCCGGCGGGAAGATCCGGGTGATGACGGCCATGGTTTGCGGAGTCATCATGGCTGCGCCGATGCCCTGAACTACCCTGGCCGTGATCAGCGTGGCGATGTCGCCTGAAATCCCGCACCACAGCGAAGCAAGGGTAAAGACGACGAGGCCGATCAGGTACAGGTTCTTGGGGCCGAAGCGGTCACCGAGCCTGCCGGTGATCAACAACGGCACCGCGTATGCGAGGAGGTAAGCGCTCGTCACCCAGATGACGGCATTGATATCGGTGTGGAGGCCCTCCATGATCCGCGGGTTTGCCACGGAAACGATGGTGGTGTCGATCAGGATCATGAAGAACCCGACCACGAGGGACCACAGTGCGGGCCACGGTTTAGTTACGTTTTCCATGGGATTCCTTTGACTGTGCTGAATTTCTTGCAAGATGGTGCGTTGGAGGGGCAGTTACCACGGCAATTGCCCGCTGCGGAGATCATTCCGGAAGCCGCGGATCCAGTCGATTTCCGTACGCAGCATTGACTGTTGGTACTTGATATCGATCCAGAACTTCGGCTCGACGCCCTTGGCGGCGACTGCTTCTTCACCACGAAGCAGGAAATCGAGTTGTTTTTGCAGGTTCGCTACCCGGTGGTCCAGGAGTTCGAGCACGACGCCGGACGGCAGGTTGTGTGCCTCAGCTATCGCGTGGGGGAAGCTCGGGTATTCGTTCACGGGTTCCGCCAGCATGTTCTTGAGGCGCTCGGTCAACGCCTCCCGGCCAGCTCCGGTGATCCGGTAGGTTGTGCGCTCAGGCCGGTTGCCTGCGCGGTCAATACCAGTCGCCTCCACGAAGCCACTCTCTTCCAGGCGCCCCACTGCGTGGTAGAGCGTCCCCGGCCGCACCTTGACCAAGCGATCCTCGTGGCGCGCCATCAGGAGCTGGTACATCTCGTACGGGTGCATGGGCGCCTCGACAAGGAGGGCAAGTGCAGCGACCCCAAGTGGAGTCAGTGCGGCTCGTGCCATTTTTCATCCTCCGTGCGAACTATTCCACAACAACTATTCCACATGGAATATTAGACCGCAAGGTAGCTGCGACGAGACAGCCGCCAACCGCGGGCCAGTCAGGCGGCCCTGCGCCGGCCTGCTAACCTAGCATCCGTGGCCTAGCCGAGCAGTGCGAGAATCTCCTTGCGGGCAAACATTCTGGCGGCGTCGCGCGCTGTGGGGACTCCGGCGTCGGGATCTGCTCCGGCGTCAATGAGCACCCGGGCTACTTCCGTGTAGCCCTTGAAAACCGCGCCTGCCAGCGGCGTCTGGCCGCGGTCGTTCGCGGCGTTCGCGTCGGCACCGTGGTAGAGCAGAAGCTGAACGGTCTCAGGGTGGCCGTGGTACGCCGCCAGCATCAGGAGTGAATCACCCGCGGCGTTGCTCATTCCAGCAGGCGCACCGGCATTGAGGTAGCTGCGCAAGAGCTCCGAGTTGCCCTCCCGGGCGGCATCGAGCAACGTCTGCGCCAAGGCGATGGCCTCGTCATCGACACCCGTTGTTTGGGCTTCAGCGCCCGTTGTTTCGCTCATCGGTGGGGTCCCTTCAGGAATCCGGTCTGGCGTCCCACGACCTGCCCGGCGTCGGGCGCAACGATTACTTCCTGGACGGCCGGATAGGGTTCCTCACCATCCACGACGGTCAGCACTTCCAGCGGATCCACAGACCGCTTGATGAGCGCCAGCCCTACTGCTCCCATTTCGAAGTGCTGGGCCACAGAAGTCAGCGTACCCACCTTGCGTTCCCCGGCAAATACGACGCTGCCTGCCGCCGGGAGGGTGTGCTGCGAGCCGTCCAGTTGCAGGAAGACAAGCCGCCGGGGCGGGTGTCCCAGGTTGTGGACGCGGGCGATGGTTTCCTGGCCCTTGTAGCAGCCCTTGTTCAAATGGACCGATGTCCGCAGGAGATCGAGCTCGTGCGGAATGGTCTTCTCGTCCGTCTCCGCGCCAAGCCGGGGACGCCACGCGGCAATGCGAAGCGCTTCCGCAGCCAACGAGCCGGCCAACGCCATCCCATCGACGGCCGCTTCAAGCTCGTCCGCGGGAATGAGGTATTCGAACCACGGCCGTTCAAGACCGGGATGGGAGCTTTCCTCCACCACGCTGTAGGAATAGCCGCCGACGCCGATATGCGGCCACGGGTCTTCCCAAACGAGCCGCCCGGACCAGGCGTCAACCGCCTTGGTGGAACCGACGACGGCCCAATCGTCCGTTACGTCAGCCACTTCGACCCTCAACATGAACCTCATTTTGCCGAGCCACTCGGCCAGCGGGGCAGCCTCGGCGGCTTCGACGAGCAGCCAGGTGGTCTCGCCGTCGTCCACCACGCGGGCATCAAACTCGATGCGGCCCTGGATGGTGAGGAGCAGCAGTTCGCTCGAGACACCCGGCTGAAGGTTGGTCAGTTGCTGCGAAGACAGGGTGTTGAGCCAGCTGAGACGGTCTGGTCCAGTGACCGTGACAACCCCACGATAGGAAAGATCGACGACGGCGGTGCCGGCGGCCAGTGCGCGCTGCTCCCGCAGGGGCTCGCCGTAGTGGGCCGCGACGCCGGAGTCCTCGCCGCCGCCTTCTACTGCTCGGGGGCGCGACAAAAGGGGGCTCTTGTAAGTCATATGTAGTAGAAGTCCTTGAGGCTCAGCGGTATTCCGGGTTTTCAAAATCGAAGCGTGTACCGGCTTTCCACTCCTCGGGGAGGTTGCCGTAGGCGGGAATGCCCCCCACATCCTTGAGCATACGAGCGTAATGGAGCAGGTTCCAGGTCATGAACGTGGTGTTCCGGTTGGTGAAGTCGCTCTCAGGGCCGCCGGAGCCTTCGTCGAGGTAGCTGGGGCCAGGACCGACGGCGCCGATCCAGCCGGCATCAGCCTGTGGCGGAATGGTGAACCCGACATGCTGGAGGCTGTACAGGATGTTCATGGCGCAGTGCTTGATGCCGTCCTCGTTGCCCGTGATGAGGCAGCCGCCAACCTTCGGATAGTACGCCCACTGGCCCTTGCTGTTGAGCTCGCCCGAATGGGCGTAGAGACGTTCGATGAGCTTCTTGGTCTCGGAGGAATTGTCGCCGAGCCAGATGGGGCCGGCCACCACCACGATGTCGGCTTCCAGCACCGCCGGATATAGCTCCGGCCATTCGTCCGTGGCCCAGCCATGTTCGCGCATGTCGGGATACACTCCGGCAGCGACGTTGTGGTCCACGGTTCGGATGACGCGGGTGCTGACTCCCTGCTTCTCCATGATGCGCCGGCTGATAGCTATCAGGCCGTCGGTGTTGCTCACTTGCGGGGACGGCTTGAGCGTCCCGTTGAAGAACACAGCCTTGAGATCGTCATAGCTGGCAGGTTTTGCTGCTTCGTTCACTTGCTGCTCCCTTTTTGATCGAGCTGCGAAACGGGACGTTCAGTGGGACCTTTCTCGGTGGACCTTGAAGCTCAATGAGACTTGAAGCCAGCGGACCGACTCTCCTAGGAGAGCTTGTTCAGAAAAGCCGAAGCATGGGCCTCGAGCGACTTCCCCGGGGTAGACACATCCCAGCGCCACAGCAGGTTGCCGTCTACGAGGCCGAAAATGCGTGTGGCCGCAGTGTATTCCTTGGAGTGGCCGCCACGCATCACCATGTCTGTGCTCATCTGGATCTGCGGCCCCTTGATCTGGCCGTAGTAGAGCTCGCTGATGCCGCCGGGGTGGGCGATCGACACCGAGATATCGAACCCGCCGTCAGCGTTCCGATGGGCCTCGACGTCGTCGGCAGTCTTCAATGCCGGGACAATATCCGCGGGGATCAGGCCCGGACCGCCGTCGGCGTCAATCATTTTCCGCTCCAGCGCCCAGAAGCCGGTCTCGACCGTCAGAGGCCGCAGCTTGGTGCCGTCCTCATCACTGAGCCAGCTTTCGGCGCGGTACTCCAGGTATGGCAGGCCGTGATGCGTGAAGGAGACGTGCTGGATGAAATGATCCGAGTCTTCGTCGCCGCTTCCAAGCCGTCCCCGGCCTTCCCACTCACCAATGAGCCAGGAAAGGGGTACCAGTTCGGGTGTCAGGTCTGAAGGAATTTCAATGGGCACAGCAACTACCTCAGTGGACCAGAAGGTACAGAAGCTCTACTTCTGGCCCTTGAAGAGACGGTAAACGACAAAACCGGCAAACCACGCCATCGAGAGGCTGGCCAAGCCGAGGAGGACAAGGAAGAAGATTTCAAATGCAAGTACGGACATGATGCCATCCTAACTGTTAGTAGATGAGTAGTTTGTCGATGAAGTAGCACAAGGCACCAACCGCCCAGACGGGCGCGACACCCATTCCCAAGACGGCCGGGAAGTTCAGGCGGCCGAGCCGCAGCGTGACCATCCGGCGGAAACTGACCAAGATCGAGCCGATGACGACGCCCACGACGATCGCGGGCACGATCGAAATATTCGAGAACACCAGGCCGGCCAATGGAGCCACCAATCCGGCGGCGACGATGCCCAAAGGCGCCACGACCCGGTCCGGCCAGCGCAAGAGTCCGGCGAGAAGGGCAACTGCGGCACTGAGGCCGGCAACCAGCACCATTTCCTTGATGCCGTTGAACCGTGAGCCTGCGATCCAGCCTGCTCCGAGGCAGCTCAACAACACGCCTGCGCAACTGCCGAGGGTGGATTCAAGCCGCTGGGCTTGACCCGTTCCGCGGATCAGTTGCACGACGAACACCGCTATCACGCCGGCCGCGATGAAGGCTGGAGTCGCGTCGAGGAAGCCGGGTGCCGGAATGAAACCGGCGGTCACGGCTGAAGCGGCACCGCTCAGCCCGATCACAGCGGCCAGGGTCTTTTTGGCGGGAACCGCTAGAAAATGGGGCCATCCGATGCCGACGGCGGCCGCCGCCACGATTCCGACCCCCACCAGTCCTTCCGGGGGACCGTATGTGCTGGCCACGATAACCGCGAGGGCCACGAGGCCGACCACCCCGATACTCCAAGACTTCACTGTGCCTCTGACCTCACTGCGCCCCTGACCTCACTGCGCCCCTGACCTCACTGTGTCCTCGACCTCGCTGCGGTCCCCGCGGGGCTCCGTTTCGCTCCAAGCTGCAACCAACCTCTTGCCAATCCTGCCTTATGCGGTCGAAATATGTCGCAAACAGGGGTTGAAGGTGTCACGAATCCCTGACGTTGCAGGGGCCTTTGGGTATACTCGGTTGTCAACAGCGCTTCTTGTTGCAACGCTTCCGTTACAACGGAACCTCGCCCCTTGAGCAGCTACCGGCCGGTGGAAACCCGGTTCAGACGCCCGATGATGCGCGGACCGCCCATTGGAGGAACTATGTCGCACATCCTGCTCCTGACGAATAGCACCGGGTCGTCGGTAGACATCCTGCCTGCCTTGGAATTATTGAACCACCGGGTCCACATCCTCCCGGCAGAACCGACGGCATTACTCGAAACCGATCCCACTGACGTGGTTTTCCTTGATGCCCGCAAGGACCTTGTTGGGGCCCGCTCCTTGACGCAATTGCTCAAGGCCACGGGCCTGAGCGCCCCCCTCATCCTGATCCTCACTGAAGGCGGCATGGCTGCCGTCTCCTCTGCATGGTCCGTGGATGACATCGTCCTCGATTCCGCGGGGCCAGCCGAAGTCGAGGCCCGGATCCGCTTGGCCATGGCGCGCGCCGTCCCCGGCGAAGAGGAAACGAGCACCGAAATCCGCGCGGCCGGCGTCGTAATTGACGAAGCGAGCTATACGGCCCGGGTGAACGGACAGCCGCTCAACCTGACCTTCAAGGAATTCGAGCTCTTGAAGTACCTGGCGCAGCACCCGGGCAGGGTCTTCACGCGCCAGCAGCTCCTCACGGAAGTATGGGGCTACGACTACTACGGAGGCACCCGCACCGTGGACGTCCACGTCAGGCGCCTGCGTGCAAAGCTGGGCGTGGACCACGAAAACCTCATCAGCACAGTACGCAACGTTGGCTACCGGCTGACGCTGGTCCGTTTGCAAGAAGATGAACTCACGGAAGCCTGAGTTTCCGAAGCAAGGGAAAGGCCCGGACTCACTGAGTCCGGGCCTTTCCCTTGCCGCCTGATCCCGGCTTGCGCCGGTTGTCGACTTGAGTGGAGGACATACGGGTCGAACGTATCGCGGCCACCCCACTGGTGGATCCCCCTCGTTTCCAGCTTCTCAAAGCCGGACGAGTTATAGACCTTACACGGCCGAGTGAGCGCCTGCAAAATCCATCCCGCCAAACCGGTCGCGGACGTATAGCCTTGCAGCATGAGCCCTGCGCACCCGGAGAACTGGCCCGTCCTCGTCGTCAAAGGCTCCTCGGATCGCGAGCTGCTGAGAGACATCAAGACTCTCGCCGCAGCCGCAGAGGAGTCGGACGGCAATCCCCCCTTGTCCGAACAAACCTTGGTCATGCTCCGTGGGGCCGACGCCGGCGACCACTCGTTGCTCACGCTGGCCCTGTATGCCCCGGACGAGCAGTCCGATCCCGCAAGCGGCCAGGATCTGGCCGGAATCGCCGTCGTCGTTGAAGCGGACGACGGGACCGGGGTCCTGGAAATGGCCGTCCACCCGAACTACCGCAACCAGGGAGTCGCCGTCAGGCTGTTGGACGCGCTCCGCGAGGGCCGCGGGCTTTCAGGGCTGAACGCCTGGTCCCATGGGAACCATGAGGCCGCCGCGGACCTCGCTGCCCGCTACGGCTACGGTCCCGTGCGTGAACTGTGGAAGATGCGGCTCATGTCCTCCACAGCGGAACTGCCCGACGCCGGCCTGCCCGAGGGAGTCTCGCTTCGCGCCTTTGTGCCCGGGCAGGATGAGTCCGCCTGGCTGGCTGCCAACAGGGCGGCTTTCGCGCATCATCCCGAGCAGGGGTCCCTGACCAGGGCCGACCTCGACGCCCGCATGGCTGAGGATTGGTTTGACCCCGCAGGTTTCCTGCTGGCCGTGAACACAGCCGGGGAATTGCTCGGCTTTCACTGGACCAAGGTGCACCCCCGGCAAGGACCCCATCCGGCGATCGGAGAGGTCTACGTAGTAGGTGTGACGCCCGCGGCCCAAGGCTTGGGGCTTGGCAAGGCGCTCACCGTCGCCGGGATCAGGTACCTCCAGAGCCACGAACTTCACTCAGTGATGTTGTACGTGGACGCCGGCAACACCGCCGCGGTTGCCCTCTACCAGAAGCTGGGTTTCGTGCGCTGGGACGTCGATGTCATGTATGCGCCGTTAGCCCGGAAGTAGCTCGGAACCAGGGAGCATCTGAAAGGTTAGGACCTCTAGGATTCCGGCACGTGGAATCCTTGTAGGGTTGAAGCAAACCCCCGTGCTGAACGAAGGAGAGCCCGATGAATCCGGACCCGGTCGGAACCACCAGAACCGATGTCAAGGGCGCAACCTTGCCTCCACGCTTCGGTTCTTCCGAAGTCCCGGCGGCGCGGGCCACTCAGGACCGCATCGACATTCCGGAATTTGCGCCTTCCCTGGAACCGGAAGGCGACATCACCCCCGACCGCTTCCTGGACCGCGAACTGAGCTGGCTTGCCTTCAACTCGCGCGTCCTTGAACTCGCCGAGGACCCGGATCTTTTCCTGCTGGAGCGTGTCAACTTCCTCTCGATCTTTGCCTCAAACCTGGATGAATTCTTCATGGTGCGCGTTGCCGGCCTGAAGCGCCGCATCGCCACCGGGCTCGCGGTGCCCTCCCCCGCCGGGTTGAGCCCCATCGAAGTCCTCGAGCAGATCGGCGAGGCCGCCCACAGGCTGCAGGAACGGCACGCCCGGGTGTTTGCCGAGCAGATCCGCCCCGCTTTGGCCTACGAGCACATCCACCTGATGCGCTGGGACGAGCTCGACGACGAAGCGCAGCACCGCTTGAGCATCATGTTCGGCGAGAAGGTCTTCCCGATCCTCACCCCCCTCGCCGTCGATCCCGCCCACCCGTTCCCCTACATTTCCGGCCTTTCCCTGAACCTGGCAGTGATTGTCCGCAACCCCGTCAGTGACAAGGAACTGTTCGCCCGCGTCAAGGTTCCGGACCAGCTGCCCCGCCTTGTCTCGATCGACGGCCCGCGGGCCGGCGCCGTCCCGGGCCGGGTGGCTCGCTTCATCGCCCTCGAAGAGGTTATTGCGGTTCACCTGGACAAGCTGTTCCCCGGCATGGAAGTCATGGAGCACCACAGCTTCCGCGTCACCCGCAACGAGGACGTTGAAGTTGAAGAGGACGACGCCGAGAACCTCCTGCAAGCGCTCGAGAAGGAACTGCTGCGCCGCCGCTTCGGCCCGCCCGTTCGGCTCGAGGTCACCACCGACATCAACCCGAACATCCGCGCACTCCTGGTGCGGGAACTCGGCGTCGAGGAATCCGAGGTCTACTCCGTTCCCGCGCCCCTGGACCTTCGCGGACTTTCGGTCATCGGTGGAATCGACCGCGCCGACCTTCACTACCCAAAGCACGTGCCCCACACCTCGCGGTACTTGAACGAATCCGAGACGTCCAAGGCCGCCAACGTCTTCGCAGCCATGCGCCGCCGCGACATCCTGCTGCACCACCCGTACGACTCGTTCTCGACGTCGGTCCAGGCCTTCCTGGAGCAGGCCGCGGCCGACCCCAAGGTCCAGGCCATTAAGCAGACCCTGTACCGCACCTCCGGCGACTCCCCCATCGTTGACGCCCTGATCGACGCTGCCGAGGCCGGCAAGCAGGTCCTGGCCCTCGTGGAGATCAAGGCCCGCTTCGACGAGCAGGCCAACATTTCGTGGGCCCGCAAGTTGGAGCAGGCCGGAGTGCACGTGGTGTACGGCATCGTGGGACTCAAGACGCACTGCAAGTTGTCCCTCGTAGTTCGCCAGGAAGTGGATGGCCTGCGCCGCTACTGCCATATCGGAACGGGCAACTACCACCCGCGCACGGCCCGCTACTACGAGGACCTGGGCCTGTTGACCTCGAACGAGCAGGTGGGCGAGGACCTGTCCAAGCTCTTCAACCAGCTCTCCGGATACGCTCCTAAGTCCACGTTCAAGCGGCTTCTTGTGGCGCCGCGCTCGGTGCGGTCGGGGCTGATCGACAGGATCGAGACCGAGATCCGCAACGCCCGCGCAGGAATCGCTGCCAAGGTCCAGATCAAGGTCAACTCAATGGTGGACGAAGCCACCATCGACGCCCTCTACCGGGCGTCGCAGGCGGGGGTAAAGGTCGATGTCATTGTCCGTGGCATATGCTCGCTGCGTCCCGGAGTAACTGGACTGAGCGAGAACATCACGGTTCGCTCCGTCCTGGGCCGCTTCCTGGAGCACTCGCGCGTGTTTGCCTTCGCGAACGCCAACGACCCCGTGGTCTACATCGGCTCCGCGGACATGATGCACCGTAACCTCGACCGCCGGGTCGAAGCCTTGGTGCAGCTCTCCAGCCGCGAAGACACAGCCGAGGTCATGGACTTGCTGCGCCGTTACCTGGACCCGGGCACTGCAAGTTGGCATCTCGACAACGAAGGTCACTGGACCAGGTTCCACCAGGCCGAAGACGGCACGCCGCTGTTGGACATTCAGTCCTGGTTGCTTGCCTCACGGTCCCGCCAACGTGCAGTTGCCCGGCGGTAGGCAGAGAAAAAGTTGAAGAGCGATACACCCACTGCGGATCAAACGGACCACCCCGGGGAGCCCATCGCCGTCACGGCGGCAGGGGCGATTCCCTGGCGTGTCACCAAGGGGGCCCTTGAAGTCCTGCTGATCCATCGGCCCAAGTATGACGATTGGTCCTGGCCCAAAGGCAAACTCGACGTCGGGGAAACCATCCCGGAGTGCGCCGTCCGCGAGATCAGGGAAGAAATCGGCCTCGATCCTGCCCTCGGGATCCCTTTGCCTCCCACGCACTACCACGTGGCAGCGGGACTGAAAGTGGTGCACTACTGGGCCACACAGGTCAACGGCTCCGTCATTAAGCCGGATGGCCAGGAAGTAGACGCCTACATGTGGGCCGCGCCGGACAAGGCTGCCCGGTTCTTGAGCAACCCTACCGACGTGAGCCCGCTCCAGGCGCTTGCAAAGGCCCACTTGAACGGTGAGCTGGAGACATGGCCGCTGATTCTGGTGCGGCATGCCAAGGCCAAGCCACGGTCCTCCTGGACCAAGGCCGAAGGTAGCAGGCCCCTGGCGGCCACGGGCCTGCGGCAGGCGCTGGCGGTAGAGCGGCTTCTGGGCGTGTGGAAGCCCTTCCGGATCGTGAGCAGTCCGTGGGCAAGGTGCGTATCCACCATCGCACCGTACGCCAAGGCGGCCGGAGCCAAGGTGAAACTTGTGGAGGCCCTGACGGAGCACAATCACCAGCGGAGCCCGAAGAAGACCTCAGCCGTCGTCGAGGGCCTGTTCGACAAGCAGCGCGCGGTAGCCTTGTGTACCCACAGGCCCGCACTCCCCACCATCTTGAAGAAGCTAGGCGAACACATGGGCCCCGAGCTTCGCGAGTTCCTGCCTGCCCACGATCCGTATTTGGTCCCCGGGGAGATGATCGTGTGCCACGTCGCCGGGGGAAACGGCCAGCGAGTGGTGGCCGTGGAACAGATCAAGCCCTTCGACGACTGACTCCAGTAAGCTGGGTGCGTGAGCATCCCAACCCCATATGAAGACCTCCTTCGCGACGTAATGGCCAACGGCACGCACAAGTCGGACCGCACGGGCACCGGCACGCGGAGCGTTTTCGGCCGCCAGCTGCGCTTCGATCTGAGCCAGGGTTTCCCGCTCATGACCACCAAGCGTGTGCACTTCAAATCGCTAGCGCTGGAGCTTCTGTGGTTCCTCCGCGGCGAATCCAATGTCAAATGGCTCCAGGAACAAGGCGTCACCATTTGGGATGAATGGGCAGACGCCGACGGCGAACTCGGCCCGGTCTACGGCGTGCAGTGGCGCAGCTGGCCGACCCCCGATGGCGGGCACATCGACCAGATCGCCGAGCTCATGAAGGGCCTGGCGGCCAACCCTGATTCCCGCCGCCACATCGTCTCGGCCTGGAATGTTTCCGAAATCAAGGACATGGCCTTGCCGCCGTGCCACGCGTTCTTCCAGTTCTATGTTGCCGACGGCAAGTTGTCCTGCCAGCTGTACCAACGCTCGGCAGACATGTTCCTCGGCGTCCCCTTCAACATCGCTTCCTATGCGTTGCTGACCTGCATGGTGGCCCAGCAGTTGGGCCTTGAGCCCGGCGACTTCGTCTGGACCGGCGGGGATGTCCACGTCTATGACAACCACGTGGAGCAAGTCACGGAGCAACTCTCACGGGAGCCCTACGAGTATCCGAAACTGCGCTTCAACCGCAAGCCGGACTCAATCTTCGACTACACCTTCGAGGACTTCGAGGTAGTCGGGTACCGTCACCACCCCTCCATCAAAGCGCCTGTGGCCGTATGAGCACCCAGGAAACGCCCCCCGCAGAGTCGCCTTCCTCC
Source organism: Arthrobacter sp. FW306-04-A (assembly GCF_044358315.1). GTDB lineage: Bacteria > Actinomycetota > Actinomycetes > Actinomycetales > Micrococcaceae > Arthrobacter. The sequence goes on from NZ_CP084559.1 coordinate 3,365,415, forward strand.
GAGGAGGCAGCGGAAGCGATGACCGGAATCGGCCTGGTGTGGGCGCAAACGGCCAGCGGCGTGATCGGCAAGGGCGGGACAATGCCTTGGCACGTCCCCGAAGATCTGAAGCACTTCAGCACGCTGACAACAGGACATCCGGTCATCATGGGCCGCAAAACCTGGGAGTCGTTCCCCGCGAAGTACCGTCCCTTGCCCGGCCGCACGAATATCGTGGTGACCCGGCAACAGGGCTGGTCGGACTCGCCCGACGCAAGTGGCGCCGTCGTCGTCTCGTCTCTCGACGCCGCCCTGCTCGAGTCCCAGTTCGCACCTGGCGGCCAGAATGTCTGGATCATCGGTGGCGGTGAAATTTACCGGCAGTCCATGGACATTGCGAATGTCGCGGTCGTCACGGTCATCGATTCCGACATCGACGGCGACACTTTCGCGCCGGAGTTCGGCGAGGCCTGGAATCTTGAGTCGACGCAGCCCGCGGAAGGCTGGCTGACCTCCCAGAACGGCACCAATTACCGGATCGCCACATGGCGCCGGACGGAAGACTGAGAATGCTGAAAAAACCTGAGACCTTGTTCGTGCTTGGCTACATGTTGTTGCCCCTGTTCGCGCTGCTGTCGGCGATCATCGGCCTCACCATGATCCTGGGTGGCAACAAGATCCTGGGGATCATCGTCTTGGTGGTGGTGACCCAGGTCTTCGCCTTTGGCGCCTTCTACGCCCTGCGCGCCCGCAAGGCAGCCCTGCTGGAAGAACCCGACGCCGGCAAGTAGTCCCCACCGCCACCCTCGCCTCGCAAGCTCGGCCAGGGAACCCTGGCGGCGTGGGCCCAACGCCACCCTCGCCTCGCAAGCTCGGCCAGGGAACCCTGGCGGCGTGGGCCCAACGCCACCCTCGCCTCGCAAGTCCCCACGGCCTCGTGGCGTAACCGACAGCGACCGGGAGCCGCGAAAGTCTAGACTAGTCCAATGACTACAGCAGCTAATCCGTCCGTTGGACTGGTCGGTTGGCGTGGCATGGTCGGCTCCGTCCTGATGCACCGCATGCAGGAAGAGGGCGACTTCGCCAACATCAACCCGGTATTTTTCTCCACCTCGAACGCTGGGGGTGCGGCGCCGTCATTTGCTGATGGCGCAGGCAAGCTCGAGAACGCGTTCGATATTGAGACGCTTGCCAAGCTGCCGATTATTGTCACCGCCCAGGGCGGCGACTACACCAAGCAGGTCCACGGCGAGCTGCGCAGCCGCGGCTGGGATGGGCTCTGGATCGACGCCGCGTCGACGCTGCGCATGAACGGCGACTCCATCATCGTGCTGGACCCCATCAACCGCGACGTCATCGACGCAGGCCTGTCCGGCGGCGTGAAGGACTACATCGGCGGCAACTGCACCGTCTCCTGCATGCTCATGGGCCTCGGCGGCCTATTCAAGAACAACCTGGTCGAATGGGGTACCTCCATGACCTACCAGGCAGCCTCAGGCGGCGGTGCCCGCCACATGCGCGAACTGCTCAACCAGTTCGGCACCCTTAACAACGAAGTCAGCAGCGAACTGGATGATCCCGCCTCGGCGATCCTGGAAATCGACCGCAAGGTGCTGGCTACCCAGCGCTCCGGCGTCGACGCCACCCAGTTCGGCGTGCCGTTGGCCGGCTCACTGATCCCGTGGATCGACGCCGACCTCGGCAACGGACAGTCCAAGGAAGAGTGGAAGGCCGGGGTGGAAACCAACAAGATCCTCGGCACGGGCAACGGCACCGGCAGGGACTATGTGGTCATGGATGGCCTCTGTGTCCGTATCGGCGCCATGCGCTCGCACTCCCAGGCACTGACGCTCAAGTTGCGTGAGGACCTGTCCGTCGCTGAAATCGAGAAGCTCCTGGACGCTGACAACGAGTGGGCCAAGGTTGTGCCCAACACCAAGGAAGCCTCCATGTCGGACCTCACCCCGGTGGCTGCCTCGGGCACCTTAGAGATCCCTGTGGGCCGAATCCGCAAGCTCGAGATGGGCCCTGAGTACATCAGCGCTTTCACGGTGGGCGATCAGCTCCTTTGGGGTGCAGCCGAGCCGCTGCGCCGCATGCTGAAGATCGCTACCGGCACGCTCTAGGCGCCCACGCCTAACGTCCTAGGCCCTCCATGCAGTCGCTGCCCGCGACTGCATGGCGGGCCCGCGGCGTCTTAAGAGTCCTCAACTCTCCATGAACCTCAGGTACTTCGCCGCCTGTTGCTCGAAGGAACGCCTGGCCGCCGGGGTCAGGCGTTCCGGGGCAAACAGTTCGGGCTCGACGCCGGAGCTTCGGCCGGTGCCGCGGCGAGACCAGGTGCCCACCACTTCGCCGCCGGACACGATCATCCGCTTGAAGACACCGTTGCCGCCCGGGACGACCTTCTGGGAATGCTCCGCCGGCAGGACGAGGCTGCGGTCCGTATACCCGAGCAGGAATTCATCGAACCCCGGCAGTGCGAGGACCGTACGCGCGCCCGGAACGCCGTCGTCGAGAAGTGCTGCTGTTTCGGGCGAGAGCCAATAGGACGTTCCCTGGAAGACGAGCTCAACAAGTTGGCTGCGAATAGCCTCGTGGGCCGCCCGGACCTCGGCTTTGGGGATCTGCGTCCACCAAGCGAAATCGAGGAGCGTGGCAGGTCCGTGGCTCCGCAAGTACCTGAGCAGGAATTCGGCAATCCCCTCTTCGCGGCCCAACGCCCTGGATTCCGGAATCCACTCATCGAAGGCCACGAACAGTTGCTGTCCGAGTGCCTTGCCTGCTGTGCCGGCCGGAGGCCCTTGGACCAGCCACGTGTTCTGGCACAGGATCCAGAGCAAATGGATGCCTCGCTGTGCCGTAGTCGCTTGGCCCGCGGATTCGAAGATCTTGAAAAGTTCCTCACGGGACGCGCCTGGGCTGCCGGCCACGCGCTCAAGAGCAAGGTCCCGGCATATGGCGATGTCGGCCTCTTCGATGCCAAGCTCCCGGTGCCGTGTGGCAACCGAACGCATGGACCGATCTGTGGTGATGGCCAGGATCCAACGCAAGTCCTGCGGTGGAACCAGGTGCAGCGTGCCTCGCATCGGCCAGGACCGGACCACTGTGCCGTTCTCCAGCGCTTCCAACACATTCGAGAGGCCGGAACCGGGGACTCGCTGCCCCATGGCCCAGAACGCCGAGGCGAGGTCTTGAGCCTGCATGGCGCCCATCCTGGAGACGCATTCCTCCGGGCTACTGAATCCCCCAAGCAATCCTTGGCTGGCAAGGCGCAGCCTGCCCATGACCTTGGGAGTGACGCGGATCTTCGCCGAAGGTGCCATGGCCTCATCATAGGCGGCACAGCGGACAGCTTCTGTCCTCAATAGCACGCTGGAGGAACTCCCATCCCGCTCACAGGGGCCTTCCAGCAGGCCCTCCTACTCTGAAGGAATGCTGTTCGGTGATTTGGGTCCGCTCCTGCGGCCGCTCAGCCGGCGGTTAGCGGCCGCAGGTTGGTGCGCTGCCGCCGTCGGGCTTGTCTGTGGACTAGCCATTGCCGTCGGTGCTGGAGTGCGGTTGTCGCCGTCCATGCAGACCGTCCAGGAGGTGGGTCTCGCCGCCACCGGCGCCGCAGCGCTCCTCCTGGGACTTGCCGCTGCGTGCCAGCCCTCGTCCGATCGGCCCGTTGACGATGCCGAATCAGCGTTCCAGACAGGCGCCGCAGATCAGGTGCGCAGCTTCCTGTTTGCCGCCGTCGTCATGCTCCTGGGCGTCGCGGGCTTCGCTGCAGCCGGCTGGATTTCACCCGGCGGACCATCGCCGCAGAGCATGGCGTTCAGCCAGATCTTCCTTTTGGGGGCGGCCAGCTGCGGGCTGACGTTCCTGTTGCTCAACAAGGTGCTTCCAACCGGGAAGCGCTGAGCGCTTCCTAGCAGGCCTTAAAGGGTCAAACCGATCAGTAGCGGCTCCGGATGCAGTTCAATACCAAAGCGCTCGACGACGCCGCGGCGCACCTCGCGCGCGATCGCCACCATGTCCCCTGCGCTCGCCCCTCCCCTGTTGGTGATGGCCAGGGTGTGTTTCGTGGAGAGCGAGGCACGTCCGCCGGACACGCTCGCGGGGTCGAGTCCGAAGCCTTTGCCGAAGCCGGCCTGGTCGATCATCCAAGCTGCCGACAGCTTCACGAGGCCAGCGTTTCCAGCCGGGTACTGCGGCGCCCCCTCGGGCAAAGATGCAGCGGCCGCGGCCGAAACAATCGGGTTGGTGAAGAAGGAACCGGTGGAATACGTGTCCCTGTCCGAAGCGTCGAGGACCATGCCTTTGGAGGCCCGCAGGCGCAGGACTTCGCGTCGGACATCGTTGGAGTACGCGCGCTTCCCCGCCTCAACCCCGAGGGACCGGGCCAGCTCTGCGTACCGGATGGGTGCGCTCATGCGTCCGAGCGGCAGCTGGAATTCAACCGTCAACACCACGTAACGGGGTGAGCCCTCGGAAGTGGTCTGTTTGAGGATGGAGTCCCGGTAGCCGAACTTGAGCTCGGAGTTGGTGAAGGTTTGCACGGCGTTGCGTTCGCGGTCCCAGGTACGGACGGCGGCGATTGTCTGCGAGACGTCGGCACCATAGGCCCCCACATTCTGTACAGGAGTGGCACCTGTGGCTCCGGGGATGCCTGAGAGAGCTTCCAGCCCGGACCAGGCGTGCAATACGGAGTGCTCTACGAGGGCGTCCCAGTTGTGCCCTGCCTGGACCACCACAGAGACTCCTCCGCAACTATCCTCCGAGTTGACGGTGAATCCCTGCGAAGCGATCTTGAGCACGGTGCCTGGGTATCCGGCGTCGGAGATCAGCAGGTTGGACCCGCCACCGATGATGAGCAGGTTGTCGCCGGCCGCATCCGCCGAACGGACGGCGTCGATGATTTCCTCCTCGGTGCGGCCCTCCACAAGGGTGCCGGCAGGGCCACCAACGGCGGCCGTGGTCAGTTCGGAGAGCATTGTCTGGGTCACCAAACAAGCCTAGCGGGGATTGCCTGCCCTGGCCGACTCAGGGACGCGCCGGCTCAGGCGCGCGCTCAGGCGCGCGCTTCCGCGAGACGGGCGCCAGGAAGAAGCTCGCAACGAGCAGGATCAGGACGGCGAGCAAGGAATGCAGGATGCCGAAGTGCTCCGCCAGCAACCCCAACAGCGGCGGACCGCAAAGGAAAGCCCCATAGCCAATCGTGGAGACAACGGAAACCCGGGCCGCGGCGTGCGCTGGATCGTCCGCGGCAGCGGACATGCCCACCGGGAAGCCCAAGGAAGCACCGAGCCCCCAGATTGCCAGGGCCACGAAGGCCAGCCACGGCACCGGCGAGAAAACGAACAGCGCCAGGCCGATCACGGCCGTGGCCGAACACCAACGCATCACCGGAACGCGGCCGAAGCGGTCCAGGACCACCGTTCCGGCGAAGCGTCCCACGGTCATGAACGTCACGAAGATTCCATAGCCCACAGCTCCGGCAGCATCGGATTGACCGTGGCCATCGGCCAACGCCAAGGCCACCCAATCCCCCGCTGCGCCTTCTGCCAGGGCGAGCCCCAGGACTAGCAGGCCGAGCAGGAGGGTCCGGCGTTCACGCCATGCCCGGGCCACCATACGCTTGCTGTCCAGCGGTTCGGCCGGTTTCTGCTGGCCGGGCTGGATAATGGGCAACGGTCCGGTTGAAGGATCCTCGAAGGTGTCAGGCTTTTCGGGCTTGAACGCCGTTGCCCGACCTCCTGCCGTCGAATGGCGTGTGAAGTCCGCGCGGAACCAAGCGGCGGCTGTCACCACAGAGACGGCGACCACCAGTCCGGCCGCAGCCAGATGCCAAAAGACCGGCAGGCCAGCTGCGGCGGCCCAGGCACCAAGCCCTGCGCCCGCGACAGTGCCAAGGCTGAACGATCCATGGAGACGCGGCATAATGTGCCGTTCGAGCGCGCGTTCAAGCGACGCTCCCTCTACATTGGATGCCGTGTTCCAGCTGGCTGTGCCGAGGCCTATCACCATGAGCCCGGCCGCCACCACCACCGGGTTTGCCAGCACGGATGTGCCAAAACCGGCGACCGCCAGGCCGACGCCCACCATGACGCCGCCGATCCGGGTGGTTAGCCGTGATCCGAGCCGGATCACGATCACTCCGGATGCGGACACGGAAACGAACGATGCCACCGTCATGCACATCAACAGAAGGCCGACCGTGCCAGGCGTCAGGTTCAATCCATCGCGGATCGCCGGCAACCTGGACACCCAGGAAGAGAATGCCAGTCCGCTTGCGCCGTATGCGATCACCACAGCATTGCGCCACCGCGACAATTCTGCCGTGGTGGCGCCCGGTGCCGATTTTTGCAGCCGGCTCAAGCGAGCTTCACAACGGCCTGGGACTTCATCAGGACCTTCTGGCCGCCAAAGGTGACGGTCAGATCGATGCGCGCCGTGCGGGCATCGGCGTCGAGCGCTCCCACCACGCCGGAAACCTCAATCACCGCGCCGGGCTCGCTTGTACCAGTGGTATCGGCGACTAGCACCGGCTTGGTGAAGCGCGTCTGGTAGTCGACGACGGCGGCAGGGTCGCCGGCCCAGTCGCTCACCAATTGCACAGCGGAACCCATGGTGAACATACCGTGGGCGATGACTCCGGGAAGTTCGACGCCGGTGGCGAAGGTTTCGTTCCAGTGGATCGGGTTGAAGTCGCCGGACGCTCCCGCGTACTTGACCAGGTCCTGGCGGGTGACCTCGATGCTGCGGGTACCGATTTCCTGCCCGACGATGAGTTCTTCAAGTTTCAAGCTCATGGCTACTGTCCCTCTCCGCGGACCAGGATGGACGAGGTGGTGGTGGCGACCCTTTCGCCGTCCACGGTCGTAATTTCCGAACGCGTGGTGATCATGGCCCCGCCGCCCATCGCGCGGACGCCGTCGACGTGCAGCTCGGCCCGCAACTGGTCTCCGGCAACGATCGCGCGGTGGTGCGTGAAGCGCTGGTCTGCGTGGACCACGCGGCTGAAGTCAATCCCGGAATCGGGGTCCTCGATCAGCTGGGCGTCGGCCCGCTGGGCAACGATGATGGCGAAGGTCGGCGGGGCGACGAGGTCGCTGTGCCCGAGGGCTTTGGCGGCTTCGACGTCGAAATGAGCGGGGTGGGTGGCTTTCACGGCCCGGGCGAACTCCCGGATCTTTTCGCGGCCGACGTCGTACACCTCTGCGGCAGGGTAGCTGCGGCCCTGCAAGTCGGGGTTAATAGTCATGGTCCAACCCTATCGGCCTCCGGTGCGCTAAGCCGCGGCAGGCGGTCCGAACCACGTGGTGAGCGCGTCAGAGAGGCCCAGTTGGATTCGGTCTCCCACCCAGGCCACATATCCGTCGGGCCGAACCAACACGGCAGTCGGAGCAGTGACCGCCCCGAGTGCCGGAAGCTCCCACACACCGAGGTATTTGGCGTCGATCAGCTGAACCCGATCTGCCCATGGGGTGATGTCGAAGCCGCCGGGCTCACCGAGGTTGAGGAGCAGCGGCCGGCCACCATGCAGCAGGGTGAAGACCCGCAGGGGGCCATCGGAAGTGACCAGGTCGAGATCGGGCATGCGGCGCCCGCGCAGCGGGTGTCCCTCGCCGAGGTCGTAGTGAATGTCCAAGCCCGACATCATCGCGGCGAACCGTCTGCGCGGCTCATCCATGCCCAGCAACTCGGAGATGGCTTCGCCCACTGCCTTCGTGCGTTCGTCGGGGCGGCGAAGCGCGACACTCGCCATCGTGTTGCGCAGCACGCGCGCAGCCACCGGGTGGCGCTCGGAGTGGTAGGTGTCGAGAAGGCTTTCCGGCGATGTCCGCTTGACCACCTGGGCCAGCTTCCATCCCAGGTTCACCGCGTCCTGCACACCGGTGTTGAGGCCCTGTCCACCGTCCGGGGCATGGACGTGCGCGGAGTCGCCGGCGAGCAGGACTCTTCTGTCGCGGTAGGTCGCGGCCTGCCGTGTCATATCGGTGAATCTGGAGATCCAGGTGGGACTGTGGATCCCGTAGTCGGTCCCGCATACGGCAACGAGCGCTTCGCTCAGGTCCTGGAGGGTAGGTTCGGTGGTGGGTCCGACGTGCTGTTCGGTCACCATGACCCCTATGGGCCCGCCATCCAGGTAGACCACCTTGCCGTCGTGAATCTTATACTCCAACTTGCCGAAAGAATGGATGCCAAAGGCATTGGGGTGGACGCCCATTGGCGGCTCCTCGGCCATCTCGGCCTGGGCGATCAGGGCGCTGGTGGTCGGATCCCATCCCGGGAACTCGATGCCGGCTACTTTACGGACCAGACTGCGTCCTCCGTCGCACCCGACGAGGTATTCTGCCCGCAACGGCTGGCCGTCGGACAGCCCGACGTCGACGCCGGTGCCATCCTGCGCGAAACCGGTCACCTCACGTCCGTGATAGATCGGCACCGCCAGCTCGCCGACCCAGCCGGCAAGTATGCGCTCGATATGGTTCTGCCACAGCCCGAGCCCGTAGTTGTGACGTGTGGGAAAGTCGCTGATGTCCAGACGGACGCCGGCGAACCCTGCGACCTGAGCTACCTGCCCCTCCAACAGGAACCGATCAGCGATTCCTCGCTGATCGAGGACCTCGATGGTGCGTGAGTGTAAACCGCCTGCACGTGAGCCGGCGAGATCCTGGTTTGCACGCCGCTCGACAATAGCGACGTCGACGCCCGCCAATGCCAACTCGCCGGCCAACATCAACCCTGCGGGACCCGCTCCGACGATCACCACAGCATGCTCGGTCATCGCTACACTCCGGTCAGCATTATGGCTGTGGTTACTTCTTCTTCAAACCCTTGCGGATCTGCTGCCCGCGGACCACCATGCCCACGACATGCAGGACCAGGCCGAGGCCGATCACGGCCAGCGAGGCTACCGCAAGGCCTTGGTTATGCGAGGTGTTGCCGACAATCGTAAGGATGATTCCGACGGCGATAAGCCCCATCGCGCTGAAAACAAGCGTCTTGTAGGTGGTGGAGGCAGTGGCCCAGAATTCGTTCAGCACCACCCAAGTTTAGGGCACTCGTTCCCGATACCTTTACAACTAGGCCTGCAGAAAATCCGACAAAAGTGAGCGAGCGCCGCAACATGTGCACGCTGGCTTCCCGCCTTACAGGGAGGGCTGGACCCCGAAGGCCACGGCGAGCTTCATGATCTTTTCAGCGCGGCCGAGTCGCGGGAGGTCGGAACCGTCGCGGATGACCCGCCCGTTGGCTTCGAAGTCGTTCATGAAGTCTGTTGCCCAGGCGACGTCGGACGGCGTCGGACTGATGACCTCGTTGATGACCGTGGTCTGGTCGATGGCCAGGCAGAGCTTGCCGGTCATGCCCATGGTCACCGTGATGCCGGTCTGCTCGCGCAGGATCGGGTGGTTGGTGCCGACGGTGGGGCCGTCGATTGGGCCCGGGAGATTGCCCACACGGCTGGCGACAACGAGCTTGGCACGCGGGTAAGCCATTGCTTCAGGCGTGGCGGCCATGCCTGTGTCCCGGCGGAAGTCGCCCGAACCGAAGGCCAGGCGGAAGGCGCCCTGGGCACGGGCGATGTGGTTGGCTTCCTCGATGCCGAGGGCCGATTCCACGAGAGCTACGACCGGGGTCTTGCCGTCCATGCGGTGGAAGGATTCCGTGACCTGATCCGCGGACTCGGTCTTGGCCAGCATGACACCCAACAGGCCGGGGGTGCCACGGAGTCCGGCGAGGTCATCGGCCCAGAACGGGCTCGTGGCGTCGTTGATGCGGACCCAGGCCTGGCCGCCGGCGGTCAACCAATTAATGACGTTGGCGCGCGCAGTGTCCTTCTGGGACGGGTCCACGGCGTCTTCGATGTCGAGGATGATGGCGTCCGCGCGCGATGAGGCCGACTGGTCGAAAAGCTCCGTCTTCATGGCGTTCACGAGGAGCCAGGAGCGTGCAATCTCGGCGGGAATGTTGCGGGTGGACCGAATGGACTCGGCGGCGGTGCTAGACGTCATGTATCTACCGTATCCGGCCAGCCGCCAGGAACGCTAAGAATCGGGCGCAGGTGTGAGCATCAATACGAACAAAACAAATGTGACAGGCGAGGGCCATCGAAGTCTTTGCGGCGGGCTCCACTCTTGCCACGGCGGCCTAGCGCTGGGTGGTCCCACTCGAGTGGGCCAACAACCCAAGTTCCCCTCTGTGGGGCAGTCCTTCCCAGTCGCCCGCCGTGCTCACGGCGAAAGCGCCGGCCAGGACGCCCCGCTGCAGGCGCCCGGCGACGTCTTTGCCGTCAAGCACCGCGGACAGGTAGCCCGCGGTGAAAGCGTCCCCAGCCCCCACGGTGTCGATACTCGTCACGGGCACCGCCCGTTGTTCCAGGTGGCCAGCGGCCGTGTAGGCGCAGGCACCAGCGGCTCCTCGCTTGACGACGACCTCCCGCACGCCGCGATCCAGCAGCCCCGCCGCCATGGTCGCCTCCGCAGCGTCGGATCCGCCATTTCCGACCCGGGGGGACGAATGATCGGAGGCGAGCAGATCGAGCTCGTCCTCGGAAGCGATCACGACGTCGGCATGGCGGACAATCGACGCGAGCGCCGCACGCGCCTCATCCCGGGTCCAAAGCTTGCTGCGGTAATTGACGTCCAACGACACCAGGACCCCTTCGCTGGCGGCGCGCTCAGCTGCGTACTCCACGGCGTCCAGCGGCTGAGGTCCGAGGGCAGCCGTGATCCCGGTCAGATGCAGGACCCTGACGCCGGCGTCGAGAACAGGCTCAATGTCTTCCCGCCGGAGGGTGGAACCGGCCGAACCGGCCCGATAGTAGAAGGCGCGGCTGACGTCGGCCGTGCGCTGTTCGAGGAACATGACGCCGGTGCCGCGGGTCGGGTCCACCCGGTGCCACACGCCGAGACCCTCGGAGCGCAATTGTCGCAGGATGAATTCGCCGTGAGGGTCCGCCCCCAGCACTCCGGCCCAGGTGACCGTGTGGCCGAGCCGTGCGACGCCAACGGCCACGTTCGATTCGGCCCCGGCGACGTGCATGCCCAGGCTGCCGCCCGCTGACAGCGGGCCGGGACTCCTCAGCGAGACCATGGATTCGCCGAACGTCAGGAGGTCGACGGCGGCACTCAAGACTGCTTACCTTCCGCGTGGCGCGCAGCAAGGGCAAGGAAAGCACGGGCGCGTTCGCGAAGGGCGTTCAGGTCGCCGCCGGACGCGGCATCCCCGATGAGGGGACCTCCCGGGCCAACTGCGATGGCGCCGGCTTCCCAAAAAGCAGGAGCCTCCTCGAGGCCGACGCCGCCGACCGCCACGAACGGGATCCGGGGAAACGGGTCCCGGAGTGCTTTGAGGTAGGCCGGACCACCGAGCGAGGCCGGGAAGAGCTTCACCGCGGTCGCGCCGCGGGTCATGGCACCGTGCGCCTCGCTGGGGGTCATCGCGCCGGCCAGGACGGGTAGCCCGAGGCTGGCACCGACCTCGATGGACTCGGCCAATGCCGGAGTGACAATGAACTGGCCGCCGGCCGCGACGACGTCGTGCACGTCCTGCGTAGTGAGGACCGTGCCGGCTCCCACGAAGCAAGACTCCGGCGCGGAATCACGGATGCGCGTAATAGCCGCGAGGGCGTCCGGCGTCGTAAGTGCTACCTCGACATAGCAGAAGCCTTCCTCCATGACCGCCAGCGCGGCTTCCGCCGCTGCATGTCCGTCCGTTCCACGCACGATCGCCACGAGCCTTGACCCGCTAAGTCCCTCAAGAAACTGATCCGGAGTCATGTCTTTCACCATTCTGCGAATGAGCCGTCGGAGTGGCGCCACACAGGGCCACGCCATGCGTGGCCCTGTTTGTCGGCGGCACGGACCACGGCCTCGTCGATCTCGATCCCGAGGCCCGGCCCGGTCAAGCGTTCAATGTGCCCGTCCACGAACTTCAGCGGTGTCTTGTCCACCACGTAGTCCAGAACCTCAGCGCCCTGGTTGTAGTGGATCCCAATACTCTGCTCCTGGATCAGGAAATTGGGCGTGGCAAAGCCCACCTGCAGGCAGGCCGCCAAGGCCAGCGGGCCCAAAGGGCAGTGCGGGGCGAGCTGGACCTCATAGATTTCGGCCAGGGAGGCAATCTTGCGGACTTCGGTGATGCCACCGGCGTGCGAGAGGTCCGGCTGGGCCACGGCGATGCCGGCCTGCAGCGCAGGCAGGAATTCCTGCCTGCTGTAGAGCCGCTCGCCCGTGGAGACCGGCGTCGTGGTGGAGGAGGTGAATTCGCGCAGAAGGTGCGTGTTTTCCGGGACAACCGGCTCTTCGAGGAAGAAGGGCCGGTACGGTTCCAGGAGGGGCGCCACCCTGCGTGCGTTGGCGAGGCTGAAGCGGCCGTGGAAGTCCACCGCCACGTCCCGGTGGTCCCCCAGGACTTCGCGGGCGGCAGCCACCCGCCGGACCACGCCGTCGAGCTCTGCTACTGAGGCGACCGGGCTCATCCGGCCGCTGGCGTTCATTTTGACTGCAGTAAGGCCTACTTCGAGCTGGGCGCTGATCTGATCAGCGACCTCGTTGGGCTCGTCCCCGCCGACCCAGCCGTACATCCGGATCCGATCACGGACCGGGCCTCCGAGGAGTTGGTGCACGGGAGCGTTGAAATGCTTGCCCGCGATGTCCCAAAGCGCCTGGTCCAGGCCGGAAACGGCGCTCGCCAGGATCGGTCCGCCGCGATAGAAGGACCCTTTGGTCATGACCTGCCAGTGGTCCTCGATCCGGAGCGCATCGTTTCCGATGAGCAGCTCGGAAAGCTGCTCGACGGCGGTGCGGACGGTTTCGCTACGGCCCTCACAGCTTGCCTCGCCCCAGCCGACGATTCCGCTCTCAGTTTCTATACGGACGAACAGCCAGCGCGGAGGGACAAGGAAGGTTTCGATCCTGCTGATTCTGGTCATGGTCCGCACCTAGCCTTTGGTCGCGCCGGCGGTCATGCCGGACACGATGTATTTCTGCGTGAAGAGCGCGATGATCATGATCGGGATGGTCACCACGGTGGCGGCCGCCATAAGCCCGCCCCAGTCGATGCTGGCATAGGAGACGAAGTCGAAGATGGCCACCGGAAGCGTCTTGGTTTTGGATCCGGACAGGACCAGGGCGAACATGAAGTTGTTCCAGGAAAAGATGAACGACAGGATTCCCGCAGTAGCCATTCCAGCGACAGACAGCGGCAGGGTAATGCGGCGGAATGCACCGATCGGTGTGAGTCCGTCCACCTGGGCCGACTCCTCGAGCTCAAGCGGCAGGGAGTCGAAGTAGCTCATCATGATGTAGACGATCAGCGGCAGCGCCACGAACATGTGGCTGAGGATCAGCACCTCAAACCCGCCCACCATCTTCAAGTTGGAGAAGACGTAGTACCAAGGGACCAGGAGCGAAACGCCCGGGATCACGCGCGCCATCAGGACCACGAGCGCCGAGCGGCCCATGGTGAACCGGCTCATCGCGTATGCGGCGGGGACGCCCAACACCAGGGACAGCGCCGTAGATACGAAGGCAACCCAGAAGCTGTTGATGATGAAGACAAAATAGTTGTTTCGCTGCAGCACGTTCGCGTAGTTCTCAACCGTGGGCGTGAACAGGAAGGACTTGCCGGCGTCGTAGATGTCCACGTTGGTTTTGAGTGAGGCGAGGAGCATCCAAAACAGCGGCGCGATCAGGAACAGCACAACGGCGATCAGGGCAACCACGCGGAACGTCTTGTAAGCGCGGGTGCGCGCGGGCTTCCGACGGCGATTGGCCTGCCGGTGCTCGCGGCCTGAAGTGCGGGGTTCGGTCAGGACGGTCATTTGCTTGCCGCTTTCTTGCGCATGGTCAGCAGCCACATGGTGCCGATGATGATCATGAAGAACAGGATGAGCACTGCGGAGGACAGCCCGTATTGGTTGTAGTCGAAGCTCAGCCCGTAGGCGTAGACGTTCAGGGTCTCCACCTCGTGGAAGGAGCCGCCGCCCTTGCCCTTCGTGGCGTAGAGGATGTCAAAGGTCTTCAGGGCATCGATGCCCCGCAGCAGGATGGCGACGATCACTGTTGGCATCATGAGGGGCAGTGTGACGAAGAAGAAGCGCTGGAAGGCGTTGGCGCCGTCCATCCGTGCAGCCTCGTCGGGCTCTTCGGACAAGGAGGTCAGGCCGGCAAGAAGGATGAGGACAACCATGGGAGTCCATTGCCACACGTCCATGAAGATCGTGGTGCCGAGCGCGGTGTCCTGCCCGGACAACCATGGCTGCGGAGGGATTCCCACAAGCCCGAGTACTTGGTTGACGAAGCCGATATTGGGGTCGAAGATCAGCCGCCACATCATGCCCACGGCCACGGGTGTGGCAACCAGCGGCAGAAGGATGGCCACGCGGACCCAGCGCTCGCCGCGGAAGGGGCGCCAAAGCAGCAAGGCGATGCACATGCCGAGGATGACTTCGCAGGTCAGCGCAACGCCGGTGAAGGACAGGGTACGTGCTACCGCGGGCCAGAACCGTTCCGCGTCGGAGAGGACCGTGACGTAGTTCTGCAGTCCGACGAATTCGGACGCGGCCCGGACGGATCCTTGCGAATCGGTCAGGCTGAGATAAAGCGTCCAGGCCAGGGGAAAGACGATCAGGACACCGACGAAAATCATCGCGGGAGCTGCGAAGAGCCATTTGCGATGCCGGTTGGCCCAAGCCGAGAAATTCTCACGCGCGCCGGGCTTGCGGGCCGTGCCGTGGGAGGGCGCCCTGCGGGGAGTGGTCAGTACAGACATGGTTCACCTAAAGAGTTGGGGGTGAATTGAAGAGCAGGCCGCGGCGGGACAACGGCTGGGCCGCCGTCCCGCCGGGCCGTGTGTTTGCGCTCGGGGCGCTACTTCTTTTCGCTGTCCAGGAACTTCTGGAATTCGCCGCTGGCCTTGTCAGCTGCCGCCGAGGCGTCGGCTCCTGTGATCGTGGAAACGATCGGCGTGCCCACGATTTCGCGGGCCTTGCCGACAGTGACCACCTCGGGACGGTCATGGCCCACGCCGTTCTTGGCGCTGACGGAGATGGCTTCGGCCAGATCCTTGGGGTAGGTGGAGGTTCCGGCCGGATCTGCCCAGACCGAGGCACGGGGGCCCGGTACTCCAGCCTTCTGCGCAGCAAGGGTGCGCTCCTTGCTTGTGGCCCACTGGATGAACTTCCAGGCGTTGTCCTGGTTGTTGGAAGCCTTGTTGACGGCCAAACCCCACGACGGGATGTTGTACGGCTTGGAACCCGCGGGGCCCGAGGGCAGGGCGGCGAAGCCGACATTGTCGGCAACCTTGGACTTGGCAGGGTCGGTTGCGTTCTTGTAGAGCGAGTCGGCCTCGGTGTAGAAGGCCGCCTTGCCCTGCGTGAAGATCGCCATGGCCTCCGGCCAGCTCATATCGGTGCTGACGTTCTTAGGTCCGTAGCTCTTGATCAGCCCGCCGTAGAAGGCATAGGCCTTTTTCGCGGCATCGCTTCCGACGGCGGACTTGCCACTGGCGTCGACGAAGTCGCCGCCGAAGCTGTACAAGAAGCTTGAGAACTGGGTGACGGCCGCGGACTTTCCGGTGCGTGCCACGAAGCCGGCCGTATCAGGCGAAGCGGCAGCGATGGTCTTGGCGGCTGTCTGAAGCTCATCCATGGTCTTTGGGACAGCAAGACCGGCCGACTTCAGCAGGTCCTTGCGGTAGTAGAGCACTTCGCGCTCGGTGATGATGGGGACGCCCACCACCTTCCCGTCAACGGTGCTGGCCTTGACCGGACCGTCCTGGTAGTCCTTCCAGTCCCAGCCGGCGTCCTGGGAGACCTTGCTGGTCAAGTCGGCGAGGTAGCCATTCTTTGCGAACGCCTTGCCTTCCTGCAGCGGCCGGTACATCATGACGTCGATCTCGTCCGTGCCGGCGTTGAGCTTGACGTTGTACTGGTCCGAGAGCTGGTCTTCGCCGAGCTGGGTGAGTTCGACCTTGAGGCCTGTGGACTTCTCGAATTCCGGAATGGCCGCTTTGATTCCGTCGGTCCAGACATGGTTGGCCAGGGTGACCCGAACGGTCCCTGCTGCCTTGCCATCGCTGCTGCCGCTGCTGCCACCGCAGCCGGTCAGGCCCAGCGATAGGGCTGCGGCGACTGCCGCATATTTCACAATTGAACGCCGCTTCATTACGACTCCCCGTTTTAGTGTTCAGAGCCGGACAACATCATCCGGCCAACCGCAGATGCATTTATACATCTGCTCCGGGGGAGAGCTTAGAGAAATAAAGCATACTTAAACAAGACCTTGTGGCCCACCAGTATGATTTATTTATGAAAACCCCAAAGGCGGAGTCCACAGCAGACCTGCATTCCGTGTTGGTCGAGAACCTGGGGCTCGCTATCGCCGAGGGGACTCTGGCAGCGCATTCGATCCTCCGCCTGGATGAGCTGGAGGCGCAGCAGAAGGTGTCGCGATCGGTGGTCCGTGAGGCCACGCGCGTGCTCTGCTCGATGGGCATGTTGGAATCGCGGCGACGCCTCGGAACCGTAGTGCAGCCGGAAGAATCCTGGAACCTCTACGATCCGCAGGTCATCCGCTGGCGCCTGGCGTCTTCCAAAAGACTCGAACAACTGCAGGCGCTCAATGAGCTCCGCGGCGCGATCGAACCGCAGGCAGCCCGGCTCGCAGCCGGGCGCGTCTCGTTGGACGCCGGCAGCGATCTGGTGTCACAGGCCGCCCGATTGTGGGCGGCGGGCCACAGCGGGAACCAGGACGAATTCCTCCGGCTGGATATCGAATTCCACGCATCAGTGCTCCGAGCCTCCGGAAACCCCATGTTCACCCAGCTCCACAACCTCGTCCGGGAGGTCCTGACGGGGCGTGCGCAGCATGGGTTGATGCCGAACTTGCCTCATCACGAGGCCCTGCAACTGCACGTCGATGTGGCCAGTGCCATCCAGCGGGGCGAGGCGGAAACGGCCCACGCCGCCATGAGCAGAATCGTCGAACAGTCCACGGAAGAAGCGGCCGACATTTGGTCAGAGCACCACGCGACCCGGCAGCCGTCGCCGGATCCGCATGTTGCCCCTAACACAGCCAGCTAACACAACACCGGACATTCGTCCTGCCGCTAGGGAAGCTTGCTGCCCCGCGCAGTCACCCACAGCTGGTACCACTCGGCCCGGGTCATCGCCGCAGCGACGGCGACGGCGTCCGCGCAGGCCGCGATCCGCGTCGGGTTGGAGCTGCCGAGCACCGGGGAAATGCGGGCCGGGTGCTTCATGAGCCAGCCCAGCAGCACGGCTTCGCTCGTGACACCCTTCTCTTCGGCGAGCTGGGCGACCAGAGCGGCAGTCGCGATGTCGGCAGCAGTCGGGGCATCCGGCGTCGAGCCCGTGTACCGGCCCTGGGCGAGGGAGCCGTAGGCCTGCAGCTCAATTCCGTGGCTGACGCAGTGCTCCAAGGTGCCGTGCGGAAAACTGTAGCCGAGGGCGTCGTCATGGTTGACGAGAACAGTGCTCTCGAGCCAGGCGCGCCGGTGAAGGCTCATCTCCAACTGGTTGGCGATGATGGGGGCCTCCAGCCTGTCCTGGAGGAAGGCGATCTGCGCTCCGGACATGTTGGACACCCCAAGCTGCCGGACCTTGCCTTCCGCCATGAGCTGCCCGACGGCGGACGCCACCTCGGCAGGGTCCAGGAGGGGGTCGGGGCGGTGAAGCAGGAGTACGTCGACGTAGTCGGTCCTCAGCCGTTGCAGGCTTCCGTTGACCCGTTCCAGGATGGCGTCCTTGCTCAGGTCGTAGTGTCCTTGGACTCCTGGCTGGCTGAGCCGAATTCCGCACTTGGTCTGCAGCTGGATTTTTTCGCGCAACCCAGGGGTCCGGGCCAGCACGTCGCCGAACACGGCCTCGGACTTGCCGCTGCGGTAGATGTCGGCATGGTCGAACAAGGTGATACCGATGCCCATCGCTGCGTCGATCGCTTCCGCGGCCTGATCAACGTAGGCGATACCGTACTCGCTGCCTTCCCAGGGCCCGCCAAGGCCCATGCAGCCGTAGATGAGGCGGCCAGAGGATGTTTCGCTCTTTGCAGTCATTTCCCAACTCTTTCACAGCCGCGGCCCGGGACCGCGAGCTAAGTGCGGATATGCCGGTGGCGGCCCCCGTCACGGGAGCCGCCACCGCTTTGAAATGGGGCCACGGCCTCCGGATCAGGGGTCAGACGATCCAAGCGGTCGTGTTTGCCGGGAGCATGCCGCCGTCTAGCGGTGCGCTGCTCACGACGACGGTACCCTCCGGAAGTGCCACGGGCTCCGTACCGAAGTTCGTCACCGATTGCCAGCCGTTGGGCCGCACGAAGTGAAGCACCGACTCGTTGCTGGAGGGCTTCCATTCAAGATCCTCGGCCGCCTGCAGTTCCGATCGCAGCTCCAAGGCCTTGCGGTACAGCTCCAGCGTGGAGCCCGGAACGTTGTCCTGCTCCTCCACTGCGTAGCCGGCGAACCATTCAGGCTGTGGCAAGTGGGCATGTCCGTCGCCGAAGCCGAAGGAAGAACCTTCACTGGTCCACGGCAGCGGCACACGGCAGCCATCACGGCCAACATCCACGCCCGGGTTACGGAAGAACGCCGGGTCCTGGCGCTCGGAATCCACGATGTCGCCGACTTCCTGCAGGCCAAGCTCTTCGCCCTGGTACAAGTATGCGGAGCCCGGCAGGGCGAACATCAGCAGCGACGCAGCGCGGGCACGGCGCAAGCCGAGCTCGGCGTCGACGTCGGCGGCCAGACCGCCGTCGAGCAACCATCCCTTGCCGTCCTGGCCCTCGCCGTCGCGGCCGCCGCCCTGGGGCAGGCCATAGCGGGTAGCGTGGCGGACCACGTCATGGTTGGAGAAGACCCACGTGGAGGAGGCGCCGGACGCTGCAGCCTCGGCAAGGTTCTTGGTGATGATGCTGCGGAACTGGGCGGCGTCGAAATCGGCCTTGAGGAGGTCGAAGTTGAAGGCCTGGCCCAGTCCGTCGGGGCTGGCGTAGCGGGCGCGGCGGTCCGTGTGCACCCAGGCTTCGGCCACGGCGGTGCGCGGCGGGTTGTACTCATTGAAGAGCTTGCGCCACTCGGAATAGATCCCGTGCACCTCGTCGCGGTCCCAGAAGGGGTGGGCGCCCAAGGCGTTTTCGCCTTCCTTGGGCAGCTCGGTCTTCGAGGGCAGCACCTCCGGCAGGTCCTTCGTGAGGGCATGGGCGACGTCGATGCGGAAGCCGTCCACGCCACGGTCGGACCAGAAGCGCAGGGTCTTCAGGAAGTCCTCGCGGACCCCGGGATTGTCCCAGTTGAAGTCCGGCTGCTCCTTGGTGAAGATGTGCATGTACCACTGTCCGGGAGTACCGTCCGGCTCCGTGATGCGCTCCCACGCCGGGCCGCCGAAAACAGAGTCCCAGTCCGCCGGGGGCAGTTCGCCGTTCTCGCCGAGGCCGTCGCGGAAGATGTAGCGTTCACGGGCAGCCGAGCCCTTGGGGGAAGCCAGCGCCTCCTTGAACCATTCGTGCCGGTCCGAGGAGTGGTTCGGAACGATGTCCGCGATCAATTTGATGCCCGCAGCGTGCAGGGCGGCCGCCATTTCATCGAAATCGGCCAGCGTGCCCAGCTTCGGGTCAACGTTGCGGTAGTCGTCCACATCGTAACCGCCGTCAGCCAGGGCCGAGGGGTAGAACGGGCTCAACCAGACGGCGTCGATTCCCAACGCCAACAGGTACGGAACCTTGGCGGTAATGCCCTTGATATCACCCAGGCCGTCGCCGTTCGCATCGGAAAAACTGCGCGGGTAGATCTGGTAGACAGCCGCTTGGCGCCACCAGTTGGGATCGGCCATGCGCTCGGAGCGCTCTGAGTCGGAGAGAGTTGCCAAGGTGGCGGTGGAGGACAAAGGGATTCCTGTTCTGTGTCGACGCGACTGTTGATGACTGTTTATTTAGAACCTAAATTTAGTGCTTCAAGTATTATGTGACGGATGCCTACAGGAGGTCAACAGGGATGCCCGAAATCGCGACCGCCACCCCGCAGATGCTGCGGCGGGTCAATGCGGCCAGCGTGCTCGCAGTCATCCGTTCCTCCAACGCGGTGACCGTCTCGGAGCTGATGGAAGCCACAGGGCTGACCCGTGCCACCACCATTTCCGTGTGCGAAGACCTCATGGCCCGGGGCTGGATCCGGGAACTGGAAAACCAGCGCGACTTCGGCACTTACCAGAAGGGCCGCCCCGCACGTCGCTTCGAACTCGACGAAAGCGCCGGCTGCGTCTTGGGGATCGACGTCGGCGTCCTCAAGACCACAGTGGTGGTGGCCGATCTCCGCGGAAACACCACGGGACGGGCCAGCAAGCCCTTCCGGGCCCAAGAGATCGAGGCGCAAGAACGGATACGCGTCATTAGCGAGACGGCACTGCTGGCCCTCGAGGCTGCCGATGTCGCGCCGGAAAAAGTCCTCGCAGTGACAGTCGGGCTTGCCGCCCCAGTGGACCGGGAGGGAAATATCCTTGTCAGCCAGCCGTTCTGGAGCCTGTTCGACGTCGGACTGAAGAAAGCGCTGCACGATCTGCACGGTTGGGCGGTACTACTGGAGAACGACGCCAACCTTGCGGCATTGGGCGAATGTTGGCGGGGCGCCGGAAGCGGCGTCCAAGACCTCGCCGTGCTCTTGGCCGGCGAGCGTTTTGGTGCAGGCCTGGTCGAATCGGGCAGGCTGCTCCATGGCAGCCGTGGAGGCGCAGGCGAAATGGCCTACTTGGACATGGTGGAGGGAGTGGGCTCGCCCGAGGGCCTCGCCGCGCTGGCCAGATTGTGGGCGGCGGAAGCCTTGGCGGGAAAGTCGAAAACCACGCTGCGGACGGCAGGTACCCGTGAGATCACTGCGGAACACGTCTTCGCCGCCGCCGCCAAAGGCGACAAAGTGGCGCTGGACATCCTGGACCGGCTCTCGGACCGGCTGGCCAGGGTGGTCTCCACGATGGCCATCATGCTCAACCCCGAGCTCGTGGTGATCGGCGGCGCCGTGGCAGATTCGGCGTCGGTCCTTCTTGAGCCGACCGCCCGGAAGCTGGCCACGTACACGGCCACTCCCCCGAGGCTTGCTGCTTCTCCATTGGGCGATGCGATTGTGGGAATCGGAGCGGTGCGCCACGCCCTGGACCACGTGGAAAAGAACTCCCTGGACTTGGATTTGCGGCGCACGTAGCCGCTTGGGACGGTTGTGCCGCCCGTTCTCGTGAAGCCGTCAGTCCGGCATCGCCATGGTGCGGAGGTCCAGCTGGCGCAGCACCCGGTCCGCCACCTCGGGATCCATGCCAGGCTCGCTCCGCGCAGCGACCACTTCCTGGCGTGCGGCATCCAGGGCGATGGTCTGAACCGCTATTGCCAGTTCCCTGCCGCGTTGGCGCTTTTCGGCGTCGGACTCATTCTTCAGCGTCCCGTCCAGGAGCTCGGCGTGCAGGCGAGTCATCTTTTCCTTGACGAGGGCCACCTTGTCCGCCGGCAGCTCCTTCATGAGATCGTGCTCCTTGAGTGCGGAGATGGCGGCAGTCTGGGCTCGCTTGGCCAAAAGGCGCGCGGCATCCTTTTCGTGCGAACCGTCCTCGGAAGCCTTGAGCACGCGCATGAGCCACGGAAGCGTGAGTCCGGGCAGGACCAAGGTGGCCAGGAGCACCGCGCACGCGATAACCAGGCTCTCGTGCCGGGCCGGGAAGTCGCTGCCGTCGGCAATGGTGAGCGGCAGCGCCAGCGCGAGGGCAAGTGTGGCGAGGCCGCGCATGCCGCACCAGGTGAGGATCAAAACTTCCTTGGGTGACGTCGGCTGCAGCAGGTTCGTCCGCTTGCGGGCCGAGATCGCCAAGAGCCCCAGCCAAGCGAAGCGGACAACAAATACCAGCACGCATACCACCACCGCCGTGCCGATCATGCCGAAAATGGCCGTGCCTTCGTCCCGGATCACATGCCGGATCTCCAGCCCCACCAGCCCGAACGCCAGGCCCGTGGCCAGGAGTTCCACGACGTCCCAGAACGCCGTGCGCGTGACGCGTTCTGCGGCGTCCTGGGACCGCGCGTGCCGCTGCGTCTCGAGCGCGGTGACGACGACGGCGATCACACCCGATGCGTGGAGCTCTTCAGCCAGGATGTAGGCGGCAAAGGGAATCACCAGTGTGACTGCGCTGCGCGCCACCATCGAGGTGACGAGCTTGGTGATCAGCCTCGTCAACCAGCCCATGGCGATGCCGACGATGACGGCCAGCGCGGCATCGATGATGAATTGGAGGACGACGCCGGCCCCCATCTTTGTGGCGGAAACGGTCGCCGCCACTGCGGCCTGGAAGATCACGATAGCGGCGGCGTCGTTGAACAAGCCCTCGCTCTGCAACACGGTAATGAGCCGGCGCGGCATGTGGACGCGGCCGGCCACGGATTCAACGGCCACCGGGTCCGGAGGAGCCACCATGGCACCCAGTGCGGTCGCCGCGGGAATGCCGATACCCGGAATCATGAGCCACGCGGCTCCGGCAACCACCGCCGTCGACACCACCACGAGCGCCACGGCCATGAGCAGCAACGTCCGCCAACGGACCCGGAATACGGCCCAGGAACTCTTCTGGGCGGTCGCGAACAGCAAAGGCGGAAGGAAGATCGGCAGGATCAACTCGGGTGAAAGCTGAAAGTCGGGGAAGCCCGGAATGAAGGCCATTGCCGCCGCCATCAGCAACATCAGCACGGGGTACGGGAGCCGCAAGCGGTCCCCCAAACCCACGGCCAAGACCGTTGCAAGCAGCAATCCGACAATGAGAGCCAACTGGTCCATGTTCCCGTCTTCCCCAGGCCTCGTAGTGGCAGCTTCCCCGGCACGCGGCGGACTAGCCCTACCAAAATATCCCGGCAAGGCGCAGCCCTGCCGTCGTCAGGATGCCGTCAGGACACCGTCAGGGCGTCCACCACAGGGACGGAACCATCCCTGAACTCAATAGTGCGGCGAACAGTTTCGGGCAGTTCCAGGACCGCGGCAGCCACCAAGGCAACGTTGGCCCGGGAGGTCGCCGTCCCGGTACTCGGGTCCATGGGATCCACCTCAATGAGTGCCGACCCTGGATTGTTGGTCAGCCCTCCGGGGCCCAGAATCGTCCAGTCGAGATCGCTCGCACGGAGGTGTTCGTCTGCTGCTGCCTTGGCTTCTGCGTAGGCGTAGAAGCTATTGTCCTCGGGAACGCCGTGGCTGGGTCCGGCACCGAAGTAGGACACCATGACATACCGCGCCACGCCAGTCTGCGCGGCGGCATCCATCGAGCGGATGGCCGCATCCCTGTCCACGGCATAGGTGCGTTGCGGATTGCCTCCGCCAGCCCCGGCGGACCACACCACAGCGTCGTGGCCGTCAAGCGCCGAGGCGACCTCCGCCGTCGTCGAATTTTCGACGTCGAGAATCACCGGGGCAGCGCCGGTCGCCGCGACGTCCGGCGCGTGTTCCGGATTGCGGATGAACGATGTGACCGCGTGACCTTCGTTGCTCAGGATGCGGGACAGTTGCAAGGCCACCTTGCCATGGCCGCCAATAATTGCGATTCGACTCATGGTCCTATTCTGTCGCAACGGTCAAGCCCTCCCCGCGATGGTGGATAAACTCCGCGAAAGATTATCGGTTCCATAATTTGCGGCCCGCATGCGATTTCTCCACCAATTCCCGGGGAATAAATACGACTACTAAATGCTAAGCAAACTTATTTTCACACGGGCATGAGCTCCTTCAAGAAGAGGGGATGCGGCCCCCGCGCGCGGCCCCCGTCACCACCACCTGAGGAGGCTTGCGAGTGTTCTGCGGGGAGCGGGGAATTAAAGCGAGTGGCACCCACTCGTGTGGAGCGAAATCGCTATTTCTACACTCAAATCACCTGCAGCAGGAAAAGGAAATATCTCTTTCATAAATCTTATTGATGGATTTATCAAGACGGGTTCATACATCCCTTTGATGGATTCATCCAAGCAGATGGAGTGAGGGATTCCTCCGTGCTGCGCATTTAAGCAAAAGGGTCTCAACAAGCGCCATCCCCTGCGCCTGCGTATCACTTCCCGGGTCAACCAACCGGCTGGCCCCAAGAAACGATAAATTACGGGGATTTGAGATGTATCAACAGGAGTACAGCCACAGCGGGGTCAGCGGAGGCAACGTCTTCGCCCTGATATCTGCCGGAGCGAAAACCATCACCAGGTACAAGGCATCAATCGCTACCTGGGCAATCGTGGCAGGGGTCGTGCTGGCCGCCGTCATGAGCCAAAACTACTCACAGGTACTGACGCCAGCAGGCACAAGCGCCACCGTTGCCCCGAGCATCGGCTCGATTGCTGCCCCTTCACCGGCCGCAGCCAATCCGACGCCGGCAGCGAGCCCCACTCCGGCCACCACGCCTGCTCCGGTACAGGCACTCGCGCCCGCCACTGTCGCAGCGCCGCCCGCGCCGGCGCCTGCTCCCGCTCCCGCGCCGGTTCCCGCTCCTGACACGAACACCTACGCGGTCGCCAGCGGCGACACAGTAGGCTCCATAGCCGCCAGATTCGGGGTCGACGTCAACGCGATGCTCGCGGCCAACGGACTCACCGCCGATTCCATCATCGTGCCCGGCGAGGTATTGAAGCTGACAGGACCGCCGGTTGCCGTCGCGGCCCCCGCCGCGCCTGCTCCTGCACCGGCAGCCGCGCCCGCTCCAGCGCCTGCACCGGCGGTGCGGACCATTTACGTTGCAGGTTCAGGCGGGCAGGCCGCCGTGGACAGTTGCATTGGTCCCATCCACTTCACCCCGACGGACGCTTACTCGCTGTTCATCACCGAGCATGATTTCTGCGGAGGGTGGGCACGCTTCTCGGGCATCGGCGTTGGCGAGACGGTGAGCATCCCCGGTTACGGCACGTACACGGTTACTGCACGCGGCCAGGTGCCCCAAGGTGGGACAACCAACAACGTCGCTGCCGTATTCGGCGGTTTTCCACGGGCAATCCTGCAGACCTGCGTCCCCGGCACCAACCAGATGCTGGTGATCGCGCTCAACTAGGGACGGCCCCGGTTGGGCGTGTGAGCGTGGCCGTCCTGACCCTTTTTGAATCCGAAGCTGCCTGGTCTGCGGCGTGTCGCAGGCGTGTTGGGCTACGTGCCTTCCAAAGAAGGTCAGGACGGGCGCCTGGTTCGGAATCGGGCGCCCGTTCCCGCGGGTTCGTCTTCCGGACCCACAATTGCAGCCGAGTCCGGGACGCTTCTCCACGTAAGGAGAAGCGTCCCGGCTGAGGTACGGCACGATTTCTTGAGACTTCCGTCGGATCCGGTACCTAGAACCGGGCCTCGATCAGAGCCAGAGGCTGCTAGCGTGCGCTGTGGGTTGCCGGCCATAAATGCAGAGATAGCTACCGTTGAGTGATGCCGGTTGTCCCCGGAACAAAAAACCCCCGATTTCTCGGGGGTTTCACTTGGTAGCGGTGGGGAGGCTCGATCTCCCGACCTCACGATTATGAATCCTTCAATTTCGTCAGATTCCACTAGCTGCCGCCACTCCCTAGAATCCGCGGACTAACGAAGCTCCTACGGCCCAGAACGGGCCAGTTCGATTTCGTTGGATGCCGCCGTTTTCGTTGGGTAAACGTTGGGTCGCGATGAGCGCTCGACAGTTAACGTGATGCATCCAAGCCCTCGACTGGTGGACCCTCTTCGAGGCGGGCAGACAAACACCGAAAACCGCCAATGGCGAGCGGACCTAACATCACTTCAAGTGACAAAAAACATCACCCGTAGCACCATTTTCCTAGACCGTCAATATTAGCCTGGATTTTTAGCATCTTTTCAAGCTATCTTCGGGCCGTGGACATTACTAGTGCCGATAGGAAGCTCCCAATGACACTCCAAACCGAAACAAGTGCCCCGCGCACGTACACGGTGACGCAGCTCTCCGAGATCCTGCAGCTAACGCCCGCTACTGTCCGCGCCAACGCCCGCAATGGCACGTGGCCATACCTCCGCTTCGGACCACGCACCATCCGCTTCACGGACGCGCACCTGGCCGCGATCCTCGCCGCATCCGAAACAACCCCACCACCGCCGCTGACCCGCCTGCACCGCAGGAGAGGCGAGCCGCCGCGTTATGCCCCGGCCGCGCCCTGACGGCGGGGGCCAATAGCCGACCGTGACCAACATGCTCTGCGGAAAGCCGCCCGATGCCCAGCGATTCTTGAAGATCGCCAGACTCCACAGAAAGGCCGCATTTGACCCTCCCAGCAGAAGACACCCCGCCCCGCGTGTACACGGTGAAGCAACTCGCCGAAATCCTCCACCTACGCCCGGACACCGTCCTCAAACACTGCCACCAAAACCAGTGGCCACACCGCAAATTCAACCAACGCACCATCCGTTTCACCCACGAAGACCTAATTGCGATCCTCGAGATCTCCAAGTCACAGGCGCCAGAACCAACAACAACCCCGCGACGTCGGACACGTCGTCCATCATTGTAGATTTGCTGCCAGTTCCCTGCGACCAGGGGGCTTACCATTACCAATGGTCCGTCACTGGATCGTTTTCATAGAACTGGGGATCAAATAATGAGCACTCCCGCAGGCTGGTATCGAGACCCTTCCAATGCGCCCCAGACGCGCTACTGGGATGGGAATGCATGGAGTGACCAGGTTCGACCATTCGACCCGCCAAAGGCCCCGCCGACTGCGCCACAGACACCACGGAAACGGCGAGGCAAAGGCTGGATCATCGCTGGATGCATCATCGCCGCCCTCGGCATCGTCCTCGGCATCGTGGCCGCAAGCTCGACCATAGTCGACGGTTACGGGCGCACGACACAGGGCGGCCCAACCATTGGCACGTTCCTTGTCATCGGCCTAGGGCTGGCCTTAGTCGCCGTTGGATTCTGCATACGACTTCTCGCACCGCGTCGAAATGCTGGCCTCCAGGTCAACAGTGCTCCTGATGTGTGATGCTGCGGATTCCCGGTTGCGTCGGCAAGGTGGTCTGGCTTGGCTCTCGATTGATACCGGCGCCCACCGACAGTTGACGGCGTGCGGAAGCGAGCGTCATATGGGAGTACAGGACAGCAGCAGCGGTTAATACCTCAACCTTCTCTTCAGTGAGTGTCCCCGGCACGAAGGATGGAAGCGAATGTCCCAGGAAGCGGTTCCCTGGTTTGCCAGATTCATACCGATGCTTATCTTCGTTGCTGGAGGCATGGCCATCTATGTGTTGGCCAAGCGCCGCAAACCGGTGTCCCATCCTCCCGGCCGGGGGCTGCGGCTATTCGACAAAGACGGAAATGAAGTCAAAGGACCCCTCAGGACTGTGACTGCCGTCGTCTTGGTCATCATGTTGGTAGCTGCCTTGGTTGCCGTCATTCTCCGCTTCACGTCCTGGTAGCCGCGGCTATCCCGCGCAGTCGGCTCAATGTCCGGGTCGGGGGCTACTATTTGAATAGAACATATATTCGAATAAAGGTGTGTCATGTCTCTTGCCCTAGACCCCCGCATGATAAAAGCGGGGGCCGAGCCCGGGCGCATCCCGGTGGCTCCGGTGGCCGTCCGGGCGGGCTACCCGTCTCCGAGCCAGGACTACTTTTCCTCGGAGCTCGACCTGAACGAGCACCTCATCAAGGACAAGACGAGCACTTTCATCGTGCGGGTGGCCGGGGACTCCATGGAACCACCGAAATCCGCTTCCTTACGACACAATAAAATCCGTTTTCTGTAGCGACCCGTTAAGCGCCGCGCAGGTCGAGACATCGTCACCGGTATCGGCCCATCTACCGGATTTGATGCGCGTCCATAAGACTCAAGATCGTCGAACCTTCTGTAGGGCCTTCCACTTTCGTCATCGCAGCGGAAGGATGAGAACTACTCGATGTCCGGAAAGAAGAAGTCCATGAAACTGCCGCCGTTTCCCGCGATTTCCAGCCTTCTCGGCGCTCTTTTTTGCGGTGTGGTGGGGCTTTTCCTTGACCCGCATGAGACCTTTTGGGTGGTTTTTAAAGTCCTTTTTCTGATCGTCGCTTTCGGGTATGTTGTGGTCTCTTTGATCGCCTTGGCCGCCCGAGGCGGAGCGGCCCGGGGCCACCACGCGGGCGAAAGCTGAAGCCAGCTCGACTAGCGGCGAAAGAGACCCGCCCGAGAAAAATCCGGGCCAGCTGGTCAGACTTGGCCAAGGCAGTTGGACGATGCCGATGGGCGACCAGTTTACGGGCAGCCTGGCAGGTCCTTCGGCTCCACTGGCTTCCCGCCACGACCGGCCATATCAAAACGCCACCGCATTGATTAGACTCCCGACATCACAGGAAGCGGCTTCTCATGCGCGAACCGGACTTGGAACCAACACCGCCGTGTACTTGCCCGATGCTCCGACGCCGCAGCAGGAGCGTACCTTACGTGGCTCAATCCTTCTGGCCAGATTTTCCCTGACCCAGAGCCCATTACCCCCAGATAATGTGGCCGAGGGCGTCTGAGGCCGCGGTGGTAATGATCGTGGCCGTCCGGAGCCATTTGTCAGGGTGGCCGTCCGGCAATGCGGGATCGGGCCAGTTCTCGAACAGTGCCGCGAACGCCAAGATCTCGTCATCGGCAGCGTGCAGGTACGTCGGGATCTTCCCGCCGCCCGGGATCTTCTCCCACTCGTAGTAGCCGTCGCCGACAAGCAATCCGCGCCTTGCCGAGGCGGCCTTCCGGAAGGATGGCTTTTCGGTGACCGTTTCCATCCGGGCGTTGATGAGTCGGGCGCCCCCCTTAGGATCCTTCGCCCATGACGGGACCAGGCCCCAGCGAGCCGTGACCAGCTTCCTCGTCACCGGCTCGCCTTCACCCGAGCTCCGGTCCAGAATCAACGGGACCGTGTCAGTTGGTGCGACGTTATAGGAGGGCTGCAGCTCATCGACGTAGGACTCGTGCACGTCGAAGGCAGCCATCAGATCGGCCGTCGATTTCGAAACCACGTAGCGTCCACACATGCCTTCATCATGCCGCAGACAGTAAAGGCTGTCAGGTTGAGAGCCTCCGTCGTCTTGGCGCTACGGCGGACGGCTACCCGCTTCGGAGAGCTTGCGGCGCCCCTCTAGGGAATCGGCGGCTCTAGCACATCAAAGATGCCAAATCGTAGAATCGGCTATGGATCAAATCGCCTCGATCATTGCCGAAAGCGAGGTCTCGTCAAGAGGCGTACTCGTGTTTGGCCTGATAGGGATCGTGGTCGCTTTCGCTGTAATGATGGTGGCGGAAGTGGCTATCGACGCGCTCATCAAAAGGTTTCCAGAAGGACCTGGAATCATGATGGGCGCTGGCGCAGTATCGCTCGTCCTTGCTTCTATCTTGTCGAGTTCGTTCTTTGGCATCCTCGGTGCCCTCTTACTTGGCATCCCTGTCCTACTGATGATCTTTGACCGTCACCACGTTCGCGACAAGTGGGACCGCCCCTAATCGAGGCCCTTACTTGTATGTTTGGGGCCCAACACGGGATCCGGACGAACACTCGCGCCGAGCACTTCACGTTAGGCCGGATAGAATCCGCCCATGATTATCACCTGGGACCCGGCTTTCATCACCGCCTTCGGGACCTTGCTTACTGGTCTCCTGATCTTTGGTCTCAGTGAATGGGTACGGGCGAATAACGCCCGAAAGGAAAGGCGGCGACAAAGCGTTGTTCGAATGCTGGATGCGATTGACCGGACTCTTCGTGCTGAGCGATGGCCCTTGATTACCAAAGTGTGGCGGACGATGGATCTTGACCTCGTGCTAGCGCAAAATCGGCTTGTCATGGATGTCCCAAAACAGGAGATTGCCCTTTGGATCTGGTTGAAGACCCGAGTGGAGGAAATGATAACCGGAAAATCGTCCCGCTCGAGGGCCGAAATCGCAGGTGAAATGAGCGGAGCGGTAACTGCATGGTATCGCGGGGACCGGAATGCGGCGTGGTTCGCCGAGCAGAACACCAAAGAAGGAAATCTGATGTAGGCACCCCCGATTTTGAGGGCCGTGCGCCTGGCCGCGGCCGCTCAGGCTCATTCGGAGGAGCAGTCCATTTCTAGAGTCCAGATGCATGGGATGACCGACTGCCTCCCCCGTAACAAACAGGCGCCACCTTATTCCATCTTCAAGGAGTCGGGTCTACCATCGGCGAAGGGTCAGGCCGCCAAGCGCGGCCTGGGCGAACTGAGAATCATTGGGGATGCAAATGGGCTCATCTGCAGGATGGTATCCGGACCCGTCAGGGGGACCGCAGCTACGCTTTTGGGATGGCAGTCAATGGACTGAATACACGCAGCCTTACCCAAACAGCGAAATAGCGACGCCGCGAGCTCAATCCAATGCGGTGGTCCGCAGGTCCAAACGCAAAGCCCTCAAGATCACCGGCATTGCATGTCTCGGCATTGTGGTCCTTTTCATCGTCGTCGGCTCGATAGGTGCGGCCACGAGCTATTCGCCGGTCAGCGCCGGGGCGACCCCCTCAGCGCTGGACAAGACGTTCGCGCCGACTACGAGCCTGCCGCCCATATCACCCGCCACGGCCCCGGCGGTCCCCACTCCAACACCGACAATGGTCGTCACGCCTAGCAGCGCGGTCTCCTCGCCTGCAGGACCATCGACTCCGGATACCGCTTCGCCTCCGCCGGCGCCCCTGGTTGGCTATGGGGCCCTGGATTCCGATTGGGAGGCGAGCCATCGTGCCGACACGGATTTTCTTCCCGGCGCTGTCTATGACCCAGATCCAAACCTTCCGCCCATCGGACAGTATCTCGGCGCCCGGTACACCCAAGTCGAACATCTAGGCGGCCGTGTCCTGATATACACAATGAACCAATATCCAGGGACGGCCGACCCAGAAGCCATGGCAGCCGTCAAGAAGGATCTGCCGGGTGATGTGAAGCTTGTATGGAGTCAACAAAAAGACACCTGCATGCAGTACCAATACCAGTCGGCCACCTTGGCTCACACCCTAGGTTCACTCGACCCTGATGGCGGTGTTCTTGTTGAGCTCACAAGTTTTGAAAATGGGCGGGGCTACTTTTATTCGTCAGCATCGGTCGGAAAGGCAATTCTGGCAAACCTATTTGACGCATCAGCCGACACCTCCGGCGGCTGCTGAACCTGGACCATGCCCGGAGTGACTACCGGGGACTGCGGCCAATCTCAGCCGCAGAAGCGGCGGCGGCATTACCGGGCCGGCTGGACATCACATGTACGGAGCCCATTCTTTGACTATCTGATTTACGGGCCACAGGTCGTTATTGGCGTTCGTGAAGTCGGCTTCGCACGCTGCACTGCTCACGTCCTTGCAGTCGGAATAGGCCGGGTTCGCGCCCAACTTGGCCAGAGCTGACTTCGTTCGCTCCACAAGGGGCTGAATTTCCGGCGGCGCAGGAGACAGGGCTGTTAGATCCCGCGCCGCGCCCGTGGCGTCCGAGGCTAAGTCTGACACTACGGCGGCACATTTCACGGCGGGAGCCGAGCTTTTTCCAGCGCGGATATCCCTGTAAGCCGTAGCGCAGTCGGTGAATGTCAGGAAGTCCGATCCCCACTTCCGCTGGTGGTCAGCGATGACTGCTCCAAAGGCTGCCACCGTGCCCCCGGTCTTGGTAGAGGGTGGGGATGATGCCACATTAGGCGAAGCAACTTGGGCCGCCGCGTTGGATGCGGATCCAGCAGCTTCTGGGCTGGAGCATCCCACAAGCAGCAGCGCGCCCGCTACGGTGATCAAGAGTGCATTTCTCATGCGTCCCCAATAGTGATTCCGGTGGTTTCGAACTAGGAGCTTGGCCGATCGCTGACGACTAAGCACCAGCAATTTCGTTACCAATGACGTGGCCGGTCGTAGTCTGTTTGGCCAGAAGAGTTCGCGCCCTATCCAGTCGCTTGCCCATTCCCGACTTCTCCATAACGTCGGTCCGATGTTCCGGCGCGATATGGGACGCCCACCGTTCTAGCAGCTTGATTTCCAGTTCATATCTGCTCATTTTTCTGGCGATGATGCAGCAATCGTCGATCCAGGCGGGGGCTGGCGCCCGCCACTCGATTGGATCCTGTTGCCACATGGGGTCACGTTCCGCCGCGGCCGCACACTCCAAGGCCAGCGTTAGAGCTTCATCCAAGCGACCTTCTCGCTTCAGATCAGAGATTGTTGGCCCCCAGTAGTGGTAGGACTCGCCTCTAACCTCAATGAGGGCCTCGCTAACGGCTCCATCACTAATGTGGGATTCCCGAATATCGTGGAAAAGCTGGCGATGATCTTCGTCCCTTGCAAAGCGACGCTCTGCAGGTGAGGTTAGTTCCCCACCCACGGCCTCCCCAGATGAGACTTCGTTGCCTTGATTGCCGTCTGACTGCCAGCTCCCTATTCCCACAGCGCCCCCTAGTGCCGGTATTGGTCCCCAGCAGACTCTAGGGCGTTGCCGGGCACTTGCGCTAGGGATGGGTTCCCTGACCGGCCGATGATGCGCGCTCGCTGCTCAGCACTTACTTCACCGTGGAGGCGTACCACTCTCCGCCCGCAGCAGTCGGCACAGCACCCCCGTTCCGGCTCCGGCAATCCCTGCGAGGGACGCGCCGCCTTGATGCTGTCCCTTATATGTGATTCTCAATATGCTGGCACCAGCCGGTCAAGTTGATCGACCGTTGGGGAATATTGCATATGAAGTCTGTCCTAGAAATCAGTGCTGGGGCGTCAAATCTCCGCAATGGGCAACGTCAACGACGTTGTGTTCCCGTCCGCCCTCGGCACGCTCCGGGATCCGTCTGCGGTGCACAAACAGTGGCGCACGGTCCGCAGCTGCCTCAAGCTGGACTGGGTGACCTCTCACACTTTCCGGAAGACCCTGGCGACCCTACTGGACGCGCAAGGCCTCTCAGCGCGTGTTGGCGCCGACCAGCTCGGCCACGCCCAGGTATCCATGACGCAGGACGTCTACATGGGTAGGAAAGCGATTCACACAGAGGTAGCCGACGTTCTCGATAGGGCAGTGAGCAAATGATTCTTGTTGATGTTATCCATATCGTCTCAGCAGCAACACTAATGACGCCGCCGCCGCTTCCCACCTCACCACCGAGCCCGGACACTCTCCAGAGCATAGCGCCCCACCTCATCGGTCCATCGGCCGTGGCAACCACTACCGCGACTGCAAACGCAAACTCGTCCGCCTCCGGCGACATTACCCCAACCAGTCTTCTGACAGTGGTCGTTGCAGTCGTGACCGGCGTGCTCAGCGCTCTAGGTACGGCCTGGGTCCAGAACCTTCGGGCCAAACATGAGAGACGGAGCGCTCGCCTTGCGGCCCTCTGGAACTACCACAGGGTTCTCACTGGTGTTTCGGCTAGCGTTGACAAGTTCTACGGTGAAGACATGGAACTATACGGAGAAGGCGCCGTAGACTCTCAATTTGCGACTGCCCGGAACGATGCCTACCCACATTTTCATGTCTTCCCGAAAGAGGACCAGGGCAGGCTTCGCTACCCTACCATCGCCGACTACAGCCAACCAGGGGAACTGAAGGACCACGTCGACAAGGCGATCCGGGTTCTCGAAGCGTATCTCGAAAAGAACTCCAAGGAATGACCCGAACTATTGAATTCGTTGGGTTTCCATTGGATCAGGTACTTAAAACAGCAGCAGGCCAGAAGCGAAACGCCTCTGACCTGCGGAAACTGTAGCGGTGGGGAGGCTCGATCTCCCGACCTCACGATTATGAGTCGTGCGCTCTAACCAACTGAGCTACACCGCCATGAATGAGAAAAACCTGTGCCAAGCCGGTCAAAAACCGCCTTGACACAGGCCCTCATTCCGAGCCCCCCACCGGAATCGATCCGGTGACCTCGTTCTTACCAAGAACGCGCTCTACCACTGAGCTAGGGGGGCAACGAGTAAATACTCTACCGGACGATTTCTCAGGCTACAAATCGGCTGCCGGACGGGGAAAAGTGTCGTCGACACAATTTGCAAAGGCCCCCTCCTGATGCCCTTCCCTCCCAACCCGGTCACGCGTAAATTGGAACGGGGGTGGCCTCAAGGAGGTTCTACCATGTATGCAAGGGTTAGCAACTACGCCTTCGACGGCGATGGAGAAGCGCTTCGGAAGGGGTTCGATGACGCTGTCGAACCCCTCAAACAACTCGCGGGCCTCACAGGCGCGTATTTCTTGTTGGACGCGGATTCCAAGACAGCCATAAGCATCACGCTCTGGGATACCAAGGAAGCTCTAGAAAGCAGCGTCGAGGCGGCCAACCGGCTCCGCGCCGACGCCACACAGCCCTCGAAGGCCACAATCGAATCCGTGAAGCACTACGAGGTAACAAACAACGTCTAGCAGCGAAAGCCAACCGTCCCGCGAAAGGTCGCTACGCGGCCAGAGCAAGGTCCCCTAGGGGAGGCGGAGCACCTGGCCCGGGTAGATGTGGTCCGGATTGGGCACGGTATCTGCGTTCACTGCGATCAGGGCATCCAAGTCAACACCGAACTGCATGGCGATGCCACTAAGGGTGTCGTCTGTCTCCACCACTACTTCGGTCACCCTCCCTGCGCTGGCTGCGGGAGCACTCGCGCTAGCAGCCTGCTCCGATAAGGCATCGGCCGAAACGGCGTCTGGCTCCTCGGATGCCGCCGCCGAGGCGTCTGGCTCCGCAACTGCTCCTGCATCGCCTGAGGCGTCCGGGCCGGGACTTTGGACCGTCTCCCTCGCTGAAGGTTCTACCGCCTCCTGCGGGGCCTCCGGAGCCCGTGGGGAGGCCTTCGGTTCTGCCTTGTCGAAGCCGAGCTTCTTCTTCAACCCATCAAGGAATCCCATTTTGGCCCTTTCCACATCCGCGGACAGCCCGGGAAGAGCCGCAACTAAGCCCTTCCGCAGCAAAACCGATCCTACGGACACGGGCAGGCAGTTCCAAGAGTTTGGGTTAAACAGCCAGAGGCCGGCTCGAAAGCCGGCCTCTGGCCGAAATCCAGGAACTAGTCCTGTTTACCACTTGCCCTTGCGGTTGAAATCGCGGTTGCCCGCGTCGCCGCCAGTGCGCGGCTTGCGTGCACCGTTGCCGCCGAAACGGGAATCACTGCTTTGCCCGCGGTCGGCGTAGCTGCCCGTCCCGGTACCGGCGCTGCTGCGCTCGCTATAGGAACGGCCGCCACGGTCAGCGGAGGAACGCTCGCCACCGGCGTAGCCGGCACGGTCGCCTTCAGTCTTGCGGAACTCCTTTTTGAAGCCACCGTTGCCCTTGAAGTTGCCACCACGGTCTCCACCTGAGTAGCCACCACGGTCTCCGCCGCGGCTGCCACCGGAGTAACCGCCACGGTCGCCACCGGAGTAGCCGCCACGGTCGCCACCACGGTCAGAGGCCGGCTTGCGACCGTTGTCCAGTTCGAGGTGGATCAGTTCGCCGCCGATCCGTGTGCGGGACAGGGCACGCAATTGATCGGGGCTCAGGTCAGCCGGAAGCTCCACCAGGGAGTGGTCCGAGCGGATGTCGATGCCGCCGATCTGTGCCGAGGAGATGCCGCCTTCGTTGGCAATGGCGCCAACGATCGAACCCGGCATGACGCGCTGACGGCGTCCGACCGCGATCCGGTAGGTGGCGTTGCCCTCGGTCAGGGTGCGGGTCGGGCCACGTGAACCGAAGCCGTCCTTGGAGCGCTCGCGCTTCTGGAATTCCGGTGCAGCCGGCAGTTCCTTGACCAGGAGCGGCTGGCCGCCCTGTGCCATGACGGCCAAAGCGGCAGCGATCTCCGAAGCCGGAACGTTGTGCTCCTCCTCGTAGGAGGAGATCAAGTCACGGAACGCCGCAACGTCCTCGGATTCGAGGGTCTCGGTGATCTTGTCCGCGAATTTCCCCAAGCGCAACGTGTTGACCGTCTCGGCGGTGGGCAGGTGCATCTGCTCAACCGGCTGGCGGGTGGCCTTCTCGATCGAGCGCAGCAGGTACTTCTCCCGCGGCGTCATGAACAGGATGGCGTCTCCGCTACGGCCCGCACGGCCGGTACGGCCAATGCGGTGCACGTAGGACTCGGTGTCGTGCGGGATGTCGTAGTTGACCACATGGCTGATGCGCTCAACGTCAAGGCCACGGGCCGCGACGTCGGTGGCCACCAGGATGTCAATGCGGCCTTCCTTCAGCGCGTCGACAGTCCGCTCACGCTGCTGCTGCGGGATGTCGCCGTTGATGGCGGCAGCCTGGAAGCCGCGGGACTTCAGCTTGTCGGCGAGGTCCTCGGTGGCCATCTTGGTGCGCACGAAAGCGATGACGCCGTCGAACTCTTCAACCTCAAGGATGCGGGTCAGCGCATCGAGCTTGTGCGGGCCCATGACCTGCAAGTACCGCTGGCGGGTGTTGGCGCCCGTGGTGGTCTTGGACTTGACCGAGATCTCGGCAGGGTTGTTCAGGTACTGCTTGGACATGCGGCGGATCTGGCTCGGCATGGTGGCAGAGAACAGCGCAACCTGGCGGTCTTCCGGAGTCTGCTGGAAGATCTGCTCAACGTCCTCGGCGAAGCCCATGCGGAGCATCTCATCGGCTTCGTCCAGTACCAGGTACTGCAGTTCGGACAGGTCCAGGGAACCCTTGGAGATGTGGTCGATCACACGGCCGGGGGTACCGACAACAACCTGCGCACCGCGGCGCAGGCCGGCAAGCTGCGGGCCATAGGCCGAGCCACCGTAGACGGGGAGAACTGTGAAGTCATCAATGTGCTTGGCGTACGAGGTGAAGGCCTCGGCAACCTGGAGCGCAAGCTCGCGGGTCGGAGCGAGAACCAGGGCCTGGGTCTTGCGGGACGGGCCGTTGAGGTCGTGGAGTTCGGCCAGGCGGGACAGTGCCGGTACTGCGAATGCTGCAGTCTTACCGGTGCCGGTCTGGGCGAGGCCCACGACGTCGCGGCCTTCGAGCAGCAGCGGAATGGTTGCTGCCTGGATCGGGGACGGCTTCTCGTAGCCGACGTCCTGCAGGGCCTTCAGAACGCGGGGGTCGATTCCGAGGTCGACGAAGCGGATGCCCTCTTCCTCTTCTTCGGCAGGGGATTCGGCGGGAGCCGGAGCCGCGGCAGCCTCAACAGGCGATTCAGCTTCGGCGGGCGCTGCGGCCTCGATGAACTCAGCGGCAGGAGCTTCGGCGGCTTGGGGGGTTTCTACTGTCTCGACGGCGGTCTCTGCTGTTTCGGCAGACTCGGCGACGAACGGGTCGTTCAGGTTTTCGGGCATAGGGAAAGTTTCCTCATCCATAGGGGGCCAGTCGGCGCGGCCCGGTTGGGCTTGGCCGCAGTACACGTTGCGTGCAAAAGAACCACGAGGCTCTGGTGCTCGCAAGAAGTCCGGCGCTGTCGCAATCCCATGGCAGGACTTCCCGCTGCATCTCTTGGCTGCTATCTCAGCAGTCTGTACAGCGTTTTCTTCGCCCGGCTCTCCCTATGAAACTGCCCGCACACATTTTGCGGGCCCCAACACTGACCAGTCCTGCCTCAAGAATTGGGCAGGAAAAAGGGATTTCCGGAGTGGGGGATATTCCAAGTGTAGGGCACAGATTGCTCCCGTGGCGACTTAACTGCCGACGGCGACGGTGAGCTTGCGCACAAACCCGCTCCGAGCGACCTCAGGACCGCCCTTCAGGACGGCCGTCCGAGGGTAGTTTTCAGGCGTCCACCCCGTTGCGGCGGATGAGTTTTTCGAAGGTGTCGTGGTAGTCGGATTGCAGCAGGACTTCGCCATCCGCCTCGGCGTCGAGCAGCAATTGCATGTCTTCCAGGTTGGGGTTGCTGAACCACTGCCCCACTGTGATGCCATGTTTCGGCACGAAAAGTTTGTGGATGTAGTCCCCGGCCGAAATGGTACCGGTCTTCACGACGCGCAGGTAGGTACCGACCCGCCCTGCTTCCGTGAAGCGCTTGACCCACTGTGGTTCATTCATGCGGCGCTGGAACGTTGCGCACGGCACCCGCGGGGATGTGACCTCAACTTCGACGTCCAGGCCGATCTTCCAGCGTTCGCCGATCACGGCA
Source organism: Arthrobacter sp. FW306-04-A (assembly GCF_044358315.1). Taxonomy (GTDB): domain Bacteria; phylum Actinomycetota; class Actinomycetes; order Actinomycetales; family Micrococcaceae; genus Arthrobacter. The sequence goes on from NZ_CP084559.1 coordinate 3,403,383, forward strand.
CCGCTGGTCTCGATTCCGGCAACGCGCAGGTTTTCCCCAAAGATACCGGGAGGCATGTCGCGTTGGAGTTCCGTCGCCCAGTAATCGGCATCGGCCTGGGAGTATGCATAGAGCGCTTGGTCCTCGCCGCCATGGTGGATCCGGCTGGCCTGGATGTCTCCATGGACCCCCAGCTTGTGGACCTTCACCGGACCATCAACGGGTCGCTTGTCAATGGCCGTCACCCCGACTGACCCTTCGGGATCAGGCAGGAGCTCGTGCACCCGGCAAACAGCAAGCAACGATGCGGTATCCATGGATACAGTCTACGTACGCAGCTACGGATCGAAGCGATAACCCATGCCGGCCTCGGTGTGCAGGTGGCGGGGTTGAGCGGGGTCGCGCTCGAGTTTGCGCCGGAGCTGGGCAATGTAGACCCGCAGGTATTGGGTTTCCTTGGCATAGGCCTGTCCCCAGACCTGGGTGAGGATCTGCTGCTGGCTGACCAGGCGGCCGGCGTTGCGCACCAGCAATTCCAGGATGTTCCATTCCGTGGGCGTAAGCCGCACTTCGGCGCCGTCCTTGGTGATCTTCTTTCCGGCCAGGTCAACCAAGAAGTCCGCGGTCTGGAGCGTCGGCACCTCATGCCGCGGAGCTGCCCGGCGCGAGGCGGCACGGAGCCTCGCCAGGAGTTCATCCAGGCCGAAAGGCTTGGTGACGTAGTCGTCGGCGCCGGCGTCGAGGGCTTCCACTTTGTCTTCCGAACCGTGCCGGGCGGACAACACAATGATGGGCATGGTGCTCCAGCCCCGAATGCCCCTGATGACATCCACGCCATCCATATCCGGAAGGCCAAGATCCAGCACCACAATGTCCACGGGCTGCTGCGCGGCGGCTTTGAGCGCGTCCCTTCCGTTGCCGACGCTGATGGCACGGTAGCCGTGTGCATGGAGATTGATCTGCATGGCCCGGGCGATCTGGACCTCATCTTCCACAATCAGCACCAGGTTCATGGCCGACCTCCCGTCCACAACGGGAGCGTGACCACCATGGTCAGTCCGCCTCCCGGCGTCGCCTCCGCCATGAGCGTACCGCCCATCGCTTCCGTGAACCCTTTGGCGACCGCAAGCCCCAGCCCGATTCCGGTGCGCCCGTCCCGGCTGGAGGGGGAATCATCGAGCCGTTGGAAAGGCTGGAACAGCTCCAGCACGGCCGCGGGCGCGATGCCCCGGCCATGATCCATCACCCGCAGTTCACTGGCCGGCCGTCCATCCACGGCGATGCCCGCGCCCGCGCGCGCCACCAGCACAACATCGGATTCCGGCGCGTACTTCACTGCGTTCTCCACAAGGTTCGCCACGACGCGTTCCAGCATCCCGGCGTCGGCTTCTACATACGGAAGGTTGGCCGCAAGCTCATTGCGGATGCGCTCCGCTGGCACGCCGCGCAAAGCCTCCGGCAGGATCTGGTGCCAGCCCAGGCCGCGCAGCAGCGGGTTCACGGCATCGGCGGTGATGCGGGACATGTCCAGCAGGTTGTCCACCAAGTGATCGAGGCGGTCGGCATAGTCCTCGATGGTGGCCAACAGTTCACGCTCGTCCTCGGGAGCAAATGTCACGTCTTCCTGGCGCAGGCTGCTGACGGCAAGCTTGATTCCGGCCAGCGGAGTCCGGAGATCGTGGGAGACTGCGCGCAGGATGGAGGTGCGCATCTTGTTGCCTTCCGCCAGGCGCACGTTGTCCTGCCTGCTCCTGACCAGTTGCTGGCGATCCCGCACGGCCACCACGAAAGCGCCGAACGCGGCGAGCATGCGGCGGTGCTGTTCGGAAAGGGGACCGCCCCGGAGGAGCAGCGTGTAATTGGGATCGACGACGGCGGCATGGTCAGCGGCCGCATGCGTCACCGGCGGCTCGACCCCGGAGCTTGCGAGAACCCGCCAGTTTTGTCCGGTACCTTCCAATGAGCCGGCGGTGGAGAGCAGCGTCACCGCCTCCATGCCGAGGTTGACGCGGATCTTGTCCAGGAAAGACTCGAGGCTGCCGTCCGAGCTCAGTATACGAAGAGCCAATTCGCTGAGGGCTCTTGCCTCGGCGCCGGAATGCGCGGCTTCCTGGGCCCGTCGGGTGGCCAAACCGACGGCGAGCGCCACGCCGCACGCCACAGCAAGGAAGATGACCAGAGTGAAAAGCGTGGCGGGATCCGCGATGGATAAGGAGCCCACCGGTTCGGCCGAAAAATAGTTCAAGAGCATGCTGCCGAGGACGGCGGACACCACGGCCGGCCACAATCCCCCGATAGCGGCGACGGCAGCTGCGACAGCCAGTTGAAAGAGCATGATCATGGCGAAGTTCCGGTAGTCCAGCAGGGATACCAGGACTTCGATGGCGACAGGAAGCAGCAGGGCCAGGACAAGGCCGGCCAGTATGCGGCGTCGCCCGATCCCCTCGACTGCCGGTAGCGGCAGTCCTGTTCCGTTCACTTCCGCCGCCGCCATGGCTCAATTCTGGCACGGGGTGGCCGCCGGCCGCGCCGGCGTCGGCGGTCACAGCGGACTCCGGGGAGCATGTCCGGCCTAAGATGCTGGCATGAGCCATTCAACGACGAATACCTCCGATGTCCTGGCCCTCGAATCGCTCTTGAGCAGCGAGGAATTGGAGCTTCGCGAGAGAGTGCGCGACTTTACGGACCAGCGCATCAGGCCAAACATCGCGCGGTGGTACGAGGACGCCGTCTTCCCACGGGAGCTACCCGCGGAACTTGGTGAACTCGGTGTCCTTGGAATGCACCTGGAGGGCTACGGCTGCCCTGGCCGGACCGCCGTCGAATACGGCCTTGCCGCGATGGAACTCGAGGCTGGCGATTCCGGCATTCGCACTTTCGTGTCCGTCCAAGGTTCGCTCGCCATGACCGCCATCCATAAATGGGGCAGCGAAGAGCAGAAGGAACAATGGCTCCCCCGCATGGCTGCCGGCGAACTGATCGGCTGCTTCGCGTTGACGGAGCCGACGGCGGGTTCGGACCCCTCGTCGATGGCTAGCCTTGCGCGCCGCGACGGCACGGGCGACGACGCGGCCTGGGTGCTGGACGGTTCCAAGCGCTGGATCGGGATGGCATCGATCGCCGACGTCATGGTGGTGTGGGCGAACACGGACGACGGGATCCGGGGTTTCCTGGTTCCGGCAGGCACGCCGGGGGTCGCCGTGACTCCCATCGAAGCGAAGCTCTCCATGCGCTCCTCCATCCAATGCGATGTGGTGTTCGACGGCGTCCGGCTGGGTCCGGAGGCGCTCCTCCCTGGTGCCCAAGGGCTCCGGGGACCGTTCACTTGCCTCAACGAGGCCCGCTACGGCATCGCTTGGGGCGCCATGGGCGCGGCCCGCGACTCTTACGAGGCAGCGCTCGAATATGCCGGAAGCCGCATGCAATTCGGCAAGCCCTTGGCCGGGTACCAGTTGACGCAGGAAAAACTCGTCAACATGCTCTTGGAGATCCAGAAGGGCACTATGCTGGCGCTGCATCTGGGACGCCTCAAGGATGCGGGCAAACTTCGGCCGGAACAGATCTCCATGGGCAAGCTCAACAATGTTCGTGAAGCCATCAAAATCGCGCGCGAAGCCCGCACCATCCTGGGTGGCAATGGAATCACGCTGGACTACCCGCCATTGCGCCATGCCAACAACCTGGAATCGGTGCGCACCTACGAAGGAACAGACGAAGTACACACCTTGATCCTGGGCCAGCACATCACGGGGATCCCGGCGTTCCGCTAGGAATCGCCAGTGCCCTAGGCTGCAACCGGGACGGGTTCCTTCTTCCCGGCGTCCTTGCGGATCGTGGCGCTGATGACGGCCGCCACGGTGCACATCGCGGCGGCGCCGATCCAGGCGTAGGTGTAGTGGCCCGTGGCGTCGCGGATGTAGCCCGCGAGGAGTGCGGCCACCGCTGCCCCGAGCTGGTGCGCGGCGAAGACCCAGCCGAACACCACCGAGCCGTCGGCCCCGAACACCTTGCGGCAGATGGCCGCTGTCGGGGGCACCGTGGCCACCCAGTCGAGGCCGTAAACCACCACGAACAGGATCATGCTGGGTTCCACCGTGGAGCCCAACAGCACAGGCAACACCAAGAGGCCGATGCCGCGGAACTGGTAATACACCGCCAGGAGCACCTTGGGGTTGAAGCGGTCCGTCAACCAACCCGAAGCGATGGTGCCCACGATGTCGAAGATCCCGACGACGGCCAGCAAGCCCGCCGCGGTGGTTTCCGGCATTCCGTGGTCGTGAGCCGAGGGAATGAAGTGGGTGCCGATCAGTCCGTTGGTGGTGGCACCGCAGATGGCGAAACCGGCAACAAGGGCCCAGAAAGTGCGCACTTTGCTGGCCCGCTTGAGCACCTGCAGTGCCCGAACGGCTGCGTTGGGCGCCTTGGCGCTGGCAATCGCTGTACCTTCAGCTTCGGTGACGTCCGCAACCTCGGCGGCTTCCGCCGTCGTCGGCTGCTCTTCTTCGGCGCCATAGGGTTGAACCCCGACGTCGGCGGGTGAGTTTTTGAGCCAGCGCAGCACGAGCGGCACCACGGCGAGCGCTCCGGCAGCGATGAGCAGCGAGGCGCCGCGCCAGCCCGGGTTTTGGGCGAGGACAGCGATGAACGGCAGGAAGACCAACTGGCCTGCTGCGCTGCCCGCCGTCAGGATGCCGATCACCAGTCCGCGGCTCTTCGAGAACCACGTGTTGGCGATACTGGCGGCGAAGACCAACGCCATGGATCCGGTGCCGAGGCCAATCAGCACGCCCCAGGTCAGCAGGATCTGCCAGGACTGGTTCACGAACACAGTCAGCGCGGAGCCGAGGCCAATCAGGCAGAGGGCGATCGAGGTGACAGCACGGATGCCGAAGCGTTCCATGAGCGCAGCGGCAAACGGTGCCGTGAGCCCGAACAACACCAGGTTGATGCTGACGGCGAGGGACAGGACCGTGGTGGACCAGCCGAACTCCTGCTGCAGCGGTACCATCAGCACGCCGGGTGCGGCCCGGAATCCAGCTGCGCCCACAAGTGCCAGGAACGCGACGGCCGCCACCATCCACGCGGGGTGAAGTCGCCGCTTCCGCGGGGGCTTGCCAGCGGATAGCTCGGTGAGATTGGGTGCGGTCATGCGGAGGGCTCCGATTCGTTCGGGAGGGCGACTGCGGCAAGTGTCGGGGCTGTGGCCAGTATTGGGGCGGTTGCCAGTATTGGGGCAGTGGCCAAAGCCAACGGGTGTTCAGACCGCGTGAGGCTATGCCAGCTGGTGTTGGCGGCGGTCAGCCGGGACCCGCAATGGGAGCAGGTATCTGCCGACGCGGTCGGCAGCCCGCACCCGTTGTGGATGACCCGCATGTGGGCGTTGTCCGCGGGGGCGTCGAGGTGTTTCTCGGACCAGATGATGATGGCGTTCAAGACCGGCAAGGCATCTTCGCCCTTGATGGTGAGGACGTACTCTTGACGCACGCGAGCACCGTCCGTGTAGGGCCGCTGGGCAAGGAGGCCGGCCTCAAGCAGCCAACCCAGGCGCTTGCTCAAGACGTTATCGGCCACTCCGAGCCGCGTCTTGATGGCGTCGAAGCGTCCGTTGCCGAAGAAGACCTCCCGCAGCACCAGGCTTCCCCAAGGGTCGCCGAGGATGTCAAGGCCACGGGCCAGGCTGCACGTCCGCTCGGACCAATCGGATCGTAAAGGCATGGCTAGAGAGTAGCTGGCTTTTCTAAAGAAAGCTAGGGTTGTGCGCCATTCCTGACCATGTTTGAACGCAGAAAGGCCGGGACACACGACCGTGGTGGCGTGCCCCGGCCGATCCAATATTCAAAGCAGGTCAGATATTGAGGGGCCTTCAGTCCGTGATGTTGCCGATAGCCCGCTCAAGGTCCGCGATGAGGTCTTCGACGTCCTCGATGCCGCAGGAAAGCCGGATCAGGTTGACCGGAACGGCCAACTCCGTGCCCTTGACCGAAGCATGCGTCATCTCGGAGGGATAGTTCATGAGCGATTCGATGCCGCCCAGGGACTCAGCCAGCGTGAACACCTGGGTGGACTCCGCCACCTTGCGGGCCGCAGCTTCGCCGCCCTTGAACTGCACCGAAATCATTCCGCCGAACTTCTTCATCTGCTTCGCCGCGAGCTCGTGGCCCGGGTGGGAGGGCAGGCCCGGGTAAAGCACGGCTTCAACTTCGGGACGTTCAAGCAACCACTCGGCCACGGCCTGGGCGTTCTCACTGTGGCGGTCCATGCGCACGCCGAGGGTTTTGAGTCCTCGGGTGGTCAGGAACGCGTCCATGGGGCCGGACACCGCGCCGACGGCGAACTGCACAAAGCCGATCTTCTCGGCCAGGCCAGCGTCCTTGACCACGATCGCGCCGCCCACCACGTCCGAGTGTCCGCCGATGTACTTGGTGGTCGAGTGGACCACGACGTCGGCACCCAGGGCGAGCGGGGTCTGCAGGTACGGCGACGCAAAGGTGTTGTCGACCACCAGGAGGGCACCGGCGTCGTGCGCTACTTTGGCGAGCGCTTCGATATCGGTGATCTTCATCATCGGGTTGGACGGGGTTTCCACCCAGACGATGCGGGTTTTGTTCGCCGCGACGGCCGCGGCAACAGCGTCGAGGTTGGACATGTCCACTGGTGTGTTGCCGATGCCCCACTCACCGAGTACGCGGTTGATGAGCCGGTAGGTTCCACCGTAGGCGTCGTTGCCGAGGACGATGTGGTCCCCGGGCCGGGCAATGGCACGGATGAGGGAGTCTTCTGCGGCAAGGCCCGAGCTGAAGCTGTATGCGTGGGTGCCGCCTTCCAGTGCGGCCAGTTGCTCCTGCAGCGCATCACGGGTGGGGTTGGTGCCGCGGCCATACTCGTAGCCGTCGCGCAAACCGCCTATGCCGTCCTGGGCATACGTCGAACTGAAATGCAACGGCGGAACCACGGCGCCGGTGCGCGGTTCGAAGTCCTGGCCGGCGTGGACGGCACGCGTGTTGAATCCTGCTTCGTTTGCAGACATGTGAACTCCTAGTGTCAGTTGCTCAGGTAGGCGAGAAGGTCGTGGCGGGTGAGGATGCCCACGGGGGCTCCGACGAACGTCACCATGACAGTGTCGACGTCGGACAGCAGTTCCCGTGCGGCGGAGATGGTTTCCAGTGAGCCGATCACCGGCAAGCGCTCCCCCATGTGCTCGGAGATCTTGTCGGTCAATTTCGCCTCGCCGCGGAACAGCTTGGTGGTCAACGTGCGCTCGTCGACCGCGCCGAGGACCTCGCCCATGACCACCGGCGGCTCCTGCGAAAGGACCGGGATGTGCGAGACCCCGAATTCGTTCATGATGTTGATGACGTCGCGGACGGTCTCGTTGGGGTGGATGTGGACGAGGTCCGGCATCTCGCCGGTTTTGGACTTCAGAACCTCGCCCACCGAGGCTTCCTCGCCGCCGGAGAGGAAGCCGTAGGAGCGCATCCACTTGTCGTTGAAAATCTTCGCCAGGTAGCCGCGGCCGGAGTCTGGCAGGATCACGACGACGACTGCTTCCTCGCCAAGGTCTTTGGCCACCTGCAACGCGGCAACCACTGCCATGCCGGATGAGCCTCCCACAAGGAGGCCCTCCTCGCGGGCCAGGCGGCGGGTCATCTCGAAGGAGTCCGCGTCGCTCACGGCAATGACGTCGTCCGGCACGGTCTTGTCGTAGTTGACCGGCCACATGTCTTCGCCGACGCCCTCTACGAAATAGGGCCTCCCGGTACCCCCCGAGTAGACCGAGCCTGCGGGGTCGGCGCCGATGACCTTGACCCGGCCGCCGTCGGACTCCGGCCGGCTAGCGGACACGTCCTTGAGGTACCGGCCTGTTCCGGTGATGGTTCCGCCAGTACCGGCGCCGATCACTACGTGCGTGATCTTGCCGTCGGTATCACTCCAGATCTCGGGTCCGGTGGTCTCGTAGTGGCTGCCCGGGGCGGCAGGGTTGGAGAACTGGTCCGGCTTGTAGGCTCCGGGGATCTCGGACACGAGCCGGTCGGAGACGCTGTAGTAGCTTTGGGGACTGTCCGGGGCCACGGAGGTCGGGGTGACCACAACTTCTGCGCCATAGGCCTGGAGCACGGCGCGTTTGTCCTCGCCAACCTTGTCCGGGACAACGAAGATGCACTTGTATCCCTTTTGTTGGGCTACCAAGGCAAGTCCGACGCCGGTGTTGCCCGAGGTGGGTTCCACGATTGTTCCGCCCGGCTTGAGCTTTCCGTCCCGCTCCGCCTCCTCGATCATCTTCACCGCGATGCGGTCCTTGATGGAGCCGCCGGGGTTCACATATTCGAGCTTCACCAGAATGGTGGCCTTGATGTCCCCGGTCACGTGATTGAGCTTGATGAGCGGTGTATTGCCAATGAGGTCCAGGACGGACTGGGCGTACTTCATAGGTACCAAGTTACCGCTTGGTCGGGACTGCCTCTGCGCAGCAGAGGATCCGGCCGGGCCGGGTCGATGCCTAGCCAAGGGAAGGCCTCTCGGGGCAAGCTAGCCGTGACACCCTCCAAGGAAAGGACATGCACCATGGATTGGACCCTCGAAGTGGTTGTGCTCCCTGTGAGTGACATTGACCGCGCCATCGAGTTCTACCGCGACAAGGTGGGGTTCGACCTTGATCACAACACCACCAACGAGCACATGCACGTGGCGCAATTGACTCCCCCGGGCTCAGGATGCTCGATCGTGGTCGGCAGCCTCCCCGCCCAGAATGAGATGGCACCCGGTTCGATGCGGGGACTGCAGCTCGTGGTCGCGGACGCGTGCGCTGCGCGGGAAGAATTGCTCAGCCGCGGGGTCGAGGCCAGCGAAATCACCGTCTTTGACGAGCGCGACGGCGGCACGTTCTTCGGGTTCGCCGACCCCGACGGCAACACTTGGGCAGTACAAGAACTCAAGGTCCGCGCCGGGAAGCCCTTGATTCCAGTGGAGGCCCGCGGGCGCTTCGGGGCGGAACAAGACTGAGGGGGCGGGGCGGGACTGGGCGGAGGGACGGGTCAGCCGGCCCTGGACAATCCCGGACCGGCAGACCCCCCTAGCTCACTCTGGGGTGCTCTCCCCGGCCGGGAGGTTTTCCCACAGGCCCAGGACATTGCCCTCGGTGTCCTTGAAATAGGCGTAGAAACCCATTCCCGGAATGGCATCCTTCGGCTTGACCACCGAGCCGCCCAATCGTTCGATCTCCGCCAAGGCAGTGTCGATGCTCTCCACGTCCACCGTGATCACAGGGGTGGTGAGTTCGCCGGCCCTTGCCATCATCCCGCCGTTGATGGCTCCGGGCTGCGAAGGCATGCTCGTCTTCTCGTCGCTCGGCGTGGTGATGACGATGTTATAGTCCATCTCCGGCATCGGATTGATCTGCCAATCAAACGCCGATTTGTAGAAGTTCCTGGCCCGCTCCTGGTCATCCGCGGGGATCTCAAAGTGCACGATTCCGGCCATATCGTTCTCCTGGATTGCATTGCGAAGACGCGGACGCCCCGCGCCACACGTGGAGTCTAGTCGTCCGGGTTTCGCGGCGTAAGGGCTTCATGGATTGCTTGTTTGGGACATGTCCGCTGTTGTCAGGCGCGCGTGCGACCATGAATAAATGACCATCGTCGATGCCCCACCCGCCGCAGCGGCCGCGGCCGACGCGTCTGTGCGATGGCACCCGGGCGGTCCGTTAGACCTCCTCCAGACCCTTGGGATCCTCATGCGGGGCAACGGCGATCCGTCCTTCGCAGCACGGCAGGACGGCGTGTGGATGGCGTTCACGACGCCGGACGGTCCGGCTACCCTGCGCCTCACCTCAGCCGGAAATGGCCCGGACACGTATGTGGGTGCCCAGGCTTGGGGATCCGGCGCAGCTTCTGCGATCGATTCCGTGCCTGCGTTGCTGGGAAGCGGGGACGACTGGTCCGGCTTTGACGAGGCCGCGTTCCACGCCACCCTTCCGCGAATGGTCAGGGAAGCCCGACGCCGGAACCTCGCCGTCCGGCTGCCCTCCACTGGGCGGGTGGTGGACTCGCTCGTGCCCACGATCCTTGAGCAAAAGGTCACCACCATCGAAGCCCGACGGGGTTACCGCTACCTGATGTACCGGTACGGCACCGCAGCCCCGAGCGCCGGCCGCCTCGCGCCGTCGGGCCTGCTCGTCCCGCCGTCCGCTGCCCAATGGCTGGCCGTTCCTTCATGGGAATGGCACAAGGCCGGCGTAGGTCCCCAGCGTTCGGCAACCGTCATGCGGGCCCTGCGCTCCGCCGTCGCGCTTGAACGGCTCGCCTCGCTCAGCGCAGCGGAAGCCGGAACAAAGATGCAGACCATTCCGGGCATCGGAGTCTGGACCGCTGCCGAGGTTGTCCAGCGGACCCATGGGTGCCCGGACTCGATCGCGGTGGGCGACTACCACTTGGCCTCATACGTCGGCTACGCGCTGACCGGCAGGAAAACCGACGACGCCGGCATGATCGCCCTCCTGGAACCTTGGCGCGGGCACCGGCAGCGGGTAGTCCGGATGCTCGGGCTCAGCGGCTTCCGCAAGCCGACGTTCGGGCCCCGCATGACCATCCAGGACCACCGTGGGCACTAGCAACGCGGGGTCACTCACGGCCCATGTTGCTGCCCGGCATGGGCCGGAAGTGACCCCGCGTTGGCTTAGACCGCTTGACCCGGACAATGAGGCCCCTGAACCCTTCGGCCAGGTCATCGGCGTTGGCCTTGAAGTAGGACCAGCCGGCGCCGGTGAAAGCCTCGTCCCTCCGGTTGTCCCTTGTCTGCTGTTCCCGCGTGAGATGCGGGGCTCCGTCATACTGCACGGCCATCCGGAACCGCCGGTACCCCAGGTCCGCGGACGGCGACCACGGATCGTCCGGATCGAGGCGGAGCTGCAATTCCGGTTCAGGCAGCCCTGCGTCCAACACGGCCAGCCGCAGGAATGTCTCCGGAAACGAGTCTGCTCCGACCCGCATGTCTTCAAGGGCAAGCCGGGCTTTCTCCACGCCTTTCATATTCGGATGCTGCCGGATAAGAAGGCGCAGCCCTTCCTTGTTCGCGTAGGGCTCCGTCCTTCCTTCAAACCCCGGCCGGGGCATGCGGATCAACTGGTCGCCCATGGCAATCACGTACCGCAGCGGCAACTGATGCGCCAGATCAAGCCAAGTCCGGGACGGGGACGACACCGGGATTCCGTCTATTTCCGTGACTTCGCCAGGGAGGATGCGCACTCGGTGTCCCTTCACTCCTGACCTTCGGACCCGCGGAAGCTCATGGGGCTTGCTGAGGTGGACCGTCTCACCGCCGCCCAGCCAGGGAGGAAGGCCGAGCCGAGTCAGTACCGCGGCACTCTCATGGGACACCCAGGCACCCGGTGTTGCCGCTGCAAGGACCCGCGCCCGTTCGGCAAGCGCAAACTCAAGACCCGCAGGCAAGTAGATCAGCCGGCCGCCGTCGGACACGTCCCTGGCCCGGAGCCGCTTCGGAGCGACGCCAAGTACACGGGATTCATAGACTGTGAAAGGACGGTTACTGAGTTCCTCCGGCAGCGGAATGATGCGGACCATGCGATCCAGTTTGTCCGCAAACGGACGCCGGCATGGAGTTATCCACAGGCAGACTTCCAAACAGGGCAACGCGGGGTCACTTACGGCCCATGTTGCTGCCAGGCATGGGACGTAAGTGACCCCGCGTTGGCTCAGAGCCCCAGGCGGGCGATCGCTTCTTCCCGCATGTCGATCTTGCGTACCTTGCCGGACACTGTCATGGGGAAACTGTCCCGGATGTCCACGTAGCGCGGGATCTTGTAGTGGGCCAGCTTGCCGCGGCAGAACTCCTGCACTCCGGCCAGGTCCAAAGCTGCCCCCGGCTTGAGGATGATGCAGGCCATCAGTTCCTCGCCGTACTTTGCATCGGGCACCCCGATCACCTGGACGTCCTGGATGGCGGGATGCCGGTACAGGAACTCCTCGATTTCGCGTGGATAGACGTTCTCGCCCCCGCGGATGACCATGTCCTTCATGCGGCCCTCGATCGCGATAAAACCGTCAGGGTCCATCCGGGCGAGGTCACCGGTGTGCATCCAGCCGTCGTCGTCGATTGCCTCGGCGGTCTTCCCCGGCTGATCCCAGTACCCGGCCATCACGGCGTAGCCCCGAGTGCACAGTTCGCCGATCTCACCGCGTTCCAACGTTTCGCCGGTGCCAGGATCAACAATCTTGGACTCCAGTCGCGGCATGGTGCGCCCCACCGTGGTGGTCCGCTGCTCCAGCGTGTCGGCCGCAAGGGTCATGGTGGACACAGGCGAGGTCTCGGTCATGCCGTAGCAAATGGCCACATCCCGCATGTTCATCTCCTCAATGACGCGCTCCATCACCTCGATGGGGCACAGGGAGCCTGCCATGACGCCGGTGCGCAGCGTGGAGAGGTCATAGGACGCGAAATCGGGCAAAGCCAACTCGGCAATGAACATGGTGGGTACGCCGTACAGTGAGGTCCCGCCAAAGTCCTGTACGGCTTCCAGGGCGGCGGCTGGTGTGAATCCCCGGCCGGGAATGATGGTGGCGGCGCCGAAGCTGAGGGTGTTCAGGTTCCCGATCACCATTCCGAAGCAGTGGTAGAACGGCACCGGCAGGACCACGCGGTCGCGTTCCGTGTAACCCAGCAGCCTGCCGATCTGGTTGCCGTTGTTGAGGATGTTGTGGTGCGTAAGGGTGGCGCCCTTGGGGAACCCGGTGGTGCCGGAGGTGTACTGCAGATTGATGGGATCGTGCGGGTCGAGTCCCGCCATGCGCGCCTTGAGCGTTGAGGGAGCGACGTCGTCCGCCCGCCTTAGCAGCTCGGCGAAAGTCAGCTCCGCTGCGCTTTGCGGCACACCGGCGTCGAGCATGTCGAGTCCGAAATCGGGAAGGAAAACGAGCTCCCGGAGCTCGAGGCAACTGCCTAAAGCTTCGCGGGCCATGGCCACATAGTCGCTGTTCTTGTCCGATGGTGCGGCCACCAGCATCCGCATGCCGTTCTGGCGGACCACGAATTCGAGTTCGTGGCTGCGGTACGCAGGGTTGACGTTGACCAGGATCGCCCCCACCTTCGCGGTGGCGTATTGCAGGATGGTCCACTCGGCGCAGTTCGGGCTCCAGATACCCACTCTGTCACCCTTGGCGACGCCCGTCGCGAGCAGCGCACGTGCGAGCCGGTCGACGTCGTCGTTCAGTTTTTCGTAACTCCAGCGCCGGGCCTCCCCGCCGGGCACGGGAGCTGCTTCTATGAGCGCGTCCCGCAACGGGAACTGCGCCGCTATGCGCTCAAAGTTGGCGCCGATTGTCTCTTCAAGCAGCGGGACGTCAGTGTCCCCGGCTGTGTAGGAAAGCATGAACGCACGCTACCAACTACGCCGGTCCAAGAGAAGGCTTTTGCTTGGAAGTCCTACAAAATATTTCGGGGGCTTGCCCGGCCAGCCGGTAATGTGAATCCCATGAGTGCACCCATTGACCTGCAGGCCACGTTCATTCCCAACGATGGCGAATTCTTCCGCGTTAAGCTCGCGCTGGAAATCGCGATCGACGAGGTGGTGAATGAGCCGGGCTGCATCCGTTATGAGCTCACCGAAGCCAACGACGACAAGCTGGTCCTGACCGAGCAGTGGGCCTCCGAGGAACACCTCGACATCCATTCCAAGGGCATCGCGGTCCAGGACCTCAACGAATCCCTCAGCGCGCTGTTGGCAGAACCGGTCAAGCTCGACCGCCTCTAACTGGCATCGGCTGTTCCCCGCCGGAAAGCGGGTGGGCCCACGCCGGCACCGTTCCCCGGCCGAAGCGAAGGCGCCTGCGGGGACGGCCGATGCTGTTTCTAGGAGTTTTCGGCGCGCTGCTTTGCGATGTGCGCGTGGACCTCATCCATGTCCAATCCCTTGACCGCCTCAATGACCTGCTCCAGCTGGGGTCCGTTCAGTGCGCCCGGCTGGGAGAACACGAGGACCTTTTCGCGGAAGGCCATGAGCGTGGGGATGGAGGAAATGCCGGCTTCGGCGGCGAGCTGCTGCTCCGCCTCGGTGTCCACCTTGGCGAAGAAGACATCGTCATGTTTCTCGGAAGCGGCTTTATACGTGGGGGCGAACTGCCTGCAAGGGCCGCACCATGCTGCCCAGAAATCCACCAGGACAATGTCATTGCCCTCAATGGTCGATGCGAACTGCTCGCCGGTGATGTCAACTGTAGCCATGCTTCCACGGTACGCGACCGCGCCATCTAAGTCGCCTCTGTTCGCTTCCCGGCAAACCGGGAATAAAGCACGACGGCGACGTCCGAGACCCGGTCGAGCCGAGCCGCCGAGTGAAAATCACCAAACCATTGCGAGAAGTTGAACATATGTTTAGCATGTTAAACATGCGTTCAACAGCAGAGGATCTCAACACCCGAGCCCGCATCCGGGATGCCGCCATTGCCTTGTTCGGTCGGCAAGGCTTCTCCGCCGCCACCATCAGGGCCGTCGCCGCCGAGGCAGGAGTCAGCCCGGGCCTCGTGATCCACCATTTCGGCAGCAAAGCCGGCCTCCGCGAAGCCTGCGACAACCACGTGTTGGCCGAAACCGCGGGGCAGGGCATCCGGAAGACCGATCCTCAGGCGGTGGGCACACAGATCCAGAACTTCCTGTCCCACCCTGAGCAATACGCCCACGAGATCGCGTATGTCCGGCAGTCCCTCAGCGACGAGTCCGACGCGGGCGACGCCTTCTTTGATGCCGTGGTGGCCCAGACCCGGGCCATCATCGAGGCCGGAATCGCTGGCGGCACTATCCGAGCCTTCGACGACGTGGCGACCACCGCCGTCGTGGTCGCGACGAATAGCCTATCGACGCTGGTGCTCGGCAGGCACGCGGCCCGGGCAGTCGGAACGAGCGAGCTGGGTCCGGACATGCTCCGCGCACTGACGCTCCCCACCATCGACCTCTATACCCACGGCTTCTACTCAGACACCCGGTTCCTCGATGCCGCGCGCGCAGCGCTGCAGGCACCGGCACCGGAACCCACTGGAACGGAGACCGCATCATGAAACAGGCAATCGTCGTCGAAGGCCTGCGCAAGACGTTCGGCCGTCGGGAAGTCCTGCACGGCATCGACTTCAGGGTGGAACCGGGCAGCGTGTTCGGCGTCATCGGCCCCAACGGTGCCGGAAAGACCACCACCATGCGCTGCCTGCTGGACATCATCCGCCCAAGCGGTGGACATGTTCAGGTGCTCGGCGAAGATCCGCGCCACGCAGGACCCGAGCTGCGACGCAGGATCGGCTACCTCCCGGGCGAGCTATTCCTGGAACAGCGCATCACCGGACGCAGGCTCCTGGACCACTACGCAGCGATCAGCGGCCCGGTGAAACCCGGACGCATCGACGAACTCGCTGAGCGTTTGGACCTGGACCTCGACCGCCACACGCGCAAGCTTTCCAAAGGCAACAAGCAGAAGCTTGGGCTGGTCCAGGCATTCATGCACAGCCCCGAGCTCCTCGTTCTGGACGAACCCACCAGCGGGCTGGATCCCTTGGTCCAACAGGAGTTCCTGGCCATGGTGCGGGAAGCCCGCGACAACGGTCAGACCGTCTTCCTGAGTTCGCATGTCCTCAGCGAAGTCCAGCAGGCCGCGGACGAGGTGGCGATCCTGCGGGACGGCAAGATCGTCACAGTGGCCACCGTCGATGCCCTCCGCGAGACCGCGCTCCGGCACTTGCGCCTCACCGCCAGCGGCATCAGAGCGGACGACGCCGGTGCGCTGCTAGGCCGGGTACCCGGCGTCGGAGCGCTTGAGGTGCTCAAAGTGGGCGACGGCGTCGGGGTCTCCGCGGTTCTAGAAGGGGACATCCAGCCGCTGGTGCAGGCGCTGTCCACGCTTCAACTGACGCATCTGGTGTTGGAAGAGCCTGACCTGGAGGAATCGGTGCTGAAGCTGTACGGGATGACAGGCAACGGCAAGCGCAACGGCAACGGCCACGAGGCGCTGGAGGCAACGAAAGGAGCCGGCAATGAATAGGAAACTGCCTCTCTTCAGGCGCGCATTCCTGGACCCTTGGCGTTCAACGCTGGGTTGGGCGGCTGGATTGGCGGCTGCGATCGCTCTCTATCTTCCACTCTTCCCTTCGATCGGCGGCAGCTCGCAGATGCAGGGAATGATCAATGCCTTGCCCCCGGAAATGACCAAGGCCTTGAACTACGACCAGATCGCCACCGGCACCGGGTACACCCAAGCCACGGTGCTCGGGCTCATCGGCTTCCTCCTGATGACCATCGCCACTGTGTCCTGGGGCGCTGCGGCCGTAGCCGGTGACGAGGAGTCCGGACAGTTGGAACTCACGCTCGCCCACGGGGTGACCAGGATCCAAGTCGCGTTGGAGCGGGCCCTGGCTATGGCCTTGCGCGTGGTTCTGCTCGCCGTGTTGGTTGAAGTGCTGATCCTCTCGCTCAATGAATCGGCGCAGCTGAAAATCAACCCGCAGAACCTGTTCGGCGCCACGGTCATGTTTGCCGGACTCGCACTCCTCAGCGGCACGGGGGCATTGTTCGCCGGCGCATTGACGGGGCGGAAAGCGTACGGGCTGGCTGCGGGGACTGCTATCGGCGTGCTGGGCTACGTGTTCAACGCCGTGGGCAGGCAAAGCCCGGACCTTGGCTGGCTGCTCAATCTCTCCCCGTATCACTGGGCCTACGGCAACTCACCGGTGACCAATGGGGCGGATTGGGCTGCCGCCGGCTGGCTGTGGGGAATCTCGGCAGGGCTGGTGTTGCTGAGTGCGGTTGCGCTGCAAAGGCGCGACGTCGGGGCGTAACGCGGCATGCGGGCGTCCGGCGGCCTTGGCACCCGGCCCCGCGGGTCTAGTGGTCTGAGGCGTTAGCGCCAGAGATGCTAGTGCCAGAGGTGAGGTGCGGCTTTGCGGGCGCCGGGGAGCGCGTTGTTCTCACGCCACTCGTGGATCCATTCCGGAAGCTCAAGGTCTGCGGGAGGTTCCCCGAACTCGGCCAGGATTTCCTCCTGGCTCACGGGCCGGCCTTTGGCGACAAGCCGTGTGGCAATATGCGCGCGTGCATAGATCTCGCCATCCACCACCATGCGCTGTTCAAAGTAGATGGCCTTGGAATCAAGTCCGATGATCTTGGACTCGATGGTGTATTGCTGCCAGAGCTGCAGGGACTTTCGGAAGGCGATGGTCTCCCCCGCAGCCACCGGACTCCAGCCGCGGCGACGCATCTTTTGCCAGATCCCGGCGCGCACCATGAGGTCGAAGCGTCCGAGATCCATCAGGGAGAAATACATGCCGTTATTGACATGCATTGCTATGTCGATGTCTGTGGGCAGCACTTGCATAGGCAGCGACGAGGTGTCCCATACGCTGAGTCGGCTCCGCTTGGACGAGGTGAACAAGAGCAGGAGAGTTCGGAGAAGCAGATGCATAACCGCCATGTTACTACCCAGTAACATTCGACGATAGCTTTGTATTGTGTGTCGTTGCATGGCACGGCGTTTACCGCGGGTTCACGTGCCACCGGCAGAATGTCTGAAAATAAATTGCAGAAGGTATCAAGGAGATCCCGTGAGCACCACCCAAATCACAAAGGCACACGCAGATGTGTGGCCGGAACTTCCGCTCCACCAGAAACTGGTCCTGCAGGACACCCGCGGCAACAGGATCGTCGGCACCTTGGATGGCATGACCAGCGACCGCAGTACCCTGTGGATCCAGTTGTCCGGTGGGCTGGGTCGCCAATTGGTGCACCACCTGGATGGATACTGGCTGGAGCCTGGCAGCGCGAGCTAAAACCGGGCGGGGCATGGCGCCGCCGGTGAGCAACCGCCGTCGTGCGCTGCCGAGAGACAGCGACACGGAAATCCACCCCCGACACGCAAAATCCGTGTCGACACCCGAATCCGAGTGTCGAGGTCCAGCTGCGCGGCGCAGACGATTTTCCGCGTCGAACCGGGGTCGATCCAAACAACACGGACGAACAAAAAATCCCCGGAACCACATGGTTCCGGGGATTTAATTTTGTGGCAGATGAGGGATTCGAACCCCCGTAGGCGTTGCCAGCTGATTTACAGTCAGCCCCCTTTGGCCGCTCGGGTAATCTGCCAAACTTCAAAAGAAGTCACTCCCGATCATCGTTTCGTTTCCGATCCGGTAACCGCGAGCAAGACAACCTTACAGAACTTCTGCCGAAGAATCGAATCGAGGCCTCGGAGCCCCAAAATCAGCGGAAAACTCAGGCATCTCCGAGTATCCGGCCCACCAGTTTGGCCTCGAAACTGGCCGCCTGCTCCATCGTGATCTGGTTGAGCTGCACCGCCCGCAGCAGGTCAGCGTGGACACCATCCATCCGGGATGCCGCGTCCGGGACCGGGCTCAGGACCACGGAGGCCGCGAGTGCCGCGGCTGCAACCGCGGTCGCAGCGGTGGCAGCGGCGACTCCGATTGAGCCGGCGGCGGCGGCAGCTGACTTGGTGACGTATCGGACGGCCTGGTTGCTCATGGTGCTCCCTTTCAGGATGGGCTCTTCAAACTGATACAACTCTGTCGGGGCAGTCTCAGTTCCGACCATACGTGTGCTGTGAGCGAACTGTGAACGTACCGCACACACCGGGTGCTTCCGTACTAGGCTGGATGGCAGACAAAACCGCCCGTTTCCGGGCCACACCCACCGATCAAAAGGAGAGTCATGGCAGGCGAATCCACATTCGACGTCGTCAGCAAGGTAGACAAGCAGGAAGTCGCCAACGCGCTCCACCAGTCCCAGAAGGAAATCGCACAGCGATACGACTTCAAGGGCGTCGGCGCCGAGATCGACTTCAGCGGCGAAAAGATCCTCATGAAAGCCAACTCCGAGGACCGCATTCTCGCCGTTCTGGACGTGTTCCAGTCCAAGCTCATCAAGCGCGGTATCTCCCTGAAGTCCCTCGACCAGGGCGAGCCTTACCCTTCCGGCAAGGAATTCCGTCTGGAATGCTCCATCAAGGAGGGCATTGCCCAGGACATGGCAAAGAAGATCAACAAGATCATCCGCGACGAGGCCCCGAAGTCCGTCAAGTCCCAGATCCAAGGCGACGAGCTCCGCGTCACATCGAAGTCCCGCGATGACCTGCAGGAAACCATGAACATCCTGAAGAAATTCGAAGAGGCCGATCTCCAGTTCGTGAACTTCCGCAGCTAAGACTTGCTGTGGCCCAGGCCGCCATCCTGAAGTGCGACGACGGCGCGTTGCCCCCTGAGCGGGCAACGCGCCGTCGTCGTTAATGGGGGTAGGCGTGTCACGCCGCGCAACTTTTTGGGGTCGAGGTCTTGCGAAGACCCCGGGATTCCGCGACTGGAACGATCCGCGGAGGTCAAAAGACTGCCGCGCGTGACAACCACCACCGTGCAATCTCAAAATAATTACGACACGTTTCTTTTGCGCAATCACGCCAAGCGGGTACTGTACTTCCTTAGGCGAGCCTAAGTGTGGCTCCCCTAACGAAAGATTCCACATGACCGCGAACTTCCTGATCGGCCTGCGCGAAGGCCTTGAAGCCACACTCGTTGTGGTCCTGCTCATGGCCTACCTGGTCAAGACCGGACGCCGCTCGCTGCTCCCCCGGCTTTGGGCCGGCGTCGGCATCGCGGTGGCGGTGTCCATCGCTTTTGGCGCCCTGCTCACCTTCGGCCCGCAGGGGCTGACCTTCGCGGCGCAAGAGGCGATCGGAGGCGGACTGTCCATTGTCGCCGTCGCGCTCGTCACCTGGATGGTCTTCTGGATGGCGCGCACTGCCCGCAGCCTCGGCGGCGAGCTCAAGTCGCAAGTGGACAAGATGGCCGACGGCGCCGCGTGGGGTCTCGTCCTCGTTGCCGCCATCGCGGTGGGCCGCGAAGGCCTTGAGACGGCGCTGTTCCTCTGGGCAGCGGCCCAGGCCGCCGGAGAGTCAACGCAGCCCCTGATCGGCGCGTTGCTCGGCCTGGCCGTTGCCGCCGGGCTCGGATACCTGCTGCACCGCGGGGTCCTGAGGGTCAACCTCTCGCGCTTCTTCACGTGGACCGGCGTCGGGCTCATCGTGATCGCGGGCGGCGTGCTGGCCTATGGAATCCACGACCTCCAGGAGGCAGGAATCCTGCCAGGGCTCCACAGCCTCGCGTTCGACGTCTCCGCCACCATCCCGCCGTCGTCCTGGTACGGCACCCTGCTGAAGGGCACCCTCAACTTGTCTCCGGCCACCACGTGGCTCGAAGCCGGAGCCTGGTTGCTGTACGTGATCCCGGTGCTCTACTTCTACATCCGCGCCAATAGTTCCACGCCCGCAAAGTCCTCCAGCGACGCGGCAGCAGGAAACGCCGCCGCTTCCCAGGCCACAAACGCCGCCTAAACGTTTCTCGCACCCCCTAAAAAACAGAAGGAAACCCCATGCCTGGCACTCCCCTGCCCAAAATGACTTCCCGGTTCCGGACGTCGCTTGCCCTCGTCGCCGCAGCCGCAGCCGTTCCCCTGGCACTCACCGGGTGCACGGACAACGCAAAGACCCCCGGCTCCAGCACCTCCGCCGGACCGATCCAGGTCACCAGCACCAGGACTGAGTGCAAGGTTTCCACCGGCAGCGTCCCCAGCGGCAACCTGAGCTTCGCGGTCAAGAACGAAGGCACGGAAATCACCGAGTTCTACCTCCTCGCCGAAGACGGCCTACGGATCGTCGGCGAAGTGGAGAACATCGGTCCTGGCCTGACCCGCAACTTGGTGGTCACTGCCCCGGCAGGCAAGTACACCACCGCGTGCAAGCCCGGCATGCAGGGCGACGGCATCCGCTCAGCCTTCGAAGTCACGGACTCGGGAAACAAAACCGCCGTCGACGCTGATTTCCAGAAGCTCGTGGACTCCGGCGTCCAGCAGTACGCGGCGTACGTCAAGGACCAGACCGAGCAGCTCGTCACAGGCACCAAGGCATTCGCTGACGCCTACGCTGCAGGTGACGCCAGCAAGGCCCGGGAGCTCTACGCCGCGACCCGCATGCACTGGGAGCGGATCGAACCCGTCGCGGAGTCCTTCGGCGACCTCGACCCCAAGCTGGACGCCCGCGAAGCCGACCTTGAGCCCGGCCAGGAATGGACTGGCTGGCACCGCGCCGAAAAAGACCTGTTCCCGCCAGCGGGTCACACGGCGCTGACCGCCGCAGAGCGCGCCAAGATCGCCACGCAGCTCGTGGCCGATACTGAGGAACTTGGCAAGCGCACCCGCACGGTGGAACTCTCCGCGGACAAGCTCGGCAACGGAGCCAAGGAACTCCTGGACGAAGTTGCACGCGGCAAGGTCACCGGCGAGGAGGAAATCTGGTCCCACACAGACCTCTGGGACTTCCAGGCCAACGTCGACGGCGCCCGGATCGCCTTCGAAAGCCTCAAGCCCGCGCTCACGCAGAAAGATGCCGCCCTCGCCAATAGCCTCGACGAGAAGTTCGCAGCCCTGCAGGCCGAGCTCAAGAAGCACGCCAAGGGTGACGGCTTCGCGTACTACAACGAGCTCAGCGCCACCGAGGTCCAGCAGCTCGCAGCCCTCGTCGACGCTCTGGGAGAGCCGCTGTCGAAGCTCACCTCGGCCGTGGTCCTGTGAGCGGCTGCCCTTCCAGCGGCAAGTCCGCTGAGGCGCCCGACGGCGGCACCCAGGCTGACGCCGTCGGGTCCGCTCCTGCCGCCGCTCCCGAGTCGGCGGCCGCGTCCGACGTCGGGTCCGCCAAGCGCGGCCTGTCGCGTCGAGGGCTGCTTTCCCTCGCCGGCGTGGGCGGTGCCGGTGCCGCAGCCGGCCTAGCCGCCGGCTTCCTGAGCCATGATGCCGTGGCGGCAGCGGCGGTCCCGGCCGGCGCTGCAAGCAATGTGGTTCCGTTCTACGGCGAACGCCAGGCAGGCATCGTCACGCCGGCGCAGGACCGTCTCCACATGGCTGCCTTCGACGTGACCGTTGAGGACCGGGCCGCGGTGATCAAGCTCCTGAAGAACTGGACTGCCGCGGCCGAAGCAATGACCGCCGGCCGTACAACGGGAGGAACTGGTGCCGTCGACGGCCCCTACGATGCGCCACCCGAAGACACAGGTGAGGCCCTTGACCTCGCGGCCGGCAAGCTGACCCTGACTTTTGGCTTTGGCCCCGGCCTCTTCGAAAAGGACGGCAAGGCCCGATTTGGCCTGGACGGTCGCCGGCCGGACGCCCTGATCGATTTGCCGCACTTCCCCGGCGACGCCCTCCAGCCAGAACGGACGGGGGGCGACATTGTGGTCCAGGCCTGTGCTGACGACCCCCAGGTGGCTGTGCACGCGATCCGCAACCTGGCGCGCATCGGCTTCGGCAAGGTGCGCGTCCGCTGGTCCCAACTGGGCTTTGGCCGGACCTCGTCCACGTCACGGGCCCAAACGACCCCGCGTAACCTATTCGGTTTCAAGGACGGCACGGCCAACATTAAGGCGGAGGATGCCGCGCTGCTCGATCAGCACGTGTGGGCCACCGCCGGAAGCCGTTCTGGAGAAGCCTGGATGGCTGGAGGCAGCTATCTGGTTTCCCGGCGGATCAGGATGCACATCGAGATCTGGGACCGGACCTCGCTGCGCGAACAGGAAGGGCTGATCGGCCGCACCAAGGGTGCGGGAGCGCCCCTGTCCGGGGGAGAGGAATTCACGGCGCCGGACTTCGGGATCAAGGGACGCGACGGCGAGCCGTTGATCGCCGTCGACTCCCACGTCCGGCTGGCGCACGCGAGCCAGAACGACGGCGTGAAGATGCTCCGCCGCGGATACAACTACACCGACGGCTCGGACGGACTCGGCCACCTCGACGCAGGCCTGTTCTTCATCGCCTTCGTCAAGGACCCGCGGACGCACTACGTACCCATGCAGATGGCCATGGCTAAGAGCGACAAGCTGGCCCTGGAATACCTGAAGCACACCGGCTCCGGCCTGTTCGCGGTTCCCCCAGGCATCAAGGCGGGCGGCTTCATTGGTGAGGGCTTGTTCGCATGAAGCCGCCCGTCGTCGATTGCGGCGCTGGACCGGCGACTCTTGGACCGCCGGCTAGGAAAGCGGCCGTCCAGCCATCCGCTCAAGCCGCTCGATGCGCTCGCGCATGGGCGGGTGGGTGGCGAAAAGCTTAGTCATGGCTCCGCCGCGGAACGGGTTGGCAATCATGAGGTGCGAGGTATTCACGAGGCGCTGGTCCTGTGGCAGCGGCACCTGCTTCACACCCGCTTCGATCCTGCGCAGGGCTGAGGCGAGCGCCAGCGGATCGCCGGTGAGCTCCGCGCCGTCGTGGTCGGCGTCGTACTCCCTGGTACGGGAAATGGCGAGCTGGATCAGAGAGGCGGCAAACGGCGCCAGGAGCGCCATGGCGAGCAAGGCAATCGGATTGGCGTTCCGCCGGTCCCCGCCACCGAAGAACAGCAGCATCTGGCCCACAGAGGTAATGACGCCGGCGACGGCGGCCGCGATTGACGAGGTGAGGATGTCGCGGTTGTAGACGTGCATGAGCTCATGGCCGAGAACGCCGCGTAGCTCGCGTGCGTCAAGCAGGTTCAGGATGCCTTCGGTGCAGCACACGGCGGCATTCTTCGGATTGCGTCCCGTGGCGAAGGCGTTGGGGGTCATCGTCGGAGAAACGTAGATCCGCGGCATAGGCTGGTTTGCCCGCACTGAGAGCTCCCTGACGATTTGGTACAGCTGGGGAGCCTGCGCCTCCGAGACCGGGTAGGCGGCCATGGAACGGATGGCAATCTTGTCGCTGTTCCAATATCCGTAGGCCGTTGTCGCGACACCGACCAGGGCCATGATCCAGATGGGCGCCGCGCTGCGGGTGCCCGCGCCGATCAGGGCACCGAGCCCCAGCAGCACCGCCCAAAGCACACCGAACAGCGCTGCGGTTTTCAGGCCATTGTGATGATTGTGCACTTCACTACTTTCTTGCAGTTCTCTCGCTGTTGTCTTGCATTCATGCTGGTTCTGTTCCCATTAACGCCGACGGCGGTCCGGACGTTCCGGCCTGGGGCTGCGGAATGCGGCGCTGGGCTAGGGCGCGGTTACGGCACGGGGTGAACGGAGTCGTACCGGAGGAATCCGCGCTGCCAACGGGCCACGAGCCAGGCCAGGACCGCACACAGCACGCCGCCCAGGAGTAGTACCCGGCCTTCGCTGAGAACTTTGGTGACGCCACCAGCGAGCATGTCCCCCACTCGCGGACCTCCGGCAACTACCACGATGAACACGCCTTGCAACCGTCCCCGCATGTGATCCGGAGTGGCTGATTGCAGGATGGTTGTGCGGAAGACCGCACTGACGGAGTCCGAGATTCCGGCAAGGGCACAACAGATGGCGGCGGGGACTATCCAAGGGGTCACGCCACCGCGACCAGAATCGCCCGCAAGGACTACCACCAGGCCGAACGCTGCGATCGAGAAGCCCCATCCGGCCACGGACCATACCACCGCACTGCCCTGGCGCCGCACCCTTCCCAGGGGGCCTGAGAACAACCCCGCTAGGAAGGCGCCCACTGCCACGGAGGCGAGCAGTACACCCACGGTGGTGTCACCGCCGCCGATCATGGTGGCGCCAATGGCCGGCATGAGGGCGCGCGGCTGGGCGCAGATCATCGCGATGAGATCGATGATGAAGGTCATGCGGAGATTCGGCCGGGTGCCCAGGAACCGGAAGCCCTCGACGACCGAGCGAAGGCCGGGTGCCGACGCGTTCTCGCCTGCGGGCAGGGGCGGAAGCTTGAACAGGCTCCACAGCGCGAAAGCAAAGCTGAAGGCGTCGATCGTGTAGGTCCAGCCAAAACCGCTCGACGCAACCAGCACACCAGCAAGCAAGGGGCCTGCCGTCATGGAAATGCCCATGTTGAGCATGCTCAACGCGTTGGCCGCAGGCAGCAGCTCTTTCCGGACCAGCAAGGGAATAATGGCGCTGCGTGCGGGCCCGTTGATGCCTTGCGCGCCGCTTTGGATCGCAACGAGCGCAAACAGGATCCAGACATTGTTGAGTTGGAACCACGCTTGGAGCGCGAGGGCAGCGCTGCAGGCCCACAAAACGAGGGAAGAAACGATCGCGACTTTCCGTCGGTCGTAAGCGTCGGAAATGGCACCGCCGAACAAACCCGCGATCACCAGCGGAACCAAGGCAAAGACGCTCAGCAGGCCTACGTAGAGGCTCTGCTGGGTGATGCTGTAGACCTCAAGGCTCACGGCAACGAGCGTCAACTGGGATCCGACCATCGACACGGAGGACCCGAGCCACAGGCGGCGGAATGCGGGGCTTTCGCGAAGCGGAGTCATGTCAGCGAGGAGTTTTGCCACCGTCCAACCCTACCCATCAACAAGTGCTCCCTCCCGGAGGCAACGCATCCTCCCCTAAGGACGCAACGCGTAAGGCAGCTGGAGGTGCCCGGCCGGACCGCCGCCTGCCCGGTTCATCCGAAGTTAGCCTCACCTTATTGTGAAGGACTCATAATAAGTGCTTCAATGAGGGTATGGCAGATCACTCGGCAGACCAGGAAGCGTGGGCTTCCGCCCTGCATTCTCACGGACGCCGCGTGACCAAGCAGCGTTTGGCGGTCCTCGCTGCCGTTCAGCACAATCCACATTCCCCGGCCGAAGGCATCCTGGCTGCCGCGCGCAAGGATCTTCCCGAACTGACAGCGCAGTCTGTTTATGTGGTGCTGAGCGACCTCACGGACCTACAGATGCTGCGACGCTTCGAACCGCCCCACTCCCCTGCGCTGTACGAGACGCGGGTGGGCGACAATCACCACCACGCCGTCTGCATCAGCTGTGGCCGGGTGGAGGACGTCGATTGCGCCGTGGGCCATGCTCCATGCCTCACCCCGCACTGGGATGAGCACTCCAAACCCATGACCATCCAGATCGCAGATGTGCTGTACCAAGGCATCTGCCAGGACTGCCAGGCCAAACAACAGCTTCCTACTCAAACGCAAGTAACCCACGAAATAGGAGAACGATGACCGCGAACATTTCGACAACACAGTCGGGCGCACCAGTCACTTCGGATGCGCATTCCAAGTCCGTCGGCGCCGATGGTGCCATCATCCTGACCGACCACTACCTGGTGGAAAAGCTCGCACAGTTCAACCGCGAGCGAGTCCCGGAGCGTGTTGTCCACGCCAAGGGTGGCGGCGCTTTCGGTACCTTCAAGACTTCCTCGGACGTTTCCAAGTACACCAAGGCAGCCCTGTTCCAGCCCGGCGTCGAGACGGACATGCTCATCCGATTCTCCTCCGTTGCAGGCGAGAACGGCTCCCCGGACACCTGGCGCGACCCCCGCGGCTTCGCCGTGAAGTTCTACACTTCCGAGGGCAACTACGACCTCGTGGGCAATAACACCCCCGTCTTCTTCATCCGAGACGGCATCAAGTTCCCGGACTTCATCCACTCGCAGAAGCGCCTCCCGGGCACGCACCTGCGTGACGCCGACATGCAGTGGGACTTCTGGACCCTCTCCCCCGAGTCCGCACACCAGGTCACCTGGCTCATGGGCGATCGTGGCCTGCCGGCTTCCTGGCGTGAAATGCAGGGCTACGGCTCGCACACCTACCAGTGGATCAACGGCGAGGGCGAGCGCTTCTGGGTCAAGTACCACTTCAAGTCCAACCAGGGCGTCAAGACCATCACGGGCGACCAGGCTGAAGAGCTGGCCGGCTCGGACGCGGACTTCTACATCCGCGACCTCCAGGAAAACATCGCCGCCGGCAACTTCCCGTCCTGGGAGCTGCACGTCCAGGTCATGCCCTACGAGGACGCCAAGACGTACCGCTTCAACCCGTTCGACCTCACCAAGGTCTGGCCGCACGCGGACTACCCGCTGATCCACGTGGGCACCATGGAGCTCAACAAGAACCCGGAGAACTACTTCGCGCAGATCGAGCAGGCCACCTTTGCGCCGTCGAACTTCGTTCCCGGTATCGCAGCTTCCCCGGACAAGATGCTGCAGGCACGCATCTTCTCCTATGCTGACGCACACCGTTACCGCGTCGGCACCAACCACGCCCAGATCCCGGTGAACCAGCCGAAGAACCAGGTCAACAACTACAGCCAGGACGGCTCGGGACGCTACCTGTTCAACGCTCCCACGGTTCCGGTCTACGCACCGAACTCCGTGGGTGGCCCGGCTGCTGTTGAACCGCAGAACCCGGCTGGCGGCTGGGAGAACGATGGCGAGCTGACGCTCTCCGCACACTCGCTGCACGCCGAGGACGGAGACTTCGTCCAGGCCGGCGCTCTCTACCGCGAAGTGTACGACGACGGCGCCAAGGCCCGTCTGCTGGACACCATCACGGGCGCTGTGGGTGGCGTCAAGAGCCCCGGCATCAAGGAACGCGCCATCCAGTACTGGACCAACGTCGACGCCGAACTCGGCGCCAAGTTGCGCGCCAACCTCGGCGCCGGCCAGGGCGAGTCGGCTGCTGAAGCAGCCAACAAGCTCTAACAACGTCCAACAACAGGCAACCCCGCTGCGGATTCTCCGCGGCGGGGTTGCTTTTTGATGCGCATCAAAACCGTGGCTTGTTGCGGTTCCTGAGGTTGTAGCCGGCGGAACGCGAAATAAGATACGGACCGAGAGATCTGCCTCTCCGCGACGAGTTTTCCACATAGCCGACAATGGCTCTGGCTAGCTCGGCGTTGTCGTCCATAGGATCCTTACATGAGCACATTTACCGGGATCCCCGCAGCGGCCATCGCCTTCTATGCCGAGCTTGAAGAGAATAACAACCGAGAATGGTGGCTGGCGCACAAAGACATTTACGACTCCGCTGTGAAGGAGCCTCTGACGCTATTGCTGGAGGAGCTTGAGCCAAGGTTCGGGCCGGGCAAGGTCTTCCGCCCCAACAGGGATGTCCGCTTCTCCCAGGACAAGTCGCCTTACAAAACGGCGCAGGGCGCGTTTGCTGCCCACAAGGAGGGCGTGGGCTTCTACCTTCAGCTCAGTGCGGACGGGTTACTCGTGGGCGGCGGATGCCACTCGCGAACTCCTGAGCAGATTGCCCGGTTCCGCGCCGCCACGGATGCACCGGCCAGTGGAGAAGAACTCCAGAAAATCGTCGATACCATTGCCGCGGCAGGTTTCGCGGTTGAAGGGGAGAAACTCAAGACCGTGCCGCGTGGTTTCGACAAAGACCATCCACGCGCCGAGCTCCTCAAGCACAAGTCCCTGTCTGCCGGGGTGACTTTGGGCGAACCTGAGTGGATGTCGCAGCCCTCGGCCAAAGAAGAGATCGCCCAGCGTTGGGAGGTACTGCGACCGCTCGTGGAGTGGGTCAACGAGCACGCGGCCCCGTAAGCGTTAGAGCCGCACGCGGCCCCGTAAGCGTTAGAGCCGCATGTGTCGGAGTCCAATGGGGAGCCCCCTCAAGCCGAAGCTTGAGGGGGCCATGGATCCAGTCAGGGGCATCAGACCTTGCTGAGGCTGTCCTCGTCGTCGCTTGAGTCGGTTGAACCGCTGGAGTCGCCGCTCCTCCCAGCGACCGCAGCCTTCGCCGCAGCGAACTTCTCGTTCAGGCGGGAGTGGCGCTGGCCGTATGCAAAGTAGATGGCAAGTCCGATTGCCAGCCAGATGGCGAAGAAGATCCAGGTTTCCACGGCCAGGTTCGTCATCAGGTAGAGGCACAGGACAGCGGAAACTACCGGAAGCACCTTGCCAAACGGAACCCGGAAAGCCGGCTTCAGGTCCGGGCGCTTCTTACGCAGCACCAGGATGCCGAGGCTGACCATGACGAACGCCGAAAGCGTGCCGATGTTGATCATTTCTTCAAGGAGATCCACATTGGTAAGGCCAGCCACGATCGCCACGGCCGCGCCACAGATGATTTGGAGGCGGACCGGCGTCGAGCGCTTGTCGCTCGTCTTGGACAACGACCGCGGGAGCAATCCGTCGCGGCTCATGGCCAAGACCACGCGGGCAAGTCCCATGAGCAGCACCATGATGACGGTGGTCAAACCGATCAGGGAACCGAAGGCAATGACCTTGGCCGCGTCGGTATTTCCAACAGCCTCGAAGGCCGTGGTGAGGGTGGGGCTCTTGGCTTCGGCCAGTTGTGTGTAGGACACCATGCCGGTCAGGGCCAGGGAGACCAGGATGTACAGCACCGTCACGAGCGCCAGTCCGCCGAAGATGCCCCGCGGCAGAGTCTTCTGCGGGTTCTTGACCTCTTCCGCGGACGTGGCAACCACGTCGAAACCGATGAACGCAAAGAACACCAAGGCTGCGCCGGCAAAAATGCCCAGAGTTCCATACTGCGCCGGAACCGCACCGGTGAGGAAGCCGAAGAAGGACTGCTTCATCACGTCCGCGCCGTCGTTGCCGCCGGTGGGCTGCGATGCCGGGACAAAGGGCGTGTAGTTGGAGAACTTGACGTAGGTGAAGCCGACCACAATCACGAACAGCACCACGGCGATCTTGATCAGCGTGAAGATGTTGCCCACGCGGGCGGAGAGCTTGGTGCCGAGCACCAAGAGCACCGTGAAGATCGCGACAATCAGGAACGCGCCCCAGTAGAGGTCCACGCCTGCGATGTTCAGGGCCGGCGGCATATCGACGCCCATGAGGCCGAACACCTTGCTCAGATAGATGCCCCAGTACTTGGCGATGACCGCAGCAGCCGTAAAGAGTTCAAGGATGAGGTTCCAACCGATGATCCAGGCGAGGACTTCACCCATGGTGGCGTAGGTGAAGACGTACGCGGACCCCGCCACCGGGATGGCGGTAGCGAATTCGGCGTAACACATTATGGCCAGGGCGCACGTGACGGCTGCGACGGCAAAGGAAATCGTCACGGCGGGCCCGGCAAAGTTTGCGGCGGCTTTCGCGCCGACGGAGAAGATCCCGGCGCCGACGGCGACGGCGACACCCATGATCATCAGATCCCAGGTGCTGAGGGAACGCTTGAGCTTGCGTCCGGGTTCATCGGCGTCCGCAATGGACTGCTCGATTGACTTGGTCCGGAAGAGGTTCATAGATGAGTCCACAATCTTAATGGGTGTTGGAAACAGACTCATCAAGGGTAGTGTCCATCCAGCGGACAATCACTTTTGTCCCGAATCGTGAGACGCGAGCTGCTCATCCTCAGAGCTTGGGGACGTTCCAGTCCATCAAGGCGGAGCGGATGAGGAAGCGTTTGCCCTCTGGTGATTCCACGGAGAAGCCACTCCCCCTGCCTGCCACCACGTCCACCGTCAGGTGGGTGTGCGACCAGTAGTTGAACTGTTCCCGGGACATCCAGAACTCCAAAGGCTGGGGCCGTTCGCTATCTCCGATGTCAAAAAGGCCGAGCAAAACGTCCGAGTCGCCGGTTATGAACTCGCCGGCCGGGTAGCACATGGGCGAGGAGCCGTCGCAGCAACCACCGGACTGGTGGAACATGAGCGGCCCATGCTGCTCCCACAGCTTCTTGAGCAATTCGATGGAGGGGGCGGTGAGCGCCACCCGGGAAAAGTCTTCCCCGGGCAGCGTCACTGCGGCGTCGAGCCGGTTGTGGGGCATTAGAACCTCAGCACCACACGGCCGTCGATCTTGGCATGCTTCATCTCATCAAGGACCGCGTTGACCTCGGAGAGCTCACGCGTGGACACGGTCGGGTGGATCTTGCCCTGCGCGTAGAAGTCCAGCGCTTCCTCCAGGTCCTGCCGCGTCCCCACGATCGAGCCGCGGACGGTCAGGCCCTTGAGCACAATCTCGAAGATCGGTGCAGGGAAGTCTCCCGGCGGAAGTCCGTTGAAGACGATGGTCCCGCCGCGCCGGGCCATGCCGATCGCCTGCCCGAATGCCGACGGGTGCACTGCCGTGACCAGGACGCCGTGACAGCCTCCGGTTTCGCGCTGGATGACTTCGGCAGGATCCTCGTGCAGCGCGTTGACGGTGAGCTCCGCGCCGTGCTTCCTGGCCAGGGCAAGCTTGTCATCGGCGATGTCCACGGCCGCGACCCGCAGGCCCATGGCCACTGCGTACTGGACCGCGATGTGCCCCAGGCCGCCGATGCCGGAAATGGTGACCCATTGGCCCGGCTTGGCCTCAGTCATCTTCAGCCCTTTGTAGACGGTGACACCGGCGCACAGCACCGGAGCAACCTCCACGGGGTCCGAACCTGCCGGAATCCTCGCGGCGAACCGGCTGTTTACCAGCATGTACTCCCCGAACGAGCCGTCCACACTGTAGCCGGCGTTCTGCTGGGCTTCGCACAGCGTTTCCCAGCCGGTCCGGCAGTACTGGCAGTCGCCACAGGCGGACCAGAGCCAGGCATTACCCACAAGGTCCCCGACTGCCAGGTCGGTGACGCCTTCACCGAGGGCAACAACTTCGCCCACGCCTTCATGGCCAGGCACGAACGGCGGGGAGGGCTTGACGGGCCAGTCCCCCTCCGCGGCGTGCAGGTCGGTGTGGCAGACGCCGGTGGTGATGACCTTGACCAGCGCTTCCCCCCGGCCAGGAGTGGGAATGGGGAGGGACTGGATCTGAAGGTCTTTTCCGAATTCGGTTACTACGGCTGCTTGCATTGTCGTCGTCATTGGCGAAATCCTTGCGTCGTTGAAGCGTTGTTCTAGGAGTGCTGCTGTTCCTGCGGGGTGGCCGCGATGGTTTGGCGGGGAGGGATCTGTGCCGATCCCTCCCCGCCGGGCTAAGTGCGGCCTAGAAGAAGCCGAGCTTGTTTTCGTTGTAGCTGACCAGGAGGTTCTTGGTCTGCTGGTAGTGATCCAGCATCATGGCGTGGTTTTCGCGTCCGATGCCGGAGGACTTGTATCCGCCGAACGCGGCACCGGCCGGGTAGGCGTGGTAATTGTTCACCCACACGCGGCCGGCCTGGATTTCCCGGCCTGCACGGTAGGCGACGTTCCCGTTGCGGGACCATACGCCGGCCCCGAGTCCGTACAGAGTGTCGTTGGCGATGCCGATGGCGTCGTTGTAGTCGCTGAACTTCGTCACGGAAACTACCGGGCCGAAGATCTCCTCCTGGAAGATCCGCATCCGGTTATGGCCCTCGAAGATTGTCGGCTGGACGTAGTAGCCGCCGGCCAGGTCACCGTCCAGCTGGGCCCGGGCACCCCCAGTGAGGACCTTGGCGCCTTCCTGCTTTCCGATGTCGATGTAGGAGAGGATCTTCTCCAGCTGGTCGTTCGAGGCCTGGGCACCCAGCTGGGTTTCAGTGTCCAGCGGGTTGCCCTGGATGATCTTGTTGGTCCGGGCCACGGCGTCCGCCATAAAGGAGTCGTAGATGCCTTCCTGGACCAGGGCGCGGGACGGGCAGGTGCACACTTCGCCCTGGTTGAAGGCGAAGAGTGTGAAGCCTTCCTGGGCCTTGTCGTAGAACGCGTCGTTCTGCGCGGCGACGTCGTCGAAGAAGATGTTCGGGCTCTTGCCGCCCAGTTCAAGGGTCACCGGGATCAGGTTCTGGGACGCGTACTGGCTGATCAACCGGCCCGTGGTGGTCTCCCCGGTGAAGGCTATCTTGCGGATCCGGGGGCTGGAAGCCAGAGGCTTGCCGGCCTCGACGCCGAAGCCGTTGACGACGTTCACCACACCGGCAGGCAGCAGGTCGCTGATCAGCTCCATCAGGACAAGAATGGAGGATGGAGTCTGCTCGGCGGGCTTGAGGACGACGGCGTTGCCCGCGGCCAGTGCCGGGGCGAGCTTCCACACAGCCATCAGGATGGGGAAGTTCCACGGAATGATCTGGCCCACCACGCCCAGCGGCTCGCGGAAGTGGTACGCCGTGGTGTCCTCGTCCAGCTGGGACAGATGGCCTTCCTGCGCCCGGATCGCGGAGGCGAAGTAGCGGAAGTGGTCCGCCGCCAAGGGAATGTCAGCGTTCAGGGTCTCCCGGATCGGTTTGCCGTTGTCCCAGCTCTCGGCCACGGCCAGCAGCTCGGTATTCTCGTCAATGCGGTCGGCGATCTTGTTCAGGATTGCGGCACGCTCGGTCGCTGAGGTCTTGCCCCAGGACGGAGCCACCTTGTGCGCTGCGTCCAGGGCCAGCTCGATGTCCTCGGCCGTGCCCCGCGCAACCTCGCAGAAGGCCTTCCCGGTCACCGGAGTGATGTTTTCGAAGTACTGCCCCTTGACCGGGGCAACCCACTCGCCGCCGATCCAGTTCTCGTAACGGTCCTTGAACGTGACCTTCGAACCCTCGGCACCCGGCTGTGCATAAACAGTCATTGCTAGCTCCTTTGCTCCGCATGATGGTGGCCTTGCTATGGCTTCAGCGTAGGAGCGGGGAGGTTGCAAGCAGGTTGCAACGTTGTGGTTCAGATCACTTGGAGGCTGGTTCGAAGGCTTGCACCCTAGAGGCCAGCGGGGAACGTGTAGGAGCTCGGAAGCGGGGAGGGCGCCGTTCCAAACGAGAGCACTACCTCGTCGTGGGCTTTGAGAACCACGTCAGACACTGGCGCACTCTGCTTTGAGCCGTTCACGTAGGCTGTCCAGCCGCCGGTTCCGCCGTGCGGTGCTCCGGTGGCATCCTTGCCGTCCAGGACACCCCATTCAGCGAGGACCTGGCCGAGCGTGTACTTCAGTCCGGCCGTGGGCGCTTCGATGTGGAGGATACCGGATGTGTCGTGGGTGTGCAGGGCCGAGATTCCGTTCGGCCGCCCGTCGGCCCCGAAACTGAAGCCGATTTCAGCCGGGACGGTGACGGGCTTGCCGTCCACCAGCACGTCCAGATGGGCATGGTAATGCTCGGCGGTGCCTTCCGCCGTCAGGATGTCCAGGCCGGCGGCCTTGATCCTTTGCGCGCCCGCGGCGGGATCGAGTTCCCATGCGGGTGCGGCCGTAGCTCCCAAAGCAGGAGCCGTTGACGATGGCGCGTTTTGGGCAGGTGCTCCGCAGGCTGTGACTCCGGCAAGGAGTCCGGACACGGTCAGGGCGACGGCGAGGCGTTTGTTCAACACGGAGGAAGCTTCTTTCGTTTGGCTCGGTTCTACGATACGGGCCGAAACTTCGTATTTGCCGAATGCCACACGGGAGGCCAGCGTCAGGCCGACATCTCCGTTTCCAGGCGTTCGAGCTCCGCGACGACGGCGGCCCGCTTGGGCGAGCGCGGCGGCAGGAGCTTGAGGGCAGCGAGCCGGACATCGACGTCGTTCTTCGCCTCAGGCAACCCGGCATACTTGAGCAGCGCATCGGCACTGCCGTCGTTGAGGACCGCCTCGCGCAAGAGCGCGGAGACCTTCTGGCGGAGCTCCACAATGCCTGGGGCTTCCGAATGCGGCAGGACGGCGCCTTTGTAGATCTCCAGGGCGATGCGGTGGGCACCCCGCTGCAGGCAGGAAAGAACCTGGGCGGCATCCTGGCCGAGGTCGGTCGGGAGCCGGTACGGGCGTGATTCCGGGACCGCCGCGGGATCGAGTTCGTGCAGCACCTTGCGCAGGCGCACCATTTCGGCCCGGAGGGTGACGGTGAAACCATCTCCCGGATACAAAGCCAGGGCCAGTTCTTCGGCGCTGAGACCCTCGGGACGGGTACCCAGCAATGCCAGGATCTCGCTGTGCCTTGCGGAGAGCGGAATGCTGCGCCCTCCTATACTCAACAGCGCCTGGTCCCGGCCCAGCAGCTGGAGGCTGTTCCGGTACAGTCCTGTTCCCGGCCCCGAGCCGACGGCGGAAGGCGAGTTCCGCCGTCGGGCGGGCGAAGAGTGCTTGGCGGCCGCGAGCTGCAGCCTCTCGACGCGCAATTGAGCCTGCGCCGCAGCCACGGTCGCTTCAACGAGGGAAAGCGTGTGGGGTGCGACGGCGGCTTCCGTGCCGGTGATGTCAACGACGCCGAGAAGCGCCCCGGAGTCGGGGTCGTGGAAGGGCACCGCGGTGCAGCTCCACGGATGGACGGAACGTTTGTAGTGCTCGGCGCCGGAAATCTGGATGCCACGGCCCAAGGCGAGCGCTGTGCCGGGCGCGCTCGTGCCCACCGCCGCCTCGGACCAGTCCGCGCCTGCCACGAACATCATGCCTTCCGCACGGCGCCGCATCGCTGGATTTCCGTCCACCCACAGCAGCCGGCCGAGCTCGTCCCCCACGGCGACCAACAGCCCGCTCTCATAGCTGGGCTGGATGAGGAGCTTTTGGATGACGGGCATGATGGTGGCCAGCGGGTGCTGGCGGCGGTATTCCTCGAGCTCGTCGAGGTCCATGACCACGGGAGCCTCGGGCTGGTCCGGGTTCGCCTTAAGCCGCGCGGATCGCTGCCAGGATTCCTTGATCAGGCTTCGCAACCCGGGAAGCTCCGTCGCGTCGGGCGGCCCAAAGCGCCAGGTGTCCAGTTGTTCGTGACCTTCGCGGGCATGCCGCTGCAGCAGCTCGGCGGCGTCGCCAACCAGAGCTGCCGGTTGGATCGGATTCCTCATCGAACTCCCAAAACCGGATGCAGCGCAGTATCCGACAGTCTAGTTGTGCCGCGGGGCTTTGCCTATAGGGATTCGACGAGGGCTGCCGCCTGTTGTGCAAGTTCGGTGATGAGTTGCCAGTTGCCGTTTTCGATGGCATGACCGGGCGTCAGCCAACTGCCTCCGACGCAGGAGACATTTGGCAGCTTCAGGTATTCCGGCGCTGAGGCCAGGCTGATGCCGCCGGTAGGACAGAATTGCACCTGCGGTACGGGAGCTCCGATTGCCGCCACGTAGCCGGGGCCTCCGGCCGGACCCGCCGGGAAGAACTTCATGGCATGAAGTCCCCGCTCCAGCACGGCCATGACCTCGCCGACTGTGGCAACTCCGGGCAACACCGGAACGTCAAGGGTGAGCATGTGCCCCAGGAGCGCAGGCGTGACTCCCGGGCTGACCAGGAACTGTGCGCCGGCAGACACGGCCGCATCGGCCTGGCCTGGTGTCAGGACGGTACCCGCACCGAGGAGGATGTCCGGCACTTCCTCGGCGATGAGTTTGAGCGAGGTGAGGGCGCTCTCGGTGCGGAGCGTCAGTTCGATGATCCGGACCCCGCCGTCGGCCAGGGCGCGGGCCACCGGCACTGCATGGCATGGATCGTCGATGGTGACCACGGGAATGACAGGGGAAACCTTCAGGATATGAGTGGCGTCAGCCATAGTGGATCTCGTTTCTCGAACAACGGTTGGAACTTTTCGCGGGGTGCGAGCGCGTCGTGGCTTAGGGGTGCGATGTCAGCTCCCCTTCGCTGGAAGAGGCCGCATGTGCCTTTGTCTGCCCAAATGTCGGGACGAACCCCGTGCCGCCTTTGCCGCCCACCACAAGGGAGGCGGCCGCGGCACCGTAACGGGCCGCCGTCGTCAGCTCGTCGCCGAGCACCAGGCGGGCGGTCATCGTTCCCACGAAGGCGTCCCCGGCACCGGTCTGGTCGACGACGGCGGGCGCGGGTATTGCGTCAACCCAAAGCGAGTCGGTGTCGCTCCCCAGCTGGATACCGTCAGCGCCGCAGGTCACCGCCACGTTCATGGCACCAAGGCCGCGAAGTTTCTTGGCGGCTTCGTCGGCCGACAAGCATCCGAGGAGTGCCGACGTTTCCCCGGGAAAAGACGGGGTCACCAGGAACGCTTGGGGCGCGAGTTCGGTGAGAACCGCCTTCGCGTCCTCCACGGATGTCAGGCGCGGCCGGTAGTTGGGGTCGAAAACAAAGCGGGGCGAATGACCTGCCGCCTTGAGAACAGCGGCGCGCGATGTGCTGGAAATGGCGCAGGCGATCCCGCCTGCAACAACTGCTCCGGCGGCCGAGAACACTGCGGGATCGACGTCGTCGGGGCAGAGGGTGGAACCGACGCTGCCGCGCCGGGCGTAGGAGAATTCCCGCTGGCCGTCGGGGTCGCAATGCACCAAATACACACCCTGCTGGCCCGGCCTGAACTTCAGCAACTCCGTGGAAATGCCAAGCTCCGCGATCCGGGCGGCAATCGCCTGGCCGAGATCGTCGTCGCTCAGCACGGACAACAACCCCACGCGGGCCCCGGCCGCTGCGGCTGACGCCGCGACGTTCAGGGCGTCTCCGGAGATGCCAAGTTGCGCGGGAACGCCATGGGCGAAGGGGACATCGGTGGCTACCTCGAGCAGGATTTCGCCTATCACGACGACGTCGAACGGCTGCCGCTGGAGAGGTTCAGTCAGGGCATTCACCAGTCGTGCACCGACCCGTCGAGGCGGCGGTTGATAGGCAGATATTTCGGATCGTAAGGGAATGTCAACGCTGCTTCTTCGTCGAATTCCACCCCGAGGCCGGGAGCGTCGCCGGGGTGCATGTAACCCTCCGTGAAGGTGTAGGAGGTCTTGAACACCTCGCCGGCCGGATCCCTGTGGCCCATGTATTCCTGGATGCCGAAGTTGGGGATGCTCATGTCCACATGCAGGGCCGCGGCGAAGGATACCGGGGACAGGTCGCCGGCGCCGTGCGAACCGGAGCGGACGCCGTAGAGGTCGGCGAGGGAGAAGATGCGGCGCAGGTGGGTAATACCGCCAGCGTGCGAAACGGATGTGCGGATGTAGTCGATGAGGCGTTCCGTGATGAGCTGCTGGCAATCCCAGATGGAGTTGAACACTTCCCCGACGGCGATAGGCGTGGTTGTGTGTTGGCGGATCAGCCGGAACGCCGATTGATCCTCAGCCGGCGTCGGATCTTCGATCCAGAACGGCCGGTATTGTTCCAGCGAGGCACCAAGCCGTCCTGCCTCGATGGGCGTGAGCCGGTGGTGGACGTCGTGCAGGACGTGGACGCCGTAGCCGAACTGTTCCCGCACATGGGCCATCATCTTTGGCGCAAAGTCTAAGTAGGCCGTCGTTTCCCAGGTGTCCTCTTGGGGGACGTTACCGCTCGCAGGCTCATACGTCTTGCCGTCCACCGGCGCGATCCCGTACGTCTTCTCCAGACCCGGAACTGCCGCCTGGGCGCGGATGGCCTTGTAGCCAAGGTCCAAATGGTGCTGAAAGTCGGCGCTGAGGTCTTCCAGAGTCGAGCCGCTGGCGTGTCCATAGACCATGACACCTTCACGGGCGGCACCGCCCAGTAATTCGTAGACCGGCATGCCCGCGGCTTTGCCCTTGATGTCCCACAGCGCGACATCGATCGCGGCGATCGCCGTCATCGTCACCGGTCCGCGGCGCCAGTACGCGCCCTTATAGAGATACTGCCAAGTGTCCTCGATGCGGCGCGCGTCGCGGCCGATCAGCAGCGGGCAGAGGTGTTCGGACAGGTAGGACGCCACGGCCAATTCGCGGCCGTTGAGGGTAGCGTCGCCTATGCCGGTGATGCCGTCCTCGGTCTCAATAACGAGCGTGACGTAGTTGCGTCCGGGAGACGAAACTACTACCCGTGCGTCGGTGATCTTCAATGCTTTTGGTCCTTTGGGTTAGCTCAGCCGCAGCATGACTTTGCTGCTGCCGGATGTCGGGTCCGCGGAAACACTCATGGCTTCGGCAGCTTGGTCAATACCGAATTTGTGGGTAATGACGGGTGAAATATCCAGGCCGTTGGCCATGGCCACCAAAGCGTCGCTGATTTCGTCCACGAAGCGGTAGGAACCGATCCACGTGATCTCGCGCGTCACCAGGTCACCAATGGCAGAGGGGCTCGGGGCGCCCGGCAGGTTGCCTACCTGAACCACGGTTCCGCCACGCGCTGTTGCGCGGAGAACTCGGCCCAGCACACCGGGAACGCCAGATGCCTCGAAAACCAGCTCGACGTCGTCGGGCAGCGAACCGCCGCTGGCAACGTTGCTGACCTCGTCGGCTCCCATGGCCTTCGCGATCCGCAGCGAGGCCTCGCTGATGTCCGCTGCCACGACAGTCCTGGCCCCCGCGTACCTGGCGGCGGCAATCACCAGGGATCCGATCGGACCCGCACCGTTCACGAGCACGTCCCGCCCCTTAAGCGAACCTGCCCTACTGACGGCGTGCATGGCGACGGCGAGCGGTTCGGCGAGCGCACCGCGCAAGGTGTCGACGCCGTTGGGCAGGGACCGGAGCTGCGATGCCCTGACGCGCTTCCGTTCGCTGAAGCCACCGTCCGTATGCGGATCAAAGGCGGCCGAGCCGAAGTACCGGACATGTGGGTACAGATTGGTGCGGCCTGCCAGACGCTCAGGCATGATCCCGTCGCCGACGAGTTCCGCCGGGTGCACCGTGACCGGCTGGCCGACGTCGAAACCCTTGACGCCGGCTCCCAGCCGGGCGACTCGGCCAGCCACTTCATGGCCCAAAATGAGCGGCGATTTCAGTGTCGCAGTTCCGGACGCACCATGCTTCCAGTAGGACAGGTCGGAGCCGCAGATCCCGCCCCACTCAACGTCGAGTACCACTTCTCCGGGACCCGCGACTGGCTCCGGCCGCTCGTCGATGCGGAGGTCGTTAGCTGCATGGACCACTACGGCTTTCATACAGCGTCTTCCAGGAGGACCATGTCGCGGCCACGGACTTCCGGTCCTACGGCGGCGGAGACCAGCGTGATCAACGAGTAGCCGATGAGCATCGCGGCCAGCGGCCACCAGTGACCAGTGATGGCCGTGAGGGTAGCTGCCAGCAGCGGGCCGATGGCGGTGGCGAGAATTCCGCCGATTTCCTTGGCCAACGCCAGTTGGGTGAAGCGAGTGCGGGCTCCGAAGAATTCGGCCATGGTCACGCTCTCCATGGCGAAGAGGCTGAGTACGCCGAGGTTCAGTCCGATGACCATGGCTACCGTAATAAGGCCGGTGTTTCCGCTCGTGATCATCAGCATCATGGGAATGGCGAACAATGCGGTCAAGGCGCTCAGGGCCAAGTAAAGGGGTCTGCGTCCGAAGCGGTCGCCTAGGAAACCGATCACCGGAATGGTGACGAAGCCCAGCAGGGAACCGTAAACGATTGCCGTGGTGCCTACGTTCTTGTCGACGAGCAGCACCGTAGCGAGGTAGCCGACCAGGAACGTCTGGACGAGGCCGGAGTTGCCCGCCTGACCGAACCGCAGACCAAGCGCGATGAGGAAGGCCTTGCCTTTGCGCTGGTGGAGCGCGGCTTCGATGGAGCTGGTGACCGGAGTCTTTGCGCCGCCCTTGGCTTCACCGACGGCATCCTTCTTGGACACGATGTCTTGCTTGGACAGGGCCACGCCGTCAACTACGTCTGCACGCTCCTCGAACACCGGGCTTTCCTTGAGGGAACGGCGGACCCACACCGCGAAGATCATCAGCACGAAACTGGCCAGGAACGGGATACGCCAGCCCCAACTGAGCAATTGGTCCTGGGGAAGAGCGGCCACGAGGATCGCCCAAAGTGCGGAAGCGCCGAGGGTTCCGGAGTTGGTTCCGAGGCACACCAGGGAAGAAATCAGGCCGCGACGGCGGGCGGAGGCGTATTCGGTCAGCATGACCGTTGCCCCGGCGATTTCGGCGCCGGCGCCAAAGCCTTGGATAAGGCGTAGCGCGACGAGCAGGATCGGTGCCCAAATACCGATCATCGCGTACGTGGGGAGCACACCGATCAGGGTGGTGGAAGCGCCCATGAGTGCGATGGTGATGAAGAGGACCTTCTTGCGGCCGATCCGGTCGCCCATGCGGCCGAAGTAGACCGCGCCGACGAGGCGGGCAACATATCCGACGCCGTAGGTCGCCATCGCGGCGATCAAGCCGATGACCGGGCTGACGTCCGGGAAGAATATCTTGTTGAAGACGATGGCTGCTGCCAAGGAGTACAGCTGGAAGTCCATGAATTCCATGGCCGTGCCGAGCCATCCGGAAACGGCAACCTTCGCGAGGTCGCGGGTGCTCCTAGTAGTTGGTTTGACGGCGGGTGGGGCAAAGCTCTCGGTCATCAATTGCTCCTTTGCAGGCGATGAAAAGCGAAACGGAGAGTTCTCAGGGATGGATGTCAGCCTTGGTAGCGCCCTCGTAGCGGGGGCCTCGGGAAGATGAATCGGGCTGTTTGTTACTACCATACAAGCACTACCATTCTAGTCTGTCAACGGACACTAGACTGGACATGTGGCTACGAAGAAACCAGCAAGTGAACAGGCGCCCAGGCTTTCCGTGCGTGACCAGACCCTGGACACCCTCCGGCGTCGGATCATTTCCCTCCAACTGCCGCCCGGCGAGCCCCTGTCCGAAAATGAATTGGCCCAAGAGCTAGGGGTCAGCAGGACGCCGGTCAGGGAAAGCTTGATTCTGCTGCGCGAAGAAGGCCTGGTTCAGGTCTTCCCGCAGATCGGTTCGTTCGTCTCGCTGGTGGATCTCGGCAGGGTCGCCGAGGCTCAGTTCGTGCGGGAGGCCATCGAATGCGCTTCCCTCCGGGACGCCGAGGTGGATAGCGACGGAATTGCGGGTCTGCGAGAAATACTCAAGGACCAGTGGGAGGCCGAGGCCGCCGGCGATGTGGACGAGTTCTTCCGTCTGGACGAGGACTTCCACCGCGAACTGCTCCGCCTTGCTGGCCATGAAACAGCTTGGACCGCCGTGAATTCAGCCAAGGCACACTTGGACCGCGCACGGCGATTGAGCCTTATCGACGCCCGGCCGATTTCCACCTTGATTGAGCAGCACACGGCCATCGTGGACGCCCTAGAGGCCAACAACTCCGTTGGAGCAGACGATTCACTGCGCCTCCACCTGCGGGGCGTTTTCGACGACGTCAAGCGCATCCAGGCCGCCACCCCTGAACTGTTCTCCGACGGTACCGCGCCCAGACCGATCCGCCGGAGCATCCTCGGCTGACGTAGTGGCCGCCTTCTGCGGGGCCGGGTTACTCCGGGTGAAATTCGTACGACTCGACTTCGCCCAACGCTTCGATCCGGGGTGCGGGCAGACCGACTTCCGCGACGAGTTCCGCGAAACTATGGCCACGGCTGAAACGATCAAACGTTTCGCGATCCGGGCAGGTGTCATAGACCGATATGCCTGCCTCGGTGGATAGGCAAACATGGACCTTCAATGCGCCGGGTGGCAGGAGGCCCACCATGCGCTTGTGACCTTCCAGCAGTTGAGCGGAATCCCCGTCGAAATAGTAGACGCCCATGAACATTGGTTCTCTCCTGTCTTGCTTCAGCTTCAGAGCGACGCCGACAACGCTTGCGCGTCGGCTTGAACCCGAAAACGCCACACCATCCAGCCGGGTAGCGAAGGGACCCGCCAAGATCGTTCCCGTGCGCCATGGGGACCATGCCGGAGGCGACGGCGGCGGCGGACCCGCCGCTGGAGCCGCTCGTGGAAAGCGCGAGGTTCCAGGGGCTTCGGGTGGCACCATGCAAGGCCGGCTCGCAGTGGGGGCTGAGCCCGAATTCCGGCGTGTTGGTCTTCCCGAGGATGGCAAGTCCGGCTTGGCGGTCGCGGCCGGCGTCGAGCAGTTCCTTCGGCGAAATCGCGCCGCGCCGCACCAGTTCTGCCTGCCCGACGGCGTCCGTCCAGCGGAGCTCCTCGTCCATGGCTCATTTTAGGACCGGGCGTCGCGGGCCGCTAGGCGCGGGAGATTCCGATCATGTCTTCGCGCGGGACCACCTTGATGCGTTCGCGTACGACGCCGGTGCCCGGGTTTTCGGCGGTCCAAGCGGCACCGAGGGCTACTTCGTGTGCGTCGAGCTTGTTCCAGCCTTTCCAGGTGGTGTACTCAACACCCCGCTCTTCCAGAAGGTTGATGATGGCCTGCGGGTCCGGGTTTTCGGCAGGGGGCAGCGTGAGGCGGTCTTCCAACAGGCACCCGATGGTCTCCAGGGCATCGCCCTTCGTGTGCCCGATCAGGCCGACGGGTCCGCGCTTGATCCAGCCCGTCGTGTAGATGCCCGGTACCGGCTTGCCGTCCGCGTCCAGCACCCGTCCGCCGTCATTGGGGACGACGCCGCGGCGGGCGTCGTACTCAAGCTCGTCCAGCGGCGAACCGTGGTAGCCGATTGCGCGGTAAACGGCCTGGACTGGATAGTCCACGAACTCGCCGGTGCCCTTGACATTGCCCGTGCCGTCCAGCTGCATCCGCTCGAACTTGATGCCGGAGACTTTGCCGGAGCCGTCTTCCGACACGATTTCCACCGGGCTGTGCAGGAAATGCAGGTGCAGCCTGCGCGACGAGGGCTGCTCGGCTTCGGCATGTTCCTCAACAAGCCAGTTGGTCAGCGTGTTGACCATGGTCTTGATCTGGTTGCTGCTGCGGATGGCCTCGTCGGAGGCTTCATCAAATTCGAAGTCCTCGGGGTACAGCACGATGTCCACGTCGTTGGAGTGCGAGAGCTCCCGCAGTTCCAGCGGAGTGAACTTGATCTGCGCCGGCCCGCGGCGGCCGAAGATGTGCACGTCCGTCACCGGGGAGGCCTTGAGGCCGGCATAGACGTTGTCCGGGATTTCGGTCACCAAGAGGTCGTCCGCGTGCTTCGAGAGCATGCGGGCCACGTCCAGTGCCACATTGCCGTTGCCGATGACCGCCACTTCCTTGGCGTCCAGCGGCCATTCGCGGGGGACGTCCGGGTGTCCGTCATACCAAGACACGAAGTCGGCTCCACCGAACGATCCTTCGAGTTCCACGCCGGGAATGTTCAGTTCGGCGTCCTTGACTGCTCCCGTGGAGAAGATCACGGCGTCATAGAAGGCCCGGAAGTCATGCAGCGTGAGGTCTCGGCCGTACGTGACATTGCCAAGGAAGCGGATGTCGCCGCGGTCCAGGACCTTGTGAAGCGCATTGACGATGCCCTTGATGCGGGGATGGTCCGGCGCCACTCCGTAGCGGATCAGCCCGTATGGCGCGGGGTATGCCTCGAAAAGGTCGATGCTGACCTCGACGTCGCCATCCTTGACCTCGTTGGATTTGGTCAGGATGTCCGCGGCGTACACGCCGGCCGGTCCTGCGCCGACAATGGCGACGCGCAGTGGACGTTTTGAGGTGGTTTCGGCCGAGTTGGACACCGTGAACCCTTCTGAGACGGGAATCCGCCCCGCGTAGTGGGGCGCGCAGTTTCCAATTCTAGTTCTCAGTTGCCTGTTGAATGTCAGTGGGTGGCAGGAGTGACACGGTGAGGCGAGGAAACTCACACAAACTTTCCGGCCGTACGGTCAGGAATACCTTCGCAACATGTGGTGTTCTTGACATTGTGCCTACGCCCGAGCAAACCGTGCCCGCCCTGTCCACCGCCCCGAACGCCGCAGCTTCTGCATCCGCCGCCGCCGAGGCAAAGAGCGCAAAGAGTGAGACGACGGCGGGTGTCGTGTTCGGCATCGGGGCGTACGGTCTGTGGGGCCTGCTTCCGCTCTACTTCGTGGTGCTGCAACCCGCCGGAGCGGTGGAAATCGTCGCCAACCGAGTGGTGTGGTCGCTCATTTTCTGCGCCCTGCTCATCACCATCACCCGGACATGGCGCCTCCTCGGCAACGCCTTCAGGGACCGGGCCGTCCTGGGACCGCTCGCCATAGCTGCAGGACTGATCGCCATCAACTGGCTGACCTACACCTTCGGCGTCACCACCGGGCACGCGGTCGAAGCCTCCCTCGGCTATTTCATCAACCCGCTCGTGTCGGTTCTCCTTGGCGTGTTCGTCCTGAAGGAAACGCTCCGCCCGCTGCAGTGGGCCGCCGTCGGGATCGGCTTCATCGCCGTCGGCGTCCTGACGGTTTCCTATGGAAAGTTGCCGTGGATCGCTTTGGTCCTGGCGTTCAGCTTTGGACTCTACGGCTTCGTGAAGAAGCGCGTAGGACCGAAGGTCAACGCCATCACGAGCCTCACAGTGGAGACCGTGGTCCTCGCTCCGCTCGCCGGTGCCACTATGATCGTCCTCGGCCTCACCGGAGCCGGGACCTTGGGGAGCAACGGCCCGGGCCACTTCTGGCTGCTGGCAGCTTCGGGCATCATCACCG
The DNA here is from genome assembly GCF_044358315.1 of Arthrobacter sp. FW306-04-A. GTDB lineage: Bacteria > Actinomycetota > Actinomycetes > Actinomycetales > Micrococcaceae > Arthrobacter. Next base: position 3,448,148 of record NZ_CP084559.1, read on the forward strand.
CCGTGCCGCTCCTTTTCTTCGGTGCGTCTGCACGCCGCCTGCCCATGACGACGATCGGCCTGCTGCAATACTTCGCGCCGATCCTCCAGTTCATCGTGGCCTTGGCCGTCCTCCACGAAACCATGACCCCCGACCGCTGGGTGGGTTTCGGCATCGTGTGGCTGGCCCTGCTGCTCCTGACCGTCGACATGCTCCGCACCGCACGCAAGAATTCGGTCATGAGGAAGAGGGCCCGGGTCAGCGCAGCTTGACCGCTGACCGCGACCCGCGGCGGCTTGAACAGCGCGCCTACGGCATCGAGTCCGCGCGATCGTAATCGCGCGGTACCACCACCATGGGCACCGGCAGCGCCCTGAGGATCTTGTTTGCGGTGCCGCCCATGAACAGTTTGCTTCTTTCCGCCAGGCGCGATGAGCCGATGATGACCACTTCGCCGTCAATCCACTCCAGGCTGTCGATCGCTTCTTCAATGCTACGGCCGTGGGCAACTTCCACGGTCACATTGTGTCCTTGCGGCAAACGGGAGGCAGCGTCGCTGAGGACAGTGTTGGCGTGCCGATGAGCCGCATTGGTAGCCTCGCCTCCGACGTCGGTGCCGGCGTCGAGCGTTACCAGCGACACGAGCCGCAGCGGCACGCCACGGCGGTTGGCCGCTCCGATGGCGGTGGCGATCGCAGCGTCGGCCCCGGAGCGCTGCCCCGTGGCCAACGTGAACCGGGTGACGGGTTCGGTGCGGTTGAAGCCGCGCGGCGCCAAGGCCACGGGAACCGGCGAAGCATGCAGCAGACCGTTGGCCACGCTGCCCACAGTGAACCTCTTGAACAGCCCGTTCCTCGAAGCACCCACCACAATCAGTCCGGCGTCGGTCCCTGCGGCTTGGATCAGCCCCGAAGGGAACGATTCAGCAGGCAGCGCACGGAAGGTGGCCTCGACGTCGTCGGGCACTAACGCGAGGCTCTGGGCTTGCGCGGTCAGGACGGACTGTTCAGCGGGAGTTGCGCCAGTGCTTTCGGGGTACAGCCCCGAGTAGGGAGTATGCGCGTCCACGACGTACACAAGGTCCAGCACTGCGTCCTGCGCGCGGGCCAGGGATGAGGCCAGGGCAACGGCGTCCGCGCCACGTTCGTTCGGCGTGTAGCCAACCACATATCGCATGAAGACCCCTTTGTCGACGGCGAATTCCAGGGCCCGTCCGGGGAATCCGGGCAACGTTGGCCGGTCTGGATTCGCTAGCTAGGCATGACTCTACCTGCGGAACTGCTTCCCACACCCGGACATGCCCGTTCTTGAATGCCAAGGATGGACATAGTCGCACTATGTCCATCCTTGGCGCGTAGGGGTGGGCATGTCCACCTGGGTTGTGGCTAGGCGTTGGCCTTGATGGCCGCCGCCAGGACCTCGAGTCCGTCGAGGAGCAGCTCGTCGCTAATGACCAGCGGCGGCAGCAGACGGATGACGTTGCCGTAGGTGCCGCAGGTCAGGATGATCACGCCTTCCTGGAGGCACGCGGCGGCCACGGCCTTGGTCAGTTCGGCGTTCGGTTCCTTGGAGCCGGCCTGGACCAGTTCGATTGCCAGCATGGCACCGCGGCCGCGGACGTCGCCGATAACTCCACCTGCAGAAGGATCGGCCGCGAGCTCGCGCAAGCGGCCGAGGGCGATTTCCTCGATGTGGCGGGCACGGGCGTTGAGGTGGTGCTGCTCCATGGTGCCGATGGCAGCAAGAGCTGCGGCACAAGCAACCGGGTTGCCGCCGTAGGTGCCGCCGAGGCCGCCCGGGTGGACGGCGTCGAGCAGGTCTGCACGGCCCGTGATGGCGGACAGCGGGAGGCCGCCGGCAATGCCCTTGGCCATGGTGATGATGTCCGGGACAACGCCTTCGTGGTTGACGGCGAACCATTCACCCGTGCGGCAGAAACCGGACTGGACCTCGTCGGCAATGAAGACGATGCCCTTTTCCTTGGCCCATGCGGACAGCGCCGGCAGGAAGCCTTCGGCCGGGACGATGAAACCGCCCTCACCCTGGATCGGTTCGATGATGATCGCGGCAACCTGGTCGCCACCGATCTGCTTCTCGATCATGGTGATGGCGCGCTTGGCGGCCTCGGCACCGGTGATCTCCGGGTTTTCCTCACGGAACGGGTAGCTCATCGGCATGCGGTAGACCTCGGGCGCGAACGGGCCGAAGTTGGTCTTGTACGGCATGGCCTTGGCGGTGAGCGCCATGGTCAGGTTGGTACGGCCGTGGTAGGCGTGGTCGAAAGCGACCACAGCGTCACGGCCGGTTGCCAGGCGTGCCACCTTGACGGCGTTCTCCACCGCTTCGGCGCCGGAGTTGAAAAGCACGGTGCGCTTCTCGTGGTCGCCCGGGGTGAGGCGGTTCAGCTGCTCGGCGACGGCGACGTAGCCCTCGTACGGGGTGACCATGAAGCAGGTGTGGGTGAAGTGGGCTACAGCGTCCTGGACGGCCGCGACGACGGCGGGATCCGAGGCGCCCACGCTGGTCACGGCAATGCCGGAGCCGAGGTCGATGAAGGAGTTGCCGTCGACGTCGCGGATGATGCCGCCGTCGGCGTCCTCAACGTAGACCGGCACGCCCGAAGAGACACCGGCAGCGACGACGGCCGCGCGGCGCTCGTTCAGGGCCTGGGACTTGGGGCCGGGGAAGGCGCCGTTGATGCTGCGCTTCTGGTCCAGGCGGTAGGTGATTTCATGTGCTGTTGCGGTCATGATGGTTCTTTCTTTCTTACTTATGCGTGCCGTGTTGGGGTCCAGGACTCAGGCATCAAGTGCAGACATCACGTGCTTGATGCGCGTGTAGTCCTCGACGCCGTACATGGACAGGTCCTTGCCGTAACCGGACTGCTTGAAGCCGCCGTGCGGCATCTCCGCGGTCAGCAGGATGTGGGTGTTGATCCAGACCGCGCCGAAGTCCAGGTCGCGGCTCATCCGCATGGCGGTGCCGTGGTCCGTGGTCCAGACGCTGGACGCCAAGGCGTATTCGACGTCGTTGGCCAGCTCGAGTGCCTCGGCCTCGGTGGTGAACTTCTGCACGGTGATGACCGGGCCGAAGGTTTCCTTCTGGACGACGTCGTCAGTCTGCTTGGCGCCCGTGATGATGGTGGGCTCGAAGAAGAAGCCCTTGTCACCCGCACGGTGGCCGCCGGTTTCGATCTTGCAGTTGGCTGGGAGGTGCTCCACTACCGAGTTCACGGCATTGAAGTGGTTCACGTTGTTGAGCGGGCCGAAGTAGTTTTCGTCGTCGTTCTGCGAACCGGTGTGCAGCGTCTTGGTGTGCTCCACCATGGCGGCGACCATGTCGTCATGGATGGAATCCTCGATCAGCACGCGGGTGATGGCCGTGCAGTCCTGGCCGGCGTTGAAGAAGGCGAACTCGGCGATGGCCGCTGCGCTCTTCTTGATGTCGGCGTCCTTGAAGACGATGGCCGGGGCCTTGCCGCCGAGCTCCAGGTGGGCACGCTTGAGGCCCTTTGCCGCCCCGCTGGCCACGGCAATACCAGCACGGACGGAACCGGTGATCGACACCAAGCCTGGCACCTTGTGCTCGACCATCATGGAGCCGGTGGCCGCGTTGCCGAGGACCACGTTGAGAACGCCGGCCGGGAAGATCTCGCCCGCCAGCCGCGCCAGGACCAAGGTGGATTCCGGAGTGGTATCGGAGGGCTTGAGAACCACAGTGTTGCCCGCGGCGAGGGCGGGGCCGATCTTCCAGATGCCCATGAGGAACGGGTAGTTCCACGGCGCAACCTGCGCCACGACGCCGATCGGTTCGCGGCGGACGTACGAGGTATGGCCCTCGAAGTACTCCCCTGCGGACTTGCCTTCCATGATGCGCGCGGCGCCGGCGAAGAAACGGAGCTGGTCTGCACCGGCGGCAACTTCCTCGGACGCGATGAGGGCACGGACCTGGCCGGTGTTTCGGTGCTGCGCCTCAACGAGCTCGTCGCTGTTGGCCTCGATGGCGTCTGCGAGCTTGAGCAGCATGAGCTGGCGCTGGCCCGGCGTGACATGCTTCCAAGACTTGAAGGCTTCCTTCGCCGCATTCATGGCAGCATCGACGTCGGCCTCCGTAGAGATAGGCGCATGAGCGACAATCTCCCCGTTGGTGGGGTTCACGATGTCGAGCAGTTCGGTGCCTGCCGGCGTGACGAACTCGCCGTTGATGAAGTTCTGCAAGGTTTGGACCACGGTGTACAACCTCTTTCGGTGTCTAGGCATTGGTTGCAGCTGCTCCGAGCCTATGCCAGCACCCCGTGGCGCGGAATAGTCAGATGCACACCCTGACTACTCCGACTTAGTGCGAATGACCAGTGCCGGGATATCCTTTTTGGCATGGCAATGTCACTCGCCGCTCTCGTCGCCGTCCCCTCCCTCCGGCTCCGCAAAGCCGGCCTCGCGGAAACCACCTGGAACGAAGATATCCGCTGGGTGGCCGTGACCGAGCAAGAGGATCCCCAGCGCTTCCTCAATGGCGGCGAGCTGATCCTCACCACCGGGCTCAGGCTCAATGGTGCCGCGGAACAGCGCCGCTTTGTGCGCCAGGTCCAGCGTGCAGGAGCCGTCGGCATCGGCTTCGGCACCGGGCTGACCCACGAGGCCGTGCCTCCTGCCCTCATTGCGGAGGCGAACCGCTGGGGACTGCCCCTCGTAGAAGTCCCGTACGAGACCCCCTTCATCGCCATCGGCAAGCTCGTGGCCGATTCCCAATCCGCTGACCACTACTCCAAGCTGGAGCGCCTCATCGCCGGGCACCAGATCCTGGCCCGGGCCCTGCTAACCGGTGGCGGCCTCGGCGAACTGCTCAAGCAATTGGGCAGCATGCTCCGGACCGACATCGCACTCACACAGTTCAGCGCCCAGCTTTACAACAGCGTGGCTGGCAACCCGGCACCAACGGCTGACGACTGGGCGTCCTTCCCCATCCCGACTGGCCGCCGAGACGCCTGCACCTTGTGGATCAAGCAGCCTTTCGGCGACACCGGAATTGTCGGTTATGCCCAGAACCTGATCAGCGTGGAACTCAACAACATGGTCAAGCAGCGCCAAAGCCAGCGGGCTTTGGCCGGCCAAGTGCTGGACGACGTCATCCACGGAACACTCGACACGGTCGAAGCCGCCCGCCGCCTGGCCGGCGTCGGAATCAACACCACCCGCAAGAATGTGGTGCTGCTGGTGGTCTCCGCCGCCCACCACAAACAACTCGGCACTACATCACTGCCGCAGTCGCTCGACGGCGGGGTGACCGCCGTCGTCGGGAAGGATCTGGTGACGGTGGTGCCCGACGACGGCAGTTCAGCGAGCGTGCTGGCCAAGGATCTCAGCGACCACCTTTTGGAGGCGGGGATCCACGCGGTGATCGGAATCGGTGGCGCCTACACCAAGCCGAACGGCGTGCGATGGAGCTACTTTGAAGCGCGCGACGCCGTCGCGCACGGGCTGCCGGTCAACGAACCTGAGCGGCTCAGCCTGACGTCGCTCCTGCTCGCGAGCGAGGACGTGCCACTGGCGGACATGGCCAGTGAAGCCCTCACTCCCCTGCGCAAATTCGACGCCACCCATGGTTCAGAGCTCGTTTCGACCCTGGAAAGCTACCTCAACCACAACGGTTCGGTCGCGGCCGTCGCCGAAGCCCTGACCCTGCACCGCAATACGGTGCGGTACCGGCTGGCGCAAATCACGGACCTCACCGGCTACGACCCCGCCCAGACGCCGGACCGGGTGCAGCTGTGGCTTGCCTTGGCGGTGCAACGGCTGGGATCGCGCAACCCGCGTTAGGCCCGGCTTCACGGAGATTTCCACCACAAAACTTCCCAACGCAAACGTCAAACGTCTAACCTTTAGATATGGCCTCAACTCACCCGACACCGCGCGCAATGGAAGCAACGACCGTGCCGGGCACCGGCGGAACCGCGGCGCCGAAATCCCGTGTGTTCGCCGTCGTCGGGATCGTCGCTGTCGTCCTCATCGGGCTGAACTTGCGCGCCGGCATCACCAGTGCGGCGGCGCTGTTCCACGAGTTGCAGGCCTTCCTCGGCTACGGGGCGCTCGTGGCGTCAATCCTTCCGTCCATCCCCTTGCTGTGCTTCGCCGTCGCAGGGCTGGGCACCTCGTGGCTCTCGCGCCGGATCGGCGTCGAAAAGTCGATCTTCGTGGCGCTGGCGATGCTGGCCGCGGGCCTCCTGGTCCGTAGTATCCCCGCAACCGGCGCCCTCCTTGCCGGAACGGTGCTGGCGATGTCCGGCCTGGCGGTATGCAACGTGGCCATGCCGTCGTACATCCGTGAGCACTACGCGACGAAGACGTCCATGATGACCGGCCTCTACACCTTCACCATGTCCGGCGGCGCGACCTTCGCCGCAGCGGTCAGCGTACCCTTGGCGCAACAACTCGGCTCGCCGTCGATGGGTCTGGCCGCATGGGGGATCCTTGGCGTAGCTGCACTGCTTGGCTTCCTGCCGATGGTCCTCCACGCCCATCGCTCGGCACGCAAGGCCAGCCAGGAACACGTTTCAATGTGGCCTCTCCTGCGCACACGGCTGGGATTCCTGATCACCTCCATCTTCACGCTGCAGGCCTTCCTTGCTTATGCGGTGATGAGCTGGTTTGCCTACATTTTGACCAGCCAAGGACTCAGCGCTTCCGAGAGCGGCCTGCAGTTCGGGCTCATGCAGTTGGTTTCCGTGGCCGCGGGCATGATTCTCCTGGCCATCGGCTCCCGGCCAGGCATGATGCGGCCCGCCCTGTATTTGGGTAGCGGGACAACGCTGGTGGCAATCCCCGCCATGCTATTGCTGCCGACGTCGCTCGCCGCCGTTCCCGCGGTGATGTTCGGTTTCGGCCTGGGCATCTTCCCGCTGGTCCTAGTGATCATCAGCCGCAGCGGGCGTACGACGGCGGAAACCACGGCCATGTCCACCGTCGCCCAGTCGGTGGGCTACTTGATCGCGGCCTTGGGACCGTTCGGCATGGGGGTGCTCCACAGTGCTACTGGCGCCTGGACGCTCCCCCTTGCGCTCCTGGCCGCGGTAGCCCTTGCCCTCATGGTCACCTGCCACTTACTGACCAGCAAGCGCACCCCGATCAAGGCCGGACCGAGGCCGGTCGTATGAGCCTGGTTCCTTCGCACCGTCCCGCCCTGGCCGATGAGGTCACCAGCCAACTGCGCAGCATGATCCAGTCCGGAGGGTGGCCCCTGCAGGAGAAAATTCCGGCTGAACCGGAGCTCATGGCCTCGCTCGGAGTCTCCCGCGGCACGCTCCGCGAGGCCATCAAAGCCTTGGCACACAGCGGCATGCTCGAAGTCCGCCGCGGCGACGGCACGTATGTCCGGGCCACCAGCGAGATCTCCGGCGCGGCCCAGCGGATGTACAAGGAACACACACAGGAGCACGTGGTCGAGGTCAGGGTGGGGCTAGACACCCAGGCCGCCCGACTGGCCACGAAACACGCCACGGCCGAGGATATCGCCGCCATGCGGGCCCTCCTCCAGATCCGCCACGACGCCTGGCTAGCGGCCGACTACCCCGCTTGGGCCCGCGCGGATTGGGAATTCCACGAACGGGTGGCGCTGGCTTCGGGCAATCCGTTGCTCCACCAACTGTATGTGTCCTTCGGCGGGGTCTTCCACGACGATCTCCTGCGCCAGCAGCGCAAGGCTGGCTTCAACGGCATTCCTCACGAAGGCCACGACGAGCTCGCCGACGCCATCGAGGCGCGCGACGAGGCTGCCGCCGTCGCGAGCGTGTACCGCAACCTGGACTTCGCCGCGGAGTGGCTCAACAGCTGACGCCCGCTCACATCTGGCGGCCTTTTTCCCAACGCCCGCTCACATCTACCCGTGTTCTTCCCAACGCCCGCTCACTTCAGGTGAGCGAGGATCCGCAGGAAACACCCCAAAGGTGAGCAAGCGTCTCTCGGGAAGCCCAGGCATCTAGGCCGGAGCGGCGCTCGCCAGTTCGACGCCGGCGCCCGAGGCCTCGCGGAAGGCCGCGTCAATGAGCACGACGTCGCGGCCGGCCTTGTGCAGCAGGCTTGCGGCGACGCCGGCCCGGTAGCCGGAGGTGCAATGCACCCAGGTCCTGACGTCCGGCAACTGCTCCATCCGGAGCAAAAGCTCATGAAGCGGAACGTTCACTGCCCCTTTGACGTGCGAGGCGGCAAATTCCTCGGTTCGGCGCACGTCCAGCACCGTGTCCCCGGGGGTTCGGGCGCGCACCATCCCCGTCCAGTCCGTGCGCGGATAGCTCACCAATGAGATGCCGGGAGCAAGCTCTTTGGGATCCCCTCCGACTGCGGCGTCCGGGGAGTCGATTCCGATCCTCGCGAGATCGCGGATGGCCTTTTCGACGTCGTCGTGGGCGCCCAGCAGGGTGAGCGGCTGGTTCCATGGCAGGACCCAGCCCAGGTAGCTCGTGAAGCTCGATCCCGTCCCGTATTCAAAGGCCACGCTGCCGCGCAAATGGCTTGCGGCGAATGCCACGCGGTTACGCAGGTCCACCACCCATTCCCCGTCCTCAAGCCGGCGCTCCAACTCCGCGGGTTCCACCGATTCCGGTATGTCAAGCACCGCCGGGCCTGGTCCGTGGGAATTGAGCGGGCTCATGTGCGCGTAGTAGCTCGGGTAGGCCGTGATATTGGCGAGGAGGTGCCTGACGAAGTGGTCTTCGTCCGGGTCCGTGAGCGCATGGTTGGTGGCGGCTTGCTCCCCGATCGTCGAGGCGGGGATCCTGCTCGCGGGACCGATGGAGCAAAAGGAACCGAAGCCATGCGTGGGATACAGGACCGCGTCCGGGGCTGCCTCAGCCACGAGCCGCCGAACTGAGGCGTACTGGTCATGGGCCAGCCCGGCCGTGTCTTCTGAAGCAATCAAATCGGTCCGGCCCACAGAACCGTACAGCAGGCTGCCACCCGAAAACACGGCTTGCCGCACACCCGCTCCTGGGTCGGGGTCCGAAACCACATAGGCAAGATGGGTGTGCGTATGGCCCGGGGTGGCTACGGCTTTGACGGACAGTCTGCCTACCTTGAACGCCTGCCCAGGAACAACTGGCTCACGTTCAAACGCGACGCTGTCCGCGGCATTCACCAAGTACCGGGCGTTGTGGTCTCGGGCAAGAACGAGCCCGCCCGTGACGTAGTCGTTGTGGATGTGGGTTTCAGCGACGTACGTGATGGCGACACCTGCGTTGCGAGCGGCTGTGTCGACGCGGTCGGTATCACGCTGGGGGTCGATCACGAGCGCCACCGAGCCGTCATGTACGAGATAGCTGCGGTCCCCCAGCTGGGTCGTTTCGACGACGACAACTTCCATGACGCGAGTCTAGCCCCGATAACAAGCAACGCGGGGTCACTTAGCGCCCATTCCGATGCTCCGGATGGGCGCTAAGTGACCCCGCGTTGTAGTCCTAGACCTGGGCCGCCACGCCGTCGCGGGAAATGTCCACCATGTCTTCGCGCGGCACAACCTTGATGCGTTCGCGCCGAACCTCGACGCCGTGGGAGGTGCCGGCGCCGGAGGCGGCTGCGCCAAGCCCAAGCTCGTGGGCATCCAGCGTCAGCCAGCCTTCCCAGCTCGTGAACTTCACGCCGCGGGCGTCCAGGAGATCGACGACGGCGTCCGCCTCGGGAACGGGGGCGGACGGCAGGTTCTCGCGGTCTTCCAGGAGGTACGTGACCGTCTCCAGTGCGTCACCCTTGGTGTGCCCGATCAAGCCGATGGGACCGCGCTTGATCCAGCCCGTGGCGTACAGGCCAGGAACGTGCTCGCCGGAAGAGTCCAGCACGCGGCCGCCGTCGTTCGCGACGACCCCGCGCCGGTGGTCGAACTCGACGTCCGGGAGGGCGGAACCGAAGTAGCCGATGGCGCGGTACACAGCCTGGACCGGGTACTCGACGAACTCGCCAGTGCCGCGCGCGTTGCCGGTCCCGTCCAGCTCGGTGCGCTCGAACTTGATCGCGGCAACCTTGCCCGGAGCCTCTGCGGAATCCACGATCTCCACAGGGCTGTGCAGGAAGTGCAAGTGCAGGCGGCGGGAGGCCTTGAGCTCGGAGAGGTCCTCGGGCTGCTCTGCGATCCAGTTGGTTAGCGTGCCCACCATGGTCTTGGTCTGGTTGTTCGTCTGGATTTGGCGGTCCGACTCTTCGTCGAACTCGAAGTCCTCGGCGTACAGGATGATGTCCACATCCTTGGAGTGCGACAGTTCGCGCAGCTCGAGCGGGGTGAACTTCACCTGCGCCGGTCCGCGACGGCCGAAGACGTGAACGTCCGTGACCGGGGATGCCTTGAGGCCGGTGTAAACGTTATCCGGAATCTCGGTGACCAGGAGGTCATCGGCGTGCTTGGAGAGGACACGGGCCACGTCCAGTGCCACGTTGCCGTTGCCGAGCACCGCCACGGAGGTGGCTTCCAACGGCCACTCGCGGGAAACGTCAGGGTGGCCGTCGTACCAGGAGACGAAGTCGGCGCCGCCGAAGGAGCCTTCAAGCTCGATGCCCGGGATGTTCAGGTCCGCGTCCTTGATGGCGCCGGTGGCGAAGATGACGGCGTCGTAGTGTGTGCGCAGGTCCTCGATGGAGATGTCCGTGCCGTAGTCCACGTTGCCGAAGAATCGGATGTCGCCGCGGTCCAGGACCTTGTGCAGGGCGTTAACGATGCCCTTGATACGGGGGTGGTCCGGGGCAACGCCGTAGCGGATCAGGCCGTAGGGGGCCGGGTAGCGGTCGAAGAGGTCGATGCTGACAGTCAGCTCGCCGCTCTTGACGGCCTCGCTCTTCGTCAGGATGTCCGCAGCGTAGACGCCGGCCGGGCCGGAGCCGACGACGGCGACGCGCAGCGGGCGTGCAGCGGTTCCTACGGTGGTGCTAGATGACACGGCTGTGTTCCTTTTCAGTGTGCTGAGGGCTAGGGGGTAACGACGCGGGGCTTGTTGGGGCTCAGGGTGCTGTAGTAAGCGGTCTTGAAATGCTCGGGCGCGAACGGGCTGACACGCACAACATCGCCGATCACAATCACTGCGGGATTTGCGACGCCGGTGGCCTCGGCTTGGTCGGCAATGGTTGCCAAGGTGCCGATCGTGACGCGCTGTTCGGGCATGTAGCCGTTCTCTACGATACCTACCGGCGTGTCCAAGGGCATGCCGGAATCCGCGAGGGCAGCTGCGGATTCGCGGAGTTTGGCGACGCCCATGAGCAGGATCACGGTGTGGTCGGGACGGGCCGGGACCTCGGACAGTTCCTCGTGGCCGGTCACCACGCTGAAACCCTTTGCGAGCCCGCGGTGCGTCACGGGAATGCCTGCTGCGGCCGGCACGGATATCGCTGAGGTGACACCGGGAACCACTTCAACCTCGACGCCGTTCTGCCGGCAGAATTCCGCTTCCTCGCCGCCGCGGGCCAGGACGTAGGGGTCGCCGCCTTTGAGCCTGACCACGCGGTGGCCGGCCAGTGCCTCTTCCACGAGGATCCGGTTGATCTCCAGTTGCGGCACGGGGTGGTGGCCAGGGGTCTTGCCGACCTCGATCACGCGGACGTCCGGAGCGAGTTCCTGCAGCAAGTCGCGCGGTCCGAGGCGGTCTGCGACGACGACGTCGGCCTGGCCCAGGAGGCGGCGGCCGCGGACCGTGATGAGCCCGGAGTCGCCGGGACCTCCCCCCACGAGGGCGACGCTTCCGGTTGAAGCACGACGACGGCGGAGCGGGAGGTCCCCTGTCTCAAGCGCGGTGGCAACGGCGTCGCGCAAGGCCATGGCGCGGCGAGGATCTCCGCCGGCGTTGATCGCGATCTTGACATCGTCCACAACGGCCACCGCCGGGGTCCAGGCTGCGGAGGACTCGTGGTCCGAAGCGTTGACGCACCAGATGCGCTGCGCCTCGGCGTCGGCGGCTACCTGGGCGTCCACAGCGGCAACGCCAGTGGCCGTCTGGACGAACCAGACGCCGTCGACGTCCGAGGAAAGGTAAGTGCGCGGCTCCCAGGTGAGCAGGCCGGAGGCTGCGAGTTCGCGGAGCGCGCCAGAGGCAATCGGGGCCACCACGGTCACCCGCGCACCGACGTCGAGCAGTCCCTTGGCGCGTCTCGCAGCCACGGGTCCTCCGCCCACCACCAGCACCGGGCGGCCGAGCAGCCGCAGTGCTGTGGGGTAGATGTCCTGTATTGCCATGAAAAAACTGTAGGGCCGGGCCGTAACATGCTTCAAAGGTCCGGAAACACCAGTTCACGCTAGGTAACCCTGCGTCACATTCCTCTTACGCTGTGGGTGCTTCCCAGCCGATCGCCGGCGCCACGTATTTGGCGATGTTGCCCAGCAGCTTGGCGTTGTACTCAACCCCGAGTTGGTTGGGCACGGTGACGAGCACCGTGTCCGCAGCCTGGACCGCGGCGTCCTTCGCGAGGTCCTCCGCCAAGGCACCGGGCTCGCCGACGTAGCTCTTGCCGAAACGGGACAGGGCACCGTCGAGCATGCCCACTTGGTCCCGGTTCTCCACCTGTGCGCGGAGCCCGAAGTAATGTTCGTCCTCGGCGTCCACCACGGGAATGATGCTGCGGCTGACCGAGACTCGCGGCTCAAAACCATGTCCGGCTGCTGCCCATGCCTCCCGGAACATCCTGATCTGTTCAGCCTGGAGTTGGTCGAACGGAACCCCGGTGTCCTCGGTGAGCAGCGTGGAGCTCATGAGGTTCATGCCCTGTTCCGCGGCCCAGACGGCGGTCTTGCGGGTGCCGGCGCCCCACCAGATGCGCCGCGGCAGCCCGGCCGACGTCGGCCGGATCGGCAGGAGGCCACGGCCGCCGCCCATGAACGAGGGATCCGCCTCTGCCACGCCGTGGCCTGCGATGGCGTGGCGGAATACTGCGGTGTGGCGTCGGGCCATAGCGGCATCATCTTCGCCCTCGGCTGGCGCGTAGCCGAAGTACCGCGCGCCGTGCAGTGCCGGCTCGGGTGAACCACGGCTGATGCCCAACTGGAGCCTGCCCTGGCTGATGAGATCCGTGGCTGCTGCTTCCTCGGCCATATACAGAGGGTTCTCGTAGCGCATGTCGATCACGCCGGTGCCCATCTCGATCCGGCTGGTCCGGGCCGCGATGGCAGCCAACAAGGGGAACGGCGAGGCCTGCTGGCGCGCAAAGTGGTGCACGCGGAAGAAGGCTCCGTTGATGCCGAGTTCCTCCGCCGCGACTGCGAGGTCGATCCCCTGCAGCAGGGCGTCGCCTGCCGAAGGAGTCAGTGAGCCTTGGACCGGCCCCCAATGGCCGAAGGAGAGAAAACCGATTCGTTTCATGCCCGCGTCAACCACAGGGTGGGCCGGGGAATTCCTTAGCGTGTGCTCCCCGCCAGCAACCCGCGGCGCAGCAGGAGACGGCGCTCAATGGGCGCGAACACCACGAGTTCGATCAGGATGCCCACAAACAGGATGGCCAGGATCGCGGACATGACCGTGGCCATGTCAGACAAGGTCCGGCCTTGGTCCAGGAGCGAACCGAGTCCGAAGCCGATGGTGCCGCCGACCGCGATGATTTCGGCAGCCATGAGGGATCGCCAGGAGAAAGCCCACCCCTGCTTGAGGCCGCCGAGGTAGCCGGGGAGAGCTGCGGGCAGGACAATCTGCAAGGCCATCTGGATCCGCGATGCTCCGAGGACCTTGCCCACGCTGCGGTATTGCGGCGGGATCTGGTCGACGCCGGAAATCAGCCCGTTGATGATGGACGGGATCGCACCCATCAGAACAACGAAGTACACGGTGCCGTCCGATAGCCCGAACCAGATGATGGCGGCCGGAACCCACGCCACGGATGGAAGCACCTGCAGCCCCGAAATGAGCGGGCCGAAGGCACGGCGCAGCGGCTGCACTTGCGCGAGGAGCAGGCCCAGCGGGGTGGCCACGGCAACGCTGATGAGAAACCCGATCACGCCGCGCTGGAGTGAGGTCAGGACGGCTTCCTGGGCTTTGCCTTCGGCCCAAAGAGCACCGAACTGGCTCAGGACATCAAGCGGACCGGGAACCTGGTCGCGACGTTTAAAGCCCAGCGAGACGTAGAACTGCCACGCCAGGACGAGCACCAGAAGCGCTGCAATGGGGAGGATGATCCGGGTCCAGTCGATACGCGCCTTGCGGTGTGAGTCCGACTGCAATTTGTCCAGGCCGGCCTCAAGGTCCCGGAGCTCATCCGGGTTTCCCTTCAGGGACGGCGAGGTGATGTGCCGGGACTCCGGAGCCTGCTCGGCGTTCTCCGCGACGAGTCGGGTTTCCTGTTCAATTGGCATGGCGGCGGATCTCCTCGCGCAGGCGGCGGGTAATGGTTCCAGTCAGTTCCCCGGCACGGCCGGCGTCGGTCCGGTGTTCCTCCGAGACGTTCCATTCGGCCACAACCCGTCCCGGACGGGAGGACAGCAACAGCACCCGCTGGCCCAGCCGCACGGCTTCGCGCACGTTGTGGGTCACGAACACGATTGTGCGGCCGGTTTCCTTCCAGATCCGCTCCAGCTCGTCGTGGAGAAGGTCGCGGGTGATGGCATCGAGCGCGGCGAACGGTTCGTCCATGAGCAGCAGCTGCCGGTCCTGGGCCAAAGCGCGGGCCAGGGCGACGCGCTGCCGCATGCCACCTGAGAGCTCATGCGGGCGCTTGTCCCCCGCCCCGCCCAAGTGGACGAGGTCCAACAGTTCGCCTGCACGCGCAGCGCGCGAAGCCTTGCTCGTGCTGCCGGACTTGTCGGCCAGCTTCAGCGCTAGTTCGATATTGCCGCGGGCAGTGAGCCACGGGAAGAGCGCAGAATCCTGGAACATGAAGGCGGCGCCGTCGCTGGGCACCTCCAGAGCGCCCGACGTCGGCTGGTCCAGTCCCGCGAGGATGTTCAGCAGGGTGGATTTGCCGCAGCCGGACGCACCCAGCAGGGCCACGAACTCGCCCTGCTGGATGGTGGCGTTGACGTCGTCCAATACCGGGGCGCCGTCGCCGAAGCGTTTACCCAGGTGTTCCAGTACGACTGGCATGGTCCCGTCCTTCGTTTGTTGCTTCGTTTGTTGAATGTGCACCCAACTAATCCCCGCCGCCACCCTCGCCTCGCAAGCTCGGCCCGGGAACCCTGGCGGCGTGGGCCCAGTTCAGTCCTGGCCCAATCCTGCGGCCGATGTCTTCTGTCCCGTGACGCCGTTGAGGGCGCGGAGGTCGAAGATGCCGTTGATGTCGGCCGGTTTGGTGATGCCCGCGTCCACGCCGTCCTGGAGGAGTTTCTTGTAGGTCCCGGCGAGCGGGTCCACGGTGAAGGTGATGTTCTTCAGGGAGCGGTCGATCACGTCGGCCGGGAGCGTGCTGCCGGCGGTCGCCTTCAGCGCGGCGTTGATGGCGGTGGCCTTGTCGGCGGCCGGGGCCGTGTTGAGCCAGTTGACGGAGGCTTCGTGGCCCTGGAGCAGGGCGGTCACGGTCTGGGGGTGTTCGGCGGCGAACTTCTTGCTGACGATCAGGATCGTGGTAGGGAATTCTCCCTTGTCCCACAGGTCCTTTTCGTCCATCAACACCTTGCCTCCGGCCTGGAGCACCAGGCGGGAGGCCCAGGGCTCGGGCAGCCAGGCGCCGTCGAGCTTTCCGTCCTGGAAGAGCTTGAGGGTCTGGGCGTTCTCGGTCGGGTTGACGGCGACGTCGCCGCCGCCGTTCGGGTTGGTCTTCAGGCCCTGCTTGCCCAGCCAGGCGCGCAGCGCCACGTCCTGGGTGCCGCCGAGCTGCGGAGACGCCAGGGTCTTGCCCTTGAGGTCCGCAGCGGAGTTGATCCCGGGCTTGACGACCAACTGGGCGCCGCCCGAGGCCGCACCGGCGATGATGCTGATGGATGCGCCCTTGCTCTGGACGAAGGAGTTGATGGCCGGGTTCGGGCCGAGGTAGGCAGCGTCGATCGCACCGGCGTTCAATGCCTCGATCGCGGCCGGTCCGGCGTTGAATATCTGGGTGGTGAGCTTGGTGCCGCCCAGCTTGCCGGCGATGATGCCCTTGCTCACCCCGACCAGTGCGGGAGCGTGGGTGACGTTGCCGAAGTAGCCGAGCCGGAGTTCCGCGGCGGGCGTCGTTGCCGCCGCAGGCGTCGTTTCGTTGTTCTTCGCCACAACCGATGCGACGGCGGCGCCGGCACCGATCAGGAATACGAGGCCGACTGCGATGCCGATCTCGAGCGCACGGCGGCGCTTGGGCTTGCTGCTTTCACCCGCGACGATGCGCGTGGTTCCCGGGTTGGAGCCGGGCTGCGGGGATTCTGGAGTCTTTGACATGGTGATCCTTGAAGTGCGTGGAGGGGTTGGGCGGGTTGTCAGGCCCCGCGACATCGCCCTGAGAGGGCAGGCAAGGACCAATCCGAAGAGGTCATGGATTCACCATAGGGACTGTCATAATTGCCGTTCAATGACCCGGAAACCCGGGGTCACGCACGTTCATGCGGCGTCACAATTGCACCGGGAAAGTCGCCTCGCTCGTTGTCGCCGTACAGCGACAGCGACTATTGTCGCCGTACGGCATCAAATGTCACTGTTGCCGTACGGCGATATTCATGGAAGTAGCCGCACGGCGACAGGAGTCTTTTATGTTTACAGTCCGCGAGGCAGGGCCCCTTGTGCGCGAACTCCGGGAAGAACAAGGTTGGACACAAGTCGAACTCGCACGCCGGGCCGGAGTGTCCAGATCCTTCCTCGTGGACCTGGAGGCCGGGAAGTCTACGGTTGAAACCTGGAAATTCATGGACGTCTTCCAAGCGTTAGGCTACGAAATAGCCATCCGGAACCGTGAAACGGGCAAGGTGCGCTGGTGAGTACGCGTGAACAGCAGGATCGACAGTGCGATGAATGTGGGTGGGGAATACAGCCTTGAACGCATCAGTCGGTTGAACCTCGCAGGGCTTGGCCCCAAATTCGGGCTCTCGATCGAGCAGGCCAATGAAACCGTCACGGAGGTTTCCACCGGCGTGGTCCCGGCCTTCGAGTCGGCCCGTGCGCAGATTGAAGCCCAAGGCGCGGACGCACGCTCAGTTGCGGACGATGTTCTCCGCGGACTGGTCAGGCTCCCACTGGTCGGCGCCTGACGGCTGGCCCAAACGCAAAAAACCGCAGCTTGTTTCCCATCCCGGTCCTTGAAGTCGGGGCTTGGGAAACAAGCTGCGGTTCCGCTGACCGACAAGGTCAGATGACGTAACGCTCGTCCTCGTGGTCGCCCGGGTGGTCCTTCACCAAACCGGCAGCCAAGGTGTTGCCGTCCACGGGATCGATCACCAGGAACGCGCCCGTGCGGCGGTGGTGCAGGTAATTCTCGAGGGGCAGCGGTGCGGCGAGTCGAAGCTGGGCGTTGCCGATGTCGTTCAGCTCGAGGCTGGAGGCAGCCTCCACGTTGAACGTGGCCAGGTCCAGCTTGCCCGTCACATTGCGTACCAGCGCCTGGACGGTCCGGGTCCCGTGCTTCACGAGCACCTTGGCACCTTCACGCAGCGGCTTCGGCGAGAGCCAGCACAGCGCTGCGTAAAGGTCGGCCGAGCTCTCGCGCACCGTTCCTGCCGCGGCAATGGTGTCACCGCGCGCGATGTCGATCTCATCGGCCAAGCGGATCGCCACGGACTGGGGAGCAGTGGCCTCGGCCAGCTCATTGCCGGCGAAGTCGATCCCCGTCACGGTTGTGATCCGGGGCTCATGGCCCGGGCTCAGGACGGTGACCTTGTCGCCGAGCTTCACGGTCCCTTCCGTGATCTGGCCGGCGTAGGCGCGGTAGTCGCGGTACGCCTCGACGTCGAGCCCTGCGGCGACGGCGTCGGGAGCCAGCGCGCCCTGCGGGCGGATGACCAGCTGGACCGGGAAGCGGAAGCTTTCCAGGTGGCTTTCAAGCTCGTCAGCAGCCGGAAGGGTCTCCAGGACCTCGAGCAGTGCCGGGCCGCTGTACCACGGGGTGCGGTCCGAGCGGTCCACCACGTTGTCGCCGTCGAGCGCTGACACCGGGATGACCACGACGTCGGCAATGCCATCGCTGCCCAAGCCAAGCTCGCGCGCAACCTTCTGCACGTCCGTCTCGATTTCGCGGAAGACGGACTCGCTGAAGTCCACGAGGTCGATCTTGTTCACGGCGATGATCACGTGCGCCACGCGCAGCAGCTGCAGCACGGACAGGTGCCGGCGGGTCTGCTCCAGGACTCCCTTGCGGGCGTCAATAAGTACGACGACGGCGTCCGCTGTGGACGCGCCGGTCACCGTGTTCTTGGTGTACTGAACGTGTCCGGGGCAGTCCGCGAGGATGAAGCTGCGGCGGTCGGTGGCGAAGTAGCGGTAGGCGACGTCGATGGTGATGCCTTGTTCCCGCTCAGCACGAAGGCCGTCGGTCAGGAGGGCAAGGTCGATCGCCTGTGTGCCGGTGGCGCCGGCTCCTCCGAAGCCGCGGTCCGCTGAGGTGCGGGCCACGGCGTCGAGCTGGTCGGCGAGGATCGCCTTGGAATCGTGAAGCAGGCGTCCCACCAGGGTGGACTTGCCGTCGTCGACGGATCCAGCCGTTGCAAAGCGGAACAGTGTGGATTCGCGCAGGCCGGTCTCCAGGAGTGAAGTCTCAGTGCTCATTAGAAGTAGCCGTCCTTCTTGCGGTCTTCCATGGCTGCCTCGGAGATGCGGTCATCTGCACGGGTGGCGCCACGTTCGGTGAGTGTGGATGCGGCAACTTCGACAACTACGTCGGCAACGGTGCGGGCGTCGGAAAGGACGGCGCCGGTGCAGGACATGTCGCCTACGGTGCGGTAACGCACGAGCTTCGTAATGACTTCCTCGTGCGGAAGAGGCATGGAGACCTCACCGACTGCGCGCCACATGCCGTCCCGCTCGTAGACTTCGCGCTCGTGGGCGTAGTACAAACCGGGCAACTCAATGCCTTCGCGCTCGATGTAGCGCCAGACGTCCAGCTCGGTCCAGTTGCTGATGGGGAATGCCCGGACGTGCTGGCCGACGGTGTGGCGGCCGTTGTACAGGTTCCACAATTCGGGGCGCTGGTTGCGGGGATCCCACTGGCCGAATTCGTCGCGCAGGCTCAGGATGCGTTCCTTGGCACGGGCCTTGTCCTCGTCGCGGCGGCCGCCGCCGAAGACGGCGTCGAACTTGTTCCGCTGGATCGCATCCAGCAGCGGCACGGTCTGCAGCGGGTTGCGGGTACCGTCGGCACGTTCGGCGAGTTCGCCACGGTCGATGAACTCCTGCACGGAGCCAACCACGAGCTTGAGGCCTAGGCGCTCCACCGTGCGATCACGGAAATCGATGACCTCAGGGAAGTTGTGGCCAGTGTCCACGTGCAAGACGGGGAACGGTACCTTGCCCGGCCAGAATGCCTTGGTGGCCAGGTGCAGCATGACCACGGAGTCCTTGCCGCCGGAGAACAGCAAGGCAGGCTTCTCGAACTCGGCAACAACCTCGCGGATGATGTGGATGGCCTCGGACTCCAACGTGTCCAAAGACGAGAGGCGAGCCGACCGCAGAGCCGGAGCGGCAGCCGGCGTCTCAGCAGCGTCGGTTTCCAGCACAGACAACTCCAGGTCCTCGTTGGTGATTTGGGTACTCATACGTGTAGTCCGCATTCTGTCTTGTCGGTTCCTGCCCAGCGGCCGGAGCGGGGGTCCGCTCCTGGGGCCACTTTCCTGGTGCACGGCTGGCATCCGATAGACGGGTAGCCCTGGCTCAGGAGGGGGTTGACGGGAAGGATGTTGTCTTCGGAGTACTGGACCAGTTGGTCGAAGCTCCAGTCCGCCATCGGGTTGACCTTGACCAGGCCGTTGGTCTCGTCCCAGGTGATCAGCGGAGTGTTGGTCCGGGTGGGGGCCTCGTCGCGGCGCACACCGGTGAACCAGACTTCGTAACCGGCCAGGGTCCGGCGCAACGGCTGGACCTTGCGGAGCGCGCAGCACTGGGCGGCGTCGCGGGCAAACAGGTCCTTGCCGAGAAGGCGGTCCTGCTGCTCCACGGTGTTTTCCGGGAGCACGTCCACGATGTTCACACGCAGGTTCGCAGCGACCTCATCCCGTGTGGCGTGGGTTTCCGGGAAGTGGTAGCCGGTCTCCAGGAAGAGAACGTCGACGCCGGGAAACTGGTCCGCGACAAGAGCCGGCAGCACGGCGTCGGCCATGGAGCAGGCCACGGCGACGGCGGGCAATTCGAAGTTGCGGGCCACCCAGGCGATGACGTCGCGGGCGGGCGCGTTCCAGCCGAGCTCTGCGGCACCGGATTCGGCCAGGGCCTTGAGTTCGTCGTGGGAGCGGAGCTTGACGGTGGTGGTCACTGGAGATCTCCTTCATCGGCGGAGTGTGCCCATTCGGCGAAGGTCTGGCCTTCGGCACGGTCGGCGACGAACTTCCTGACAACCCGTTCCACGTAGTCGGGCAAGTCCTCGACGTAAACCTTGAGGCCGCGCACGGTGCGTCCGAGGCCTGCTTCTTCGCGGTCGGAGGAAGCCAGCCCGCCGCCCAAGTGAACCTGGAAACCCGGGGTGGGGTCGCCGTCGGGCGTTGGCAGCATCATGCCCTTGAGCCCGATGTCCGCGGTCTGGATGCGGGCGCAGGAGTTGGGGCAGCCGTTGATGTGCAGGGATAGTGCCTGCGGCAACTGACCGCTGTCCGCGAGATCGGCCAGGCGGCGTTCCAGTTCAGCGACGGCGGTGGCTGCCGTGACCTTGGTTTCCACGATGGCAAGCTTGCAGAATTCGATCCCGGTGCAGGCGATGGTGCCGCGGCGGAACACGGACGGACGTGCGGAGAGGCCCAGCGTGTCCAGTTCGGCGACGAGCGGTTCCACCTGCTCCTTGGCGACGTCCAGCACAACGATCTTCTGGTGCGGCGTGGTGCGCAGGCGGAAGGAGCCACGGGCTTCCAGGGTGTCAGCCAGCTTCACGAGCTGGTTCCCCGAGAGGCGACCAGCCAACGGCGTGGCACCAATGAAGAACTTGCCGTCCTTCTGTTCGTGCACTCCAACGTGATCGCCGGGTGTCGAAGGCTTTGGCGCCGCGGGGCCGTCCGCAAGCTTGAAGCCGAGGTATTCGTCTTCAAGGATCTGGCGGAACTTCTCCGGACCCCAGTCGGCCAGGAGGAACTTCAGGCGGGCCTTGGTGCGCATGCGGCGGTAGCCGTAGTCACGGAAGATGCTGGTGACGCCGAGCCATACTTCGGCGGCTTCCTCGGGCTTCACGAACGCGCCGAGCCGCTTGGCCAGCATGGGGTTGGTGGAAAGTGCGCCGCCAACCCACAGGTCGTAGCCAACGCCAAGCTCGGGGTGGACCATGCCGACCAGGCCGAAGTCGTTGATCTCGTGGACAACGTCCTGCGAGGGGTGGCCGGTGATGGCGGTCTTGTACTTGCGCGGCAGGTTGGCGAGCTCGGGATCGCCAATGAAGCGCTCCGCGAGTTCGTGGATCAGGGGCGTGGGATCGATGATCTCGTCCTTGGCGATACCTGCGACCGGGGAGCCCAGGATGACACGCGGGACGTCGCCGCAGGCCTCGGTGGTGGACAGGCCAACGGATTCGAGGCGACGCCAGATCTCCGGCACGTCCTCAACGCGGATCCAGTGCAGCTGGATGTTCTGGCGGTCAGTTAGGTCGGCGCTTCCGCGAGCGAAGTCCACGGAAATCTGGCCGATCACGCGCAGTTGCTCGGTGGTGAGCGCACCGCCGTCGATCCTGACGCGAAGCATGAAGTACTTGTCCTCGAGCTCGTGCGGCTCAAGCGTGGCGGTCTTGCCGCCGTCGATCCCTGGCTTGCGTTGGGTGTACAGGCCCCACCAGCGGAAGCGGCCGTGCAGGTCCGTGCCGTCGATCGAGTCGAAGCCGTGCTTGGAATAGACAGACTCGATACGCTCGCGGACGTTCAGCCCGTTGTCTTCCTGCTTCCAGGTCTCGTTGGCGTTGAGCGGCGCGGTGCCATCAACCTTCCACTGGCCATGGGGTTTAGCGGCAGGACGGGCGGTGCGGGCCGGGCGCTTGGGTGCAGCCTCGTCCGCAGACGCTCCGGCTAGAGCTGTATCAGTCATGCATCGACTGTAGAACCGCCCAGATTTCTCCAACAATGGAGCAGAAACGAAGAGTCACCTAGGGAAACATTTCGTCACGAACCGCCGTCGGACCTTGTTCGAGAGGCCCCGCTATGCATTCGAAAGATCGGATTAGGACCGGGCGGCGAGCACTGCGTCGTAGCGTTCCAGGGCGATCTCCGCGAGGACTGGAGAAGGCAGCAGCGGCGCCGTCACCACGTCGGCCCCGGCCTTGGACAGCTGGTCATGGAAGTAGCCCGTGGCCAGCAAGTATGAGGACACAATGACCCGGCCGCCGTCGTCGGTGACTTCGGCGCGCAAGGTCGCGACGCCGTCGGGCACGTTCGGCTCGGCACTGGCGCCATAGGCAACGCGCACTTTGTTGGGCAGCAGCTCGGCGAGCTGACGCGCTTGCTCTTCCGAATCGACCGAACCGTCCGGCAAGGACGAGCCCGCAGCGGCGAGCAGGACGCCGTCGTCGTCGCCCAGGCCGGCGTCGCGCAACCGTGCGGCGAGCAACTCCGCGAGGCGCGGATCCGGCCCCAGCGGCGGTGCCGCGGACACCTCCGGGCGGGACTTGATCGCCTTCGGGATGTCCACCTTGACGTGGTACCCCGTGCTGAGTAGCAAAGGAACGACGACGGCGGGCGTGCCTTCCCGGAGGCCCGCCACCACGCCGGACAACTCCGGTTCCTGGACGTCGACGTAGGCCTCAACAACAGTCAGGCCGGGACGGAGGGCCTCGATTTCAGCCATGACCTGGCGGATGGCGGCCTGCCCTTCGACGTTCCGGGTTCCGTGGGCGCACGCGATCAAGACGGGGCTGTTCATGGGTGCAAGCGTAACGTTGGGCAAGCAGGATCGCCCGTCTGTGAACGAAGAATGGAGCTGCATTTGTTCACTTTTGACCTCGCGCTGGTTTGGCTGGATCTGGCCGGCGTGTTCTTTTTCGCTGTGTCCGGGTCCTTGCTCGCGGCCAAGAAGCAGTTCGACATCATCGGCTCTCTTCTCCTGGCTTCGCTCGTGTCCCTGGGCGGCGGCGTCATCCGCGACATCATCATCAACGCCGGCCCACCCGCGGCGTTCACCAACCCGGTCTACCTTCTGCCGCCTCTGCTGGCCGCTGTGCTGGTGTACTTCCTGTTTTCAAACATCCAGCGCTTTACCTCGCTGTTGACGCTGTTCGACGCCGGCGGGCTGGCTTTGTTCTGCATCACCGGAACGCTCAAGGCGCTGGCCGCGGGGATGAATCCGGTGGCTGCAATCCTGTTGGGCGTCACCACTGCCGTGGGCGGTGGACTGCTCCGCGACATCACCGCCAACGAAATCCCCACGCTCTTCGATGCCCGGGATCTGTACGCCCTGCCGGCCTTCAGCGGAGCGGCACTGACGGCCTTGCTCTGGAACATGGGTGCCTTCAATGGGTTGACTGCGGCCCTGATTGCCGCCTTGGCTTTTGCCTTCCGTGTGGTGGCTTGGCGTCGAGGTTGGCGAGTGCCCTTGGCGGTCCGTGGATGGCATCGCGCCGGGGTCTCGACGGGCGCCGATTCACGTGCCCGCGATTAGCTAGGATGGGAGCATGACTGACATGTTCCTCGAGAAGTTCCGCGCGCTTGTACCGAAGTATCTCGAGGACGAATGGCAGGAAGAAGACGGACTGACCGTTTCCGAGCTGGACGAAGCCTTGGCCACCCATTCGTTCACCATTCCCATGGTTTTGCGCGAGTTCTATCTTGCGATCGGTGGTTGCGAGGACCTCATGGAGGCTTACCACTACTTCTGGGACCCCGAGGAACTCGAAGTTGACGACGAAGGCTTCCTGATGTTCCTGGAGGACGAGGAAGAGCAATTCACCTGGGGCTTCCGCGTGGGCGACCTTGGCGTCCCCGATCCCATCGTTTGGCGCCGCAACAATGCCCGCGGCCAGTGGAAATCCGAAGAAGGCACGTTCTCCGAGTTCGTGTTCGACATGTTCGACTGGGCTTTCAGCGACGAAGAAGACTGAGGGTTTCTTCAGCGAGGCCGGAGCTTTCTCCCCACCTTTGGGCTGAGTTGGGCCCACGAGCCGCTTGTTTCCGGGGCCTATCACCTTGAGTTCCGGCCAAAACCGGGGAGTTTTCAGCGGCTTCCTTGGCGAAGGACCTGGAGAACTTCGGCAAGCACGGTTTCTCGCTGATACACAATCTGCGAATAGTCGTATCTAAGAACCAGAAAGCCCTTCACCGTTCCTGCGTTGTTGCGTCGCCTATCCTTCTTGACCTGCCGAGGCTCCAGGTGGCTCTCCCCATCCACCTCCACGATCAGCCTTCCTTCCAGCAAGAAGTCCACAATGCCGATTCCGGGCAATTCGACCTGAGTCTCGGTACGTATGCCGGCTTGCCGAAAAAGTATCCTCGCCACAACCTCGATCGGAGAATCTGCCGAACCGTCCGCCAACGAGAGCACCTTTCTGGCCGCCCCGTTCCGGTTGCCTGGCAGTCTCTCACGGAGGTAGTCAAGATTGGTCCGTCCTTGGAGGAGTGCACTTTCCACCATGACGGCCGCCTCGACTTCAGGCAGGCAGCGGAGGGAATGCAGCAGCGTATCTGTCAGGCTGGCCACTGGTCGGATGCTCCGCGACTCCACCACTGACTCCCGGTGGACCACAAATCCCTTGGCGTTTCCGTGCCGGCACAGTAAATGGAGAGTCCGAGGTTCGTGCAGCACCCAGATGCCGTTGTGTCGGGCGCCGGATGCGCACGTGAGCAGCCCGTTGGCGCTGAGGGCAGCCACGATATCTTCCTGGGCACCCGCCAAGGCCAGCACACCCCTGCGTCGCCGAACCACTCCGCCGCCAGCAACCGCAGCCCTAACGGCGCGGTCGGAGAAGCCAGCCTGCTTCACCGTGGAAGTTCTTGCGGCCGAGCCAGCGTATTTCAGGAAGCCAACGAGGTCCATGAGGCAACTTCAGCAGTTTGGCGAGGACCCAGGAAGGCAAGGAGCCTGCTATGTGGATAATCGCCACGCGCACGAAACTCCCCGGTTTTGACCGAGATGAGCGGATCCCGACGCCGAGAATTCATGCCTTGTGGTCCAGGGCAGCGTCAAAGGTGGGGAGTTTACAACGCGATGGTCCACGCAAGCTCCGGAAAATCTATTGACGGGGAAAGTTGCACCCGTGACAAAACTGTCATATGCTGTAACCGGATTCACTAAATGCCTCCGGTGAGTCTGATGCGAACGGAGATTATGGTCCCGGTTCGTTGCAGCGCTTGACTCGTAGCGTTGCAAGGAACCGGGGCCATTGCATTTAAGCGGGGCGCCCCAAAAGCACCAACAACTAACTGGCGCGCTCCACCACGGCGTGGGCAAAGTTCGTGAGCGATTCCTTGACCACGCCTTCGGGCAACGGCTTCAAGGCCTCAATGGCTTCCGCGGACCACTGACGCGCAATGACCCAGGATTCAGCGGTGACAGGGTGCTCGCGCAGTCCGGAGACTGCCAGCGCCAGCGCTTCATCGGAAGACAGGTCGCCGTCCACCAGCTTCAAGAGTTCGACGGCGGACTGGTCGCCATTGTCGGCAGCCTTGCGGAGCAGCAGGACGGGCAGAGTGGGAACGCCTTCGCGGAGGTCCGTCCCCGGGGACTTGCCGGACTTGACCTTGACACCCGTAACGTCGATGACGTCGTCGGCCAACTGGAAGGCCACGCCAACTTTCTCGCCGTATTCCACGAGCACGTTTTCGAAGGCTTCGTCGGCGCCGGCGAAGATGGCGCCGAGCTGGCCGGAGGCGGCAACCAAGGAACCGGTCTTGTCGGCGATAACGGAGAGATAGTGCTCCACGGCGTCTTCGCCCTCACGCGGGCCTACGGTTTCGTGCAACTGGCCCAGGCACAGGCGTTCGAAGGTGCGGGCCTGGATTCCCAAGGCACGGGAACCGAGTTCGGACACCAGGATCGAGGCCCGGGCAAAGATCAGGTCACCCGTGAGGATTGCCACCGAGTTGCCCCAGACTTCGTGGGCCGTGGGAGCGCCGCGTCGGTAGGGCGCGGAGTCCATT
The DNA here is from genome assembly GCF_044358315.1 of Arthrobacter sp. FW306-04-A. Classification (GTDB taxonomy): domain Bacteria; phylum Actinomycetota; class Actinomycetes; order Actinomycetales; family Micrococcaceae; genus Arthrobacter. The sequence goes on from NZ_CP084559.1 coordinate 3,474,215, forward strand.
ACGTCGTCGTGGTAGAGGGTTGCCAGGTGCGTCAGTTCAACCACGACGGCGGCCTGGACCACTTCCGGACGGGAGGCGTCACCGAGGTGGGCGCACAGGAGCGTCAACAGCGGGCGGATGCGCTTGCCGCCGGCTTCCACCAGGTGACGCGACGTTGCGTCAGCCAGGGGATCCGAGTTGGCAATTGCTTCGCGGAGCTTCTTCTCCACCCGGGCAAGGTTGGTGGTGATGGCAGGACCCAGCTCCACGTCCTTGGCGATAGCCGCAAAACCGGCAGGAAGCTGCAGGCCAGTGGCGATCGCGGTGGTGGTCGGTGCGGGTTCGACAGTGTCCGGCAGGCCGTGACCGGCGTGCGTCCAACTGTGTTCGGCAGAGTGAGTCACGGGTTAACCCTAACTTTTCGCGGTGGAAAGCGTTGATTCGGTGCCGGCGCGGGTAGAAACGACGGTGGACGTGGTGTTGGACGTGGCTGGCACAAGCATCTCGAGGACGCGGATGACGCGGTCCTCGAAACCCTTGGCGGACGCATCCGTGAGGTTGGCGAGCAGCCTCACCACAAAGCGCATCAGCACCGGTATGGGCATGCCCGTCCGCAACGCGAGCTTCATGACGGCAGGCTTTCCGATGAGGGCCGCAAAGACGCGTCCCAAGGTGAAGTGTGAACCCCACTGGTCCCGCACGTAGTCCGCGTACCGCGAAAGGTGCGCGTCGGCGTCGTCGGAGCCCCATCCCGCTGAACGCGAACGCGAGGACGCGTCGATGATGAACTCGGCCGCAAAGCGGGCTGACTCCATGGCGTAGGAAATGCCCTCGCCGTTGAACGGGGAAACCATGCCGCCGGCGTCGCCCAGGAGCATGAGCCCCGGCGAGTAGTGCGGGGTCCGGTTGAAGCCCATGGGCAGCGCGGCGCCGCGGATCTCCCCCACCTGGTTTTCCGGGGTGAAGCCCCAATCGGACGGCATGCCGGCGGTCCATTCGCGCAGGACCTGCTTGTAGTCGAGCTTGCCGAATTCCTTGGAAGAGTTCAGGATTCCGAGGCCGACGTTGGACGTTCCATCCCCGACGCCGAACACCCAACCGTAGCCGGGCAGCGGCTTTCCGGACTTGCCGGGGAGCTCAAGCCAACCTTCCATCCAGTCGTCGTCGTGGCGGGGCGAGGTGAAATAGGTGCGGACTGCGACGCCCAGCGGGCGGTCATCGCGCTTGTGCATGCCGAGCGAAACGGCTGTGCGGGTCGAATTGCCGTCCGCGGCGAGTACGACGTCGGCATGGAAGTCGAGCGTTTCGCCCGTCTTGCGTCCGGTCTCGTCGAGGATCGCCGCACGGGCGCCGATCACCCGCCCGGCGTCGTCGCGCAGGGCTTCGGTCACGCTGTGGCGTTCAAGGACGACGGCGCCGGCAGCCTGGGCGTGCCGGGCCAACTCCTCGTCGAATCCGAGGCGGGTTCGGATGAGTCCGTACGTGGGAAAGTCGGCGACTTCGGGCCAGGGCAGCTCGATGGTCCGGCCGCCGGCAATCAGCCGGAGTCCTTTGTTGCGGCGCCACCCCTGGTCCTCGGCGTGCGGGAGGCCGAGTTTCTGGATTTCGCGGACAGCGCGGGGAGTGAGGCCATCGCCGCAGACCTTTTCGCGCGGGAAGCTGGTCTTTTCCAGCACCGTCACGGCTATTCCAGCCCGGGCAAGGTAGTACGCGGCGGTGGACCCGGCTGGTCCTGCGCCGACTATCAGTACGTTCACAGCGTCCTTGTTAATAAGCCGGTCAGCGGGACTGGTCGCCGGCTTGGCGGCGCGGCTTGATTTGGCGGCGCAGCTTCGCCACGGGGACGCTTTCCCGGTGTTCAGCCCCGGGCTTCTGGGCCCGGTGTACTGCCACGATTCCACCGCTCAGGTTGCGGTAGTTGACGTCCGTCCAACCGGCTTCCTGCAGCCAGGCGGCCAAGTGGTCCTGGTCCGGCCAAGCGCGGATGGACTCGGCAAGGTACACGTAGGCGTCCGGGTTGGAAGAGACCTTGGTGGCGATGGCGGGCAGTGCGCGCATCAGGTATTCGGTGTACATAGTGCGCCAAAGGGGCACCACCGGGGCCGAGAATTCTGCGATGACCAGGCGTCCACCGGGCTTGGTGACGCGGAGCATCTCTTCGAGTGCCTTGTGCGGTTCGTTGACGTTGCGCAGGCCGAAGGAAATGGTGCACGCGTCAAAGGAGTTGTCCGCGAACGGCAGATTGGTGGCGTCTCCGGCAACGAAGTTGATGTCCGGACGGCGGCGCTTGCCAACCTTCAGCATCCCCAGCGAGAAATCGCAGGCCACAACATCCACTCCGGCGTCGGCGTACGGTTCGCTCGAGGTACCGGTGCCGGCAGCCAAGTCCAGGACCTTTTGGCCCACCCGAACATCCATCGCTTCCACGACGACGCGGCGCCAACGCCGGGTCTGCCCCATGGACAGGACATCGTTGACGACGTCGTATTTGGGCGCGACATCGTCAAACATCGTCGCAACTTCGTCCGGACGCTTTTCCAAGGATGCTCGGTTCACCCTGCAATTGTCTCAGACAATTTTGGGGAGAACTTTCGGGGCGCTCCGTAGTGGCTGGGTTCCCGGCCAGGTTCCCGGCCAGGTTCTCGGCCAGGTTCCCGCCGGGGCTCCCGTCCGGCGAACGCGGTTGCCGTTGCCCGCGGGAGTAATGTTGTTCCATCATGACGAGCACGCTCCGCACCTTGACAGTCCCCCTCGATGTTGATTCATCCTCCGGGGGGCTGCCGTCGTTTCTGGTCCGGGACGACGTCCTGTGCTGGTCCCGCCGCGAGAACGGGCTGGTGGGCTTTGGCGAACTCGCGCGCTTCACTGCCACCGGGCCCGACCGTTTCCTCGAGGCCGATATCTGGTGGCGCCACCTCGTCATTGAGGCGGACGTCACGGATCCCCTCGAGATCCCCGGCACCGGCCCGGTAGCCTTTGGCTCCTTTGCTTTTTCCAAGACGTCCGCCTTTGAATCGCGCCTGATCCTTCCGGAGATTGTGGTCGGGATCCGGGACGGGCAGTCCTGGCTCACCCAGTTGACGCTCGACGACGTCGAACTCACCGAGGCGGGTGCCCTCGCCGCCCTCGCGGGCTGGCTGAGTCCTTCGGACGGTGATTCAGCGAACGGTGAGTCTGCGGCGGCTGGACGCTCCGCCGTCGGGCACTCCGCCGTCGGGCACCCAACTGCCAGCCAGTTGGGGGACGGGAAGGTCACACTGGAGAGCGGTTCGCTGAGCGAAGCCGACTGGAAGCAGGCCGTCGCCGACGGCGTGACGGAAATCCGGACGGGAAAGCTGGAGAAGCTCGTCCTCGCCCGCGACGTGGTGGCAACGCTGCCCGACGGCGTCAACGCCGCCCAGGTGCTCCGCCAGCTAGCCAGCCGTTACCGCGAATGCTGGACTTACGGCGTCGACGGCTTGGTGGGCGCGACGCCGGAAATGCTCATCCAAGTGGAGGGCCGCACCGCGCAGGCACGTGTCCTGGCCGGGACGCTTGACCGGCGCGATGCGGAGGGGATGGACGGCTCCCCGATGGAATACGCCGAACGGGTACTTGCCGGTTCCGAGAAGCAAAGGCATGAGCACGAGATCGCCATCCAGTCGCTCACCACGCAACTTGCGCCCTTCTCCGAGGCCATGAACGCCCACAGCGAGCCGTTCATCCTGGAGCTGCCGAATGTGTGGCACCTGGCCTCGGACGTGAAGGCTGAACTTGCCGATATCGAGGGACATGTCCCTACGTGCCTCGCCCTGATCAACGCACTTCACCCCACGGCCGCCGTGTGCGGTACGCCTACTTTGGTGGCCGGGGAACTGATCCGGGAGCTTGAGCACATGGACCGCGGGCCGTACGCGGGACCGGTCGGATGGCTCGACGCCGCGGGCAACGGCGAGTGGGGCATCGCACTGCGTGGTGCCATCATCGAGAGCCCGACGACTGTGCGCCTCTATGCGGGCTGCGGGATCGTTGAGGGCTCCGTTCCCGAGGCCGAGCTGGCCGAGACGTGGGCCAAATTCCGGCCGATGCTTGAATCGCTTGGTATCAACAACTAAGGCTCCAACGCCAGGAGTCCGCTCCTCACCCACCCCCTCGGATGTCTGGGATGCGAGACAATAGCCCTGGCAGGGGTCTTGATTTTTTACTTGGTAGGTTATCCAATAGTAAAACTTAGTTTTCTGTGACGCACATCTCATGTTCGGCGCTACACTATGAACCGATTAGTTTCGCATCCACTGCAAAAAAAGGTAAGAAAATGCAGAAATTCCGTTCGCTTCCGGTCAGTTCGACGCTCAAGGCTGCAACCATCATCGCAATCGGCGCCTTGGCCCTGACTGCCTGCACCAACGCGTCAGAGGCCGGCCCGTCGAGTGCCGCCTCGCCTTCTGGCAGTGCTAACGCAAGCTTTGACCCCACCACCATCACCAAGGACGACACGCTGGCTGCTTTGGTCCCCGCGGCCATCAAGTCCAAAGGCACGCTGACCGTCGGCTCGGACACCACCTATGCTCCCGCGGAATTCCTCGGGACCGACGGCCAGACTCCGGTCGGTTACGACGTCGACATCGCCAAGGCAATCGGTGCCACACTCGGCCTGAAGGTCCAGGTGCAGACCGCCGAATTCACCGGCATCCTCCCCGCCCTCGGCCCCAAGTACGATCTCGGCATCTCCTCGTTCACCATCAACCCCGAGCGACTCGGCGCCGTCAACATGGTCAGCTACTTCAACGCCGGCACCGCCTGGGCCGTGCAGAAGGGCAACCCGAAGAAGTTCTCCCTGGATGACGTCTGCGGCAAGTCCATCGGTGTGCAGACCGGCACCGTCCAGGAAGACCCGGACCTCTCGGGCCGCAACAAGAAGTGCGCAGCTGACGGCAAGCAGCCGATCAACATCGTCACCCTGAAGAACCAGACCGACGTCACCACCAGGCTCGTCAACGGCAGCATCGACGCCATGGCAGCCGACTCCCCCATCATCGGTTACGCCCTGACCCAGACGAACGGCCAGCTCGAGAAGCTTGGCGACGTTTACGACGCCGCTCCCCAGGGCATCGCCGTTGCCAAGCCGGACACCGCCCTCGCCGATGTCATCCAGAAGACCCTGACCAAGCTCATGTCTGACGGTTCATACAAGAAGATCCTCACCGGCTGGGGCAACGGCGAAGGCGCCATCACCAAGTCCGAGGTCAACCCGGCGGTCAAGTCTTGAGTATTCCCGCCACCGATAACAAATCAGGTGCACAGATGGATCATCATCAAGCAGGCCACGCGGCGCCCGTGCTGAACAATGCGGTGCCCGTCAGGCATCCTGGGCGGTGGATCAGCGCTGTCGTCATCCTTGGCGTCTTGGCGCTAATGATTCAAAGCGTGATCACGAACCACAACTTCCGTTGGGACGTGGTGGGCACCTACATCCTGGACGTGAAGGTCGTCCAGGGTGTTGGCTGGACGTTGCTCTTGACTGTGGCTTCGATGGCCATTGCGATTGTCCTTGCCATCCTGCTGGCGGTCATGAGGCAGTCCGACAACCCGGTCCTGCGCTACACCTCTTGGGTTTGGGTCTGGTTCTTCCGCGGCACCCCGGTCTACACACAGTTGGTCTTCTGGGGCCTGATCGCCGTCCTCTACCCCAAAATCAGCGCCGGGGTGCCCTTCGGCCCCGAGCTGTTCAGCCTGGACACGAGCACAGTCATTACGGCTCTTGTTGCCGCGATTCTGGGGCTTGGCCTTAATGAATCGGCCTACTTGGCCGAGATCTTCCGGGCCGGCCTGAAGTCCGTGGACAAGGGACAGACCGAAGCCGCTGAAGCCCTGGGCATGGGCAAGGGCAAGATCATGTGGCGCATCATCCTGCCCCAGGCCATGCGCATCATCGTCCCGCCCACCGGTAACGAGACCATCGGCATGCTCAAGACCACCTCCCTGGTCCTGGCCGTCCCGTTCACCTTGGACCTGACCTTCGCGACCAACGCCCTGGCCAACCGGATCTACCTTCCGGTGCCGCTCCTGATCGTGGCGGCCATCTGGTACCTGGTCATCACCAGCCTCCTCATGGTCGGCCAGCACTACATCGAGGCCTACTACGGCAAGGGCGTGGACACCAACCTGGCCCCGGCCGTCATCAACCCCGCGGCCGCCAAGGCGGCCGCGGCAGTGGCACCGAGTGCCGAAGCAGAGCCGTCGCTGAAGATGGACTTCCCGGAGGATGAGGCAAAATGACGATCACCACCCAGAAACCGCTGGTGCGGATCGAAGGCCTCCACAAGTACTTCGGTCCCCACCACGTGCTCCGCGGCATCGACCTGACGGTCAACCAGGGCGAAGTGTCCGTTGTGATCGGCCCGTCCGGTTCCGGCAAGTCCACCATGCTCCGCTGCGTGAACCTGCTCGAAACCATCAGCGCCGGCCGCATCTCCGTCGGTGACCAGCTGATCGGCTATCGCGAAGTCAACGGCCGCCTCCACGACCTGAGGGTCAAGGAAATCGCCGCGCAGCGCCGGGAAATCGGCATGGTCTTCCAGCGCTTCAACCTGTTCCCGCACAAGACCGCGCTCTACAACGTCATGGAAGCGCCCGTGCAGGTCAAGGGCAAAGCCAAGGGTGTCGCCAAGAAGCAGGCCCTTGAACTGCTGGACCGTGTAGGCCTGGCGGACCGCGCCAACCACTACCCGGCACAGCTTTCCGGTGGCCAGCAGCAGCGCGTTGCCATCGCTCGGGCCCTGGCCATGGAACCCGAGCTGATGCTCTTCGATGAGCCCACCTCCGCCCTTGACCCCGAACTCGTGGGCGACGTGCTCAACGTGATGAAGGACCTTGCCAAGTCCGGCATGACCATGATCGTGGTGACCCACGAGATCGGCTTTGCCCGCGAGGTCGGCGACACGCTGACATTCATGGACGGAGGCGTGGTGGTGGAATCGGGTGACCCCCGCGAAATCATCGCCAACCCCCAGCACGCCCGCACCAAGGAATTCCTCAGCCGAGTGCTGTAGTTCCTGCGCTGCGGTAAATACCCGGCGACGCGCAAATGCCCTGTCGAGGCTGGAAACCCTCGACAGGGCATTTCCGCGTCGCCAGCCAGTGTGCGCGTCGCCAGCCAGACCCCCTACGCCCCCAGCAACACCTGGGAGACAGCCGCGCCCACGGCAGCCTTGATGCGCGCATGCAACGGGCGCAGGTCGTAACGGTCCGTGCGTACCTCGACGATGCTGCGCCCCTTCAAAGGCGAGGCAAGCACGGCGGCGAGCTCCGCCGTCGTACGCACTGGAGTGTGCCCGACGCCGTATGCCGCGGCCAGCGCGGAAATGTCAACGCTGTGCGGGGTGCCGAAGAGGCGCTCGACGGCGGTGCCGTAGCCGCCGTCGTCCTCCACCTTGCCGTGCTCGAGGAGGCCGAAGATGCCCCCGCCGGAGTCGTTGAGGACCACGATGCGCAAGTCCGGCCCGGGTTCTCCGGCTCCGAGGAGCAGGCCGCCGGCGTCGTGCAGGAAGGTGACGTCGCCCAGGAGGACGGTGGTTTCGCGGCCCGCGCCGAGGGCGATTCCTGTAGCCGTGGAGATGGTTCCGTCGATGCCCGCGAGGCCGCGGTTCGCGAAAACCGTGGCCAGCGGCTCTGAGGCGGGCTGTCCGGCGAGGTCGACGTCGCGGATGCCGTTGGAAGAGCCCAGAACCAGCTGACCGCGGGCGTGTTTCCAAATGGCGGCTCCCACGGCGGGTCCGTTGGCTGCCTGCTCTGCGTCGAGAACACTGTCGAGCGCGTGTTGGGCTGCGGCCCCAGCGAGGAGCCAGGCGTCGAGCCACTCAGCCGAGCCCCGGCCTGCGAACACCTCCAATTCAGCCAGCGAATCAAAGCGTTCCTCGCGACGCCGGCCGTGCTCGTACCAGGCCACCGGAACGGGCTCGTACATCGCGGCGGGGAGGTCGTTTCGGGCCAACAGGGCGGCGACGGGCCGCGAAAGGGTCGGCCGTCCGAAGACCACCACCCGGTCGATCGGCAGGGCAGAGCTTGGCCCGAAGTTGTCCAGCATCAGCCGATACGGCCCGATCGCATTGGGGCCGAAGCGCGCGTTGGATGAGGGCTCGGCCAGCAAGGGAAAGCCGTGGGCGCGGGCGAACGCCTCGGCGACCGGACCGGCGTCGTGCCCTGCAAGGACCACCGTCCGCCGTTCGGTCAGTTCGGCGGGAGCAGGCGGCATGGTCAGCGGCTGAGGACCGGAGTCGTAGTGGAAGACGCCGCGGCCCTGCGTGGCGGGCAGGGACTCACCCTGTTCCGGAACCAGTGGCTCGCGGAAGGCAAGGTTGAGCTGCACCGGGCCCGGAGGGGTGTCCTCGAGGGCCCCAGTTGCGGCGTAAAGGGCGGTCTCGACGGCGCGCTGCGGGTTGCTGCCCGCGGGAATGTCGACGGCGAAGCGCACGTGTTCGCCGAAGAGGTCCAGCTGGATGGTGGTTTGGTTGGCGCCGGTACCCAGGAGTTCGGCGGGACGATCGGCCGAAAGGACTACGAGGGGAACCGCGGCGTGGTTGGCCTCCATGACCGCGGGGAGGAGATTCCCGACGGCGGTGCCTGAGGTGGTGAGGACGGCCGCTGGGGCGCCCGTGGACAGGGCCAGGCCCAGGGCCGTGAAACCGGCTGAGCGTTCGTCGATCCTTACGAGGAGGCGGACGTTTCCGGCTGCTTCGGCTTCGGCTAGCGCGTAGGCCATGGGTGCGGAGCGCGAACCCGGAGAGACCACCACGTACCGCACACCGCTGTCGAGCAACGCCTTAACGGCGATCCGGGCAGCGGCGAGGGAGCTCAGGGAGCCTTGCGAAGTCACCGCACCAGTCTATTAGCGGCGCCTCCCCCAGACGCTCACTCACCTTTGGGGCAAAAAACCGAAACGCTCGCTCTACGAGAGGACGCTCCGATTAGGTTCCGGTGAACTGCCCAGCCAGGAGAGCGTGCACACGGCGGAGCCGGTCCAGCCACCAGTCGCGACGTTCAGCGGGAGCCGCGTACTGCTCCAGCAGCCCCTCGTCGGCGACGGCTTCGCGGACGAGGATGGCGCCGTCGTCGGGCACTAACGGATCCCGCGTGATGTCCGAGGTGAACAGCCGCACGGTCCCCAGCCCGCATGCGTACGGCAGTTCCGGCAGCGCGGCGGCGAGCGCCAGCCCCGCGCGGATCCCCACCGACGTGTCCAGTGCCGAGCTCACGACGGCGGGAAGCCCGGCTTGCGCCACGATGTCAAGCGCGCGCCGCACTCCCCCGAGCGGCGCCACCTTGACGACGATCAGGTCCGCCGCGCCGGCCCGGGCCACCTTGAGGGGATCGTCTTCCTTCCGCACGGATTCGTCGGCGGCAATGAGCACGGGCGTTCCTTGTTGAGCCAGCCGGCGGCGGACTTCGGCGAGCCCCTCGATGTGCGGCACGGGCTGCTCGGCGTATTCGAGCCCGACGGCGGACAGGCGGCCAAGTGCCTCGATCGCCTGTGGCACGTCCCAGCCTGCGTTCGCGTCCACCCGGATGGCCGCGTCCGGCAGGGCGTCGCGGACTGCGGTGACGCGAGCGACGTCGTCGGCGAGTTCCTGCCCGCGCTCGGCAACCTTGACTTTGACGGCGTCCACGCGGCCAAAACGCTCCAGCACCTCGGGCACCCGGGCGGCAGGCACTGCGGGGACGGTTGCGTTGACGGGGATAGTGTCCCTCAGCTGCGGGGGAAAACCTTGCCATGCGGCTTCGACGGCGGCGGCGAGCCAGCGGGAGGCCTCGGCGTCGCCGTACTCGGGGAACGGGCAAAACTCGCCCCAACCGGCCGGGCCGCGGAACAGCAGGGTCTCGCGCTCCATGATCCCCCGGAACTTCACCCGCATCGGCAGGCTGACCACTGTGGCGGTGGCAAGGAGCTCATCGAGGGTGGGGAATGCGGGCATGGTGGATACTCTACGCCCGGTATTTCTGCAGGAGGGTTTTGGTGGAAGGGCATATATCTGCAGGAGGATCGCCGTAAAGGGCCCCAAAACTGCAGGAGGGTCGGGGTTACCGGCGACCCTCACACGCGTTAGGTAGAATGCAGCAAGAAGCCCGAACCACCCCCGGCGGAGGAACCCGTATGCAGCGCAAGGCCGCCACCATGGTTCCCGCGCTGACCACCATGGCGCTCCCGCTGAGGGAAATGGGCGCGGCCGCCATGAGCATGTTGCTGGAACAGATTGAGGACCCGGCCCAGGGGCCCGCTGCGCGAGGCAGGGCGGGTTTGGAAACCAAGGTCGGTCTGGAAACCATGGTTCCCTGCCGTTTGGTGGTTCGTGAGTCCACCGGACCCGTGCCTGCCCGCTGATTCTCCCCACCTTTGGCCGGGTCGCCGCCCAGGAATCCGCGAAAACACGGGGGTTTGGACTGCGACTCCGGCCAAAAGTGGGGAAACCACGACGGCGGCCTGCCGCCTATTCGGGCAGCTTCAGTTCCCAGACGTCTGCCGCCGCACCTCCGGGAAGCTCAAGGCTCCATTCCTCACCCAGGGCCGGATAGGCACGGAGGGTCGTGGCCACGGAGCCCTTTCGATACACCTCCACCAGGGAAGCGTCCACGAAGATCCGCAGCTCTTCGCCCTCGGACAAAGGCCCTGCGAACACCACCTGCCGCTCCACTCCGGTGGCCAGCACCAGCTGAACCTCGCCAGGGCTGTCATCAGGGCCACCGGTCACAACGGCTTCGGCAAACGGCGGCAAGGGAACGGTCCCGGCTGCACCGCCTGCGGCTAAGGAACCCCGGTAGGCCTCGACCTCCGGCGCAGGAGCCACCACCAATGCACCGTCCTCAACCGAGAGGAAGCGCGGGTGGGTTAACACGCCGGTCCAGCCTGCGGCGTCGATCTCGTCTTGCGAACGGCCACGGCGTCCATCGCGGCCCGGACCTTCGTTTGCCCATCCCCACAGCAGGGCGCGCGGCTCCGACGAGGACCCGGAATCGAGTTGAACGATCTGCGGGGCGTAGAAATCCCGGCCAAGGTCGGACTTGCCGCCGGAACGCGGGACTTACACCGGGAGCCCAGTGGACGGATCCTCGGCTAGCGAACCAACGAGGTGACCCACTCCGTTGGCGTGCTCGTGGTTATCACCGGAGAGCCACAGGGAGAACATCATGACCCAGGTGTCGGCCCCGTCGGAAGGGACGCCATCGGAAGGGACGCCATCGGAAGGGGCACGGACCAGCTGCGGGCACTCCCAGATTTCGGCCGGCGTGTGCGCGGAGGCCACGGGGTTTTCAGAGGTCAGCCAGATCCCTTGGTAGTTCCAGTCGGACATGTCCTCCACCGTGGACAGCAGCAAAGCAGCATGTCCATTGGCCAGCCCAGCCCCTGCATGGCGTACCGCTTGCCGTTGAAGCAGAAGAGGAAGGGATCGCGCACGGCCGTCACCAGATCATCGGACGGCATGGTGGCCGCCACGTGGCCGGTTTGCTCCCACGACACCTAGTCCGCGGAGCCGCGGGAAATCACTACTTGCGAGTGACCCCCATCCGCCCTGACGCCGGAGTACGCGGCGGTGGGGACGCCGTCGTCGTCGGTCACCACGCCGGTCCAGCAACCGAACTCGTCCGGCCCGCCGTTCTGTGGGCGCAGCGCGACGGGATGCTCATCCCAGTGCACCAGGTCCGGGGAGCTCACGTGGCCCCACTGGATCCGGTGGTGCCGGGCCGATTCCGGGTTGAACTGGAAGAACACGTGGTACCGGCCATTGATGTGGCTGACGCCGTTGGGATCGTTGATCCAGCCTTGGGCAGGGCGGGGGTGGAAGCGCGGGAACGCCGCCATACCTGAAGGACGGTCCACCAAAAACCCGCCAGATCTGCAGGAGGGTCCACCAAAAACCCGCCAGATCTGCAGGAGGGTCCACCAAAAACCCGCCAGAACTGAAGGAGGGTTCACTTCCGAAGACGTGGCGAATACGCTGAAGCAAGCTGCCCCGTTTTCCCTTCCCTACCTTGGAGCTCATCGATGACAGGTTGGAATGCCGAAAACCTTGCAGGTTCGGCGGGCGCCGGCGCCGTGACGCTGTTGGCCGGGACGTCCTTTTGCGTGTCCGCAGCCAACGGGGATATGGACCAGATACGCCCCCACGGAATGTTTTTCCGGGATACGCGGTTTGTTTCCAACTGGGTGCTGGCGGTGAACGGCCACGCCATCGAGGCCCTGGGCTCCCCGGTCCCGGAGCCCTATCGTGCCGATTTCATCGGCCGGGCGGCCCGCACCGACGGCCTGGCAGACAGCCACCTGCTGATCGAACGCCGACGGAGCCTGTTCGGCGGAGTGCGCGAGGAGATCACGGTCAGGAACTTTTCCAACAAAGCCACTCGATGCACTGTTTCGCTGACGGTGAGTGCTGATTTTGCCGACATCTTCGAAGTCAAAGAAGGGCGGGCACGGCACGAGAGTGTTCATTTGGCGCAGGGCAGCAATGGGGCGTTGGTTCTTGAGTCCCAGCGGCAGGGGCGGCATGTCCTGGTCACCGTCGACGCCCCGAATGCCCTGGTTGACGGTGATGTCCTCAGCTATGACGTCGCCATTGGACCCCAAGGCCATTGGTCCACCAGTGTGACTGCCACGCCAAGCATCGACGGGGTTGGACCGGATGCCGACGCGTCTATTTGGGGCAGCCAGCGTCCTTACGATGTCCCGGAAGAGAGATTGCAGGAGTGGCACGGCAAGGTTCCCCAAACGGAAGTGGCCAACCACGTCTTCGAAAAAGCGTTGGATCAAAGCAGGGCAGACCTCGGCTCGTTGCGGATCTTCGACCCCGACCATCCTGGGCGCACGGTGGTGGCGGCAGGATCGCCTTGGTTCATGGCCCTCTTCGGCCGGGACTCGCTCCTGACTTCCTTCATGACACTTCCCCTCGACCCGTCGCTGGCCCTGGGAACCCTGCAAACCCTCGCCGACCACCAGGGCCGCACAGTCAACCCGCTCAGCGAAGAGGAACCCGGCCGGATCCTGCATGAGGTCCGCCTAGGCGCCAGCACGGGTTTGGCCCTTGGGGGCGGCAGTGCCTACTACGGGTCGGTGGATGCCACTCCGTTGTTCGTCACGCTTGCCGGGGAACTCACCCGTTGGGGATTCCGCTCGGAGGTCACGGAATCCCTCCTGCCTGCGGTGGACAGGGCCTTGGATTGGATCCGCGACTACGGAGACGCAGACGGGGATGGCTTCGTGGAGTACTCGCGGGCCACGGACCAAGGGCTCTTCAACCAAGGCTGGAAGGATTCCGGGGACGGCATCAACTTCGCCGACGGGACTTTGGCCACGCCTCCAACCGCGCTGTGCGAAGTCCAGGGCTATGTGTACACGGCCTATCTCAGCAGGGCCCTCATGGCTCAACAGGACGGTGATGCGAAGCTTGCTGCGGTGTGGGGTGCGCGGGCGGCCGAGCTCAAGCGCAAGTTCAACGAGCAGTTCTGGCTCCCTGAACGTGGCTATTTCGCCATCGCGCTGGACCGCGACAAGCGGCCAGTAGATGCGTGCGCGTCAAATATGGGCCATTGCCTCTGGAGCGGAATCGTCGACGACGACAAGGCTCCCTTGGTCGCGGAACGGCTGATGTCGGACACCATGTTCACAGGGTGGGGTGTCCGGACGCTCGCCTCAGACATGGCAGCCTACAATCCTGCGAGCTACCACAACGGCTCGGTGTGGCCGCACGACAACGCCCTCATTGCCGGCGGCTTGATGCGGTACGGCTTTGTGGAGGAGTCCCAGCGGATCGTCATGGGCCTCTTGGATGCGGCGGAGGCTTTTGGCGGACGGCTGCCGGAATTGTTCTGCGGCTTGGACAGGAAAACCTACGGGATGCCCGTTCCGTATCCCTCGTCATGTTCACCGCAGGCATGGGCGGCCGCCACACCGGTTCACCTGCTCCGCGTGCTGCTCCGCTTCGATCCTTGCCTCACACACGGAGGCCTCTGGCTGGCGCCTGTGGTTCCCGAAGGCTTCGGGGACATCAAGATGCGGAACATTCCCCTCGCCGGATCCCGGATTTCCGTGGAGGTGGTCAACGGAAAAACACGGGTCATGGACCTGCCCGAGAATATCGCGCTGCACCTCGAGGCCCGCAAACCGCTTTCCGACCTGTTGGATGTCCACCATGGCACCGCTGGACCGCGGCGGGGGAAGTAGATGCGCATCGGATTGGTTGCCCCGCCCTGGATCCCCGTCCCGCCTCCCGCTTACGGCGGCACGGAGTCGATCATCGATATCCTGGCGCGTGGCCTGTCCGCAGCCGGCCATGATGTGCTTCTGGCGGCGGCCTCCGGAAGCACATGTCCAGTGGCCAAGGTCCCCGGTCCTCCGCTCGCGGACGGATCCAGGATAGGGAACGGCACCGACGAACTTCGCCACAGCGTGTATGCCTTCGCGGCCATGGAGGACATGGACCTCATCCACGACAACACGCTGGCCGGACCGCTCTATAGGCATCGGCCAGCCGGAATTCCCCTCGTCGCAACGGCCCATCTCCCCTTTTCAGCCGAAAACCATGACATCTACCAAGCAATGGCGACCGACACCGCGATCATTGCGATCTCGCATCATCAGGCAGACACTGCCCCCGGGATCAAGGTTCGGCGGGTCATTCACCACGGCATCGACACGCAATCCGTCCCGCTCGGAACCGGCGACGGCGGCTACGCCAGCTTCCTTGGCCGCATGCATCCCGGCAAGGGATTGCCGGAAGCAATAAAGGCCGCCAGACTGGCCCGGATTCCGCTCCGAATCGCGGCCAAGATGTACAGCGCGGAGGAGCATGAGTATTACTCCGCGGTCATTGCACCATTGTTGGGGCCCGACATCGAATACCTCGGCGAGCTGAACGCCGCGGACAAGTTCGTCCTCCTGGGCGGCTCCGTGGCTTTGCTGAATCCGATTCAGTGGGATGAGCCTTTCGGTATGGCCATGATCGAGGCCCTCGCCACCGGCACGCCAGTAGTGGCAACATTCCGAGGATCCGCCCCGGAGATCGTTTGTGAAGGCGTCACGGGCTACCTCGGTTCCAATCCCCCGGAACTCGCGTCCGCCCTCATTGCCGCCGCCACGTTGGACCGCGGCGAATGCCGCCAGGCCGCGGAAACCTATTTCGGCGCCGAAAGGATGGTTGCCGAACACCTGGAGCTCTATGAGGAGCTTCTCGCCGAGCAGAAGTGATCCTCCCAGCTAGATATGGCACCCTGAAGGGGATGAGTTTTCCTAGCACAGGCCGGCTGACGGCCACACAGAGGACCGCAAACAAGCGCTGGGCAGGCGCCGGAACGGGCTTCCTTTTTGTGCTGGCAACCTTGGCATGCGTTGCCGGCTTCGCGGCCACCTACTATTTCTTCGTCCGCACCACAACGGGACAGTACATCGACGAATCCGCCCTGGTGGAAGCCGTGACCCTCAACGGCCCGGCCGAGCGGGCAACCACCAAGTTCCTCGATTGGTTGCCGGTCATTTCGGTGGCGATCGCCGCCGTCGTCGTCCTTTTCGTCACCGTGGCGCGCCGGCGCTGGAAGGCTGCGGGCATTGCCCTGGCCGCTTGTGTGGCGGCAAACCTGGCCACGCAGGTCTTGAAGGATTGGTTCCCGGACAGGCCGTTCCGGGGGGTAGAGACCATCGAGCTGAATTCGCTGCCGTCCGGCCACACGACTCTCGCGGCCTCCGCGGCGGCCGCGGTGTTCCTGGTGGTGTCGCCGCGTTGGCGCCCCGTGGCCGGGTTCCTGGGTGGCACGTTCGCGGTGGCGGCCGGGGTGTCCACGCTGATCAACCAGTGGCACCGGCCCGCCGACGTCGTAGCGGCGTTCCTCCTGGTGGGAGCGGTCATGCTCCCGGCCGGCTGGCTGGTGCTGCGCACCGGGAACCGTTGGAACGTCCAGGACGATCGCGGCGACCATTGGGCGTCCTCGCGTTTGTGGCTTTTGTTGTCGGCGCTGGCGGGCGTCGCGGCTGCGGCTGTTGCTGTGTACTCGCTGATCAAGATCGCCCCTGGTTTCGGCCAGGAAAGCAGCACCACTAACTACTTTTGGGCCGGGGCCGCGCTGATAGTCATCACCGGTTATCTGGCAACGGTCGCTGCCACCTGGCTTTTCGGACTGAGCGCCCGACGGCGGCCCGCACGTTGAGTGCCCGACGGCGGCCGTGGTGATTTCCCCACTTTTGACCACTTTTGGCCGGTGTCGTTGTCCGGAATCCCCGTATTTCTGCGGATTCCGAAGCTGCGGCCCTGCCAAACGTGGGGAGATTCAGCGGGATGGAACGGGATTGTTCAGCCGCACCAGCTAGGCAAAAACCCGGGAACGCTTTTTAGGACACTGCCGGTTTTCAAATCCACAAGGTCTGTCCGCATTGGGAAAGGTGCTGGGAGAACGGGGTATTGGTCTCCGGCGTATTGCGGGGATGCCGTTTCGATGGCGAGATAGTCGCGGGCCGGAGAGACGCAGACGTCCAGGATGCGTGACCAGGCGGCGGAAGGCTGGTAGAACTGCCGCGGGCCGTTCTTTTCGGTGAGGATGATGGCGGAAGACTCTTTTCCGGCGTCGTACTTTCTCACGACCTGTATGTATTGGCCGGAACCGTCGAGGATCAAGGGCTGGCCTGCGGAGGCGGTGACCCCGTTGGCAGGATCAGTCGCGGACGTCCCAGTGAGATTCAGCGGTGCAGGTGTGCCGGTGACGAGGCTGATGGTTGAATATCGGAGCGGGTCTATGCCCTTTCTCAGGCCCGGGTCGGCCACGGCGAGTTCGTTGGCGCCGGGGACGAATCCGAGGATCCCGGCATGCGTGCCCAAGGGCGACACCTTGCCGGTTCCCGATGCGTCAATGAGAAACATGGATCCGTCATCGGTCCGCGCCACCAAGCTGGCCGTATCGGGCACAAAGCGCCAGTCCGCAGCCGACACCGGACCGTTTATCCCCTGGACGGCGCGCGGACCCGAGGATGGATTGTCGACGTCGTACACGAACAGTGATTTCCAGTATTGGTCTGTGGCCGATGAACTGGTGAAGGTGAAGCCAATGAGGTGTTTGGATCCTGCCGGATGAAGGTTCGCGACTGTTCCCAGGCTTGGCAAGGGAACCAGGGTTGGCGGGCCGCCGGCGAGGGAGACGATCTCCAGTGAGCTGGTGTTGTCATCGTTGATCGTGACCACGGCGAGGGCGGATGGAAGGGCGGCAAACTCCTGGATGCGGGGAGCGCTGACAATGGCGGCGGGTTCGCCGCTGCCGTAGAGGTTTGTGCCGCGGATGGTGTCCGGCTTCTTCGCCCCTGTGTTGTCTTTGCCCGTGTCCCGTTGCAGGGTGTACAGCGCGAAGCCTGCGGAGGCGGAGGAGCGGGTCAGCGCCGAGGTGGAGTTGGGGTGCGGCAGCTTCGCCAGATTCGCGGCGGTCAGGCCACCGGCAAGCAGGGTGAGGATCGTGATAGTGCCGTAGAGCCGCCGGGCGAAGCGCCGCCCGGCGGCGAGCGCAGCTGCGGCTGCGGCTGCGGCGGCTGCTGCGGCCCGTTTGGCAGAGGCAGGGCTGCGCTTAGTAGACATAGGGCTGCGCCGGCTGGGTGGTGGGGATGATGGAATCCGGCATGAGCACGATTGCCTCGCGGCTGGCCGGGTTGGGGTTGGAGCGGAAACTGCTGGAGATCGTCACCCAACTGTCGGTTTTGTACTCATTCTGCCAACCGGGGTGGTACACCGGAATGCCGATCGGCTGCGCATCGACCGCACAACAGGTGACGACAAAACGGGCCACGAAGAAAACATTCGGATCAGTCTTGTCCGGGGTGATGAACCCGGTCACGGTGGCGGTCTTGTCGGCAAAGAAGTCATGTCCGGCGCCGGAGCGAAGCAGCGATGCCCAGTCCCTGACCGTGAACGCGGAGTAATCGCCTTTGCTGGGCAGGGCGGGCGCTTTCAGCGTGAGGGCAGACGCTGAGCCGTTCAGGTCCCGTTGGGCGACTGTCGCGGTGGTGAGGGTCGACGGCGGCAGGATCAGTAAGGCGACGATGGCGGCGATCACGGTCAGCACGCTTCCGACCGGCCAGAGCCAGCCCCACCGGGATCCGCCCTCCCCGGCGTGCTCGTGGTCGTTCTCGTGGTCGTGGTCGTGGTCGTTCGGAGTGGCGGGATCCAGGGCGAAGGCCGCGAGGGCAAACACGGCGGCGATCACGGCCATGATGATCGTGAACACGAAATACCGCGGATGGATGTACAACGCGAGCTCGCCTGTGAGCCCCAGCCAGATCGTGGCGATGAGGCCGATCAGGCTGAGAACCACGCCCTGCCAGTGGGCCACGAACCGCCTAATGACCATAGTTGACCGCCAACCCGAGGACAGCCGCGCACAGTGCTACCAGCAGGCTGAGCTGCAGAAGGGTCTTCGCGGTGAACGTCGTGCGCATCAGGGCAAGCATTTTCACGTCGATCATCGGCCCGAAAACCAGGAAAGCAACGATGCCTCCCGGCATGAAGGTTGCGCCGAAGGACAGGATGAAGAAGGCATCCACGTTTGAGCAGATCGCGACGACGAACGCCAGCAGCATCAGCGCCAGGACAGACCAGACCGGGTTGCCGCCCAGGGTCACCAGCACTTCACGGGAAACGGCAACCTGGATCAGCCCGGCCATGCCTGCGCCAATGAACAGGGCCGGCATCATGGCACGCGTCTCCTGCGAGAACATCCGCACGCTGCGCTGGACCCTCCCTGCAGGGCCGCCGTGGCGGTCAGCCAGGCTACAGGTCTCCTGGAAGCGGGTGGTCAGGAGGTCCTGGGGGCGGGGATGCCGGCTGTAGATCCAACCGACAAGGTTCGCGATGAAGAAGCCGCCAAGAACTCGGGAGGCCAGGATTCCGTTGCCCCAACCAAATGCCTGCGCGGTGGTGACGATGGTTACGGGGTTCAAGATGGGGGCCGCAAACAGGAAGGTCATCGACTCGGCAACCGTGAGGCCCTTGACCACCAATCCCCGGGCCAGCGGAACATTCCCGCACTCGCACACCGGCAGCAGCATACCCAGGAGGGAGAGCACCATACGCCGCAGCACCGGGCTCCGTGGCAGCCGGCGGAGCAACGTGCCCTCTGGCAGCCACACCTGGACTGCGATCGAGAGGACAATCCCGAGGAAAACGAAGGGCAGGGATTCGACGACCACGCTGATCGAGAGCGTCGCAAAGTCGCGGGCGGCGTCGGGAAGTCCAAAGGTCGCCGTCGCGGGCGGCGCCAGGACCCGAACGACGACGAACAATGCAACGAGGGCCAGACCGACGGAGAGCCCGGCCGCAGACTTCGATCTGAAAGTGCGGGCCGGGCTTTTGCGCTCGTGTGCCGACTGTTCGTTTGTGTCGACGGAGGGCAGCGTCACGGGCACTCCTTCCTCGTCGGACCCGGCCGGGAGTGCCTGACCGGAGAGGCTGGGAAAACCAACTACTTACAGGAGAAGTTCTACCCAACCGGGCGCGGGAAGGAACGAGTGATGACCACTCGTCTCTAGCCGTGGTCGTGATTTCCCCGCTTTTGACCACTTCTGGCCGGCACCACCGTCCCGGAATCCCTGTATCTCTGCGAATTCCCGGGCGGCGGCCCGGCCAAAGGTGGGGAGTTTCAGCGGATCGTCTCTCCTGACCTACGCCGGATCTTCCGCCTTGTTGAGATTTTCGATGATGGTGCCGGCGTGCATCGGGCCCGGTGACTCAAATTTTGACCACTTTTGACCAGGATCGTCGTCCCCGATCCCTGTATTTCCGCGGAAATCGGGGCGGGGCCCGGCCAAAAGTGGTCGGATCTTGAGGTGTGGATCTAGAGGTGTGCCGGCCGCGGTACCAGCGCGCGCAGCCGGAGGCGGGCCGGTTCCTCGACATACTTGAACAGCAGATGGGTGGCGAGGGCAATGCCGGCCAGACAGCCCGCCGCGAGCACGTTCGTGGCCACCGGACCTGCACCATTCGGCCAGTCCCTATTCAGCCAGTAGTAGAGATAGATAAAGAACATGTGGACCAGGTACAGGCTGTAGGAGCTGCGTCCGCCATACTGCAGCCAGCGTGCTGATAGCGCCGAGCGAAGCCAGCCCTGGGTCAGGCTCAGAAGCGCGATCAACAGCGGGAAGGCCAGCACGGCCAACCGTCCCGGGCCCGGTTTTCCGGACGCTGCCAGGAAGATGACGACGGCGGTTCCGGCCAGTACCGCGCCGGGCCCGGCGAGCACGGGGTTGAAGTTCATTCGGTCCGCATTCCGGGCGGCGATACAGGCGAAGGCACCGGAAAGGAAGCAGCAGGTGATCCGGAGCAGCCACTCGTACGGCTGCTGCTCGCCGGTGGCGATTGGCAGGTCCTGGCCCCAAATGGCTGTCGGCAGCAAGACCATCACTGAAGCGGCCAGCGCTGCCAGCGGATGCAGCCGGCGCAGCCGGAAGAGGACCAGCGCCAGCAGCGGGAACGCCAGATAAGCCAGCCATTCGGCGCTGACCGTCCAACCCGGGCCGAACCAGCTGGCGCCGTCGGTACCCGGTTGGAACCAGAGATGGACCATCAGCAGTTGCTTGGCCAGCCCCCACGGCGACAGATCCGGGGCCTGGGTCTGCAGGGACCAGGTCCCCACGGATTGTTCCTCGGTTCCGTACGCGAACCACACGCCCAGCACGCCCACCACCAGGGCGAACGCCGGCCACATCCGGGCGAACCGGGCCCAGACAAAGTCCGCGGCCGCACGCCAGCGGAACCGGGGGCCCAGCCGGTCCAGGTAGGTGTAGGTGATGATGAATCCGCTGAGCACAAAAAACACGTCCACGCCCAGGTCGCCATTGGCAATGACCGGGCCGAACAGCTCGTAGACGGGGGCCAGGAAAGTCTGCCGCATGGCCTGAAGATGGAAGAGCACCACCCACAGCGCCGCAACGAAACGCAGGGCTGTCAGTGTCCCAAGATCAGGCCTGGACCCCTGTGAATCGCTCTTCGGCCGGGGAACTCCTGCGCCATCCGGTCTGGCCTTTGCCGGGGCCGGATTACCGGCGGGTTTCCGGGTTGTGGCGGGACGCGGAGGCGTGATGACTGAAACCATCCAATCCACCATACCGGAGGCTCCTGACCGGAGTCTGGGAGTTGGGCGGCAGGCGGCCTGGGTGCCGGACCCGCCCCGCATAGCCGCTGCCGGCTGACTTCTCGCCCACCATCAGGCAGGGTCCGACGGCGCGTGTCCCGCCGTCGTCGGGGCTTTAGTAGTTGCGGCGGTGCTTGAGCTTGGGGAGCGCGACGGCGAACACGGCCGCAGCGGCCACGCCCAGAACGCCTGTGGCCCAGACGCCCGCTGCAAGTGATACCGCGGCCGTGAGGGCCGAGAGCAGGACGGGTCCACCGGTGGAACCGGCGTCGGAGATGAACCGCCACAAGCCAAGGAATTGGCCGCGGCCCTTGTCCGGGGAAAAGTCGGCGCCGAGCGTCATGATGAGTCCCGAGCTGATGCCGTTGCCGAAGCCGATCAGGAGCGAAGCCAGGAGCAATCCCACAAACTCGGCCGATAGGGGCATCAGGAACAACGCCGCGCCCATGATGAGCGTGGACGGCACGGCAACCCACATCCGGCCCTTGCGGTCCATGAGTTTGCCGGCCGGGTAGAACACGAGCATGTCGATCGCGCCGGACAGGCCATAGATGAGTGAAGCGTGTGTTGCGTCCAGTCCCAGGTGGTCCGCCCATAGAGGGATGACCACTTGGCGGGAGGCCCGGAGTGCGCTGAGCAAGAGGATCCCGGTGCCGATTGTCAGGAACACGCCCGCGTGGGAAACCGCCACACCCCGGAGGGTGGGCTCGGGTCCCTTGGGGCCGCCGTCGGCGTCGTCCGGCACCACGAGGTCGGGGATGGTGAGGGACAGCACCGCTGCAGCCGTCATGCCCACAACGCCGACCCAATACGCACCGCTGATTCCTGCGAACTGCATCACGGCCGCGCCGACGAAGGGGCCGATGAACACTCCGATCCGGGTGACGCCGCCCAGCGTAGACAGGGCGCGGGCCCGGAAAATGACCGGGACGGCCTCGGTGAGGTACTTCTGGCGGGCCAGGTTGAAGACGCTCGTGGACATCCCGACCACGGTCATCGCCGCTGCGAGCAGCCAGATGCCGTTGTGCGCCAGGAGGGGCGCGAATCCTGCGGCCAGCAAGGCCAAGGCTCCGGCGGCGCCCGCGCCTACGATGGCCCACCGCTCGCCGAACTTGATGGTGATCAGCGACGCCGGCAGGTTGAAGAGCCAGGAGCCCAGCCCGATCAATGTCACCACCAGGGCTGAAACGGCCACGGAAGCGCCAAGGTCGCGGGCGGACAATGCCACTACCGGAAGCACCGCGCCCTCGCCGATGCAGAACAGCAGTGCGGGCCCGAAGGCGGGCAAGGCAATGCTGCGGAGATTGAAGGGTTGGATGGTGCTGGTGGTGGTCATCCCTATTATCCTAGCGACGCGCAAAATACCTATCGCACCCGGAATTCAGCGCAGCGCAGGGCAAGAAGCGCAGCGCCTACTTGAGGAAGCTCGCGCTGAAGGAGTTCAGGTCTACGTTGATGCCGTTCAGGGTGTGCTCGAACTTTTGCTGGATCCCCACGCGCATGGTCCCGGCCGTGTTCCAGCCGCCGTATTGCACCGGGGCTGGAGCCAGGTAATTCGCGGTCCAGCTGGCGTAGTTGATGTTGCTCGCGTTGGTATCCCACAGGGGTACGTCCGAGAACGCGGTGCTGTTGTTCATCAAACCTGGCCACATGCCGCTTCCGCTGTAGATCACGGGGCGAACGCCCAGGCTGCGCACGCCATCCACCATGGCACGCGTCACGGGCGAACTCCCGGGCTCGACGTCCAAGGCGAAGAACTGCAGCTGGGACATGTACGGGCCTGCGGCTTTGATGCCGCCTTCCCAGCACGATGCGTCACGCGTGTAGACCGCGATCTTGAGGCCGGCGTCGAGCGCCATCTTCAGTTGGGCTTGGGTCTGTTGCCAAGGGGTGCACGTGCCCCAAACGGTTGAGTGCATCACGTAGAGACGGAAGCCCTCGGCGTAGGCCTGACGGAACCAGTCGGGATCAGTGATGGCCGCGGTGGTGTCGAGCACCTTCACGGAGCCGTTCGGGACAGCTTGGGGCACGACGACGGCGGGCGCCGCTGCGGCTGCAGGCTGCGGAACGGCGGGAGGTGCTGGAGCTGTTGCCGGAGCGGGAGCGGCCGAGGCGGTAGTAGCGACCGGGGCGACCTCGGCGGCGGGTGCGGCGTTCGCGATTGGTGCGGGGGCGGCGTCGGGCGCTGGGTTGGTGGAAGGGCCGGCAATGGGCGCGGGGCCGGCGGGGATGGCCGAGGCACTGGTCAGTCCGAGGAGGAGCAATGCAGCGAACGCGAAAACGAGGTTTTTTGGAATCAAAATGAGGCTCCTGGGTGCTGGCCACGGGTTCAGAAACGGGCGCAGCCAATCGTCACAAAGGTGAAGGATGGGGGTGCACCATGCCCGGGCCCAGTTCCCGGTCATGGCGAGGACGCCCCGCACAGCGGAAGACGTCCGCCACCAACTTTAGGAAAGTCTGGGCAGAAGCGACAATTTGCTATCCAAGTAGCAGTCGGGTATGAAACCGAGCAGGCCGGGAGAAATCCAGGTAGTTAATAGAGTGTCGCGAGCTCAAAAAGACGAATTGCTAAGTAGTCCCACCCAACAAACTGCCAGCTGGCCGGGTGGGGCACCACGAAAAAGGAGCCGCTACACGTACCCGTCCACGATCGCGGCCGCGATCTCTTTGTAGGCGCGGCGGGTCTCGGGGCGCAGCACGTCCAGGGTGACCAGGTCGCCGTCGGCCACTCCCCTGTCGTGCGGAACGGCAATCAACTGGCGGCAGATCCCGGAGAGGTGTTCCTCGATGGCGTCTTTGTCCACGCGGGAGGAGACTTCGTCCTTGTCCGTGATGACCACGATCGCGTTGCGGGCCAGCTCCTCGTAGCCGTGGCTCGCAAGCCACTGGAGGGTGCTGCGGGCACGCTTGGCACCGCTCACGGCATAGCCGGCGGCGATGATCAGGTTATCGGCCGATTGCAGGATGCCGCTCATCGCGTTGTGTGTGACGCCGGTGCCGCAGTCGGTCAGGGCTACGGAGTAGTAGGCGGAGATCAACTGGCGGATGCGCAGGTACTCCTCGGCGGTGAGTGAATCCGAGACTTCCGGGTCCTGTTCGCCGGCGATGAGGTGCAACCGACCCGCGTGGTGCATGTACCGGGCAAGTGCGGTGAGCGAATCGACGTTTTCGACGTTCTTGAGCAAGTCCGTGATGGTGCGCGGAGTAGCCTTCTGGTAAATGCCTTCACCCAGGGCGCGCTCCACGAGGTCGCCGGAATCGGGGTTGGCATCGATGGCGCAGGGCGGGTCGCCGCGGAACTCCGCGAGGGTGAGGCCCACGCCTACTGTGGTGGAGGTCTTGCCGATTCCGCCCTTGAGGCTCAGGACGGCGGTGTTGTAGCTGCCTTGTAGCTGCCGGGAAATGCGCCGCGCCAGTTCGTCTTCCGCACGCTGCTTGGCGCTCGGGCCGAGGTTCCAGGCACCACCGGTGAGCTTGTAGAGCATGCCGCGGAAGCCGCCGATGGGACGCGGCTTCTGTTCCCGCACGAAGGAACCGGGCGACGAGATGAAGTCGGAAATAGGAGCATTCGCAGCCGCGACCCGTCCGGCCCGTGCTGCGGTTGGAGCCGGAGCCCCCGACGCCGGTGCTGCCGACGCCGGTGCTGCCGCCGTCGGGCGCTCGAGGCCAGGTTCTCCACGGTCGGAGTCTTCACGGACCGGTTCCGCTTCGATGGACTCGTCGGCGGCGGCTGCCGCTTCAGCCCAGGATCTGCTTTGAAGAGGGGCAGCGGAGGCTGCGGGTGCGTCGGAATCGTTCGGCGTAATGATCGGCATAGTTCCTGTCCAGGCGTCGCCCTCTGCACGGCGGCGATCGCGGCGTCGCCGAAGGTCGGGCTGCCCTTCGCTTGGTGCAGCGGCGCTCGCTTCGTTATCCACAGAATCCGGCATGGTCTTGTCCCCTAGGACTCGCGGCGTTATGCGCCGCGGCTCTCGTTTAGATTGCTTCAACCAGCAATTCTAGGTGGAGACCATGACAAACCCGTCATGGCAGGCGTGCCGCGCAGGCTGGAAGGCCCTTTGGTCTGGGCTCAAGCCGGCGGGTCAGATGGCGTAACGTCGGCGCCGACGCCGAAGGCAACGTCGAGTAGCCCGACGTCGATCGCGTCGCCGCTATTGTCGACGTCGACGTGGCGGGCAGCTTTCCACTCGCAGGCGTTGGCCTGGGACGCGGCCCAGAATTGCTCCCAGTTGTTGAGTTTCCACTCGTCGCGCTCATATCCACGGGCTTCAAGGCGCGCCCTGACGGCCTCGCCGTTGGTTCGAACATGCACCACGATCAGCTCGGCCTCGGGCCAATGGTGCTCCCGCCGGGCGTTGATGAGGTAGTCCGGATCGGCGAAGAACTTGCCAAAGGGCGCGTCCAGGACCACCGAGCGGCCAATGCTCAGGTTGTCACGGGTGAGGTCCAAAATGGACGCGTACTCCAGCGGCAGGATGGCCTGCTGGTAGAACTCGTTGTTGTCCCGCTCGTTCGGATCGGAGCCGTTGAGCGTCAGCAGCAGCTCCGTGAACCGCTTGGTGGCGGTGTCCTTGTCGATGTAAGCGGCACCGTAGTGTTCGGCGATCAGTTTGCTGACGCTCGACTTGCCGGAGCCCGCCGGGCCGATCACGAAAAATACCTGCGGCATGGTTGTCTTCAACTGTCTGTTCTGCATTGAACTCTGGATCAAATTCTTTCAACAAAGGGCTGTGGCGGGGTGGGCTTTGTTGCCCTCCCCGCCACAGCGCCGAGGCTAGGCCGTAACTGTGGCCCGGCGGTCCTTGACGAAGAAGCCGTAGGAGAGTGCACCCACCACCAGCAGTACTCCGCCGATCAGGAAGACGAAGGTGTAGTTGCCACCGGTCTCGGTAAGGATGAAGCCTGTGACGATCGGGGCGAGTGCCGCACCGAGGAAGCCGCCGAAGTTCTGGATGGCGCCCAAGGATGCAACCTGCGTGGGTTCTGCGATGTCCGCGGCCAGCGTCCAGAGGACACCGATCGGCACCTGGGCGGCGAAGTAACCGACAGACAGCAGGACGATCGCCAGTGCGGAGTTGTCAACGTAGGCAACGGGCAGGACGGCTGCGGCTGCGAGGAGTGCGCCTCCGACGATCGGGAGCTTGCGGGCGGTGACGGTAGGAATGCCGCGGCGGATGGCCCTGCTGGAGATCACGCCGCCGGTCAGCACACCGATGATGCCGCAGAGGAACGGGAGGGCTGCGAGCCATCCACTCTGGCTGAGGCTGAAGCCACGGGCGGTCTGCAGGTAGCTCGGGAGCCAAGTGAGGTAGACCCACACCGTGTAGAAGATGCCGAACGCGCCCAGAACCATGAACCAGGTGTTCTTCTGCTTTAGCAGTTCGCCCCAGCCGGCTTGCTTTTCCTTAGGCTTGGACTGCTCTTCGAACTCGGCACCCTTGATGAGGAACTGTTCCTTGAGTGTGGGGTCACGGTAGACGCGGAGCCACACGAGGGCGACGATCACGCCGAGCGCGCCGATGACGATGAACATGCCACGCCAGGTCATGGTCAGCAAGAGGAAGGTCAGCAGCGGCGGGGCAATCGCGTTGGCAATCTGCGAGCCGGTGTTGACGATCGAGACCGGCAGGGCGCGCTCTGTCTTGTTGAACCAGCGGTCGGCGACCTTCAGCCCGGAGGTGAAGAACGGGGATTCGGAGATACCCAGCGCCACGCGGGCGGCATACAGGAAGCCGAAGGAGTTGGCGAGGGCGGAGAGCATCGAGATGATGGACCAGAGCCCGGCCGCCCAGGCGAACATGCGCTTGGGGCCGTATTTGTCCACGAGGTAGCCGGCCGGCAGGTTGGCGATGGCGTACGGCCACGAGAACGCCGAGAGCAACAGCCCCATCTGGAGCGCATTGAGGCCGAATTCCTTGGCAATCGTGGTGTTCGCGATGCTGAGGTTGTTTCGGTCGAGGTAGTTCACGATCCCGCCGATGACCAGCAGGGCAACCAGGTACCACCTGATTCTCACGCGACGCAGGGGCTTGGTGTCCGTAGTATCAATATCTGCTGATGCTTGGCTCATGCAGCTCACTCCTTTGTGTTCTGACCGACAGTCTTTGTCGGGTTGCGCTTTCGCCGGCTCCTGCCGGGTTTTGTTTCCCGGCCGGTGCCGGACTCCGGCTGCGCCGGGTTTTGGATCGCGGGTTTCGGCTAGTGCCGGGCTTCGTCGATCGCTGCGAGGAAGGTCTGTGCGGCGCGGGCAACGAGTCCGTAGTCGCCGTCGTTCTGGGCCGCCTTTGTCACAAAACTTCCCACGCCGACGGCGGTCACACCGGCGTCGAACCAGGCGCCGACATTCGCGGGAGTCACTCCGCCGGAAGGCATGATGGGTGCCTGCGGCAAGGGCGCCAGGATGGTCTTGACGTATGAAGGCCCGCCCAGTTCAGCGGGGAACAGCTTGATGATGTCCGCCCCGGCTTCCAGGGTGTTGACGACCTCCGTGGGGGTGAACGCTCCGCTGGCAGTGACGGCTTGGTAGCGGTTTCCTGCAGCAATCATCTTCGGGTTGAACTGCGGGCTGACCAGCAACCGCGCGCCCGCAGAGATGCTTGCGAAGGCTGCCTCTGCGTCGAGCACGGTACCGGCACCGATCACGATGCCTTGGTCCCCGTATTTGTCGGCAAGCCGCTCGATGACTCCCAGGGCGCCGGGAACAGTCAACGGGACCTCCACTGCACGGATGCCGCCCTCGATGGCAGCTTCAGATACGCGGTAGGCCTCGTCGGCACTGTCCAAGCGGGCAATCAGCAAGGCGCCGGTGCGGACGATGGTCTCTAGTACTTCGAATTTGGTTAACATTGATTAAGAGATTACCCCAAATATTCACAAATCGGAACAGTCTGTGAAAACTTGTTAAGAGGGGTGCGGCGGGGGCGCAGGGCGGTGCGGAACATTCTGCTGGATCACCCGGACCCGCCCTCCGCCCGCGACTTGGAAGGACGCGGGTTCTCCTACCCCACCGGGGCGGTGATCCAGCAAAATGTCCGAGAAACCACACGGTGTCCCGGGGGCTTCCATCAACGCCTGGACGTTACCTTGCGGCGGGAGTGAGGGACGCGATCAGGCCCTCGATGCGGGATTTGATCTCGTCCCGGATCGGACGGACGGCCTCGACGCCCTGGCCGGCCGGGTCTTCAAGGACCCAGTCCTCGTAGCGCTTGCCGGGGAAGTACGGGCACTCGTCTCCGCAGCCCATGGTGATCACGACGTCGGATTCCTTCACGGCCTCGGTGGTGAGGATTTTGGGGATTTCGGCGGACATGTCGATGCCCGCCTCGGCCATGGCTTCGACGGCGGCGGGGTTGACTTTGTCCGCGGGCTGGGACCCGGCGGAGCGGACCTCGATCCGGCCCTCAGCCAGCGTGGTGAGGAACGCTGCGGCCATCTGGGAACGGCCAGCGTTGTGGACACAGACGAAGAGAACGGAGGGTTTCTTGACGGTTTCAGTGCTCATGAGAGGACCTTTCGATCGGCCGCATCTACGGCCAAGGCGGGAACGGTGGGGTAAAGGGCGCGGATCAGGAAGAATCCTACGGTTCCGCCCAGCAGCTGAGCGAGGATGAACGCCGGGGCTGAGGCCGGGGCGATGCCGGCGAAGGTGTCGGTGATGGTCCGGGCCACGGTCACGGCGGGGTTGGCGAAACTGGTGGAGCTGGTGAACCAGTAGGCGGCGGTGATGTAGCCGCCGACGGCGAAGGCCACCCGTTCGGTCCGGCCGGATCGTATGGTCCCGAAGATGACCAGGAGCAACCCGATCGTGGCGATGATCTCGCCGAGCCACAGCCCCGTCCCGGAGCGTTCGTGCGTGGACAACGTCACAGCGTTGAGGCCGAACATCAGGTTGGCGATCACGGTCCCGGCCAGGCCGCCGGCGAACTGGGCGGCGATCAGGCCCACGGCGGTGCGTGTGTCCATCAATCCCAGGGCCCGTTCCACCAGCGTGACCACGGGATTGAAGGATGCCGAGACCGGCTGCAGGGCCAAGATCAGGGCCACCAGCGCCGCGCCTGTGGCGATGCTGTTCTGCAGGAGCTGCAGTCCGACGTCGGTCGGGGACAGTCGCGAGGCCATGACGCCGGACCCGACCACAGCCATGACAAGGAAGGCGGTGCCGACGAACTCGGCTACTACCGTCCGTTTCAGCACACTCACCGGCTCTGACCCCCGATGAGGGCCGCAAGGTTTTCCAGGGCGTCGGTGCGTGCGCGGTAGTAGACCCACACGCCGCGCTTTTCGCGCTCCAACAGCCCCGCCTCGTGCAGGACCTTCAGGTGGTGGCTGATGGTCGGCTGGGACAGCTCAAAGGCGTCGTTCAAATCGCATACGCAGGCTTCGCCGCCCTCGTGGGATGCAACAAGGGACATAAGCCGCAGCCGCACCGGATCGCCTAGCGCCTTCAGCAGCGGCACGATCCCCCCGGCTTCCGATTCTGAGAGCGGTTCCCTGGATAGGGGCGAACAACACGCCACCGCCTGGACGGGCGTTAACTCCAAAGATATAGACACTCGTTTATATTTACATCTGTCGATGTTTAAGGCAATGCCGCGACGATCAAGAAGCCTTCCGGCTCCGGCAAGCACAAATCGGAACAGTGTGTGAAAACTTGTTAAGATGGGGTTGTCCACCGCGAAGGAGCAACTTTGAGTTCGTCAACATCACCTCCCCTGATCCCGGAGCAGCGCCATCAGGAGATCCTTCGATTGCTTCGCCGCGAGGGGGTGCTGAGCATCCGCAGCCTCACGGAATCCATGAACGTCTCCCACATGACCATCCGGCGCGACATTACAGCCCTCGAAGATGCTGGGCATGTGTTGTCGGTCCAAGGAGGCGTGCGTTTGGCGGAGGGGACCAGCCAGGAACCTCCCCGGGAGAGGGAATCCCGGGCGCAGCTGGAGCTGCCGCGGAAACAAGCAATCGCCGAGCTTGCGTCCCAGTTCGTCGAGGACAACATGGTCCTGTTCCTCGACGCCGGTACCACCTGCCAGTCCGTGGTCCCCTATCTCGGCGCTCGGAAGAACATCACGGTGGTCACCAACGATTTTTACGTGGTCACGTCTTTGTTCGCGTACCCGAACGTTGAGACCATCCACACGGGCGGCGTGGTGGATGCTTCCAGCGCCTCAAGCTCAGGCCGCATGGCAGCGGACGCCATCAAGCACATCAACATCGATCTGTTCTTCATGAGTACGGGCGCGTGGAGCCTGTCCCGCGGCGTCACCACGCCGTCCATGGACAAGGTGGAAATGAAACTGGCCGCGCTCGAGTCAGCGTCGCGCTGCTTCCTGCTGGCGGACAGCACCAAGTTTGGAACCTTTGCGAAGTTCCGGGTAACGCCGATCGAGCAACTGGATGCCGTTGTCACCGACGATGAACTGGCGCAGGACACCCAAGAGAACATCCAGGAATTGGGCGTCACAGTCCACGTCGCGGCAGCGAACGCCTCCGGACGCTAAGAGCGAGGCAAGGCCGAATTGCCTTCCGAGATCGACGCCGCTGCGGCCGTGATGCGGTTGGCCATTCCCTTGAAAATGACGCCGTGGAAGCGCAGGAGCACCACCGCAGGCACCGAAGACTTAAGGAAGATGTCGCCTACTTCCTTGCGGGAGCGCAAATGCTGGCTGAGCTGCGTTCCTTCAGGGTGCATTCCTCCCAAGTAGATGATCCGTCCAGCGCGAGCGTCCACTGCTGCACGCGCGACATTGTCGGCGCAGAGCCTTTCGGTCTATTCAAACGACCGCCTGCCGGAAGGGCCCATCGAGTGCCCCAGGTAGTAAATGACGCCTGCCCCGGCAAAGGCCTGCCGCAGGGAGTCCATATCCTCAAGGTCGCCAGTTACCACGTCCACCCGTGCTGCTAGTGGATTCATTGTGTCCCTCTCCGATTCGTGGCAACTCACAGCGCAGCCAGCGATCCCGCCGCCAGGAACCCTGCGGTCGCCGAGAATAAGTGGTACAAAGTTCCCAGCCGCATGGAAGAGTGCTGCTAGCGATCCCGAGGAAGAACCAGACACCCCATGACCAGTCCTGACGGCAGCACCACCCCAACCATGGACTCCGGGATGCTGTTGCGACGCGGCCTTCGCCTGGAATACGCCACCCTGGCTTGGAACGTGATCGGCCTCGGCGTACTGGCCGCCGCCATTCAGGCCGGTTCCCCTGCGCTGGCCGGTTTCGGCTTGGATTCCCTGATCGAGATCTTCGCTTCGGTGGTGGTGGTGTGGCAGCTCAAGGGCGCCCACAAGGAGCGCGAAGCTCCCGCGATGAGACTGATAGGGACGGCTTTCGCCGTTCTCGGCGCCTACCTGCTCATCCAGTTGGCCATCGTGTTTGCCACAGGCGTCCGCCCCAGCACCTCAGCTCCGGGCATCGTATGGACGGCCCTGACCTTCGTGGTCATGCTCGCCCTTGCGTGGGGCAAGATCCGCACCGGGCGCAGCTTGGGCAATCCGGTGCTCCGCGCGGAAGGGAAAGTGACCCTTGTGGATGCCTATCTGGCCAGCGCGGTCCTGGCCGGGCTCGCCCTTAACGCTTTGTTCGGCTGGTGGTGGGCCGATCCCCTGGCGGGGGTCGTGATCATTTACTACGCTCTGATCGAGGCCCGCCACGCCTTCAAACACACCACCCCTTAGTGGTGCGCCTGCGTTTCCTGGAGCCGCTTGATGAACCAGCGTGATTGTTCGGGTCCGTAGGGAAGCACGGGGATCGCTTTAGTAGCGTCCGACGGCGTGTCCCGGACTATTGCCCGTGAGCATCGCTGGACGTATCGTGCAAGGAAACGCCGGTTCTGGACGTTCTGCCCTGACGGTAATTCAGCGGTGAAACGGCGAGGGGGGTCCGTGACAGCGGAAGATTATGATGATCTGCTGATGCAATCGTTGCTGCTTGAGGAGATCGGGCAGTCCGTGATCGCTTTGGATCGGAGCTGGCGTGTTGTTTATTGGAACCGCGCGTCGGAGCGTCTGTATGGCTACTCTGCGGGGGAAGTGCGGGGGCGCAAGATCACCGAACTGTCCATCATTGCCGGGCCGGAGGCCACGGGCGGGGAAATCGCGGACACGCTCACGTCAGGGCGAACGTGGTCTGGCGAGTACTGGATGCGTCACCGTGATGGCAGGAAGTTCCCGATCCATGCGACCGTCGCCCCGGTCCGGGGCACCCATCCGGTACCGATGGCGGTAGTTGCGGTTTCCAAGGACATCTCCGAACGCAAACACGCCGAGGCGCTCCTGCGGCGCATGTCGGCGCTGGTCGAGTCGTCCGGGGATGCCATTATCGGTGCTGATCTGGATGGCACCGTCACCAGCTGGAATGCCGGTGCCGCCCGGATGTTCGGGTGGCGGGCCACGGAGGCCCTGGGCCGGAACTACCGGCTCCTGACCACCGATACCGATAAGGGCTTCAGGGAAGAAGTCCTCGCGCACCTGCAGACTTCAGGCGTCGCCACTGGAGTTGAATCGCGGTGGAAGCGCAAAGACGGAACCGCCGTTGACGTGTCCTTGACCGTCTCCCCCGTTTTCGACGACCACGGCCAGCGGGTTGGCGGCTCGGTCATCGCCAGGGACATCACGGAGCTCAAACGGCTCCAGTCCGAGGCCGACAGGGAGCGTGTACGCCTGATCGCAGCCCAGGAAATCGCCCACGTCGGAAGCGTCGAGTTCGACTACGGCACTGGACGGTGGTGGCACTCGGAGGAATACACGCGTCTCATCGGCGGAGCACCGGACGAACTACCCTCCAAGGAAAGGATTCTCTCCCTTGCCCATCCGGATGACTGCGAGCTGCTCAAGGATGTCTTTCGCAGGCTCGAAGCGGGTGAGCAGTATGTCGAATACGAGTTCCGGATCCTCACGAAGACAGGCTCGGTCCGGTGGCTGCATGCGCGCACCCGGGTTTTCCAGACCCCGGATGGCCAACCCTCGCGCCTCCTGGTCACGGTCATGGACATCACTGAACGCAAACGCGCACAGGAAATCCTTGAACACCAGGCCTTCCACGACGGCCTGACCGGGCTCCCGAACAGGTTTCTTCTCGCCAAAGTCCTCCAGGACCTTCTGGACCGCAGATGCCCGCAGGTGGTGGTCATGTTCGTGGACGTTGACCGATTCAAACTGGTCAACGACGGTATCGGCCATGGCGCCGGTGACGCGATCCTAATCCAGCTTGGCGAACGGATCCGCGCGTCCGTCCGAAAAGCCGACACGGTGGGCCGCTTCGGCGGAGATGAGTTCATCGTCGTCTGCGAGGACCTCAATGCCGGCGACGCCGCCGCGATGGCCGAACGCATCCGGGCCGCCACCAGGGAAGGATTCGATCTGGACGGGCGGAGGATCTATCTCAATGTCAGCATCGGCATTGCCTCTGCCGGAGAAGGCGACACCGCCGAGTCCGTCCTGAGCGGCGCGGACGCGGCCATGTACGCGGCCAAAACCGCTGGCGGTGACCGCACCGAGATCTACGACCTGGAGCCGGTTAACCATCTTGCCCCGGGTCGGCAGGTGATCGCGCGGCTGGATCTGGAATCGGATCTCCGCACAGCCCTGGAACGTGGCCAGATGCACCTTGAGTACCAGCCCATTATCGAGCTCGCGAGCGGCAACCCCATCGGTTTCGAAGCGCTCCTGCGCTGGGTTCATCCCTCCCATGGCAGGATTCCCCCCAACAGCTTCATTCCAGTCGCCGAGGAGACAGGCCTGATCGTGCCCATTGGAGCCTGGGTCATCAACCAGGCCCTGACTCAGGCACAACGCTGGCGCGAATCAGTGCCGGGCATGGAGAACGTGTCCATCGCCGTGAACATTTCCGTTCGCCAGCTACTGGACCCGGGCTTCCTCGACGTCGTCTTTCAAGCCATCTTCGATAGTGGAATTGATCCTGCGGCCGTCAGCCTGGAAATCACCGAGAGCGTGCTCATGGAGCAGAGACAATTCCCCATGGACACGCTGCGTGAACTGGATGCCCAAGGCATCCGGCTTTCGATCGATGACTTCGGAACCGGCTACTCCTCATTGAGTTACTTGAAATGGTTGTTTGCCCGCGTCCTCAAAATAGACCGCACCTTCATTGAAGAACTCGGCAACGACCCTCAAGGCGCCACGCTCATCGAACTTATCCTGGGAACGGCACGCAGCTACGGACTCGACGTCATCGCAGAAGGCGTCGAAACCCAGGCGCAACTGGACGAACTCGTCCGGCTGGGAGTCCCCAAAGCCCAGGGCTACTTCTGGCACCGCCCCATGCCAGCCGCCCACGTGCCTCGATGGGCCGCCCAATCCCGGACCGAACCCGGTGTGTCCGCAGCCGAAGCGAATACGAGCGAGTGACGCGCTGCGGTGAACCCGGCAGCGATCGTCCAGGTACGTATCCTGCTCGGGTGGTTAGGTCTGGTGGTGTTCGATGAGCCAGCCGGCCATTTCCTGTGCCCGGGCTGCGGCCTGGGTGTCTCCCTCGGTTGCCGAGACGATTGATCCCTTCATCAGGATGTGCCAGGACCGTGCGAATTCTTCCGGCCGGGCGAGGCCGGCCTCTTGGGCCAGGGCTTGGACGTGTTCCCGGATCCGGGCGAGGTAGTCGATGCTTGCCTGCCCGAGAGGGTGGCCGGGGCCCATCTCCAGCAGTACGTTGATGAAGGAGCATGCCTCGAAGTCGTCACGGAGGAACCAGTCGGCGAAGACGTCAAAGATCGCCAGGAGTTGCTGTGTTGGGGTTGTTCCGCGGCTCCGGGCTCCGGCGATGATCTGGTTCACTGTCCAGAGCTGGTCCCGTTGTGCCAGGAAGGCCAGGACGACGTCGTCCTTGGACCGGTAATGGCGGTAGAAGGTGGCCTTGGCCACGCCTGCCCGGTCGATCAGTTCGCTGATGCCGACATCCCGGATTCCCCGACGCGAGAAGAGCTCGTACGCGGCGTCCAGGATTCTCTGGCCTGCGTCGGGAGAGGCGGTACCCGGAAGCGGCCCGGGGGCAGCGAGTGATCCGGGATGAAGGGTCATGGTAAAAAATTGTACTCTCCGCCGAGGTACAGACCGGTCTGTATCGTTGTAAAGTTTTTCCACGGCCTACCGTTCTTCCAGTCAGGGAATTCCCGGGAAGGAGGGGTGGTTGCCGGGATACCGTCGCCGGGCTCAGCCGGAGACGGGGAACAAAGGAATAGCCGATGTCGATAGAGCAGCAGCCTTTCCCGCACGGTGCTGTCCTCCGCCCTGAACCGTCGAGCAGCTCCGGCGGGCGTGAGCCGCTGATACGGCGGCAGGCCGCGGAGATCATCGAGTCGGTGCTTGCCGAATCCGGGCCAGACCGGGCGGAAATCAGGGAGCAACTGCGCGCATGTCTTGCCGCCCATCCCGGACGCCCCGAAGCTGCGCTGCTGGAACACCTCGTGAACATCAGGGCGTTGGACAGGTTCCGGGACCGCATGCAGGACACCATCCCCGCGGAGGGCAGCCCCGGGGCGCGGCAGTTGACAGGATCCCTGTTCCCGCGCTCGGAGGCCAGCGTCCGGTCGCGGATAGAGGCGGTCCTGGCGGGCAGGATGATGGTGACGGCGTTCCAGCCGATCCGTGACCTCGCGAGCGGCAGCGTCGTCGGGGCCGGGGCGCTGACGAGGTTCCTGGGCGAGGGCGGCGATAGCGCGGAGGACTGGTTCGCGGATGCGAAGCACGCCCAGCTGGCGGGCGATCTTGACTTCGCAGCGTTGGAGTCAGCCCTCGGGGCCGCGCAGGAGCTGCCCGACCATCTGTTTGTGGGGCTCAAATTGTCCCCGGACACCTGCCTGGATCCGCTCCTTCCGGTCTTGCTGGAGGAGACGGAACTGGATCCGGGCCGCATGGTCCTCGAGCTGACCGGGGCCCTGACCAACGAGCAGCCCGCACCGCTGGTTGCCGCGCTGGCCCCGCTGCGCCGAAGGGGACTGCGCCTGGCGATCGACCACGCGGGCTCGTTCTTCACCTCGGTCCGGCAAATCAGGCACGTCCGGCCCGACATCATCAAACTGGACCGGAACCTCATTACCGGAATCGACACGGACCCCCTCCGCTCCTCCCTCGGTGAGGCCATGGTCGGGTTCGCCGAACAAATCGGTGCCATCGTCATCGCCCAGGGCATCGAAACCCCCGAAGAACTGGCAACCGTCACCGGGCTGGGCATGACCGCAGCTCAGGGCTATTTCCTGGGCCGGCCCACTACGCGCCCCGCGGACTGGAAAGAATGGACCCAGCAGCTATCCCTGACCGCGTGGCTCACGCCACCGCCGCAGTGACAGGGTAAGTCCGCACCACCCCTTAGTGGTGCGCCTGCGTTTCCTGGAGCCGCTTGATGAACCAGCGTGATTGTTCGGGTCCGTAGGGAAGGACGGGGATCGCTTTGGTAGCGTCCGACGGCGTGTCCCGGATCGACTGCCTCGCTTGCCTTACCGCTGTGGACATGGTGTCGGCCATAGTCTTCACGAACTGGTCGCTGCAGGGCTTTCCGTGGCCGGGGATCAGGAATTCGTAACGGTGGCGCAGGGCCGAGATGTGCCGGAGGACGTCCGCCCAGTCCTCCGGGTAGGAGTCCTCGAACGACGGATGTGCGCCTTGTTCCACGAGGTCGCCGGCGAAGAGGGTGCTGGGCGTGCCTACCAAAAGGTCGCCGTCGGTGTGGCCGCGGCCCAGGTAGAACAGGGTGGCGGTCAGGCCTCCCAGGTCAACCAGGACGGGCTGGTCTTTGACGATCGCGTTGGGGATGACGATCTCGACGGCGTCGCCCTTGCCAGCGGCCATCTCCGGTTCCGTGGCGGAGACGAAGCGGCGCTGGTGGTCGCCGTCGTCGTCGATTGTGGCCGCACAGTTGACGTGCCCCCAGAACTCCGTGACGCCGTCGTCGGCAAAAATGGCGTTACCGAAGTAGTGGTCGTAGTGGGCGTGGGTGTTTACGACCACCAGCGGCAGCTGGGTCTTTTCGCGGACAGCGGCGAGGATCTGCCGGCCTTGACGGGGGCCACAGCCGGTGTCGATCACCATGGCTCGTTCCGCGCCTACCACGAGGCCCGTGTTGAGCAGGCAACCCTCGGTCTCCAGCACATAGTTGTCCGGGCCGACTTCGAGCCATGCTGACATTGTTTCTCCGTCTTCAGATGCGTTCCGGCAGTGTTCAGGCCTCGATTCTACCCACGGAGAGCTGGGAGGATCGTGAATCTGCCGCGCGTCCACAGCGGGGAACCAAGTAACGGCGTGCCCATTTCATCCCAATGCAGGCTGACCGGTTTGTCCGGCTGTAGTATTCCCCTTGTTTGCAGGTCCCGGGCTCAGCCGGAGCTATAGGCAAAGGAATATGTCATGTCGACGCAGAAGCCGTCTTTTCTTGCTTTGACCAACGCCGGAATGCGGGCCAGTCCGGAGTTCGTGGAGCCGCCCCGCGATGAGCTGGGTGGGCTACGCAGCCAGGTCCAGGAAATCATTGATGAAGTCTTGGCGGACTCTTCGCAGGCAACGGATGCGGTGCGTGAAGAACTTCGCCGGCATGTTGCTGCCCATCCGGGGCATCCGGAAGAGGCGCTGCTGGAACACTTGTCTTCGCTCAGGACGGAACAGTCCGGCTCGGGTGTTCCGGACACCGCTGCACCGGCCCCGCACGTGGGCGAGCGGGACTCGGAATCCTCGCAGCGGCCTGGCAGCCCGCGGCTTGAGGCGGTACTCAGGGACCACATGCTGATGACCGCCTTCCAGCCCGTTTTCGATCTCACCACGGCTACCGTGGTGGGCGCCGAGGCCTTGACGCGCTTCCTCAGCGACGGTGGAGACCCTGCCCACTACTGGTTCGCAGAAGCCGAGGACACCGGGCTCCGCACGGATCTTGAATTCGCGGCGTTGGAGTCGGCGCTTATGGCGGCGCGGGATCTCCCATCCCAACTTTTCGTGGCGTTGAAGCTTTCCGATGCGGTCTGCCTGGATCCGCGCCTTCCTGCACTTTTCGATCAAACTCCGGTGGCGCCAGACCGTGTGGTCCTGGAAATCTCCGGGCATTTCCCCCCGGACCAGGCCGCTTCGCTCGACGCGGCGGTGGGGCCGCTGCGCAGCGCCGGCGTGCGCTTGTCCATCGAAAATACGGGTTCCTATTTCGCTGCGGTCCGCCATATTCTTCGGCTCAAGCCGGAGATGATCAAGCTGGACCCGAGACTGACTGCAGGTCTCAGCCGGGATCCCCTCCGCCAGGAAATCGTCGAGGCGGAGGTCGGGTTCGCGCGGGAGATCGGGGCGGTCCTGACCGCTCAACACATCGAGACCAGCGCCGAACTCGCCACTCTTGCCGGGTTGGGAATAACGGTCGGACAGGGCTATCACCTTGGGCGGCCCTCGGTCCAGCCCAGCGAATGGGCCACGTGGGGCGGGCGCGCCGGGCATCTCATCTTCCCAAGCGGGACCGGCAGGGCCATGCGCACCTGATACGCCTGTCGCTTCAAGGGGACGGGTACTTCAGGAAGTGCGCCCTAGGCCTCGGTGCTGTTCTATCAGCCAAGCGGCCATCTGCTGGGCGCGCTTGGAAGCGAGGACGTCGCCTTCTGTGGCCGAGATGATGGAACCCTTCATCAGGATGTGCCAGGAGCGCGCGAACTCCTCTGTACGCTCCAGCCCGGCTTCCTCTGCCAACGCCTGGATGTGTCCCCTGATTCTGGCGAGGTAGCCGATGCTGGCTTTCCCCAGCGGATGTTCACGGCCCATTTCAAGCAGGACGTTGATGAAAGAGCACGCCTCGAAATCGTCCCGCTTGAACCAGTCGCCGAACACGTCGAAGATGGCGAGCAACTGTTCCTCGGCGGTTTCTCCCCTGCTCTTGGCGTCGGAGATGATCAAGTCCACGGTCCAGATCTGGTCGCGAAGTGCCAGGAAGGCAAAGACCAGATCGTCCTTGGACGGAAAGTGCCGGTAGAAGGTGGCCTTCGCTACTCCTGAACGCTCGATGAGCTGATCGACCCCCACGGCCCGGATCCCGCGCCGGGAAAATAGTTCGTAGGCCGCGTCCAAGATCCGATCCACCGCGTCATCACGGGTGGTCGTTTGTCCGGCTGGCGACGAGGCCGGACTGGTGGCATCCGAGGCATCTGGCGAAGTCATGGCGATAGCAATCCTACTCGCACGCCCACAAGACAGACCTGTCTCTTAGGGCCTTTTTTGGCGGTCCATCGCGTCGATTTGGCACCGGGCAACACACGACGCCGGCGGCCACCTCTTGCTTCTCTGGTGGCGTTCTGCTTCTCTGGCACTACCGGGCCGCCGCCGCGCTAACTCCGGTGTGGACCGTGCCCCGGTTGAAGGGAAGTGGGACAGTCATGACTTCTCTGTGGCTAGACGCGCGCGGGCCGGACAAGGACTCCCCCGGTGCAACAAGCCCCGATGAATTCACTCCTGGGAACAGCTACGACGCCGTGGTGGTCGGCGCCGGACTCACGGGCCTGGCCACGGCGCTCATGCTGGCACGGGCGGGAAGCAATGTGCTGGTCCTTGAGGCCCGGCATGTCGGCGCAGTCAACACCGGAAACACCACTGCCAAGCTGAGCCTGTTGCAGGGGACAACCCTGTCCGCACTGCGTAGCCAGTATCCCGTGGACGTGGTCCGTGCCTACGTTGACGCGAACAGGGCGGGCCAGAAGTGGTTGCTCGACTACCTCGAGGGGCGGGGTGTGCCTTTCCAGTATCGGGATGCCTACACCTTCGCCACCACCCCGGCCGGCGCCGATCGGCTCCAGGCGGAAGCGTTCGTGGCCCGTGCCGCCGGACTCAACGTCAAGTCCACCCGCGAGACGGGGCTGCCGTTCGACGTCGACGACGCCTTGCGGCTCGCCAACCAAGCACAGTTCAACCCGATGGATGTATTGAACGCGCTCGCTGCCGATGTTCGGGCGGCCGGCGGAAGCATCGTGGAGGGCGTGCGCGTCATGGACGTCCGGAACGGCGATCCCCTGGCCGTGGTCACAAGGAAGGGCGAGGTCACGGCCCGGGACGTGGTGCTCGCCACCGGGACACCCATGCTGAACCGCGGGCTCTACTTCGCCAAGCTGCGGCCGAATCGCTCTTATGCAGCCGCGCTGCGGTTGCCGGACGGTATGAGCCCGCCGCCGGGGATGTACCTTTCGGCCGAGCCGCCCACCCGCTCGCTGCGGGACTATCCAGTGCCCGACGGCGGAAGCTTGCTTTTGGTAGGCGGGTTCGGGCACGCGGGCGGCCGGGCGCCGTCGGCGCAGGTTCACGTGGACGAGCTGCTCGGCTGGGCCCAACGGTACTATCCGGACGCCGAGGTGACGCACACGTGGTCGGCCCAGGACTACCAGGCCACCAACCTGATGCCGTTCTTTGGCAGGTTCCCGAGGGGCCACGGCAAGATCCTGTTCGGCACCGGCTACAACAAGTGGGGCATGACAAACGGCATTGCGGCGGCGCTGGACGTCGTTTCCGACATCACCGGAAGCGGTCAGCTCCCGTGGGCTCGGACCATCCACCGCCGGGTCACGGGTCCCCGCGGCGCCGCGTCCACGATTTCGTTCAACGTAGAGACACAGCAGCAGAATTTCCGGGACAAGGCAGCCCTGAAGAAGAAGCCAGCCATCACGGAGGAAACCAGCCCCGCCGAGGGCACGGGCGTTACCGGACTCTTCCATGGGAAACCGGCGGCCATCTGCACCGTGGACGGTGTGGTGTGCCGGGTGTCCGCGGAATGCGCGCACCTGGGCGGCATTCTGCATTGGAACGATGCCGAGAAGTCCTGGGACTGCCCACTGCACGGCTCGCGGTATTCGGCTGCGGGGAAGTTGTTGGAAGGGCCGGCTACGCACAATCTGTTCAAGCTGCAGTAGGGGGCGGGCGTCCAATAATTACTCTGTGGCTTCCGTGCCGATCACGCGGGGTCGCGGGTGCGCAGCCAGTGAAGTGCGACGAGCGGAGCACCGCGCTGTCGGCCGTGCTCACCATGTAGTCGTAGACCAGCTGACCGGAGGGGCAGTATCCGCTACTTCGAGCACCAGCGATTGGGGCATCTCGAGCCCCAGAAACAGCGGCCCCTGACCGGTCGGCTGGACCCGACGGTCAGCCGCCCAGCGCACGCCTCATCACGTCGTACGCGGTCGTCGACTGCCCGTCGTTGAAGAGGTAGTAGTGGCCCTGATGCAGGCTGCTGTCGTTGTCGATGAACTAGTCGTAACGGTCGCCCACACCCCACGTCGTGTAGGAGACCCAGGCACGCCGATCGCAGACAGGTGGCCAGCCTCGTGGCGTACTGCTCCGCCTGGGCGCCGGTCCCCCGGCCGTCCGTGACGTCGTTCTCCGAGATGCGCATACGGAGGCCGGCCGCCTCGAAGGTGGCGAGCGTCGAGGACAAATCTCCCGGAGGAATGGCGTCCGTCTTGAGGTCGTAGAAGGGGGCCTGGAGGCCCGGCGCGTCGGCCCCGTCTTTCATGACCTGTTTGACGTCCGGATCGCCGTCATAGACAACCCGGGCGGCCGCCGGGTAGCCGGTCCCGAAGAAGCGATACCAGATACTCTGCTGGAAGCTGTTCCCTGGCTGACGTCGAACGGCTCGTTGACGACATTGAGCGAATCGAGCCGTCCCTTAAAGTGAGTTACCAGGGTGCGGACGTAATCGTGCAGCGCAGTGGCCGCGTTCGACCGATTACTAGACACATGTGGCTACATGGGGTGGCAAATCGTTCTAGGTCGATTAACCGGATTAGTCTCCCGGTACAATCAGCGTGTACATCTCGACTCTGGGGGAACTCTTGGCACTCACACACCGACTCCGAACGGCGTCCAAAAAGCGCCTCAGTCCGTTCGCTGAAACTGGCGGTCCGGAAGCCAGGAATCAGGGATCAATTAGGCCTGACATACAAGGCCTGCGCGCCCTTGCCGTGGTAACTGTGATTCTCGACCATCTTGTTGGATGGCCTTCGGGCGGATTTGTCGGAGTCGATGTGTTCTTCGTCATTTCTGGCTTCTTGATCACTGGGCTGCTCCTTCGTGAGCACGAGAAGTACGGGAGAATTTCCTTCCGGGATTTTTACAGGCGGCGCGCCCGTCGAATCCTCCCAGTTGCGATGCTCGTCCTCATCTTCACCATCACCATCTCGTGGCTTATTTTCACTGGTGGACGAGCAGCCAAGGTCTCCGAGGACGGGGTCTGGGCACTGGTCTTCGGGATGAACTGGCATCTGGCCTTCATCGGCACCGACTATATGCAGGCCGATGGGCTCGTCTCGCCCCTTCAACACTTCTGGTCGCTGGCGGTCGAAGAGCAATTCTACGTCGTATGGCCGTGGGTCATCGTTGGCATACTCGCTCTGACGGCAGGTCGAAGCTTTTCGAAGATCAGAGCACGGAGACTGTTAGGTCTCATCATGCTCGGCATTGTTGGTCTTTCCTTCGGATTCGCCATGTGGGAAACTGCTACGTCACCCACTTTTGCCTACTTCTCCACTTTTTCCAGGGCTTGGGAACTCGGAATCGGAGCGCTCGCAGCCATCAGTTCCGGGATCCTGCTGAAGATTCCGAATTTCCTGCGACCCGTCCTCGCGAACCTCGGCTTGTTGGGCATCGCGGTGAGCATTTTCCTGATTACGCCCTCGATGCCGTTTCCCGCCCCATGGGCTGCTTTCCCCGTCTTTTGTACGGCCCTGATAATCGCAGCCGGCTCCGGGGGCCCACAGAGTTTCCTGAAATCGTTGACGAACCCGGTATCGCGATACCTAGGCGACATCTCCTATTCGCTCTACCTGTGGCACTTTCCTGCCATTATTCTGGTTGGCGCCCTCTTTCCCGTAACGAACCCACTATCAGTAGCCGCAACCCTGATCGGGGTCTGCGGGCTCTCTGCTCTCTCCTACCATTTTCTGGAAGATCCGATCAGGCGCTCATCCTGGCTAATGAAGAAGTCGCAGCGCCATCAGTTGTTTGAAGCAGGTGGAAGTGGGCAACGGCTCGCTATCGGCGGTGTCATTGCGCTTGGCGTCATGGCGACGATCGTGGCCGGCGTTGCCCTGAGCAGATACACGACGTCCCCCGGAGTCGTTGCAGCAGCACCGGTTCCGTCAACGACCTTGGCAGCTGCCGGCCAGTTGACCAAGCCGGCGGCGAGTCCCTGGATGAGTGCGATTGATGCGTCACTCGCGGCAGTCAGCTGGCCTACGCTCACCCCCAGCATCGATGAACTTGGCCCCTCAACCAAAGCTCCGGAGTGGGTCAAGGACCATTGCCTGCAGGCCGCGGGAGACCCGGCCGAGACTGCAGTGCAGAATGCCGGAAAGTGCATCTATGGCGACCCCTCAGCGAAAAAGACAGTGGTCATCCTTGGGGACTCAGTT
The DNA here is from genome assembly GCF_044358315.1 of Arthrobacter sp. FW306-04-A. Taxonomy (GTDB): domain Bacteria; phylum Actinomycetota; class Actinomycetes; order Actinomycetales; family Micrococcaceae; genus Arthrobacter. The sequence goes on from NZ_CP084559.1 coordinate 3,517,676, forward strand.
GCCGTCAGTTACGTTCCTGGGATTCGGGCCGCCATGGAACCGCAAGGCTACAAAATCCTCATTTACACGATGGAGCAATGTCCTGCCATTTCTATGACGGTCAAGCTCAGTGATGGTTCGCCGCACACGCAATGTGACGCTTTCCGGCAGGGAGCGATCTCGGCTATCAGGCAGATCCACCCTGACCTCGTTGTAATGTCAAACGTTCAATCAACGTACGACGTCCAAGCCTGGCGGACAGGCGCCGCCAAGACTTTCACCTCATTGGGCGGCGTCTCAAAGAAAATCGTCGCACTTGGGGCACCCCCACGAGGACCGAACCTGCAGAAGTGCGCGACTCAGCTCAACAAGCCTGGGGACTGCGTCGTGAGCCCTCCCGCAGACTACGGTGACCTTGAACAGGCAACGGCCCAAGCCGCAGCAGAAGTCCAAGACACGGTTAAGGTGGACGTCGTCGACACCAGATTCTGGTATTGCTCGCTTGCAAATATGTGTCCCTCATTCATCGGTGGGACGCCGGTCTATGCAGATGGCGCTCACCTCACTGCGGGGCTCTCCAAAGCCCTGGCTCCTCTAATCGCCAGCAGTGTATCCCCTCAAGCCAAGCCTTAACCCGGGGGCTCACCCAGTTCTTTCGCATTTAAGCGTCGTTAGTTCATCCTAGGCGGCGTGGCGTTGCGGGAACGAGGTCAGGGCCTCCTGCCCTTCGAGGCGGTGGTGTGAACGCACGGATGCCGCTCCTAGGACCTTCAACACCGCCTCCGGCTTCCCGGTCGGGTCCATCGGCGGCGAAGACCTCCGCCAGGCGGTGGGCTGCCTTGTCGCCGAGCGTGTCGCCGTGAAGAGCCAGTACCCGACGCGTTTGTGATCCCTTCCGTCGACCACGCCTAGGACCTGGCCGGTGTCCGCCTCCACGATGGTGGTCATCCACGGCTCATACCCGGTCCCCGCGGACACACGAGGGACAATAAGGGGCTCTTCGTGGTTGGTGGGGAATTGAGTTCGTGTCGTTGAAGACAAGGGGGCCCGTGGCCCTGCTGGGATGAGTGTGTCTAGCATTCAACCTGGAACAGGACCACGAGCCTTTGATCGAGCCTACCGGGGTCGCAGCCGACGCTGCCACCAGCCTCTTCAACCTGCCCGACTACCACGTCATTTCCACCAGCCTGAGCCCCGATGGCGGTCGGCGGGTCATTATCGAAACCGACCACCCTCCGGGCTGCCCAAGCTGCGGGGTCATTGCATCCCGGCGGAAGAGCGCCGCTTCCAGCGGATCCGCGACATTCCTGTCGCCGGACCCGTGGAGGTGCTCTGGTCCAAGTACCGCTGGTACTGCGAAGAGCCGGTCTGCGAGAGGCTCTCGTTCTTCGAATCCACGCCGCAGGTGCCGCGCCGTGCCCGCTCGACGGGTCGGCTCCGGGACCATCTCGTGGAGGCGGTCATCCGCTCCGGCAGGGCCGTCTCGGAGACTGCTGCCGCGTTCGCGGTCTCCTGGTGGATGGTCCGGGCCGCGCTCAACGAAGCCTGCTTCCTCACCCTTCCGGATGTGGATCAGCTGAGCCCGAGAATGCTGGGTATCGATGAGCACCGGTTCCGGTCCGTGCGCTACTTCCAGGACCCCGAATCGAAGGCCTGGACACGGTTCGAACCGTGGATGACCACGATCGTGGATCTGGACACCGGCCAGGTGCTGGGCGTCGTGGACGGCCGGGACCACAAGGGTGTCGGGGAGTGGCTCTTCGCCCGGCCCCTGGCCTGGCGTCTGGCCGTGCAGGTCGTGGCGATCGACCCTTCGGCGGCGTTCCGAAAGGCGCTACGCATGTGGCTTCCCCGGACCGCCGTCGCCGTCGATCACTTCCACCTGATCTCCCTGGCCAACCAGGCCGTGACCGAGACACGGCAGAACCTGTCCCAACAGGTCAAGGGCCGCCGCGGAAGGGCCGTCGATAAGGCCTGGGCGCACCGGATGCTTCTCCTGCGCGCCGGCAATACCCTCACGGAGAAGGCCGCCCACCGGCTGGCAGAAGTGTTCGCTGCCGACGATCCGACCGGCACACTCCAGGCCGTCTGGAAGGTCAAGGAACAGCTGCGGGTCTTGCTGCGCACCGGCTCCCTTCAGGACGCCGCGACGGCGAAGAACGAACTCGAGGAACTGGTCAAGGCAGCCGGACGACCGGAGACGAACAGGTGACCCTACAGGCCCTCATGGCGCTGCTGGGCCACGTCACCCCAGAGATGACAACCCGCTACGCCCACCTCGCCGACACCACCGTCCGGGCCTCATACGACTCGGCGATGGCCAGGATCCGCGAAAGCCGGCAACTTCCCCTGGTGGTCAGCGACCGGCCGGTCGTGCCCGAACGCATCGAATGGCTCCACAGCGGAATGCTCAAGACCCGCGTCGCCCACGGGTACTGCTCGCGCCACCTCGCTGCCGAAGCCTGCCCCTTCGCCAACATCTGCGAACAATGCGATAACTACACCACCAGCTCCGATTTCCTTCCCCAGATCGAGGCGCAAATACACGATGAAACCGAACTCAGAGAAGACGCGCTCGAGCGCGGTTGGGACAGCGAAGTGGCCAGACATGCTCGCGTCAACACCAGTCTCCAGAAACACCCGGACCGGCTAAAGGCCTGACAGCAATAAACCCAAGCTTGACCCAGACGCGAAGGCCGGTTAACCGCCCGCGGTTACCGCAACCCGGCCAATTACAAATCGGTTATTCTCTTGAGAAGTGCCGTCCGGACGGCGGCATGACACTCATCCCGGGAATCCCTTTCCCCACCAACCACCAAGAGCCCAATAAGGGGCAACGTCCACGCCCGGCTGCTCGACCTCGTCGAGGAACCGCCAGGAAGGTCTAGGAGGAGTAACTCAAGGAACAGGGTCCGGACTTTCACCGCCGGAATCAAGCGAAACTGATTTGACGCCTTAGACGCCGGAGACGGCACCGTTCGATGTGCAGCAAACCGGAAAAGTCGGAGCCGTCGGCGCACCAACAATTACTCCTGGTACACCAACAGATTGATCTACTTCTTCATCTATGGAGGGGAGGTGGTATTCCCAGGGCCGTCAGTAGACATTCATGTATTCCCAGCGCTCCCAGCACTCGGTTGAACAATAACCCGACTTGAACTTGCGGGGTACACGTTTCCCGCAGAACCGGCAGGTTCTATGCGGCATGAATAACTGCCGGAGTTTTGTCAACAAATCGCAACCTTCATCGTTTGGCTTTGAGGCGTGGTGTTACCCCAAGACAACTGGAGGACGACATGGGGGACTCCGTGGACCACGGTAACTTGATCCAACGCGGGTCGCGGAGGTTTCGGCCCGATCTTAACGATTCCTTTACGCCGGGACTCTGGGAGCTCACTGAAAAAAACCTGTTGGTAAACAGCCAATCAGCCTTCCGTTCAACAAGCGGGCACACTGCAAGCCAGGTAGGTATCGATAGCGAACTCGATCGTGGTTGTTCGGTGCGAAGGAGATAGTAGTCTTGGATCCAGTGCAGCGCCGCCGCCCCCATCCCGCATCGGTCAGAGGACGGTATGACCCTTATCCACAATCCCGAAACAGAGGCCGCCGTGCCTAAGAGAAAGAAGCGGCCGCTCCTTAGAGCACTTGCTGCAATCGGAGGCTTGGTGATCGTCTGGGGCATTGCCGGCATCTTTCTGTATGTGTTGCCGTCAGCCGACGAACCCGAACACGCAGACGTGTTGTTCGTGCTGGGGCCGCCTGACCAACGCGTAAGCTACGCCCAACAGCTGATGCAGCAGGGATATGCGCCCACGCTTGCCGTCTCGAGTCCCGTGGGCAGGGACGGCAAATTCGAGGCAGACATTTGTAGCGCTCACCGTCCCTACCGGATCATCTGCTTCAACCCTGATCCATTCACCACGCAGGGCGAGGCTCGAGCGCTAAAAGACCTGTCGGCCCAACACGGATGGAAAAGCGCTAACGTCCTCACAGCCCAGTTTCATGTCACCCGGGCACGAGTGGTCGTTGCCCGTTGCTTCGAAGGCGACCTACGCATGGTCGCTGACCGTAGGGGTCTGCCACTGATCTCCTTGGCCAATCCAACCTATTCCTGGATATACCAGTACCTCTACCAAACGGCGGCCCTCGTCAAAGTCGCTATCCATCCCGGTTGCTGAAGGTCAATGAGTGAGCGCGATAGTCGACACCGCAACAGAGAACGCGAATAGCATCGTAAGCACCGGATATCCAAACAGATTCTCATGTGCTCTCTTACTTCGCCTACGGAGCCAGCCCAAACCGTATCTCCCGTCGTTCATGCCCACACAGCATGTCCGCCGCCCCACATCGCTTGAAACCAATGTGCCATGGCGGTGCGTGGCTAGCGGGCACTCCGCCATGGGCCTATTGCCTGCCGCAGCGATCATGCACGCCCGGTCTTGGCTAGGTCAATTTTTGCGGAACAGGAGCAAGCTGAGCTTCCTCAAGCTGGGTCACTAGCGGGAAACCAAGTTCCGTCCCACTTTTTCGTGCTGTATCCCGGTCCTAGCAAGGATCCAACGGGTCAGCTTCGCTGTGTGCCGCTCCGTAAGCTGGGAAAATCCCCAGCCGGCTGTGACAAGCAATGCGACAATGAAAGCGAGAATGACCCAGTTCAGGAGCGTGGGCTCCCATGTGCTTGTTGCACCATTACGGCTGATGGCCACCGCAAGTAGAGTAAGAACGGGCAGGTGCATAGCGTAAAGCGAGTATGAAGACTCCGCCAAGCCCGAGAACGCCCCGACGGCAAACCGCCCAAGAACGCCGCTGGGTTTGGGGTCAGGGAGCATGAGTCCCACGAAAACCGCCGCTGCCAGCGCGACGGCAAAAGTCGCTGGCGGGGAGTGTTCCGGGCTGCCACCGCTGATTCTGTCCGCGACCATGGTTGCTATAAGCACTACCCCGGCTGCGACCCGGGTCGTAACACGGGTGCCACTTCGCCAAGCTGCCACGATGGAGATTATGCGGTGTTGTTGAGCTGCGAGAAGTGCACCAAGTAGCCATGCAGAAAACAGGACGATCACTTGAAAGCCGAAAAAGATGCACAGCGCAATGGTCAGTGTCACGGACGCGTACCGCTGCCAGCCTGACCCGCGGAGGACTCCAAGCATGACTATTGGGAATATGGTGTAGTAGGCGAATTCAAACGTCAAAGACCAAAGGGCGCCGTTGCTGCCCAGCGTCGGCACGTAGGTGGGCTGGAGAAAGAACAGGTTGCCGATCGCGGCCAGTGGCGAGGTGTGGAGGACGGCTTCACTTTGGGGTCCGAAGCGGTCCGAGGCCGAAAAGTATGTCCTTCCAACGGCGTCCATCGCGAGCGTGACCACCAGTGCCGGCGCGAGTACGATCCATAATCGAGTGAGCCGACTAACGGCGTAGACCCTCCAGGAGAAATACCCTCCACGGAACGCTCTAACCACACTTGCGCCAACAAAGTACCCGCTTAGTACAAAAAAGACCAGCACTGCCCCGTGGCCCAGCCCCGTTAGCGCGTATAGAGCTTTGACTGGAACTCCACTGCCTGCTTGTTCCAGCGGGATCAATATCCAGCCACGAACGTGCGTAATCACGACAAGAAGCGCAGCCAAGGCGCGGACGACGTTCAGCGCAGCATTTTTGGATTTATCCCCCATGGCGCAGAGCATATCAGGCATACGGGGCAGGTTACGCGCCCTTCGCCACACAACTGGACGGACCCCACTATTCCGCGGAGGCAATACTCATGTTTCTAACATCGACTGGGTCGGCGTGCCGTCCCAAATAGCAGTTGGCTAATCCGCGTTGCGGAGGGCAGCTCCGATGCGCTCCGCAAACGCAGCCTGCTCGCGGTCCCTACGGCTGGGCCGCCTTAGGAAGAACACCGCCGCGCGTCGAGCAAGCTCAGCTACAACCAGGTACACCAGCATGCGCACAGCTGACCGAAGGTTGTACTGGACCATTTGCAGGGCAAAGAACCCCGTCAGACCGATCAGGAGCGCCGCGAAGATCCGGGATCCTCCAAGTAGGTGCCGTCTTACAGCGATTTCAACCCATGAAAGTAATGCCCCCAGCGCGATGGCGAACAGAACTACCGGCACCCAACCAACGTTAGCAAGCTCGCCTATGCCCGCCGTTGGCGTATAAGCGTTCAGGCGAAGCCTTGGGGCGATCTCGTACCAGCCTGCGGAGTCACCGCTAATTGGATTGAGTGAAATCCAAAGATCGGACGCGTAGATCGTGAGGTTCCCGTAAGCGGTCGCCCCGATGATTGGGAAGGACACGAGCACGTTGTTAATTGAAGCCCACCAGTCAGCATCCGCGAAGCGGAAAGTGGCAGCACTCTCAAAGTAAGGGATCACGCCGTGCGTAAGCGACGCTCGGAACGTGAGCGACAGTGGAAGCAGCAACGCGGTGAGGCCCGCACCGACAACAACCCCGAACCGGGTGATCCGTGAGTTCCGGGCAACGAAGCTCCCGACTGCGAAGAGAATCGGGATTAGGGCAAGGCGTCTTGAGCCCATCGAAAAGAGGACCGTCGCATAGCCGAGGAACAGGACCAAAACAAGGGCCCGTTTTGGTCCTGAGGTTGAGCCGAAGAAGTAGCCTAGGACTACGATCATCCCGGCAGCTAGCGATGTTCCGATTGACCCTGTGAAGCTGCCCTGGCTCGCAAAAAGGTAGCTGTCGCGTAACAAGATGTCCGGGATTCCGATGTCCGCGACTATAACAAGGAGAGGCACTGCCGAAAGTAAGACCGTGACGGCCTTGGGCCCCTGGGTAGACCAGTCTAGGGACTTCGGGGCCTCCCCGGCTCCGAAACGTATCCGGAGGATAATTCCCGAAGTGAAAATTGTGACGGCTGAGAAAGTCATAAGCAGCAAGAAGGTGCTAAAACTCTGACCCTCGGAAAGCCAGATGTTGATGCTGCTGCCGCGACCCTGCAAGGAAACCAGCACGTCCCGTAGTGCGTACCCCAGCACGCCAATAAGAAAGAAGAACCCGGAGGCCACGAGGGTTGGAGACAGGTACATTGCATTGAAGTGCCGCCTATTCAACCACCACGCGAGCAATGGTAGTGCCGCGACCCCAGCAACAGCGGATAGCTCGGAATTCGTTAGAGCCAAGGCGAGCACCGCAAACAGAACCGCCACGGCTCCCGCGGCAAACGCCACCTCAGTTTTGGTCTTCATGACTTCCCCCATCTGGTGCTCGCCATTTTGCCTCGGAGAGCTTACTAAGCAGCGAGTGCCAATACAACGACGGCGACTGCGGCAAGACCCGGCCCGTAATTCTGCAAGGTGTGGTAGGCGACCCCCATGGTCGCCAAAGCAAAGAAGGACATGTCAAGTACTTTGCGCTTCTTCACTTTGTTCATCTTACCGGTCACGCAGGACCGGTTAAGGCGCCTAATCCGGCCCGCCCTTGGGTGTAACTACATGAAGCAGCAGACGGTCGAACGCGTTGGCCGACAACAGGCTGTCTCTGCGGAAGTTGACTCTTGAACACTGCATTTTGTGGCAAGTATCGGGGGAAGACTTCGGGCGTTGCTTTGGCAGACGAGCACGACCGATTGCCGGGAGCCAGGCTATAATGCGAGGTCCGACAACGTCCTCGGAGCAGGCGCCCTTGCGCTGTCCCCTACAAATCCGCCAGCACCGTTCCCGGGTTCTCGATCGCGTCCGCCACGTACCGGAGGAATCCCGCAGCCGTTTCCCCATCACAGACCCGGTGATCGAAAGCCAAGGTCAGCTCCGTGACCTTGCGGACAGCCAGCTGACCGTCCACCACCCAAGGCTTGTCGATGATGCGGCCCACGCCAAGCATGGCGACTTCGGGATAGTTAATGATCGCTGCGGAGCCGTCCACGCCGAATACCCCGTAGTTGTTCAGAGTGAAGGTTCCGCTGGCCAACTCGGTAGGTGTTGCTTTACCGTCGCGCGCTACGGCGGTGAGCCGGCGGATCTCGGCATCCAGTTCGCGGGCGCTCAACAGGTGGGCGTTCCGCACGGAGGGAACCACCAGTCCGCGATCTGTCTGGGCAGCGAAGCCAAGGTTGATGCCGTCGAAAGCGATGATCTCCTGCATCTCACCGCCGGCCGCGTCTTCAGCGGTGACGATCCGGGTATTCAGCTCCGGGAATTTTTTTAGCCCAGCTGTGACAAAACGGGCGATGAACGCAAGCAGTCCAGGAGCGCCGTGGGGATCGCGCTTCTTGAGTTCAGCACGCATCTCCAGCAGCGCAGTAGCGTCGACATCCACCCAAACAGTCGCTTCAGGGATCTCGGAGCGGCTGCGAGTCATGTTCGCAGCAACAGCTTTCCGCACTCCGCGAACCGGGGTACGCGAGGCGACGGGCAAGCCGGTGCGGGAATCCTGAATCCCGGCGGCAGGCTCCGCCACGGCTAGAGCCTTCAGAGCCGGTACCTCCGCGGGCGCGGTCTCACGCGGGACCGAACCAATGAGAGCCTCGACATCCCGGCGGAGGATCAGCCCGCTCTCCCCCGAGCCAGGTACGGCGTCCAGCGAGACCCCGTGGTCCCGAGCCATCTTCCGCACCAACGGGGAAATCACGGCAGAAAGCTTCCCCGGAACCCGTGTACGGGACAACGAGAGTTCGAAGTCAGGGGCGGAGGCCACGGCGACAGCAGAACCGGAGGCCTTCCGTGGCCGCGTACGCCGTGCCTCGCCACCACCAGACGTGCCATAGCCAATGAGCACGTTCCCGGATCCGGCCTTTTCCTCAGTCCGGTAAGCCTCGGCAGCTGCGGAGGCAGCGGGTGCCTCGGAAACAACCTCTGCGGGAGCGGCCTCTTCCGCAGGACCAGACTCGACCACGGCACCAACAGGAGCCACCGAAATCAGCGGCTTCCCGACGTCGAGCGTTTGGCCGGCTTCGCCGTGCAACACGGCGACGATCCCCGCGTACGGCGAGGGCACCTCCACCATGGACTTCGCAGTCTCAACTTCGGCGATCGGCTGGTCCACACGGATCTCGTCGCCAACGGCCACAAGCCAGTTTACGAGTTCGGCCTCGGTGAGGCCCTCCCCCAGGTCCGGAAGCAGGAACACCTGCATTTCTGCGCTCATGGTCAGTTCTCCCATTGAAGGTCGTCAACGGCGTCGAGGATGCGGTCGACGCTTGGCAAGTAGTAGTGCTCCAGCTTCGGAGCCGGGTACGGGACGTCGAAGCCGGTCACCCGGCGGATGGGCGCAGCCAAATAGTGGAAGCAGCGTTCCTGCACGCGGGCCACGATTTCGGAGGACACCGAGGCGAATCCGTGGGCTTCAGCGATCACGACGGCGCGGCCAGTCTTCCGCACAGAAGCGCACACGGTCTCGTCGTCGAAAGGCACGATCGAGCGGACATCGATCACTTCGAGCGAACGGCCCTCTTCGGCGGCCGCAGCCGCAGCGGCGAGCGCAGTCGGAACGGAGGGTCCGTAGGCGATGAGCGTCGCATCAGTGCCGGGGCGCGCGACGGCGGCCCGTCCCTCGCTGCTGGATCCCGCCGAAATGTTCGCGGCGTGTTCGGCGCGCAGTGCTCCCAGATTCACTTGGTCTTTGGACCAGTAGAGCTTTTTGGGCTCCATGAACATCACGGGATCGTCGGAATCGATGGCCTCGCGTAGCATGCGGTAACCGTCCGCCACGGTGGCCGGGGTGTAGACCTTCAGGCCTGCGGTGTGTGCGTAGTAGGACTCGGACGAGTCGCAGTGGTGCTCCACGCCGCCTATCCCGCCTGCATAGGGGACGCGGATGACCATGGGCAGTTTCACGGCACCCTTGGTGCGGTTGTGCATCTTGGCGACGTGGCTGACGATCTGTTCGAAGGCCGGGTAGGCGAATGCGTCGAACTGCATCTCGATCACGGGACGCATTCCGTTCATGGCCATACCCACGGCCATTCCAACAATGCCGGACTCAGCAAGCGGAGTGTCAAAGCACCGCTGTTCTCCGAAAGTGGCCATGAGGCCATCGGTAATTCGGAAGACGCCGCCCAGGCGGCCAACGTCTTCGCCGAACACCAGAACGGAGGAGTCGGACTCCATGGCGTCCGCCATCGCGGTGTTGAGCGCCTTGGCCATGGTGATGGTCTGGGGACCGGACGCTTCGGCAACAGCCGCTGCGCTGGCTGCCGCGCTGGCCGTGGCAGAGCTGACGTCGCCTGTGGCTGCGCGCTCGGTGGCTTCAGAGGATGTGGTGACGGCGGGGCTCATTTGCCTGCCTCCTTCTGGCTGGATGCCTCACGGGCGAGTTCATCGGCGAGCAGGGCGGACTGCTCCTTCAACTGCGGAGTGGGGGTGGAGAAGACGTAGCGGAAGAGGTTCTGCGGATCTACCGGGACGTCCTCTCCCAGGCCTTCGCGAAGCTGCGCGGCAACCGCCTCTGCCTTTGCTGCTATCCGGGTGGAACCGTCGTCGTCGAGCAGTCCACGGCCTGTGAGATACGACGTCATGCGGCTGATAGGGTCCTTAGCCGTCCATTCGGCCACTTCGCTGTCCTCCCTGTAGCGGGTGGCGTCGTCAGCGTTGGTGTGGGCCTGCATGCGGTAGGTGTGGGCCTCGATCAGGAGCGGGCCGGAGCCTTCGCGAGCCAGCTTCACTGCGCGGTCTAGGACTGCGAGCAGCGCGACGAGGTCGTTGCCGTCGACGCGTTCACCCGCCATGCCATAGCCAACGGCCTTGTGCGCCAGCGAGGGCGCCACGGACTGGTGGCTCAGGGGCACCGAGATGGCGTACTTGTTGTTCTGGACAAAGAAGATCACGGGCAGGTGGAAAACAGCAGCGAAGTTGAGTGCCTCGTGGAAGTCCCCTTCGCTGGTGGCCCCATCGCCGCACATTGCCAACACCACGGTGTCCTCACCGCGCAGTTTGGCGGCATGGGCAACTCCGACCGCGTGCAGCAGCTGGGTGGTCAGCGGCGTGCACTGGATGCCCACCCTGTGCTTGGTGGGGTCGTAACCGCTGTGCCAGTCACCACGGAAGATGGTCATGGTCTCAACAGGGTCAACACCCCGGGACATGACGGCGACGGCGTCACGGTAGGTGGGGAACAGCCAGTCGCCTTGGCGAAGGCACAGGGCGGCAGCCACCTGGCAGGCTTCCTGGCCGTGGCTGGACGGGTAGACGGCCATGCGGCCCTGCCGGACGAGGGCGGAGTTCTGGTCATTGACGCGGCGCCCGACGACGAGCTGTTCGTACGCTGCCATGAGTTCGGCATCGCCGGGGATGGGATATTCGTGGCCGGGCTCGGTGCCCTGCTCAGCTTCGGGCTTGAGCGTGCCGGACGGGTCCACCATTTGGATCTGATGGCGGGCAGGCAGCATGTAGTCTTCCACGCTGATTCCGAACTTGCGCCGCACTTCGGAAGCTAGGTCGTTTACTTCGGAGTGGTCCGGCCGAGCGTCAGCCAGACCCTGGGCCTCATGGTCCGCGGAGATCGTCATTGGTCCGTCCTTCTGTATCCACTATTTGTCACCAGTATGTTCCCTAGAGAAGTTTCGTATCCAGCTCCAGCCAAAATCATGGAAAAGCTTGCTGGAAACGTCTAGTCTGGAAGACAAATTGCAAATGTGAGCTGGGTAACGGGCTCACCTTGTGGACGAATTGGAGATGCGATGGCCGAGGTCGAAGCGGATCAGGCGGAAGTCCCTCTGGACCAAGTGGACCGGGACATCATTGCCGAGCTGACGCGGGACGGAAGGATGTCTGTCACCCAGGTGGCGGAGAACGTCCACATCAGCAGGGCGCACGCGTACTCAAGAATCTCCAGGCTGACGGGCGAGGGTGTGCTCACCAAGTTCACAGCGCTGGTGGATCCCATCAAGGCCGGATTGAAATCATCGGCCTACGTCACGCTCAAGGTGCAGCAGCACTCCTGGCGCGAGCTGCGGGAAGAGCTTCGGCTCATTCCGGAGGTGCAGCACATTGCCTTGGTGGGCGGCGATTTCGATGTCATCCTGCTGGTCCGCGCCACCGACAATATTCACCTGCGCCGAGTCATCTTCGACCAGTTGCAGTCCATGCCAGGGGTGCAGGACACGCAGACGTTTTTGGTGTTCGAGGATTTGGATACGCGGTAGGACGTTAGCGGGACAGTGCCAGATAGACCACCCCAGCGGTGATGAGCAACAAGACGATCAGCCCTGCGTACTTGAACCGCTTCCGAGTGGTCTTTTGGTAAGGGTTGATGTCCACGTAGCCCGGCAAAGCGTCCTCCATTTTTGATTTCCCTGAGAGTTCCCTGAATAAGTATCGGCCACAGACGGGCTCAGGAAAGCCACCTTCATCACAGCAGTCCCCGCCGAAGTCGTCTTAGCCGGAAATTGCCTTCAACAGTCGCGCTGCAAGGCTGGATCCGTGGATGCCGGTGAACATGGCTCAGCACCATTCGAAGGATCTCGGGAATCCGACGGTCTAGGTGGTTACGAGGCGCATGACCCATCGCTTCGACAGGTACGATTCCATTATGACCACAGTGGCTATACCGTTTGTGCGCATTGACCCCAGCCAGAACCCTAATCTTGCCGTGAGGGACGGACGGGATCCAGCGGAACCCTACTTCAAATCGATGTTGGTGGCCTTCGCATCGTTTCGCCGATGGAACCCAGATACAGCCCTCGAATTCATTTCGAATGCCGAGCCTCCGAAGGAATATCGGGAGCATTTGAACCGGCTAGACATTACCTTGAAAATCGTTCCGTTCGAGCACAGGCCACCGCATGGTTTTGCCGGCCGCTTCACGGCTTCCTTGTACCTTCTTGACGCTCTCGGTTCATTGTCTGCTGATGAGACGCTAATTGTGGACCCCGATGTATTGTGTGTTGGTCCGCTGGACAACATGCTCGGTGCCGTCGAGGGCCGAGTAGGCGTGCTACTCATGGATTTTCCTCCGACAGAAGACATCAATGGCATTTCTCGCATTGACGCGGGGACGCTACACGGCGCCTTGGGCGAACCCGCATACTCACCTGAACACTTCGGGGGTGAAGCATACTTCATTCCGCGCGAGCATGTTGAAAACATCCTGGAACGTTCCGAGAGGGCATGGAAATTCACGCTTGAAAGGCATTCGGCTGGGCTTATGAAGTTCATGACCGAAGAACACATTCTGAGCTACGCTGTGCGCGGCGTTCCACTGCACCACTTGAATGATCACGTCCGAAGGATATGGACCACTCATCGCTATCGGAGAGTGGACGGCAGAGAATCCGCCCTAACACTCTGGCACTTACCAGCGGAGAAGGACCGAGGATTCGCCGAGCTCTTTCCTGCGGTGATTGATAGCGACTCGTGGTTCTGGTCCGTAGACCGTGCCACTTTTATCGATCGTGCGGGTCGCGCAATGGGTTTCCACCACCGACCTCTAATCCGAGTGGCAAAGGACACTCTTGGGTTCATAGTCAATGCTATCGAGCTCTTGGCTATGCCAATCCGGAATCTTCGAACGAAGTAAGAACCCAGGCTCAGGATAGAACCCAGGCTCAGGATACAAGCCCATAACACTTAAACTGAAGGGGAGGAATCCCCAACTCCGGCGGCCTTAGAAATCGCGTGCTCGATTCAGGAATAGGGTGGCGTCAGCGAAAATCTTGCGCATGAGTTCTATCCTGCTACATCCACAAGCCCGGCCCGCAGATGATTAAATTTGGCCAAAACCAAAGAGCCCATGGCCAGAGTTAGTCCCAGTTGTGTAACAGCTGATGCAAATGCCGCACCCAGCGCACCGACTAGTGGTGACAGGACTATTACCAAGCCCAACTGCATGGCAATCGCTACGACGGTGATGGCTGCGATCGGCTTGTCCAGACCACGGGCCTGCAAGAATATGAATAATGGCTCGTTAACAACACTAAATATGGTCACCAGAGCCAGGATACGTAAGACGTCAGCGGAGCCAGCGTATGTCGAACCGATAAAGAAATCCACAAGATATGGCGCGCCAACTGCGGCCGCCAAACAGCACAAGATTGCGAGGCCTAAGAGCCAAATCGACTTTCTAGCCAGTTTCCATGCTTCAACAGCGCTTTCGGCCCCCGCCACGTGTGGCGCAGACGCCGATGCAAATGCGTTGGAGAGCAAGCTCATTGGCTGTGTCCAACGGTTTACTGCAGCGTATATACCCGCAGCGCTCGCGCCCGCCCCCATTGTCAGCAAAGGGATGTCGAGCGATCGGGCTGTCAACGCAACGCTGGCAAACCCGTAGTGCCTCGATGCGGACCATGGATTCGTCCGCAACTGCAGGCGCAAGGCTGGCCGATTCGCACAGGGTGTCAGAATCCAGCAAAGAAAAGTGGAGACAATTCCCCCAGCAATTAATCCGAACCAAAGCGCTAACACAGACGGAATGCCAATGAGAATCAATCCAAAAAACACCACAGCGGCCATAGCCCTATCCGCGAGGATCGCCCCTGCGATAAATTCCATGCGCCCGAGACTTCTAAGTGGAATCTGCAGAGACTGGCTGAGAAGAAGAGCCATGCCATAAGGGCCGGCCATCCAAAGGGAAGAATCGGGCAGTAATATGAATGTCGTTATGGACCATGCCGCGAAAATAGCGCAAGAATAAAACAATTTCGAGGACAATCTGCGCCCCAAGACCAGCGCATTCATACGCCTAGCGGAGAGCTCCCTGAGCCAATAGGCATTTGTCCCGAAATCCAGGAGTCCTACGCCGGTCGTGCCTACTGCGATCGCGCTCACTATTAGGCCAAATTCAGAAGGCTCTGCAGACTTGGCAGAAAGAATATAAAGCAGAGCGGTGACAACTTGCCCAACTCCAGTGGTTCCGGCAAGCATAATCGCTTGCCCCCCAATATTGCTCCGCAGACGACGAATGATATAGCTCATCGCCTCATACCGAGAAGCCTATTAGCGAATTTCTCGGGCAAAACTAACATTGCTGAACGCAATCTCGGCACTGTTGTCGCCTGATCAATCGGTTCATGGAGAGCGAGAGTGTCCAGCGGAACCCATTCCATAGACAAGCGAATGTCTTTACATTCCGAACTTAGAGCGAAAGCGTTGTCGACAAAAGTCCGGGCCGCGGTAGGCGCGGCCTTATTAAAAAGGACGCCTGACTCCTCATCCGCAGGCTCGACCGCGACGCGCCACGTGCTTAAGTCATCCATCAACACTACCCACGAATCCGCGGAAATACTGAAGGCGATCGAACAGCCCCTTGATCGTAGTTGTTTCTCACGGATGGTTCAGCTAATGCCTCCACCCAAGGCGAACTATCGGCAGAGTGCTTGTCAACCGACGCTTCAACTGGAGATCGACCTTCCTCGCTGCCGTAATACGTGTACGCGTATGCGTCTGCTCCCTTGGCGGGGACACGGTTGAGCACAACTCCAAGTAGGTTCGCACCGACTAGCTCAAGCGCGCTGAGAGACTTCTTCAGATCGTGCTGCTTGATCTTCTGCGAACCGACCACCATCAATACGCCTCCAACGTGCTGGGCTAGGACCGCGGCATCGGTGACGGGAAGTAGTGGAGGAGCATCAATAATGACCGCGTCAAACGCAAGCTCCAAGCGGCCGATGAGATCCTTCATCTCGTCGGAGCCCAAAAGCTCACTGGGATTTGGCGGAATTTGGCCAGAGGTCAGAACATAAAGACCTCCTTGCCCCCAGGACTGGAGGAGATCATTCACGTCGGCGGCACCCACGAGGGCCGTGGTCAGCCCTGCGTTACGGTCGAGTCCTAAGTATTCGCCGACCATAGGCCGGCGCAGATCAGCGTCGACCAAACAGACGTTTTGGCCCGCCTGCGACAAAGCTATTGCAAGGTTTGTCGCCGTTGTGCTCTTGCCCTCGCCGGGCAAAGAAGACGTCATCAACACCGACTTGGCGTGGCCTGAGACATTTGCAAATTGTAGGTTAGTTCGAAGCTGCCTGAAGGACTCGGCCCGCTGGCTTTGAGGACCGAACTGCGTGAGGAGGGGCTTCTTGGCCGCGTCCTGATCGAAGGCAATTCCACCCAGGACGGCCGAATCCGTCACGCGCCGCACATCTGCTTCGCTTCGAATTCTCACGTCGAGGGACGTCCGCAGGATGGCGGCAGCTACTCCCAAAGCCAGGCCGATCAAAATTCCGAGAATCAAGTTCAGCTTGGGATTCGGGGCCGAAGGTTGGGTGGGCGCTTGCGCCGGGGTGATAATCGAAAGACTCACCGGTGATGACCCTCCGCCCTTTGGGCGCTCCAACTGATCCACTGCCTTGATCAGGCTGTTGGCAATGGCCTGGGCCGAAGCTGCGGCCTGGGCCGGAGAACTGTCCGAAACGGAAATATTTATGAGGACCGTATTCAGGTCGGTACTGGCTTTCACCCTCTGAGCCATCTCGTCCGTGGTCACACCGAGTCCAAGACTGTCGATGGCGGGCTGGAGGACAATTGGCGTAGTCACGGTTTTGACGTAGGACTGCACACGAGCTTGGCTGAACGAGTTCCCTTGCTGCAGCTCGGTCACTGTGCCTGAACTCTGAGTGGCGACAAAAAGTTGGGTGTCAGCCGTGTAAGTGGGTTTAACCAGGAGCGACACGCCTCCCCCGCCCAAGAGTCCCAAAAGCGTCGCCGCCAAAACTAGTGCCCAGTTGCGGCGCAGAGTGAGAAGGTAATCCCTTAGATCCAAACCGTGTACCCCCTGTGTCGTTGAAAGTGGCGTGCAGTCAAATTCGCCATCGGACGAAATGGTTCCAGCCATCGGCGCAATCATACCGGCTGGCTGAACGCGTCATCGCACGGATGGTCTGCTGCAGTCGTCCCAGAGCAGGCGAACATTGGCTAGACGCAACCTTCAGTTAGCGGCCTGTCTGCATTCCGACACTCAATCCTGTGTATCATCAAGTCCGACCAATGGCATGAAAAGCCATCGGCGACGCGTGCAGTCCGCCGTTGTCCATATTGGTAAGAGTGGGGGGCTCAAGTCATGAGATTCAAACGAAGGCCACAGGCCAACCGCTGCAACGCCCAAATGCGAGTCCTCTGGATAACTAATTTCGCGGCTCCCTACCGGTTACCGGTTTGGGACCAGTTGCGAACCAGTCATATCCTGACGATTGGACTTCTGGAGTCAAGAAAATCGCTCGCGGCAGATCCTGGAGCTAACAGGGGAACAGACTGGCACGTCCAAGAAGCCAGCACTCCGGCTTTCGTCGAGATCCCAACGTGGAAAGTCAAAGTCGGCGAGGCTCGATACTACGTCTTGAAAAGCTTCCTGCCTCTCTTGGCCGTTGGCGGGCAAGATGTAGTGGTTTTCGGTGGCTGGGAATCACCGGCATACTGGCTGCTCCTCTTTGCAGCCATGGTCCTGGGAGTCGCCAGGGTCGGCTTCTACGAAAGCACTCTCACTACAATGAGGCACCGAACAGGTCCCATTGCATGGATTCGCTCGTGGTTCTTTCGCCAAATGCATGCGGTGGTTGTGCCTGGGCAGGCTGCGCGTGAGGCTCTTCAGCACATAGGAGTCCCCAGATCCAAAATTCTAGAAGGATTCAACGCAATCGACGTTGAAGCGTTCCGTCAAAAGTGCCCTACTGACGTAACCTCCGAAGACCCGTCCGGGGGTCATCGCTACCTATACGTTGGACAACTAATCCCACGCAAGCGCGTCGACGCTATTATCGATGCTTTCAGCCGTATCGCCGGCACTGCGGACGAGCTCACGATCGTAGGGTCCGGGCAGCTAAATGACGAGCTGACAAGCCTAGCCAAGAGCCGAGGCACATCCATCCGGTTCCTCCCCTACATCGACAATAGGCTTCTTCCACAACTGATGGCGAAACACCACACCCTCGTTCTGGCTTCAGCCGACGAAGTTTGGGGCATGGTGGTCAACGAAGCGCTCGCAGCGGGGTTGCACGTTGTCGTTTCTGATAATTGCGGGGTTGTTCCATCCGTTGCAGAGATGCAGGGAGTCTTCATAGCAAGCCGCAATCTGCGTGATCTAGCCGCACGCCTCCGGGAGTCGCGCGACTCCTGGGGCGGCAAAATCTCAACACCGGAAATCTTGCGATGGACTCCTGAGAGATTCGCGGACGTATTCAGCGACGCTATGCGTCGTGCGGTGCTTGCAATCAGCCGATAGCCGTATTCGCTTGATAAGTTAGCCGAGTACGAATTAGACCAGCGATTTGCGTGTGCCCAGTCCGAGCGAGGGAGAAGCCAATGTCACATTTCAGGAGACTCGCGAATTTCTCCGGTGCAGGATACGACAAGGGACGGCCAAAGGTTGTGCAGGCGCTCTGGGTCCTCTCCTCCGCCCTCGTCGTGGAACGAATCTGGTGCCCTCCGACGCTCCGTGTTGAGGTGTTACGGATCTTTGGCGCCACGATCGGCCAACGCGTCCTCATCCGTCATGGAGTACGTGTCCACTGGCCCTGGAAATTAGTGGTTGGGGACGACGTTTGGATAGGCGTTGATGCTTGGCTTCTGAACCTGGAGCCAATTGAGATCGGATCTAATGTCTGCATCTCCCAAGGCGCATTCATTTGCACAGGCAGCCACGACGCAAAATCTCCAAGTTTTGAATTCGACAACGCCCCGATCTGCATTAGGGATGGCGTATGGATTGCGGCTCAGGCAACGATTCTGAGAGGCGTTACGGTGGGCGAAGGCGCCCTTGTAGGAGCGACCGCACTAGTGGTAAACGATATCCCGGCCGGCGGACGCGCCCTTGCTCCGCTCGCTGAGATCACCGGGGAAATGCGCCCATGAAAATCATTCAGATCGCGACCCTGGTGACACCCGACGGCGCATACGGCGGACCGATACGCGTTGCAATCAACCAGACACGGGCGCTGCTTGAGGCTGGTCACGATGTCACCCTTGCTGCCGGCGCTCGCGGCTTCGGTGCAACACTCCCAGACAACTTTGACGGAGTTCCCGTAAGACTGTTCGATGCCACATTAATCCCCAAGCTGGGCTTCGCGGGCACGGTGTCGCCTGGGCTGCAGAAGTGGATCAAAAGGGCCGCTCCAACTGCGGATGTGTGCCATATTCACTTGGGCAGGGATTTGCTGACGATGCCAGCGGCGAAGGCAATCGCGCGCGCAAAAGTTCCATACGTCGTGCAGACACATGGAATGATCGACGCGTCTTCAAAGATACTTTCAGGTCCCTTCGACCGATTCCTTACCCGTCCGGTTCTCCGCACGGCGGGTCAGGTCTTTTATCTCACGGACCAGGAACGCACGGATCTGGAAGGTGTTGTGCCGGGGTTG
Source organism: Arthrobacter sp. FW306-04-A (assembly GCF_044358315.1). GTDB lineage: Bacteria > Actinomycetota > Actinomycetes > Actinomycetales > Micrococcaceae > Arthrobacter. Next base: position 3,536,895 of record NZ_CP084559.1, read on the forward strand.
CTCCGCTTCGCCGAGCTACTCAATGGCGTTCCGACTGCTTCGTCCCAATTTGGCTCTCCAGAGCCCGAAACCCCTGAGGTGCTGTTTTTGGCCCGATTGCAGGCCCGAAAACGACCGATGGTCTTCATTGAGATGGCCAAGAGACTACAAGGGCGATTCCCGCAGGCTCGATTCGTCTTGGTTGGTCCGGACGAAGGGGAAGGCCAGGCAGTCCGTGACGCAATCGCCGATTCAGGATTGGGTGAGACCATTCGTTGGGAGGGTGCAACTGAGCCAGAGCAGGTTTCAGAACGCCTCGCCCGGTGCTCAATCTATGTGCTGCCGTCCGTCAACGAGCCTTTCCCGATGTCGGTGCTCGAAGCACTCTCGCTAGGCAAGCCCGTGGTGGTCACAAACACGTGCGGTCTGGCTCCATTCATAAAGACGGCTAACGCGGGATTCGTAGCCGGACCGGACACGGATTCACTTACTGAAGCAGTTTTCAATCTTTTGAACGACAAAAATCTGCGCGAGGTGTCTGGCAGGAACGCAGCCTCAATCGCCCGGAGCGAGTTCAGCATGTCCGGAATTTCAGAAAAAATCATTGAAACGTATGATCGACTGGTGGTTAAGAATGGATAGCCCCTCTCGACACACGAGGCGCCTCTCAGTGGTTATTGTCCAGCCATACGTGCCAAAATATCGCGAGGAATTTTTCAGCAAGCTGATCAAGAACTTGAACGATCATCAGGTCGACTGTTTCATCGCGGCGTCGTTGCCTTCGGGAACCCAAGCCGAACGTCGCGATTCAATAGAGGCGAAGTGGATCCGGCGCTACGATGCCCGACAGCTACGGATGGGCGGTATTACGATCGGATTGGGCGGTGCGCGAACACTCTGGAGAGATGCTGACGGTGTGATAGTGGGCCTTCTGGGTTCGTCGTTGGACACATATCTGGCGATCAATGACGCGCGAAGGAGGCGCGTCAAAGTTGGTCTTTGGGGCCACATCAACCCCTATGTCCGACCCGGAAACCCCATCGATCTGGCAATGGAACGATGGCAGTTGCGTCATGCAGATCATGTATTTGCGTACACGCCGGGAGGGCGTGACTACGCACTTTCGGCGGGAGTCAGCAGCCAAAATGTGACCACAGTCATGAACGCCACAGATACTTCCAAGCTCGTTAGTGCCAAGGAGACGCTCGACCCAGAGCGCGCGGCCGAGTTCATGGCACACCACCGATTACAACGGCACCGCACCCTTGCATATGTAGGCGGCCTCGATGCAAGTAAGAGGGTTGACTTTCTTGCATCTGCCCTAGACCAGATCTGGGCATCTGATCCTGACGTACGTTTACTGATTGGCGGACAAGGTCTAGATGCCCATTTTCTTCAACCTTCGGTAGACCGCGGGCAGGCAATCATGTTGGGTTACGTGGGTCCAGCTGAACTCGCCATGATTGGGTATGTCAGCTCCGGAATTCTCAGTCCGGGAAGAATCGGGCTTGTGGCAGTCGATGCCTTGGTCCTCGGCGTACCGATCCTCACAACCGACTGGCCTTTTCACGCTCCAGAGGTCGAATTCCTTGTTGAAGGTCAGAGCAGGCTGACATCCGCCAACGATGTTAAGTCCTATATCGGACTAGTGCGGGACTTCCTAGGCACGCTCTCTGATCAGGGCGCTGAGGCTCCAACAGCTCAATGGAGCTATCCGACGATCGACGGGATGGTTGAGAATTTCGAAAGTGGAATCATGAAAATGCTCGACAAATGACATAGAAGGCAGACGTAAGCTTATGAGAATCACAATCTTGGGTCTCAACTATTCTCCCGAACCATCCGGAAACGCGCCCTACACCGCAAGCTTGGCGGAGGGCCTTGCCGCAGCTGGTCATACTGTGCACGTTGTGACGGGCTATCCTCACTATCCAGAATGGCGTTTGAAGGAGGGCTATTCGGGCTGGTCTAGGTCTGAGGTCATCAACGGAGTAAGTGTGAAGCGGCTACGTCATCATACGCCGAGCAAGCCCAATGCCTTGGCCCGCCTACACATGGAATTAAGCTTCGGGGTCCGGCTCATATTTGCGGGGTGGAGCAAGCCAGACGTCGTCCTGGTGGTCAGCCCCGCTCTGTTCTCCAGCGCCCTAGCCATTCTCCGGATCAGGATGCTTTCAAGACGAGCACGAGTCGGTATCTGGGTACAAGACCTCTACAGCCGAGGCGTAGTCGAGACCGGTACGGGTGGCGGGGGGCTGGCTCGACTTGCTTCATTGATAGAAGCGTACATACTCGGTTCAACCGACGGAGTCATCGCCATCCATGAACGTTTCAAGAGCCACATAGTGGAGTCACTCGGCGTCCCCTCTGTCAATGTGGAAGTAATCCGCAATTGGACCCATCTCCCTCCCTCTCCTTCCTTGGATCCGGGGACCACGCGCGCACGTCTTGGATGGGGTCCGGATGATATCGTCGTGCTTCATGCGGGAAATATGGGCAAAAAACAAGGGCTTGAAAATGTCCTTGAATCCGCACGGTTGGCAGAAAAGACCGGGAGCGGGGTTCGCTTTGTCCTCATGGGCGATGGAAATCAGCGCAAATCCTTGGAGGCCATGGCTGCCGGTCTCGATCGTGTTCAATTTGTTGACCCACTTCCGGGTGACGAGTTTATGGAAGCAATGGCGGCGGCCAACGTGTTGCTGGTTAATGAGCTCCCCGGCGTCAAGGACATGGCCGTTCCCAGCAAACTCACTTCCTACTTCAATGCTGGTGTGCCCGTGGTGGCAGCGACAGATGCAGGGAGCGTGACGGCATTCGAAATTGAGAACTCCGGTGGCGGTATAAGGGTTGATGCGGGAGATCCTCAGGCGCTGTTGGATGCAGTGGAAGAGCTGAGTTCTGATCAGAATCGTTCCAAGCAGCTAGCTGGCAACGGAATGAGGTTTCGGCAAGTCACATTGTCCGAGGCAAGAGCGATTGCCCACTATGATGAGTTCTTGTCCAGCTTGGCATCGGTGCGGGGCCGCTAGGCTTCGCGCAATCTCATTTTCGCACTTCGGGGGGGCATTTTGACTAAGCGTGCATTTATCACTGGTATCACCGGACAAGACGGGTCCTATCTGGCGGAGCTACTTCTCAGCAAGGGTTACGAAGTCCACGGGCTGATCCGCAGGGCATCAACTTTCAACACGGCACGGATAGACCACCTGTATGTGGATCCGCATGATCCCAAAGCGAAGCTTTTCCTTCACTACGGGGATCTCAGCGACGGGGCACGCCTTGTGACTCTGCTTGCTCAAATCCAGCCTGATGAGGTCTACAACCTTGCAGCGCAGTCTCACGTTCGTGTGTCCTTCGACGAGCCTGAACACACTGGGGACACAACCGGCATCGGCTCCATTCGCCTGCTCGAGGCCGTTAGGATGGCTGGAATTGAAACCAAGTTCTACCAGGCGTCTTCCTCGGAAATGTTCGGTGCCACGCCGCCTCCGCAGAATGAAGAGACTCCGTTCTATCCTCGCTCCCCGTACGGTGCGGCAAAGGTGTACAGCTACTGGGTGACCAAGAATTACCGTGAGGCCTACGGCATGTTTGCTGTCAACGGGATCCTTTTCAACCACGAATCGCCCCGCCGCGGAGAGACCTTTGTAACGCGCAAGATTACTCGAGCCGTGGCCGCTATCAAGGCCGGCAACCAGGATTCCCTCTACATGGGCAACCTTGACGCTGTACGCGACTGGGGCTACGCGGCCGAGTACGTGGAGGGCATGTGGCGCATGCTGCAGGTTGACGAGCCGGACGACTTTGTTCTCGCTACCGGCGGCAACTACACCGTCCGCGACTTCCTCCAAATCTCCTTTGAGCACGCCGGCCTGAACTGGGAAGATCACGTGCTTTTCGACGAACGCTACCTTCGTCCAACCGAAGTGGACGCGCTGGTCGGTGATGCCTCAAAGGCACAAGAGAAGCTCGGTTGGAAAGCAACGGTCCACACCCCGGAACTCGCACGAATCATGGTTGACGCAGACATCGAGGCTCTGAAACACGCCGGCAACCATTGGATCGATGACGTAGATCTCGATAGTTGGAAGAACTGATGTCCGAGTCCGTCGAATTCACGCCTGGGAGCCTTGACCGCAACTCAACATTTTACGTGGCCGGGCACCGCGGCTTGGTGGGATCTGCTATCTGGCGCAAGCTGGAAAACGAGGGTTTCACCCAGCTTGTGGGTGAGCCTTCCGCGGAACTGGATCTCAAGGACCGGGACGCCGTCTTCGAGTTTTTTGCCGGGAGCAAGCCCCGATACGTGGTGCTGGCTGCCGCTAAGGTGGGCGGTATTCTTGCCAACAACACTTATCCCGTGGACTTCCTCAGCGATAATTTGCGGATCCAGGTGAATGTTCTGGACGCGGCGCGCGAGCATGGCGTCGAACGGCTGCTCTTCCTGGGATCATCCTGCATCTATCCAAAGTTCGCAGAGCAACCAATTCGCGAGGACTCTCTGCTCACGGGACACCTTGAACCCACAAATGACGCCTATGCGATCGCGAAAATCGCAGGCGTCATTCAAGTCCAGGCAGTCCGCCGGCAATACGGACTCCCGTGGATATCTGCTATGCCTACCAATCTCTATGGTCCAGGTGACAACTTCTCGCCGAAAGGCTCCCACGTCTTGCCGGCATTGATTCGCCGCTACGACGAGGCGGCCAAATCCGGTGCCCCGGTGGTTACTAACTGGGGCACCGGTTCACCGCGGCGCGAATTCTTGCACGTCGACGACATGGCCGCTGCTTGCCTTCATCTTCTGGAGAACTACGACGGCCCAGAACAGGTGAATGTCGGCACGGGGACAGACGTAACCATTAAGGAACTGGCCGGGATTGTGGCTAACTCCGTGGGATTCTCGGGCGCCATCGAATGGGACACGTCGAAGCCGGACGGCACGCCGCGAAAACTGCTGGATGTTTCCAAGCTTTCCAAAGCCGGATGGTCTGCTTCCATTGACTTGGAGGATGGAATCAGGTCCACCGTGGACTGGTACAGATCAAATTTGGCTGAAATTCGTAACTGAGAAATCGAAGCGGCGCTCAATCTGGAATGGGGGATTCTTTGAGTCAGGAGGCAAATTGGAGGGTACGCACGTCGCGCACTCTTCGAATCGTTGACGCTTTTGTGATTATCTGGGCCGTGGCCGGGGCCTACAGCATCCGATTCGGGCTGGACACGAGCTTTACCACTTCCGGCCAGGATTCCAGCTACGTTTGGCTCTCGATATTCCTGACGATCACTTGGTGGCTCATGCTTGGGGCATGGGGCACCAGGCAAAACCGGATCCTCGGCTCCGGGCCCGACGAATATAAGCGCGTAGCAGCCGCGTCCCTTTGGCTGTTCGGTTTTGTTGCCATTTTCTCCTACGTGTTCCGTGTTGATACCGCCCGTGGTTACGTCGGAATCGCTTTGCCCGCCGGCCTTAGTGGACTCTTGCTAGGGCGCTGGCTCCTCCGCCAGCATCTGAGTATGCACCGACAAAAAGGCCGACGCATGTCCAGACTCATGATTCTTGGCGGTCCCAGCGCGATCCTCCATCTGGCCGCAACTCTGGTGAGCGAGAAACATGCGGGATATATGCCCGTTGCCGCGTACACACCCGGCAACTCATCCCCGTCCCAAGAACTGACTAACGTCGGACTGCCCGTTCTTGGCCATGAACCGGAAACACATTCAATTCTTGACGCGATCGAGCGATGCCAGGCCGATGCTGTGGCGATCTCGGCAGGGGTCCAACTGCATCCGAAAACCCTTCGCCAGCTCGGATGGGAGTTGGCCAACCGAAACGTGGGGCTCATTATGGCCCCCGCCCTCACAGACATCGCGGGACCGCGCATCCACACTCGGCAAGTTGCAGGGCTGCCCCTTATCCATGTCACCACGCCAACACTCGAGGCTGGGCAACGCGTTGCCAAGCGATTGTTCGACGCTGCGGTCTCCGCCGGGTTGATAGTGCTGTTTTCGCCTCTGCTGGCGCTCCTCGCTGTGCTCGTGAAGCTTGACAGTCCCGGCCCCATTCTTTTTCGGCAAGAACGGGTGGGCTTTGAAGGGATCCCGTTCAAGATGCTCAAATTTCGCTCCATGGTAGTGGATGCCGAGGCTAGGATCGCTGAGCACGTTGACCAGAATGAAGGAAACGGACTTCTCTTCAAAATCAAAAACGATCCACGCATTACACGCATAGGTGGCATGCTCCGCAGGTACAGCCTGGATGAGCTTCCTCAGCTAATCAACGTCCTGTCCGGATCCATGAGCCTCGTAGGCCCACGTCCTCCTCTGCCAAGGGAGGTGGCGGCTTACGAAAGGGATGTGCGGCGACGACTTCTGGTCAAGCCGGGGGTGACGGGACTTTGGCAGGTCAGCGGACGATCCAATCTCTCCTGGCAAGACTCGGTCCGTTTGGATCTCTACTACGTGGAAAACTGGTCATTGGCCGGGGACTTCATCATCCTGCTCCGCACCGCCAGAGCGGTTCTCGGCGGCCGTGGAGCTTACTAACTACCTCTGACGCAGGAACGACCCTCTGGGGGAAGGCAAGACAATGCGCATTTCAGTGATCGGCTGCGGCTACCTTGGTGCCGTACATGCCGCCTGCATGGCCAAACTTGGCCACGAGGTGGTTGGCATCGATGTGGACGAGTTGAAGATCCACACTCTCTCCGCTGCCCTCGCCCCGTTCTTCGAACCCGGGTTTGATGAACTACTCAAGGACGTCCAAGAGCCAGGACGGCTGTCATTCAGCACAGACATATCCGCAGCTTCAGGGAGCAGCGTCCACTTCATCTGCGTGGGAACACCCCAGAAGGAAGGGGAAAACGGCGCTGACCTCAGCCATGTGGACGCCGCAATGGAGGCGCTCCTCCCCCACGTGAAACCCGGCGACATTGTGGTAGGCAAGTCCACGGTGCCAGTAGGAACTGCCTCTCGCTTGGCCGAGATCCTGGCCACCGGTGCACCTGGTGCCCACCTCGTGTGGAATCCCGAGTTCCTGAGAGAAGGCCACGCCCTCGAGGACACCCTTTCCCCGGACCGGCTAGTTTACGGCGTCGCCGACGGCTCGGAAGATCACGCTGCAGTTTCCGTTCTGGACGAGGTCTACGCTGCTCCGCTCTCGACAGGCACCCCTCGTCTGGTCACGGACCACCCGACTGCAGAACTGGTCAAAGCAGCCGCCAACTCCTTTCTAGCCACCAAAATCTCCTTCATCAATGCCATGGCCGACGTTTGTGAGGCAGCAGGGGCGGACGTCACCCGCTTGGCCGATGCGATCGGGCTGGATGACAGGATCGGCCGCAAATTCCTCAGTGCCGGCATCGGTTTTGGTGGAGGATGCCTCCCCAAGGACATTCGGGCCTTCATGGCTAGGGCGGGCGAACTCGGCGCCGATCAAGCCTTGACGTTCCTGCGGGAAGTGGATTCCATCAACATGCGCCGCCGCAGCCGGGTTGTGGAGCTCACCCGTGAACTTTGCGGAGGAAGTCTGCTGGGACACCGCATCACGGTGCTGGGTGCCGCCTTCAAACCCGAAAGCGACGACGTCCGGGATTCGCCCGCGCTCAGCATCGCCGCACAGCTTCAACTTCAAGGGGCCGTTGTGACAGTCACCGATCCGAAAGCCCTCGAAAACGCTGCCAGGCGATTCCCTGAACTGCGGTACGAGGCGGACCTCGACACGGCGATCGCCGGAGCCGATACACTACTCCTGCTCACCGAATGGCAACAATACAAAGAGCTCGACCCCTTTGAAGTAAGCAGCGGCGTTGCGGGCCTCCGGATCCTGGACGGACGAAACGTCTTGGACGCTGCCAAATGGCGCTCGGCCGGTTGGCACTACCGTGGACTCGGAAGGCCCTAAGCGTGACAGACACCCAAGAATCAAAAGTCATCCCGGAAGAACCCGAGCTGCGCCGGACCAGCCGAAAAAGCGCCTCGGGCAAGCGGCGTCGTCGTCTGCTCAATGCTGGAATATTGCTTGCGGCCCTCCTAGTGATTGCCGGAGTCGGCGTCCTGTGGCTCAGCGCAAAGGCCTCGACCATCAAGACGGAGCTTGAGGCTTCAACTCAGTTGGTGCCCAAACTCAAGGAGAGCATTCTCCAAAACCGTCCAGCAGACGCAGTCGCTATTGTCGAGGAACTTCGACGCCATACCGCCTCCGCTCGGGACGCCGCCTCCGACCCACTGTGGTCCTTGGCCTCTGCGACTCCATGGCTGGGCGCGAATTTCTCTGCGGCGGCCGAAATTGCCCGCTCGGCCGACGATGTAGCCACTCTGGGGGTGGCTCCCTTGGTGAAGGTCTATGACTCCCTCAACTGGGACAAGCTGATGCCGAGCAGCGGCGGCACGGACTTGGAGCCGGTCCGCAACGCGGCCCCCGCCGTGGCGTCCGCTGCGCACGCCGTGCGCGTTTCGGCCGAGCGACTAAATGGGATCGATCCTAGTGGCCTGTTCCCCCAGATCGCCGGACCACTGGCGCAAGCCAGGCAACAACTCGGCTCGGTAGTAGGCGAGCTCGACACCGCCTCCGACGCCGCCGGGCTGGCCCCTGCCATGCTAGGTTCCGACAAGCCACGGCATTACTTGCTCCTAGTCCAGAACAATGCAGAAGCCCGCGCCAGCGGCGGCATTCCTGGTGCCTTGGCAGTGGTCACGGCCGACAAAGGAAAGGTCAGCCTTTCCTCTCAGATCAGCGCCCACGATCTCGGCGAATTCAGTCCGCCCGTCTCGGTTGACGCCGAGCAGGAGCGCATCTACAGCACCAGGCTGGGCACATTCATGCAGGACGTCAATTTCACGCCGGACTTCCCCACCGCTGCCACCACAGCGCTGAAGATGTGGGAACAGAGGAAAGGTGAACGACTAGACGGAGCCATCTCGATCGACCCCGTAGCGCTCAGCTACATCCTGAATGCGACAGGACCTGTCAGTCTTCAAGACCAACAGGTCCTCGCCCTCGCTGCTGGAAATCTGCCCAGCGAACTCTCCGGCAGCAACGTGGTGAAAACCCTCCTCTCTGACGTCTATGCCCAGTTCAACAATCCCAAACTGCAAGACGTCTACTTCGCTGCGGTGGCCAAGGAAATCTTCGGAGCCCTCTCCTCAGGGAAGGGCACAGCGAAGAGCCTTCTGGCCGGCGTCGGGAAGGGTGTTGACGAGCACAGGGTTCTCCTCTGGTCCGCAGACACCAGCGAACAATCCGTTCTCAACAAATACCCGCTCAGCGGTTCCATTTCCGGCCCCAGCGTGCCTGCTGCCCAATTCGGCGCCTATTTCAATGACGGCACCGGGGCGAAGATGGACTACTACGTGAAACGGACCGTTCAGTTGGTGACACAGTGCCCCGTGGACGGGTACAGAACTGTCAAATTGCGGATCACCAGCATCAACACCGCTCCCACTGATGCCGCGACTTCCTTGCCGGCGTACGTGACCGGTGGGGGCGGCTATGGCGTGCCGCCCGGCACCGCGCAAAGCAACGTTATCGCGTATGGTCCTGCCCAGTCCCGTGTTGAAACCGCCGCACAAGACGGGAAGGGAGTTCCCTTCGGCGCACAACAACATGACAACAGGCCCGTCGGCACCCTCACTGTGCGGTTGGCCCCTGGGCAAAGCAGCACCGTGGAATTCACCTTCGGAAAGATCGTGCAGCATAGCCAACCGGAGGTGGTGGTAACTCCAACAATTCAATCCGTGGACAAGGTGGTTCTCCCCACTGAGTCCGAAAACTGTGTAGCCGCCGGGTAGACGGCGCGTTAACCCTTTGTAACGAGTTTGGATTTACTTTGCAGTAAGCACCCTTAGGATGATAGCTTTCTGTCTTGGGTGGGTCTCAGATTTCAGTTCACGTGTTCGTGGTGGATGAAATCACGTCATCACATTGAATTACGCATCAGGTTTCAAAATACACACCAAGGTCTCAGGGGGACAAAAATTGAAGAAATCACTCGCAGTGCTCGCGCTTGCGGGCACCATCGCTCTTGCCGCTTCGGCCCCAGCAATGGCTGTCAACTATCCAGCACCCGCTCAGCAGGGCACCGTTTCCAACGCAACAGTTGGAGTGGGCGGAACCGTCGTATTCTCGGGTGATGGCTTCACCGCTGGCGAAAACATCAACATTACTGTCAACCAAACCACCACGGCTCAAGGCGCTGCAGTTCCAGGCACCGGGTCTGTCACCATGGCAGTTGCAGGTGCGCTTCCGCTGGCACCGCTTACCCTCACCGCCGTTGCCAACAGCGCGGGCGCGTTTTCCGTCACCGTCCAGCTGAACTCGGCTGGCACTTACGTGCTGACTGCCGTTGGCGCAACTTCCGGCCACACGGTCACGGCAACGGTAGTTGCTTCAGCAGCAAGCACCGCGGGTCTCGCGAACACCGGGGGCGCAACACTGGCCAACACTGGTGGAGGCCTGGCCAACACCGGTGTGGACTCCAGCCTGATTCTTTGGGGCTTGGTTGGCGCTGGCGCACTCGTAGCCGGCACGGCCTCCGTAGTGGTGGCCCGCCGCCGCTCGAAGAGCGAAACCGCAGCCGCAGCCTAAACGCAAAACTAAAGGAGGGGTTGTTTCCGGTAATTCGGAAACAACCCCTCCTTGTTTGCGCGTACGGTAGCTTATGACCATGGGGAGACATTGGCGGAGGCGCGGGAGACTGAGTTTCAGGGTGGAATTTCCAGAAATTCCGCGAATTCCAGCCGTTCCGAGGCCGGCCTGGCCGATCATAATTCTGATCCTGCTGGCCATAGTTTCCTTCAGCGTGGCGGCAATCGCTTTGATGCGGCACACATGATTTTGACCCTTGCGTTAACTTGTAAGTCACAGGTGCCATGCGCGCCTGAAAGCTAGTGAAAGAGCTACACCTTTGGAATCGCTCCAACCCGTCCGGATCCTGACCGTTTGCACCGGCAACATTTGCCGCTCGCCCGTCGCCGAACGGTTGCTTCAGGCAGGCCTGGACCAAGTTTTCCCCGGAGGCTTCGAGGTCCGAAGCGCCGGCACCAGGGCGATGGTGGGCAGCCCCATCCAGCCACTCTCCTCCGACATCATCCGAACGTACGGCGGCTCACCCGACAACTTTGCCGCACGCCAACTCACGTCGAAAATCCTGAGGGCATCGGACCTGGTACTCACCATGGCATCACACCACCGCGGGGAAGTTCTGCAGCTGGATGCCTCCCTACTCAAGCGCACGTTCACCATCCGGGAATTCGCGCGGATGGTGAACGCCCTCGAGGAACGCGGCGACGCATCGCCGTCGGGCTCTGACTACACCCAACAGTGGCGAGATTTGCCGGCACGGGCATCATCCGTGCGGCACCTTGTCCTGGCAGCGGAAGCCTCTGAAAATGACGTCGCCGACCCCTACAAACAAGGCGCCGATGCGTACCTACGGATGGAAGACGAGCTGGCTCCGGCCATCCTCAGGATTCTCCGTTACGCCAGGCTAAGCACGAAGCCCTCCTAGCCGAGGAATTCCTTCATCCAGGATTTCAGGTCTTCACCGAACTCGGCCCGCTCGGACGCCAACGTGATGACTGCCTTCAAGTAGCTGAGCTTGTCCCCTGTATCGTAGCGGCGTCCGCGGAACACGACCCCGTAAACACCAGCGCCCTCGCCTTCTCCTTTTGCGAGGGTCTGGAGGGCGTCGGTCAGCTGGATCTCGCCGCCGCGCCCAGGCCCAGTTTCTTCTAGGACATCGAAGACAGCAGGGTGAAGAACGTAGCGTCCAATGACAGCCAAGTTTGACGGCGCTTCTTCAAGCGAAGGCTTCTCTACAAGGCTGTTGACCCGTACATAGCCCTCCCCTGCAATGGCTGTGACGTCAGCGCAGCCATATGCGCTGATCTGTGACGGTTCCACTTCGATGAGAGCAATGACCGAGCCGCCGGTCTTCGATTGGACGTCGATCATGGTGGACAGGAGCTGATCGCGCTCGTCAATCAGATCGTCCCCCAAAAGCACGGCAAAGGGTTCGTCACCCACGTGCTGCCTGGCGCACAACACGGCGTGGCCCAAGCCCTTCGGTTCGCCCTGCCGCACGTAGTGGATGGGCCCAAGTCCGGAGGCATGCTGCACGGCATCCAGACGGACTTGGTCTCCCTTGAGTTCCAAAGTGCGTTCGAGATCAGGTGCACGGTCGAAATGGTCTTCGAGAGCGCGCTTGTTGCGGCCTGTGATCATCAGCAAGTCAGTAAGGCCAGCCTTCACAGCCTCCTCAACCACATACTGGATGGCCGGCTCATCTACCACCGGTAACATTTCCTTCGGCATCGCCTTAGTGGCGGGCAAGAAGCGCGTGCCCAATCCAGCGGCCGGAATAACTGCTTTACGAACTGATTTCCCCATGGTCATAGGCAAATCCTACGAATGGATTTTCTAAAGAGCGAATCCCTGATGCAAGATTTCGGCGCTTCTAGCCAAGATGTCGCCGCCTATCCATGCACTCGTCCTAGCTCCGCGCCTTGCGCACCGGATGCTCGCTCAGGATGGACAGGCGATTGAAGGCGTTGATGCCGATGCACGCCATACACAGCACGCTGATCTGCTCTTCCGTGTAGACCTTGCGAGCGCGGGAAAACAGCTCGGCCGTGGGGCGGGCCGTGCTCGTGCGGGTGATTTGTTCGGCCAGTTCAAGCGCTACCTTTTCGGCCTCGCTGAAGAGGTCCACTTCGCCATACACGGACAGCAGGGAAAGCCGCTGCTCCGTCTCGCCATAGCCCATAGCGCGGCGGTGGTGCAGATCCAAGCAGAAGGCGCAGCCGTTGATCTGCGAGGCCCGGTAGTTCACCAACTCCAGAGTGCGGCGCGGGATCCCCGTCCGGTCTGCCTCGGCGGTGACCTGCTCCGCGTAGCCGGACAGGGCTTGATAAAGCCCGGGCAGCTCCTTGTCCAGATAGCCCGCAAGACGCGGGGTATTTTCACTCATCCGCCGAGCCTATCGGAGGGAACTTCCTGGCCGCTGGAGACTCGTGCGTCTATTTGACGCACGGGATGGCGCCGCCTTGGAGGGCGCCGGTGGAATCCGCGTAGATGTTGCTTGCAGGTACTGACGGGGCGGCTTCTGGTTGGGTTGCGTCTTCCGAAGCGGGTGGGGCTTGGGATGCAGCTGTCCCGGGCGCGGCGGCTGCTGGAGCGGCTGTCGCCGTCGTCGTCGCCGTCGGGGTAGTTGCAGGGGCCGGTGGGGCCGGGCTGAGGAGTTCCTTGACGGCCGCCTGCACTTCGTTGATGTCCACCGTGTTAATGGAGGCGCCCTCAGGGGACCAGCCGAAGCCTGTGATCGGGAGCGTGGTGAAGGAAATGTTGCCGCCCGTCAGGGAGCGTGCTTGCTGGGCCAGCTGGATCAGGTTCAACTCGGAGTCCACCACGATGTTTTTGCTCACGGCGTCCAGGACGCCCTGCATTTTCCCGATGTCGGTGAAAGTTCCGGCGTCTTTGAGCTGGTGGGAGACAGCAGCAATGAATGCTTGTTGGCGGCGCGCCCGGTCCAGATCCGAGAATTGGTAGTTCGGGTCAGTGGTGTCCCGGCGCTGCCGGACGAAGGCCATGGCCTGTTTGGCATCGATCTGCTGCATCCCCGCTTTGAAGTCGGCCCCGGAGAAGGTGTCTTGAGTGGCCCGGTTGACGCACACGGTGATGGGAGCGATGGCCTGGGCCGTCTGGTAGAACGCGGCCATGGTGACCTCAAGGAAGTGGTCAATGTGGACGCTGCCCAAGAACTTCGTCACCGTAGCTATTTCGGCTTTGCGTCCGGCGTCGCGGGCTGCCTGGTAGGTGGCGTCGTCGTCGGGCTTGCCTGCATTAATCAAGGAGGTCTTCTCCGCCGCGAAACCGTAACCGTACGCCTCCTTGATTTTCGCTTTGAACGGACCGCTTCCCGGTATGCCGTCCACCTGGACGTAATCATCCCGGGGAATCGAGATACCCGTCGCCTTGGAACCGTCTGCCGGGATATGGATGAGCATCAGGACGTTGGAGTTGTAGCCGCCGATATTCTCATCCCCCGCGTGCAAGGCGTCATACATCTCCGGAGGAAGAGGCTTGCCCTTCTCGTCAACCCGGGTATCCAATCCCATGACCAGGATGTTCGTGTCCTGGCTCAGCTTCGGCGCCGCTTCTGGCAACGCCTTCATATCCCTGAGGACATCGGACCGGTGGAGGTTGTTGTTGACTGAAACCGCCGTCCCGCCCACATAGGTGAGGGCAGTGGTGGCGGCCAGTACCACGACACCAGCAGCCGAGACCAGGATGATGGATTTGCGCCGAGATTTGCGGCGCATGTGCCGGGGGGCGCCGGGAGTTGCCTCCCTGGCGGATGATCCGCCGAGGAGACGGTGGGACCCATCATTCATGAAGATCTCCTGATCCGTCGGTGTGGCTGGGTTCGCGGCGCGACCAGAGTGTAAGCAGATTGTAGTCGGCCATCTGGGATCAGCCGCCAAGGGCGAGCTGGACCACCCGGACGATGACGAGGATCATCGCGATGAGCAAGTAGGTGCGCAGGACCGTCAGACCGATCCGGTGCCCGGTGGAAAGTTTGGGGGCGGTGAGCAGGGCAATCGGGGGCATGCGCCAGGTCAGCCGCTGTGACCGGTCGACCGTCCCGGGGCTCGGCGCCGCGGGGTGGATTCTCCGGTAGATCAGGAACCCTGCCCCCGCGACCGCGGAGAGAGCTGCGCCTCCGATGAGGATGCCCAGGATAGCGTCTGAGCCCATGTCCGGGAACAACACCCCGGCGGTCAGGACCAGGGAGAGGATCACCAGGACCGCGATCACTGCGGAGGTGAAGATGTTCATGAACCGCCCGTTCACCCAGGGCCCAAGTACCTGCTTGTCATTGCACAGCAGCAGGAGGAACACCGTGGCAGAGGGAAGCAGGACTCCGGCCAGTACCTGGACACCGACCGTGAGCAGGCCCAAAGGGCTGCCCGGGATCAAGACGACGACGGCCGAGAGGAGCAGGACTCCTGCGAACACGGCATAGAAGCCTTTGGCGTCGGAGACTTTCCGGTGCAGGGAGTGCTTGAGCCCCAAGACGTCGCCGAGGGCATAGGAGGTGGAAAGCCCGACGGCGGCGGCCCCGATGATCGAGGCGTCGATCAGGGCCAGGGCAAACAAGATACCGGCAATCTTTCCCACGTGCTGTTCCAGGCCCACAGCGACCCCGCCGGCGTCCGTGAAGTTGCCGAACTCCGGGGTGCCAGCAAACGTCGCCGCGGTGAAGGAAATGATCGCCGCTGCGCCGACGATGACGATGGCGATTCCCAGCCAAAGATCGGCCTTCTCGTACTTCAGGAATCGGGGGGTGATGCGCTTGTCGATGACGTAGGACTGCTGGAAGAACAGCTGCCACGGCGCCACAGTGGTTCCGACGATCCCAATGATCAGCAAAGTCACCGTGGACAGGTCCGCGCCTTTAGGCATGCCGGGCACGACGAAGTCGTGGGCGACTTGTCCGACGTCGGGATGGACCATGAAGATGATCGGCACCAGCAGCAGGGACCCGGCCACCAGGGTCAGGCAGACACGTTCGAAGCGCTTGAAGGAACCGGTGCTCGCGGCGCCCACGATCACCGCGGTGGCCAGGAGGATACCCGGGATCTTAGGGATGCCCAAGTAGTCCAGGCCAAGGCTGATGCCAATGAATTCGGTGACGATGGTCAGTGCATTGAGGATGAACAGGTCAATGACGCTGAACGCGCCCCAGAATTTGCCGAAGCGTTCCAGGATCAGGCGGGCATGTCCCACGCCGGAGACGACCCCCAGGCGCAGCACCATTTCCTGGTTCACATACAGCACAGGTACCAGCAACAGCAGAGTCCAAAGCAGCGACGTTCCGTAGTTCTGTCCGGCCTCGGTGTAGGTGCCGAAAGCGCCGGCATCGTTGTCACCGACCATGACGATCAGCCCTGGTCCGATGATCGCCATCAGGGTCTTCAAGCGTGCTTTGATGCCCGAGCGCGGCTCATTGTCATCGACGCGGATGGTGCCGAAGGCACCTTTGATGTCACCGACATGGGCTGTGTCGAGGGCTGCGGAGGGCGCTGGCAGCGTGTTGATTTCGGTCATGATATACCGGCCTTCTGCCCGGAAACGGGCACAAAAAAGTCGTGGAAAAGCCTCACCGCGCCACATGGCATGGACAGGCGTTGTTGAGTCAAGGGGGCACGTTGTGTGCCGATTGGATCAGGCTCCGGCGTACCGGAGGGAATCAGCGCAAAGCTTCAGGAAGCTGAGTCGGAGTCCGGAAAACGGGACAGGAGACGGGGTTTATGACCATCGTTCATGATGGAACCGTCACCTCCTGCAGCTGTTGGACGCGCCGCGGGGAGGGCAGGCATAGAAGCCCGCACATGCCCCTCCTCGTAAGACCTTTGGCACTTCGCGGCGTGAACCCGGACTGTGTCCAGGAGCCAATCGGGACCACCCCTTAATGCCGGGGCGGCCTGTCCTGACCCGGGGCGTCTCTCGACGTTGGGGGTCGCTGGCATGTTTCCGCGAAGGAGCCTCAGCTAACGAACGGCACCTTGCTTAATATGTATACCTCATTTTATCCGTATGAAACAATATAAGCATGGATGCAGATAACCCGGTGTGTGGCCGGGAGCCGGACAGCCAGTACGTCGAGCTTGCCGTCGAGGTCTTTGCGATGCTCGCAGACGCCACCCGGGTCCGCATCATTCTTGCACTGCGCGACGGCGAATTGTCCGTCAACCAGCTGGCGGAACTGGTCCACAAATCCCAGGCAGCGGTATCCCAGCATCTGGCCAAATTGCGCCTCGGGCGCGTTGTCACCACGAGACAAGCCGGAACCCGCGTGTACTACCGCCTCGCGAACGAGCACGTCCGCCAACTCGTTACCGACGCCATTTTCCAGGCCGAACACTCCCTTGACGGAACTCCCCGCCACCACCACGCCGACATCGTGGACGAGGTGTGAGCCGGCAGCCTGCAATGGTGGGCCTCACCGCCGTAGTGGTTCAGATCCCGGGCCACGGCAGCTTCACCGTGACCGCGGAAGCGGCGATGATGATCAAAGTCTTCGGCGGGACCCTGCATTGTTATCAGGGCTCTGGAGGCTGCCGCAAACAAGGACTCTACTTCTCCCGGACGGAGCCCAAAAAGTACCTCAAGTGCCTCGTCACCGGACCGCCCGGCCAGGAATCCACCACCGGCCAGGACGACGCGCAGGACGTAGCCCTCAGTGTCAGCCGTGACCTCGCGCCGAAGCTGGACGGGGCAGTGCTGCACTTCGGCAACTACAACAAGATGGAACGGTTCGTCTGGTTGTCGATGCCGGCGGTTACAGGACACCCCTGCGTCTGCCGCAGATCCATCGGCGCCCCGGCCGGAAAATGTTCGCCCTGCCTCGATGACTCAGGCGTCGGACTCAGCGATATCTGAATTCATCGGACGCTTTACCGGAATTCTTTCCGCCGGCGCATCCACTGCGTCTTTGAATGTATCTTGAGGTACCGAAGGGAAGTGTCATGAGAACGAACCAACCCGGAACAACACTGCTCGACAGGACATTTCGCGTCAGCCTCATCCTGAAGGGCCTGGACGGTGTTCTTGAGCTGGTGGGCGGCATACTCCTCCTGGTGATTACACCCCAGCAGATCGGCGACCTGGTCCGCTTCCTCACCCAGCACGAGCTAGCCCAGGACCCGAACGACTTCGTGGCGAACACCCTGGTCCACCTGAGCTCCAACCTCTCGGTATCGGCGTCCCTGTTCGGCGCGATCTACCTACTGCTCCACGGAGTGGTCAAAATCGTCCTGGTCTGGGCGGTCCTGAAGGACAAGCTCTGGGCATACCCATGGATGATCGCATTCCTTCTGGTCTTCATCCTCTACCAGAGCTATCGGATCGTGGTGGCCTTCTCCTGGGGCCTTGTCCTCCTAACGGCCTTCGACATTTTCATCGTGTGGATCACCGGGCGGGAGTACCGCCTCCACCGGGCACGAAACCAAGACCCCTCCCCACACGCCAATCAGCAGACATAGCCGCCCACAGGCCAAGGCGCGCTGATCGCGGATATGGGCCACCTGCTCCTTGCAGGACGCGGTGGGAGCCGAAGGGCGGGTCAGCCGATGTCGGTGCAGCCGACCGCGAACCGCGCACAGCGGTAAGTGACAAGGAAGGCGAACCCGTCAAAGGTCGTCTCCGAGTCCGATACGACCGCCCCGGCATACTCGGGCGGCATGGACAGCATGTCGTTCAGCGACTGGACGAGGCCGGTGGTCGGCACGAACCGATGGCCTGCGTCCCAGTACACCGGGAAACCGCCCCTCTGCATTGGACGCACCCACGTGCCGTCTGCCGCTTTGATAGTCCCGGACGATCCCACCTGAACGGCGATTGCGTCCGCGGCTACCGCGTCGGCATAACGCTGCCGGCTGACCTGGCCGTACTGATAGCCGAGCGTTGCTTCCAGCGAGCCGAATACGAACGTGCGCAGCCCGGAGGCTCGTCCGGATTCGCAGCCGAGAGGCGTGCAGGCAGGGAGGCCGTAACCCAGCTTGGTCCACAGCTGCTCTAGGTGATCCGCGGTCTCGGTAGGCGTGCCGCCTTGCAGTCCGAGGGAGATGAGGACTGGGTATTCGTGCTGCGGGTCGCGGTACTTGGTCAGGGTCTGTAGCGCCTGGGTCGTCTGGAGGAACGGATCACCGCGGCCCGCCAGCAGAAACGTGTCCACGCCCAGCAAACAGATCTTGCTGGTGTAGGGGTAGGCGGTGGTGCCTGCAGCCGGAAGGTGATCGCAGTCGGCGTAGACGTTGTCGGGACCGGAAGAGACGAAGGGCAGGTCACCTGGAAGTTGCTGGCCCGCGCCAAAGATCGTGGCGCGCAGGTCCACACCGGGCGCGAAGTCGTTGGCCCGCAGGAACGCCGCGAGCCGGCCCGCGCGCACGCTGTCGCCGCGGAGAACCCCGTAAAGGTAGGCCTCCTGGGTGGCGTGACGGACAGTGTAACGCAGGCTGCGGAGCAGGCTCCGGTCCGCCGTCGGGAAGGAGCGGACCACCGGGGCGGTGCTGCTGCCGGATGAGTACGTCCCGAGTGGCACGTCGTCCAACCACAGCTCGGCGCTGGTTTGTGTATCGGTCATCTGCGGGTCTGACACTGTAACGCTAAACCGCCCGGGTGCGGCGGCCCAGTCCAGCGCCACGGCAATGCGAAGCGCGTCTGGCGTCGACGGAGTGGCGAAGGAGACCGTGAAGGTCTCTGTTGTCGTGTCGCTTGAGCCGGGTGTGATCGAGCTGGCGCCGGAACATTTGGGCAGGCAGTCACCGGCGTGGCCCTGCCCGAGCAACTCCCACCGGTCATAGCCCGGGAAGTAGACCCGTAACGGGAGGCCGTAGTCCTCGCTCTGAACGGCCTGCCCGTCCGGCAGCGGTTTGTACAGCCCATCGAGGTACGCCTGTGCCAAGTCGATGGCGGCGTTCACCTGCTGAAGCGATGGACCTGGCGGTGACGGTTGACTCGCTTCGGCGATACTTCCCGGTACCGAGGAAAGGATGAGGAGCGCTGCCGCGATGAATGCGGCGCGGCTGCGACGGCTCGGCGGCTTGCGGTGACGGCCCGGAGGATTGCGCCGGTCTGCGAGAATCCACATGTCGTCACGACACTGTGGCAGGCGCGGACGGAGCCCGGTGGCTGCCGGCGCCCCGGCGGCGGTACAGCCAGCGATCGCAGACAGTGAACCGGGTCAGCATGAGGATACCCACTGCGGCGCCGGTGGCCAGCAGGTATGATCCACCCAGCATCGGCTGCAGTGTGGCCGCGAGCGGCAGCTGTGCGAGCAACGCCGCGCAGCTGAGAACCCAGAACAGCGGTAGCCGCCGCAGCCAGTGACCGTAGTGCCCTGAGAAGGCCCACCGCTCGGTCAAGGCGAAATTCCAAGCGACCGCCAGTTGGGTGGCGATGATCGCGCTGAGGGCGTCGCCTCCGACGATCAGCGAGCCAAGCCGCCCCATCAGTAGGAGCGCCAGGGCCACCAGGTTGACCACGAGGCCGCTGGCCCCGACCGCCGCGAAACGAGCGAGCCGTCCGAACTGCTCGGATCTCGGCGGAGCCGCTATTGCAGCGGCTTCCCCGTTCTTTTTGGAAAATTTACGCATGATGAGACCCCTTGGCGTTGAAATGCCGAGTAAAGCGAGCCGCATCGCACCGCACCGAGGACCCCGGCGCAACTGGCGACGACGCCCCCCGCGTAGGTCGACCCTACGATTGGCCTAGCCCGCGAGACGCGAGTAACCATTACTCGTCTTATAGGCCAATAGCCACTCACATACTTGGATTTCTCCGCCGATTCCCGGGGTCTCCACTCGCTTAATGGTCCTTCTCAACGAAGGCCCCCGGAGGACTCGTGAAGGAACACACGCAAAAGGCGCCGCCCTCTCCCCGGAGGAGCCGCGCCCAGTCCTCCGGCTGAGGGATGCCAAGGGCATGCCGGCCAAGAAGAGGTCCTTAAACCGCCACGACTTCACCAATACCGGGAGGGCACCAAGCTGGTGAAGTCGTGGACAACTGGATACTCCGCGCTCAGGGGGCCACCTGGAGCTGCGAGTTCCCGACGGTTGACGGGATGGTGAACGGCAGGGTCAGGAAGCTGGTGAGGCCTCCTGTGTAGTGACCGTAAGTGTCCGGCACCGTAATGGTGGTTGGGTAGTCTCCCAAGCCCTTCAGGATGACGCCGTTGATGGTGAGGGTGTGTGTGATGGGGTCGTCTGACCAGGTCACGTCGCCGGAATCGGCCACAGCGCCCTGTCCTGCGTGGCCACAGTCCGAGCCCTTGTAGTCGCCAGTGTGGTTGCTATCAAGTTCCATCCACAGCCAGGCGCCGCCGCCGTCATGGCCGCTGAGGTTGGCAGACAATTCGATCTGATAGATAGCCGTATTGCCATAGGCGGACGCCGGCGCGGCGAATCCGAGGCCGCCAGCCACTAACGCAGCTGAGGCAGAGAATGCAAATGCAGCCTTCCGGCTTACTGCAATTTTTCCGAGAATCTTCATAGCTTGCTCCATCGCCAGTTATTTATACCTTCGGAAGCGCGATTAGCTTCCGTATGGGGCGACGTTCCTGCGAACGCAGCCGAACTCGATTGGGTACGGTCCTGACAATAGGCATTCGGCCGGGCGCAGATAAGAGTGGTGGGCACTCGAAATCGGCCGGAAATATTCGAGTATCGCGGTGATGAACCAACGCAACAGCTATCCCTTGAAGACCGGCGCCCGCTTCTCCTGGAACGCCCGGAAACCCTCGGCGTAGTCCTCGGTCTTGCATAGGCGCGCCTGCTCGTCGTTCTCTTCGGCCATGGCGGCCCACAGGCCCAATCGCTGATCGCGGATATGGGCAACGAGCTCCTTGCTGGCCGTGAACGCGCCGGTTGCTCCGGCCGCCACCCGTTCCACGATGATCCGCGTGGCCTCCAGCAAGGCGTCATCAGGCATGACCCGGCTGAACATGCCCTGCGCCACGGCCTCAGCGCCGCTGATCAGATCCGCGGTGTAAATCAGATCCAGGGTCCGGTGCATGCCCAGGCGTTCCGTGAAGTACCAGTGCCCGCCCGAGTCCAACGTGGCACCCAACTTGGCGAACGGCGAACCGAACTTGGCATTCTCCGCCACATAAACCACATCCGTGGCCAGCAGCAGGCCAAGCCCGACGCCCAGGCACGCACCATGCGCAGCCGCGAAGGTCGGGGTAGGGAAGGCTGCCATCTTCTTAAGCAAAGGCTCCACAAGCCCACCGAGGTAGGCCTTGGCGTCATCGCTCTCCGGGGTCACGCCCGCAATGTCGCGTCCGGCGCAAAAGGCGCGGCCCTCTCCGCGGAGGAGCAGCGCCCGCACCATGCCGCGCGAGGCGGCGGCAGCGGCGTCGTCGTACGCTCTATCCAGGTCCGCGAGCGCTGCCTCGTCAAGGGAATTCAGCTTTTCCGGGGCGTTGAGGACAATTTCGGCGATGCCGTTGGCGATGGAGAGCTCGATCATTCGTTTATTCCTTAGACGTCGAAATCGACCGTGACGGATTCACTAGTGGGGTGGGCCTGGCACGTAAGCACGTAGCCCTTGTCCAACTCATCCTGCTCCAAGGCGTAGTTCTCGTCCATGCTGACCGTCCCGGTGACCAGTTTGGCGCGGCACGTGCCGCACACGCCACCGGCGCACGCGAACGGAACGTCCGGGCGGACGCGCAAAGCCGCGTTGAGGATGGATTCCCGGGCGTGGGTGGGGCTGGCGACATCGCCCGTCAACCCATCCAGCTTGAAGGTGATCTTGAACGTGTCCTTCGACTCGTCCTCCACAACGGGCCGGCCGGCGTTGCCCTCGGGGCGGTCCGGGCGGCCAGTGGTGAACAGCTCAAAGCGGACGTGCTCGGGCTCAACGCCACGGGCAGCCAGGGTGTCGCGGCACAGCTGGACCAGCTCGAACGGCCCGCACAGGAACCATTCGTCCACATCCTCCGCATGGATGGCGGTGCCCAGCAGCTGCTGCAGCTTCTCGGCGTCGATACGTCCCGTCATGAGCGGCGCAATGCGCTGCTCGCGCGACAACACATGGTGTAGCGCCAGCCGCGACGGGTACTTGTCCTTCAAGTCCGCCAACTCCTCGAGGAACATGACGTCCATGGCGGCTTTGTTGGCGTAGATCAGGTCGAAGCGTGTGTCCGGGTTCGCGGCCAGCAGGGTGCGGGCGATCGCGATCACCGGGGTGATACCGGAACCGGCGGCAATGGCCACGAAGGATCCGGCGTCGCCGAACTCACCTGCCATGTTCTGGGGATTGTTCATGGAGTTCATGACATTCTGCTGGACGGTCTTGCCGTCCTTGCCATGCTTGGAAATGAACGCGCCCATAGGGCTCATGACGTCCAGGGTGTCGCCGGCCTTGAGTTCGGCATTCGCCCACGTGGAGAAGATGCCGCCCAGGTCCTTCTTAATGGCCACGCGGATCTCGCTGCTGCCGTCGGCGAAGCTCCGCGGCTCGGCGCAGATGGAGTAGCTGCGGCGGACCTCGTGCGGCTCCCCGCTCTCATCAGGAAGCGTGGTCCGCAGCGCCACGTACTGGCCGGGAAGGTAGTCATACTGGCCGGCGAGCTCAGCCGGAACACCGAACGTCACCTCAATGGCGTCTTCAGTCAGGCGGCGGACTTCCGAAACGCTGAGGGAATGAAAAGACGCACGACGGCGGCCGGTGGCCTGTGCCTGTTCGGCTGCGGTCTGGCGGACAACGGGCATGTCAGATTCCTTACAGGACTTTGAAGTAGTCGAACGGTTCCTTGCAGTCCTGGCAGACGAAAAGCGCCTTGCAGGACGTGGAACCAAAGCGGGTGAGTTCCTTGGTATTGAGTGAAGAACACTGGGGGCATTTCACGGCGAGGCTGAGCCGCACCGGGCCGGAGTGGCCGCCGGCTGCTGCCCTGCCACTTGGAGGTGCGATGCCGTATTCCTGCAGCTTGGCCTTGCCGTGCTCTGTCATCCAGTCCGTGGTCCAGGCCGGAGCAAGGACGAGCTCGACGTAGACGCTCGGATAGCCCTCTTTGTGGAACGCGGTCTTGAGGTCGTCGCGGATGGCGTCCATCGCGGGGCAGCCCGAGTACGTCGGCGTGATGGTGACCTGGACGGCGGGGACCAGCCCGCCGTCGTCGAACAATTGGACGTTGCGGAGGATCCCCAAGTCCTCAATCGTGAGGACGGGAATCTCCGGATCGCAGACCGTGGCTGCGATGCCCCAAGCCTTCTGCTCGGCGGTCTGTTTGGTCTTGGCGCTTGTGTCCTGAACGAACATGTCCACCACGGTCACCAGCTTGCGCCGGGATGTTCGCGGGCAAGCACCTGCATCTCGGCAAGCAGGTAGCCCATGTGTTCGGAATGCTTGCCCTGGCGGCCGCCACCCAAGGCCTGCGGGATCCGTCCGAGGTTGAGGTCCTCTTCCAGCCCGGCCTCGCTCAGGATTCCGCCTGTGAGCTGGTCGAAGTCAGCGCGGAGGCTGGACGGTTGTACGCCTGCTTTGGTTGCCGCGACGCGGGCCGTGAGCTCGTCGTCTTCGAAGAGTTCATCGACGTACGGCCACACGAGCTTGAAGGCCCGGACAATACGACGGCGGGACTCTTCCGTTCCGCCGGCGAGCCGCAGCACCCACTGTGCGCTGTGGTCGCGGTGGTAGTCCACCTCTTTGAGGGCCTTCGCCGCGATGGCCGCGATGGTGGAATCCGTGGAGCCGGTGAGCCGCTTGTAAAGCTCGAACTGGTAGTAGCTCACCACGAACTGCCGGGCGATGGTGACCGCGAAGTCCCCGTTCGGCTGCTCGAACAAGTGAGCGGAACGGAACTCGTGCTCCCGGCGGAAGTACGCAAGATCGTCCTCGGACTTGTCCCACGCCGCACCGGCGTACGTCAGGAAGGAACGGGCGTGGCCCAACTGGTCGAGCGCGATGTTGCCCAGGGCAACGTCTTCTTCGAGCTCCGGCGCACGGGAGATCCAGTGACCCAGGCGCTGGGCCAGGATCAAACCGTCGTCGCCGATGCGCAAAGCGTATTCCGCGACGTCTTTTGTGGGCTTGACTTGTCCCTTGCGGATTTCGAGCGCGATGTCCTCGGGGCGCAGGGCGTTCCCGGGGGTGATGCGCGTGGCGCTGGCGGAACCGTCTCCGGAAGCACCTGCACCCCTGACGCCGACGGAGATGTCGCCGTGGCCCTCGATGGCGAAGTCTGTGTCGTTTTGTTCGGGCGTGCTCACAGGTGCTTCACGCCCTCACTCTTGGTGTAGTACGTCGCGTGGCGGTAGTCCTTGCCCTGGGGAGACTCGAAGAAGGAACCCTTGGAGTCCGGGTCGCTCGAGGAAATGGCCTCGGCAGGAACCACCCAGATGGACACTCCCTCGTTGCGCCGCGTGTACAGGTCACGGGCGTTGCGCAGCGCCATCGCCGCGTCAGGCGCGTGCAAGGAGCCTGCGTGGACATGGGACAGGCCGCGGCTGGAGCGGACGAAGACTTCCCAAAGGGCCCAGGGAGTCTCGTGGGGTTCGTTGGCTGGGTTGCTCATGCTGCGTATTCCTTTTCTGCTTGCTTGCGCGCGTATTCGGCGGCGGCTTCGCGGACCCAAGCGCCGTCGTCGTGCGCTTCGCGGCGGCGCTCAAGCCGCTGCGCGTTGCAGGGACCTTTGCCGGCGAGAACGTCTTTGAACTCGTTCCAGTCCAGCGGTCCGTGTTCCCATTTCTTGGTTTCCTCGTTGAAACGGATGTCCTTGTCCGGGAGCGTGAGGCCCAGGACCCTGACCTGCTCAACCATCATCCCGACGAAGCGGCTGCGGAGTTCATCGTTGCTGAACCGCTTGATGTTCCACGCCATGGACTGCTTGGAGTTGGGCGAATCGTCGTCCGGCGGACCGAACATCATCAACGCAGGCGCATACCAGCGGTTGACCGCGTCCTGGGCCATCTGCTTCTGGGCGGGCGTGCCGTTCGACAGTTCAAGGAGGATCTCGAAACCCTGGCGCTGGTGGAACGACTCTTCCTTGCAGATGCGCACCATTGCGCGTCCGTAGGGGCCGTAAGAAGCACGGCACAGGGGAACCTGGTTGCAGATGGCGGCACCGTCAACCAGCCAGCCGATTGCGCCCATGTCTGCCCAGGAAATCGCGGGGTAGTTGAAGATTGACGAGTAGCGGGCCTTGCCGGCGATCAAGTCGCTGGTCATCTTGTCCCTGCTTTGGCCGAGGGTTTCCGCGGCCGAGTAAAGGTACAGGCCGTGGCCTGCCTCGTCCTGCACCTTGGCCATCAGGATGGCCTTGCGCTTGAGGCTCGGAGCCCTGGTGATCCAGTTGGCTTCCGGCTGCATGCCGATGATCTCCGAGTGCGCGTGCTGCGAGATCTGGCGGAGCAAGGTCTTGCGGTAGGCCTCCGGCATCCAGTCGCGGGGTTCGATGCGCGAGTCCTCGGAGATGATGCGGTCAAAGTACGCCTGACCGGCTTGTTCCCGCTCAAGCTCTTCGGGGGACAGCTCAGCGGGCACAGACTGCAGATTCTGCGATGCCATGGTTGCTCCTAAATATTTACCGACCGTTCGTTCAGAATATGCGGAAGGCGCGAGATGCGTCAAGCGTTCGGGCCCGGCGAGGCGCGCGGGGGCCGCCGTCGGGCCCCAACCAACCGGCCGCCGGCAATCGGCGGACGCCCGCTCACATATATGGCCAAATGCCGGAACGCTCACTCACCTATATGGGCAAAAACCGGGACGCTCGCTCAGCTCATGTGAGCGAACGTCCGCAGGAAACACCCCAAAGGTGAGCGAGCGTCTCACGGGCAGCCCTTCAAAGGCGACAGGACGGCGCAACGGGATTGCCGCCGTCGGGCGCTAACGAACCCGCGGAACGCTCACTCACATATATGGGCAAAAGGCGGAACGCCCGCTCACGTCAAGTGAGCGGGCGTCCGCAGGAAACACCCCAAAGGTGAGCGAGCGTCCGGGGGTCAACCCATCGCCGGGGCCAAAGCAGGTCGCGGTGCCAGTTGCTTCCGCGCCCAGCGGGCCAGCTTCTTGCCTTTGCCTTTCCACCAATTGTCCTCATCCTTGTCGTGGTGCCAGCGGAAGATAATCATCACCATGACAAGGACGCCCATGGCCACATCCATCCAAGACCAGAGAACTGCCTTGGCCAGCACGCTGACGCCCATGACGAGAATCGACGGCACTGCCAGGGTCCTGAAGATGGTGCTGGCCACGTAGCGACGATGCGATCGGGGCACGGACAGGGCACGAACCATGTCGAAGCACAGGCATACCACCACCATTGCCTGGCCCAAGTCCATCAGGATCAGCCCGGGCAGCGACCCCGCGAAGTTGGCAGCGGACTCCATTCCCGCGCTCAACGGACTGCCTCCGTCACGCTGGGAAACGGAACGAACACAACAGGACTGTACGAAACACACATACGGATAACCCCCAGAGACCAGGAACTGCGCTTGAGACCAACTGGGTTCCATTCAATCCGTTGCCTCTAGGGCCGGTCACGAGTAGTGGGTACTCTACTTTCTTCGGGTGGTTACTTGCACGGCGAGCAGCTACCCGGTCCGCAACCTGGGTTAATACAGTGCCGGCGCGTCTGTCTGTAAAGGCTCAGAAGGCGTCCCGGCTGGGATCGCCACCGTAAACGTGCTTCCACTGCCGGGCTTGCTGCTACAGGTGATGCTGCCTCCATGGCGTTCCACGATGGACTTGGTAATGGACAGGCCGAGGCCAACACCCGGAATCGCCGCCTGACGGGCAGCACTTGTGCGGAAAAACCGCGTGAAGATCCGGGCCGCCTCTTCCGGGGTCATCCCCATACCCGTGTCCTGCACGTGAAGCTGGACCCAGCCGTCCTTCAGAGTCGCCCGAATGCTCACAAGGCCACCACCCGGCGAATACTTGATGGCGTTGGAAACCAGGTTGTCCAGGGCCTGCCCCAGCCTCAAGGGATCAGCATCCGCCCATAGGGGCGCCGGAACGTCGGCGACAAGGCCAACATTGGCGGCGCTCGCCTGCGCCTGGGCGGAAACCAAGCTGTTTTCCACCAGCCCCGCCAAATCCGTGCGCCGCAGATGCACGCTCTCCACCGCCGCGGGTGACAAGAGAAGATCCTCCACCAAGGCCCTGAGCCGCTCGGCGTTCCGCTCCGCGACCTCCAAGCCGAGCCTTGTTGCTGGCCGGAGCTCCTGGGAACCGCGGAGCACGAGGTCGAGGTTGCCCAAGATCGAGGTCAAAGGAGATCCGAACTCGTGCGAAACGTTGGCAACCAGCTCGTCCTTGGCCGCAAGGGCATCTACAACATCAGTCACGTCCCTGAAAACGATGACAGCTCCGTCGAACCCGTCATCAATGTGATTTTTCATGCCACGCGCGGCGGTAGAGATAGCCCGCTGTTCGGCGCCGGCGCCGAACCATACGAGGTAATCGGAGAAGGTTTCCCCATTAGCTGCCCTTTGAACGGGGCTCTGTTCCGGGCGAAGCGGAGTTTGCCGGTCCTGGCCGAAAACGAGCTGGTCATGTTTGGCGAGTTCCGGGGCGCCTTCCGTCGGCGCCGCCAACTGCAGGAATGCTTTCTGTTGACCGTTGACCAGAAGGGTTTCGCCGTTTGAATCGACGGCGACAATTCCGACGTCGATCGTGTCCAGAATTGTCTTGAGCAGCGTCTCGCGCTTCCGGCTAGCGGCAAGCAATTGCCGCAAAGCGTGATCCCGACGGTTCACCCGCCGCTCCTGTACGCGGGCATTGGAGCCGGCTAAACGGATGGAGGCTGCCACCACGAACATCATGAGCGGCAAAAGGACCACCGAGGAAAGGTCAGATGCCGTGGGATTTGGCAGGTGCGAAATAACCGGCGGGAGGGCAATGAAGAAAGGGCCTACAAAGCTGAGGATCATGCTCGTCCTGGAAAGCATGCCCGAGGCTGACAGCCAGATCACGGGAAAGATAGCCAATGTGATGAGGCCCGGTATCGCGCTGGCGCCGTTTCGTGTGAAGCACAGGGCGACAAGATCCAAAATGGGGATCGTCAGGCTCAAACTCGGCGGCAGGCGCTCCCAAGGGACCAACAAACAGCCCAGGAACAGGATGCCATGAAGGAGTACCCCGGTAACGAACCAAAAATTCTGGATTAACCCTGGCCAAAAAGTAGGGGCCGCGATGGCCAGGCCCGCGACGATGAGCGTCACCGGCAACTCACAGATGGCCAGCCGGGCCCTGGGTTGGAGTTTTCTGAAGAAACGGGCGGCCTTGCGAAAAAAAGGCTGCTCAATCAAGACAGGACCCTTCCTTGGAGATTGGCGAACCAATTACTGCTCCAGGCGATTCCCGAAGGAAGCGCCCGGAGTCCACTATTCCCCCAAGGAACAACAATACGACGGTCCCGAACCATCAAGATGGAAGTTCGGAGCAGCGCTTAATCCACATATTAGATGCCAGATGCCCTCAATGCTTGTATCGTGAGTATTTGGGTGACATTTACCGCACTGCGCTGGGCTTTGCGGCGATGTGCACCCTCGAGGATGTCCAATGAGCGAGCCTGGGGTAGCTGTAGTCATTGAGGATGACGAAGATGTGCGGAATTTGGTTGACGCCATCCTCAAAGAAGCCGGATTTGTGGTGCACTCTGCCGCCACCGGACGTGAAGGCGTGGAAGTGGTACGTGATCACCATGCCTCCGTGGTAACGCTCGACGTCGGGCTTCCAGATATGGATGGCCACGAGGTCCTCCGGCGAATTCGGCAATTCAGCGACGCATATGTCGTGATGCTGACGGCCAGGCGCGACGAGCCGGACACGTTGACGGCTTTCCTGACCGGTGCGGACGACTACGTCAAAAAGCCGTTCTTGCCGCGTGAATTGAGGGCCCGGGTCACCGCCATGATGCGCAGGCCACGCGCGGAAGGCGGGCTTGCCTTGGCGGAGGAAGATCGCGGCGGTCGTTACGCCGGTTCAGATGGAGCCAACCAAGCGGTGATAAAGCACAACGGCTTGGCGCTGAACTACAAATCACGCACGGTTACCCTTCAAGGTTCAGCCCTGACGTTGACAAGAAGCGAATTCGATCTGCTCCTCGACTTGCTCCGGGCCAAAGGGGAGGTGCGGACGCGCGCTGACCTCGTCAAGGCCGCGCGCGGTGATTACTACGACGACGATGCGTATATCAGCGAATCTGACGAACGTGCTGTTGAGACCCACATCGGGAACCTCCGCCGAAAGCTCCGTGAAGATCCACAATCGCCGCGCTTTTTTCAGACCGTCCGAGGAGTCGGCTATCGGCTCACACCGAAAAGACCGGACTAAGCGCGTTAAGCGGCCCGAACGTCAGTCATTCCGGAGTACGTAGCTGTCCTTTAGTTCCACGACCGTTTGGTGCCCGCACTCTGCAACTTCCTTGAGAAGGGGCCGGGCCTCACGCAATTCACTTTTTCGAATGCGTTCCTCCAGTTGCGCTGCAAGTACCGCGAGGCGAACACCGCCGACCATGATGGAAGAGGTCCGGAGGCTTAGGACCGCGTTCAGGGCTGCGGCCGCGTCACCGCGCTCGACGGCGGTTGCGAGGATTTCGTATCGCTTTCCCCAGAGTTTTGCGAAGTCGCCCGCAAACGTGCGTGCGATCAGCGGATTGTCCACTTGGTCTTCCAGGAGTTGGAATTCTGCCAGATCCAGTATGGGATGTTCGATAAGCGGGACTGCGGGCAGCCCGTAGGAGTCGTCGGCCGAGCCCGTATGGCTCGGATCTGAATCCTCGTTGACCTCGCTGAAACCTGAACTGAACATAGCCCAATGCTACTTTCTGAATTCGGGAAAAACCGAACTTTGGCTTATCTTAAGGAAATCTTAGGCCTTTCTTGATTTGACTCCTTTTCATCGAGTGCACTAATTCAGCGAATGCGTTATTCCGTTCAGCCACCGCTGAAGGCGGCTATGGCGTTGATAACAGCCGGACCCAGGATGGCGATGAACAGGACCGGGAAGATGAAGAACAGAAGAGGGAACAGAATCATCACTGGAAGCTTCATCGCCTTCTCCTCCGCACGTTGGCGGCGTTTCACCCGCATGACCTTCGCTTGCACCCTCAAGACCCGGCTGATGGCAATGCCGTATGTGTCCGCCTGGATCACGGCCTGCACGAAGCTTCGGAGTTCAGGAACGTTAGTGCGTTCAGCCAGTGCCAGATAGGACTCGCGGCGGCTCCGTCCAACCTGCATGTCCTGCAGCGTCCGCACCAACTCCTCAGCCAAAGGTCCCTTCCCATTTTCTCCGGCGCGGGCCATTGCTCCTTCAAAACCGAGGCCCGCTTCGACGGATATCAGCATTTGGTCCATGGTATTTGCGAGTTCCAATTGCATGGCTTTTTGACGCTCTTGTCCTTTGCTGTACAGCATCAGATCCGGGATAAAGTAACCAAGCAAAACAACAAATATCCCCACGAGCTTGATGATCCCGCTCGAACTGTTGGCACTGATGAACAAACCAAGAAGTGCTCCGCACAATCCGAGTAGGGGCTTAGCTGCGAGGACGCGTCCCAAAGGGAGCGACGGCGGACGGCCGGCCAACGAGAGCAGCCTATCCAGCTTCTGGACGTAGCTTCCAGGGGTCAGGCGGTAGCCAATGAGCTCAAGTGCACCGCCCCGACTCGGCGGACCGACCTCGGCAATGTTGTCGCCCCTCGTCAACAGCACCCGGACGGCACGTTGGGCCTTTCGGTCAACCGACAGGAATGACCAAGCGAGGTAGGCGATAGGCAGGGGAACTAGCAGCAAGGACAGAAGGAGAGAGGGATTCACGCGTCACCTCAAAACTTCAAGTCGATGATCTTGCGCATCCAGAGACCGCCAATGGTCATCATGATGGCTGACCCCGCCAACATTCCCCAACCGAGTGGATTGGTGAACATCACGTTCATGTAGCCGGGATTGACAACCATGAGCATGGTCACGATGCCGAAGGGAAGCGCCATCAGGATATATCCGGAAAACTTACCCTCCGCTGCCAAGGATTTGATGTGTCCCTTGATCTCGCTGCGTTCGCGTATGGTCTCATTGACCTGGTCGAGTACCTCAGCAAGGTTTCCACCCACCTCACGGTTGATCTGGATGGCTTGGGCTATCCACACAAAGTCCTCACTCCTCATTCGCTCCGCTGCATCGTTAAGCGAGGCTTCGAGATCGCGGCCCAGGCTTGTTTCTGTAATGACCCGGCGCATTTCCTCGGCCGTAGGGCTGGCCGATTCATTGGCCGCAGCGTCGATGGCACGAAGTATGCTGTGCCCGGCCCGCAAGCCGCCGGACAGTAGTTGGAGGGTGTCACCGAGCTGAGCATCGAATTTCCCGCGCCTTTTGCCGGCCAGGGAACCGAGGACGAGGCGCGCCACGAAGGGTGCCGGGATAAAGAAGAGAAAAGCCACCAAGGGACCGCCGATAATGAGCCCGATCAAGGCACCCACGAATGCCCCGGCAATCACGAGAATGAAGAATTCCGCTTGGCTCATTCTCAGTCCGGCATTCTCCAGTTCTTCACGGTTGAAGAGCCGGATGTTGCGCCTGGTCAGGACCCCATGGACTACGTCGGCGGCAGAACCTGCAAAGCGCGTCAGTTGGGAGCCTGAGCCTCCTTGGTAGGGCCGTCTCCGATCCAGCGGAACTTCCGGGGTTTTCGGCAAGATCACGGCCACCCCGAAGAGCAGGATGGCTGCAAGCATCAAGGCCGTTCCGATCAAGAGGATCATGTTTCGCTCACGTCCTCGCTGCTGTTGCCAAGGGAGCGGCAAATACGCCGGGAGAAACGCGAATGCCCAGGTCATCGAATCGGTCGATGAACCGCGGTCGGATACCCGTTGGGACGGGCCTTCCAAGAAAGATCCCGTGGGCGTCGACACCTGCCGAGTAGTCGAAAACAAAGGCGTCTTGGAGGGTGACGATGTCGCCTTCCATGCCTTGAACCTCAGTCACATGCGTGATGCGGCGCGTTCCGTCCCGCAACCGGGAGATTTGGATGATGAGATTCACGGCGGACGCTATTTGCTCGCGGATTGCTCGCAATGGCAGGTCCATGCCTGCCATGAGCACCAGGGTTTCAAGGCGCGCAACTGCGTCGCGAGGGGAATTTGAGTGCACCGTGGAGAGAGAACCGTCGTGACCGGTGTTCATGGCCTGCAGCATGTCGAGGGATTCTCCGCCGCGGACCTCGCCGACGACGATCCTGTCCGGGCGCATACGAAGGGAGTTCCGGAGCAACTCCCTGATGGTCACTTCACCCTTGCCCTCGGTATTCGGTGGCCTGCTCTCAAGCCTGACAACATGTTGCTGCTGGATTTGCAGTTCCACGGCGTCTTCAATGGTGACGATGCGGTTGTCCTCCGGGATGAAAGATGACAGGACATTCAACAACGTGGTCTTGCCGGTTCCGGTACCTCCGGAAACAATGATGTTCAGTTTCGCCTTGACGCAAGCATTGAGAAGCTCGGCCATCTCCGGCGTCAGCGTGCCGAAATCGATCAGGTTCCTGATGGTCAACGGTATTTTGCTGAATTTTCGGATCGTCAGCGACGAGCCGCCAACCGCTAGCGGAGGGATCACGGCATTGACTCGCGAGCCGTCTTCAAGTCGCGCGTCAACCAGCGGAGATGACTCATCGATCCTTCGCCCTACCTTCGAAACGATGCGTTCAATGACCCTCCTGAGATGGTCTTCGGAGCTGAATCCGGAATCCGTGAGGGTCAGCTTGCCTTTTCGTTCGACGTAGATCTGGTCCATCCTGTTGACCATGATTTCCGTGACTTCCGGATCGTCCAGCAAGCGTTGGAGCGGCCCGTAGCCAAGGACGTCGTCCGCCACGTCGGCCACGAGCCGGCTGCGTTCGTCCGCAGACAGCGGGACCTGCTCGGCGTCGATGATCCGGATGAGTTCTTCCCGGGCAGTTGTACGCAACTCATGTTCGCTGACGCTCGAGTCGTTGAACCTCGCCCCGAGGCGCTCGAACAATGCCGTGGCGGCCCGCCGCTTGAGGGCAGCGAAGGCGTCAACCGGTTGCTGGGCCCTGGGCTTTGGCGACTCCGGGAGATCGGCTAGCTTGACTGAAGTGTGGGGTTTTGCAACACCGAGAGGCTTCCCGGCGGGATTTGGCTTGATTTGCTGAGTGGCCTCGGCGAATGTTGGTTTAGGCGCAGAGAGCGTGCTCGGGCCAAGTTCTTCCCCTGCACCGAGGGACGCTTCGACCTTGTCCTCGGCCGCATGCATACGTTCAGACAGCTTCATCTAGACCACAACCCTTCTGTGCAATTTGCGCTGTGCTGTGGCACGCCACGTGGGATTGAAGCGCTCCACAAGTTGCTTGAGTCCTTTGACGGCCGGATCCTTCACCGCTTCCTGGAGCACGGGAATGCCGCGGTTGGTGGAGAACGCGACGGCCTTCGACCGAGGGATGCTGACGTCAACCGGGGCACCGACGGTCGATTCGACGTCCTGGACCGACAGCCCCGACTTGGAATCAGCCATGTTGAGCACCACGTGCCGGGTTTCCGGTAGCAGGTTCAACTTGCGGAGAATATCCAGGCCGGAGCGCAGGCCCCGGACGCTTGGAACGTCCATGCCAGTCACCCACACAGCGTCCGAGCATTGCTCGAGGGCAGCGAGCCCGATTTCGGGTAGTCCGGGTGCAGTGTCCACAACCACATACTGGAACTCTTGGGCCAGCTGTTCGAGCAGCCGGCCAACCTGTTCCGGCGAGATCTCGTCTGCTTCGACAGGATTCTTCGGCGCGCACAACGCATAGATGCTTGCCGGGTGGACGGTGAGAAAGGCCTTGAGCACCAGTGAATCCTGGCTGGCCGACGGAGTAACAGCGTCGGTAACAGTGTGTTCCGGATTGAGGTAGAGCCCGGACGCGACGTCACCGAATTGCAGGTCCAGATCCACGATCACCACGCTCATCGGCGCTATCTTGCCCAGCCCCACCGCGATGTTGGTGGCGATTGTCGTTTTGCCCACGCCGCCCTTGGGGGAAAAGACACCGATCACCAAGCCCTTCGGGGAGCCCGATTGCTTGGGTTCCATGGTGCGCTGACGGCTCGCGAAAGACTGACACGCGCGCTCAAGCATCACCCGTATCTGGGCAACATCCGCAGCCGGACTCATGATGTCGCGAATGCCGGACCGCATGGCTTGGAGGACGAACCCGGAATCCAGTTCACTGACAAGAATCACACTCAGCTCAGGCAACTGCACATCGAGAACCGTGGCCAGGCGAAGGCCGTCCTCCACGGGCACGTCGGGTCCCAGAATCAGTACTTCGAGTTGTTCCTGGTTGATGGCACCGAACAATTCGGCTGGATCAGCCGGCAAAACACTGGTGAAAAAGGTCTGCACGCTTCCGGGCAGGCCACCCGCAACAGCTTGGCGCAGCCGTTGGTCAAAGTCAGTATTGGGAGTTATCAGGACGAAGCGGCTCACTTGTATACTCCGCTCTGCTGCATGACGGCGGGGCCGCTCTCTTTGGCATCCAACGGCTCTTTGCTGAGCCAGATCTTTTCGAACTCGGCGGCAAAAACAATCTTGGACGCGTCCACATCGCTCACGGCAACGGTCAGCAGGAGCGATCCGGTGGGAAGTGCACTGTCCTTGGAGCCGGCCGCACCGGAACTGGGATTCGGTGTCGCTTGTGCACTCGCTGCTGCTTGTGGGGCGCGTTGGACCATGGTCACAAGAACTTTGTGAATCGCCAATTCGGAAGTTTGTTTGTCCGGCTTCGCCTCGATTCCGCCGCTGGACATGGAGACGAATATTCCAATGTGGTCACCAGGAACCAGCAGTCCCCCGACCACCCGCTGGGGTTCCAGTTGAAAGGAGACCTCCTGGAGCCCTGCCGGCACCTTGACGCTCCCAGGGGTCTTGAGTGCGTCCGGCTCCACCAAGCGTTCGGCCACCAACGTCTCGCCAGGGACGAGGTCAACGGCAGCGACCTTGCCCGCTGAGTCCCCCAGGGTGTGTAGCGCTGACTTAGGGACAGCCGATTCCGGTAATTGCTGGGTAACGAGGGAATCCTTCATTGCGTCCACAGAGGTGCCGGCCGGGATGGGCATCTTAACCACCAACACGTCAACAGGCGCCAGGTTCTGGACTGCCCGTTGATCCGATCCTTGTGCGTAGGAGAAGACGAGAATCACCCCGACGACGGCCAGCAGTGCCGCTGCCGATCCGGCCAACAAGCGTGACTTCACTTACTACTCCTGTGCTCAAAGATACTCAAATAATGGAATGAAACTAGTTGGTGAGGCGCACGATGGTGGCCCCGTAGGCGTCCACCGGCCCCAGTGAGTAGCCGTCCGCCAGCGAAACGTATTTGATGAAACTCCCGATGATTCCGCGGCAGTTTCCGTTGCATGAAACCGCTGAAGGAACATCGGGACTTAAGTTGTGGAAGCTGTCCGGAAGACTGTTATTCCCGGTGAACTTCCACCCCACCACTTTGAACGCAGCGAAGGCCAGCAGATGGTAAACAGCACCGCTTCCCGTACCTGTGACGGCGTCGAAGACCGGAAGCAGGACGACGACGTCGCGGCCCGCGGTGATGGTATCGGCCCACGTTTGGAGAGTGGTCGAACAGTTATTGGGAACACTGTTCCCAGGAGCACTTCCGCCTTCGCTGACGGCGAGATTTATTGTGCCGCCGCATGCCCCGGTATCTTGGACTATCCAGCCGTATCCGCCGGCAACCGTGGCGCCTGAAGGGCCGTAATTGCAGCTGGGGTTGGCGCCGGAGCCGTGGTCCTGAAGTAGCTGGAGACCTCCGCCGATGTATCCCTGCACCTGGCAGATGGAATACGCGAGGGGAAAAGGGGTTCTTCCGGCGACTGCGCTCCCCCACTGAACACTCGATGTGGTCAGAACGTTGCTCGTACTGAAGCCCAGGACGCGAGCGAAGAGGAGTGAAACGGCATTCGGCGGGCCGCCCGCCTGCTGAGCTCCAGCGGTCACGGTGACTTTGCGGTTGGACAGGTCCAGGCTGATCGACTTGATGTTGCTCAGGGCGTCATTTGCGTTTTTATTGGCCATGTCGATGGCGATCTGGGACGTGGTGGAGCAATTCGGATCGCTCGTATTCGCGGCGCACTTCTGCGCCACGGCGAGGGCCGCGGCGTCGGATCCGTTCTGTACTTGCGCCTTTTCGGAATACAGCATTCCCACATCCACGGCGAGGGCGGCAAACCCGAGCAACACCACCAGCAAGAGAGCGACGAGGACGGCGACCGCACCGCGCTCGTCGTCGTCGTCACGGATCATCAGCCGCCACATACCATGACTCCTACTCCTTGCATTGGGAAAGGCCCCGCGATTCCCGTGATGGTGCTGAGGGTGTACTTGATGGTCACGGACATCTGGGCACCAGAGGTGCAACTGGCCGGACTGAAGGTGAAGTTCGTATCTGCCAGCTGTGGATTCAACGACACGGCCGCGTTCTTCGCCGCTGTCTTGGCGGCCGTTTGGTCATTCGAGATTGCCATGACGCGAACACCTTCGCGGGCTGCGTTCGAAAGCGACACCTGCACGTTGTAAGCCCTGCCGAATTCCATGATGCCCAGGAGCAGCATGATCAGGACGGGTGCCAGGATGGCGAACTCGACTGCCACGGCACCGCGCTCTGACGACCTCGGCATTTTTTGCCTTTCCAGAGAACGGACTGTTCGAATCAAGCTGAGTGGCGGCCGCTAGAACGCTGCCGCCACTCAGGAAATGCTTGGCGTGCCGGTATCGCCTGCCGGCACCGCGCAGCGCGGCTCCTAGGAGCAGGTGGCCGCGGTGTGGACGCCTGCGGTGGTGCTGCCAGCGGTGAAGCTTCCGCCGCTGACGGAACACTGGATCTGAGTGAACGTGTCTTTCAGGGTTCCGCCGAGGAGCGTGACAGCGACAATAATGACGACGGCGATAAGGGCGACCATGATGCCGTATTCGACAGCGGTGGCGCCTGTTTCGTCACTCCGTGTACGGGATATGGACTTCAAAAAAATGGAAAACATTAAGGCTCCTGGCTGAGGACAGTCATAGCAATTTGGCAGTATGCGGGGCTACGTCAGATCTAGCCCACCGAACGGACGAACTTTACGAGGCCAAGCGCTAGTACCACCCGAAATGCCGGTCGCCTGAATGCCGCCAGCACACCCGGATTGCTCGCTTTGTGCCCCGTATTGCCTCCCGGGCACCGTGCAGTGCGACCCCTATTTGGAGCAGCTGGCAGCGGTGTGGACGCCTGCGGTGGTGCTGCCAGCGGTGAAGGTTCCGCCGTTGACGGAACACGTGATCTGAGTGAACGTGTCTTTCAAGGTTCCGCCGAGGAGCGTGACAGCGACAATGATGACAACAGCGATGAGGGCGACCATGATGCCGTATTCGACGGCGGTGGCGCCGGTTTCGTCACGACGGACGCGGGATGCGGTGTTTGAGACCAAAGAAAACATGTGAAACTCCTGAGCGAGTTGGGAGATGTGGGCTGGTCCAGCACCAACCCACTAGCAACTTAGCAACGCCCGATACCCCGTGGAGCAGTCCTTGGGACATCTTGTGGCAAGACTCGCGATCCTGCGCATTTCTTGCGTTAAAACTGGGGAAACCTCCGGTCTTGGGCAACCCTGCCGGGTGAAATCCAAGGTGAGAAGACAGCGCCCCCGGAGTGCCGCCGTCGGGCCCTAACCGACTGGCCGCGGCACTTCGAAGGGAACGCTCGCTCACTTTTGTTGGGTTTCCGGTGGACGCTCGCTCGCCTTTAAGGCCAAAATGGCGAACGCTGAAGCACATGTTTGTGCAGGAGCGTTCGTCAAAAGGCGGTCAAAGGTGAGCGAGCGTCTTGGGGCCCGAGAGCTCAACGGCCGCAGCGCCTTGCGCGTATGCCTGGTCGCAGGCCCGGAGAACCCGAATGAATTCGTCCACCGTTTCAGGTCCCTGATCGCTATCAGCCAAGCGAACACGTTGGTGGGCGAGGACTGCGACTTTGACGTTGGTCCTGCTACTACCGCTGATGAGCAAGCGTCCCATCAGGATGCCCCGCGCCTGATGGACGTCTACCTTGCGCAAAGACCCACTTCCTAAGTGTGCTTATTAATCAGCAAGTCCCCAGAATACAGCGCGCGAACAGGTCGCAGGTTCTACAAGCGCAAGGGATAGGAACTCGGACATCGCGGTTTGGAGGATGCCGATATTGCCGGGAAGGACGCCGGCATTGCGTGCCGCGCCTCGCATGTCGCCGTGGAGAATGCTTTGCTCGAGGCCGCTGCAGGTTCTTTCTATGGCATGGGCGCCCACCATGTGGGCATTGACTTTGAGGCTGAGCACGGCGTCCATGGCGGCCTCGGCGTCATTGCTGCCGAGCGTAGAGAGGATACGTTCCACCCGCGTCTGGAGCATTTCCAGAAATGTCAGCGCGTAACTCCTCGGAATGGTGATGCATTGCATCTGGTCTGCGAGGTCGAGCAGGGCGCCGGGGTGGAAGACCGCCTCGCGTGTTGTGGCTGCCATGTTCTGGTCCTGTTCGAAGTTCGTGCCCGGATGTCCGGATGCGGTGGGTCCGTTGCCGCGGTGGTCAGCCGCTGGTGGTGGTTGCGCTCCGGACCTGGGTGCGGTCCACCGTGATGCTGATGGTCAGCGTCGAGGCAGGTGTTTTGGGGACGCTGCCGTTGAATGCGACGCTCGCCCTCAGCCGAATACCCGTTCCGGAGGTTGCCGGGGCGGGGCCCAAAGTGGAAGGGATGGTAGAGGTCCCCGTAGGTGTTGTCAGGACCGTTGCTGTTGTTCCGCCGGTGCAGGCCCCCGTGGCTTCATTCCATGTAGTGCTGCACGATTCGATAATGAACTGCATGTTCGGCTGGGCTGAGGTGGAGCCGCCGTAGCTCGCCGCGATGAGCGGCAAGGTGCCCGTGTTCCCGACCGTGAAGTACTGCGGCGTGAACGCAGGATTCCCAACGCCGCCAATATTGGCGAATGAGAGGGTCAGCGAGCCGCTGCCGTAAGGGGCGGTGGTACTCAGTGTGGCGACGGCTCCCCAGGTGCCGCTGGAAGCGGCCTGGGACGCGGAGGCGGCATTGGCTGTGGTCGCCGCGCGAGCCGGTGTGGACGTGCACACCAACAGGACCGCTGCCGCGATGGCGGCTGCGGCCCTGCCGGAGTAGCGGTGCACGTTCACGTGTTTCTAGCTTCCGGTGACCGTGGAGGTGCGCTGGGATTCGCCGAAGGTCCAGGTCAGTGCCGAGGACAGGCCCTGGATCGGGCTGGCGGGAAGAACGCCGTTGGCTGTGGTTTCGGCCTGGTCCGGCAGGGTCAGGGAGAGCTGGAGGTTCACACTCGACGCAGCCGTGACGGTACCGGAAATCAGCGTCGAGGGCGCCGCGACGAGGGAGCTCAAGGGAACGCTTGTCGCCAGGACGGTGGTGGTGGCGCCGGTGCCCGTGCAGGTGCCGGCACCGGTGGTGGTCCAGGTGCCGGAGCACTGGGTGACAGTGACGTGGAGTCCCTTGGTCGCGTCGGTAGTGAGCTTGCTCGGGGTGCCATCCGCGACAGCGAGGGTCAGGGCTTTGCCGTCCATGGTGGCGCCCTGGGTGAGGTTGACGTACCGGATCACGGTGTCCCCCGGGGCGAGGTTGGAGACGGACTGGCCGAACCCGGTTCCGTTGTTGGCCATGGTCAGGCTCAGGGTGCCGGAGGTGGCGTTCTGGGCGGTGGCGTTGGAGGCGGTGGCGTTCAAGGCAGCGAACACCCCACCTCCGGTGATTGCCAGGCCGGCCGCTGCCACGGCGCAAGCGGCGAACAGGGCGGGGGCCGGGCGGGCGGCGGAACGGGCGGCGCGGCGGGCTGTGGTTGCAGACATGACGGATCCTTTGCGGGAGGGTGGTGCGGGATTGGCTTTTAGAGAGCGGGGACGGCGCTGCGGCGACCGGAGGTACCCGGTGTGCGGCGTGCCGATG
The DNA here is from genome assembly GCF_044358315.1 of Arthrobacter sp. FW306-04-A. GTDB lineage: Bacteria > Actinomycetota > Actinomycetes > Actinomycetales > Micrococcaceae > Arthrobacter. The sequence continues at coordinate 3,577,367 of NZ_CP084559.1, forward strand.
AGGAGTAGGTGCTTCGGAGGATCCACCAGACGGCGGATCCGGTGACCGTCAGGCCGAACAGGCCTGTCAGGAGGGCCCGCTGGAGGGGGCTCTCGATCCACAGCAGGACGCTTCCTGCGGAGGGCACGACGGCGACGACGACCGGCACTTGAGCCTGGTCCAGCACCGCCTTCCAGTGGTCCGGAGCCGGGTTGGCGTCACCTTGGGTGGTGAGGACCGGCTTCGACGGAGTGCCGGCGATTGCGGTGATGCGGTGGGCGAACGGCGCGCTCTCACCCGGAGGTGTAAACACTGCGATCTGACCCGGGCGAAGGCTGGTCACATCCGCCGGTGCCGTGATGAGCAGGTCCCCGGGGGCGTAGGCCGGGCGCATGCTGCCGGTCAGGACCGGGGAGAATCCGATGTGCAGCAGCGGGGCCACGACCCCGACGCCAAGGAACACCAGTGTCGCGAGCGTCGCGGCCGTCGTCGCGATCATGCCAAGGACGCGGCGTGCGGAGATGCGTTGACGGATCCTCGCCCCCAGGCGGGGACCCGTGCCAGAGCTGATAGAGCTGTCCATGGGGACGTTTCCGTTTCATTTGAGACCGTGTAGCGGAACAAGATCCACTTTGCTAGGCCCGCATCAAGACGGCTCAAATATTCCAATAAGGTTTGTTTAGGATTTTTCCTAGGGACTTAGGCGAATCTTGAGCAAATCTTTACTGAAACCAAAGCTTGGACTGATGGACATGCAAAGGGTGGGGGCCAACGGCCTCCACCCTTTGCATGCAATCAATGTTCAGTCCTCCACAACCACCGTGCCCTTCATTCCGATGTAGTCGTGCAGTGCGCAGATGTAGTCGTAGTCACCTGCTTTGTTGAAGGTCACGGTGAATGTGACACCTGGCGGCAAAATGCCCGAATTGAGCTGCCCGCCCGTGTAATTCGTCGGATCGCCCAGCGGCGGGAAGGGGTTTGCCGGCTCGTCACCGAAGGTAACCGTGTGCGGCTCGCCCATGCCGTTGTTCACGAAGCTCACGCTCTCGCCAACGTGGATGACCACCTTCGGCTCGATGAACCGCATGACCGTAGCTACGCCGTCGTCGGTTCCGGTTATCACGGTGTGGTCGTCGGCCTGGTCACGGGCTTCGCTCCATTGCTCATAACCGTCCCGGAGGATGGCCCGCTCAGCCCGCGCTGCCCGGTTGTTGTATTGCTCCTGGGTGTACGGGTAGTCCGTGCCCTTGTCCCGCACGTGGACCGTGCCCTTCATGGCGGCGCCGTGCACGAGGCAGTAGTACGTGAAATCACCGGTATCCGGGAATTTCAAGGTGTACGAGTCGATTTCCGGGAACCCACTGTCCGAGACGTTCGTCATCACACCGGAGTTGTAATAAGAGTGCCCATCGTAGGACGCACCGCCCTGTGCAGACACGTAGAGGGGGTTGAAGGGATCGAGGGGTTGCGTGGACTCGATCGTTTGCCCCGCGGCCAGGAACGTGACCGTGTGGATTTCGGCCGCATTGGCTTCCCACGTGACCTTGTCACCGGCATTGATATAAATGTTCCTCGGGAGGAAGGACATTCCTTGGATGGCCTGGTCCGACGACTCGGAGCCGACTTGGACGGTCCACGTCCGTGCAGATTTGCCGCTGTCCGCGGCGGCCGTGCCGCTGAGTGCCACCGGCAACACCAGGGCAAGAAGCAACACCAAGAGCGCCCTCAGGCGCGGCAATAGGAGGGGTTTTGGATGAGCAGTCATAAGACTCATTCCTTAGGAAAATCTGTGCTGACCGGCTGTTTCCAGCCTGGAAATTTTGAGGCGCCGGAGACCATGGCGTCGTTTGACGGTGACTCGGTTTCCTTGAACTTCCCTATGAACTTCAGCTCGCAACCACTGCCCGTCCCCCACATACGGTGCGGCGCCGCGACAATGGGGCCAAACGGGATCCTCCTTTGCTCGGAGGGATAACGTCCAGTTCCGCGGGTAAAAGAGCCCATTGCGGAACGGATAGGACACGGCAAAGCCGGCCCATGTGAAGGCGGAAAGATTAAGTCCCATCGTGCTCCCAGATCGTTATTTTGTCGAGACGTTGATCACGCCAAGGATTCTGTCAGTCGCTCCGATCAGGAACCGGGTTTGTGCAGCCCACCCCGCGGCAGGCTTGGTTCGCCTCAGCGCGCGCCAGCGGAAAAACCGTCTCCGAGAAACCATCAGAGCTTCACAAGACGAACCCTGCCTCTTCCAGTCGACTGCTGACGTATGCTCGGTGAATCATTCGCTGCTTGTTGGGGGGAGCAATGGAGGAACGGAAGTCGGCGCACAAATGCCCGAAGTGCCGGACACGGCTGGTAGAGATCTGGTACGTCGAAATAGTTGGAGGCACCACCGTGGAGCGCAGGCGCATCGGCCGGCCGTTCTGCCCCAAGGGCCACAACATCACCCACTGGAACCTTGCAGGACAACCGAAACGCGCCACATAGCCAAGTAGGAGACAGGCCACGGACCGGGAAACGGCGCATTTGAACCTCGCGGATCGTTGGTGATAGAGGTCCATGGACTGCATTGCAGGTTGCGGGCGGCTAACCACAGCGTTGGAGGTCAAGGGCGAGGTGGGCACCCTTTGTGGCCAAATTGAGGCTTTCTTGTGCGCGGTTTTGACTCGCCTGAGTGATACGTTCCGGTCATGAACAGACGACGGCGGCTGTGGCTTGCGGCAGGACTGGCAGCTCTTCTGGCGGTCATCGTTGTCCTGGCCGCGATCGTCGCCGGGTCCAGCAGGACTTCGTCCGGACCGTCACCCTCAAGCGCCCCCTCAAGCGTGGCCACCGGCGGAACGCCAACCAGCACGCCATCCGCGACTCAAACACCCGCGCCACCTGCCGCGGTCCCCGCCCCGCCGACCATCCCTGAGCTTCCCGCATCCCCCATGAATATCCTGGTGATTGGCAGCGACAGCCGGGCGAATGCCAGGGAACAAAACAATCAGACCATCACAACAGGCGAGTCATCGGACCAACGCTCGGATTGTCTGATGCTGATCCACGTACCGGCAGACCGGCACAAGATCTACGGCATTTCGATCTTGCGCGATAACTGGGTGGACATCCCCGGCTACGGTGCGTCCAAAATCAACGCCAGCCTTGAGGTGGGAGGCACCCCGTTGGTGGTCCGGACCGTCGAATCACTGTTGGGCACGCACATAGACCACACCGTCATGCTGGACTTCAACGGCTTCAAGACCCTCACGGATGGCCTCGGCGGGATCGACGTCAATGTCACTATGCCCTTCACCGCCAGCTTTGAGACCCACCACTCCTTCTCCGCCGGAATCAACCATTTGGACGGACAAGCGGCCCTCGAATTCGTCCGCGAGCGCTACTCATTCGTGGACGGAGACTACCAGCGCGTCCGCAACCAGCACACGTTTCTCCAGGCCCTACTGACAAAGCTCAGGAGCGGAATCCAAACTCCCGCGGGAGTCCTGGGTCTGGTCAACTTCGCAGCCAACTACCTCACGGTGGACCAGGGATTCGACCCCGCTTCCGTCGCCATCCTGGCCTACGGACTCCGAACTGTGGATCCCGGGGCCTCCGTCTTCTTCACACTGCCCACGGCAGGAACCGGCACTTCCCCGGACGGGCAATCGATCGTCATCCCCGATTACGCCGGAATCGGAGAAGTGGCCGCCGCGTTGCGGGACGGCACCCTGCCGGAGTACGCCGCCGCGCATGGTTACTGAACCACGGCTACCCCCGCAGCGAACGCGGGCTCCGGCGTCGGGCAGGCTCTATATATTGAGAACATGACCCAGACTCCCGGTTCCGCCCAGCCGTCCCACACCGAAGGCCCAGCAGCCCCCGTCGCTAAAAAGGTGCCGCACACCCGCGAGCACCACGGCGATGTTTTCGTGGACAACTACGAATGGCTGCGGGACAAGGAATCCGCCGAAGTCGTCGAGCATTTGAAGGCTGAAAACGCCTACCAGGAGGCGGTTACCGCGCACCAGGTACCGCTGCGCGAGGCCATCTTCCAGGAAATCAAAGGCCGTACCCAGGAGACGGACCTCTCGGTCCCGAGCCGCAAGGACAACTGGTGGTACTACACCCGCTCTATTGAGGGCAAAGAGTACGGCATCCAGTGCCGTTTCCGCGCAGAACACTCCGGCGATGCGGTGGCCGACTGGACGCCGCCGGCGGTGGAACCCGGCGTCGAGCTCCAAGGCGAAGAAGTCCTGCTGGACGGCAATGTCGAAGCCGAAGGCAAGCCGTTCTTCTCCATCGGCGGCACTGCCGTGACGGTGGACGGCAACCTCTATGCCTACGCCGTGGACAACTCCGGCGAGGAACGGTTCACCCTTCGCATCAAAGACCTGCGGACGGGCGAACTGCTGCCCGATGTCATCGAGAACATTTTCTACGGGGTGGCCTTCTCCCCCGACGGCACCCGGATCTTCTACACCGTGGTGGACGAAGCCTGGCGCCCCTACCAAGTGAAGTCGCACGTCCTGGGAACGCCTGTCAGCGACGACCTGGTCATCTACCAAGAGGACGACGTCGCCATGTGGCTCGGATTCGAGCTCTCCTCCGACCGGCGATACCTCGTGCTGAGCATCGGCTGTTCCGAATTCAGCGAAACGCGCCTGTTGCGCTTTGACGACTACGACGCCGGCCTGTCCACCGTGATCTCCCGCGACGAACACATCCTCTACGAGGCCGAGCCGTTCCTGCTGGACGGCGCTGAAACCATCCTCCTCACGCACAACAAGGACGCCATCAACTCGATGATTTCCATCGCGGACCCGGCCGAGTTCGCCAAGCCGCTGGCCCAGCAGCACTGGCGCACCGTCGTCGAGCATTCCGACTCCGTTCGCGTCAACGGTGCCGGCGTCACGTCGACCCATCTGGTGGTGGCGGTGCGGCAGGACACGATCGAACGCGTGCAAGTGCTGCCCCTCGCTGGACTGGGAACGGCGGCGCAGGGCACCGCCGTGGAACCTGCCTTCGACGAGGAGCTGTACACGGCAGGGGTGGCGGGTTCGGACTACGACGCCCCGGTGATCCGCATCGGCTACACGTCCTTCTTCACGCCGTCGAGGGTTTACGACTTCGTGCTGCCCACCGCCGCACTCCCCCAAGGCGAGCTGCTGCTGCGGAAGGAAAGCCCGGTGCTGGGCGGGTACGACGCGTCAGACTACGTGGCCACGCGGGAATGGGCGACGGCGGCGGACGGCACGCGCGTGCCGCTTTCCGTGCTCCGGCACGCCTCCGTTTCGCGGGATTCAACCGGCGCGGGCCTGGTCTACGGCTATGGCTCCTACGAGGTCAGTATGGATCCAGGATTCGGCGTGGCGCGTTTGTCCCTCCTGGACCGCGGAATCGTCATGGTGATCGCCCATATCCGCGGGGGCGGCGAGCTCGGCCGGCACTGGTACGACGACGGCAAGAAGCTAAACAAGAAGAACACCTTCACGGACTTCCTCGCAGCAACTGACTGGCTGGCATCCTCCGGCTGGGTGGCACCGAACCGGATCGCGGCCATGGGTGGCTCTGCCGGCGGCCTCCTGATGGGCGCCGTGGCCAACCTCGCGCCGGAGAAGTACGCCGCGATCGTTGCCGCCGTGCCGTTCGTGGATGCCCTGAACACCATCCTGGATCCGGAACTGCCGCTCTCCGCGCTCGAGTGGGAGGAATGGGGCAACCCCATCACCGATCCCGAGGTGTACCAGTACATGAAGTCCTACACTCCGTACGAGAACATCCGTGCCGTCTCCTATCCGAAAATTGCCGCAGTGACGTCCTTCAACGACACCCGCGTGTTCTACGTGGAGCCCGCCAAGTGGGTCCAGGTCCTGCGTTCCGAGACCACCGGAACGGCCCCGATCGTGATGAAGATCGAGATGGAAGGTGGACACGGCGGGGCCTCGGGACGGTACGTGCAATGGCGTGAGCGCGCCTGGGACTATGCCTTCGTGGCGGATTCGCTGGGGGCAGTTGACCTGCTGCCGGGGGCGGGGCTCAAGTAAGGTTCTCCCTAATGGGTCCTGCAGCGAGCCAAACCGGACAGTAGGAGTGCAGTGGAGAGTCCCGTAATGAACGATGCGTCGGCGCCGAACCGTGCCTTGGTGGCCGACCCCGACCCCGTGCGTCTCGAAGAGACGGTTGCGGCCCTCATCTCTGCGGGGTTCTTGGTCCGTACAGCGTCCGACGCCGCCTCGCTTGCGGCCGCGTTGGAAAGCGGGCCGAGCGACGTGGTGATCTTGGACAACGAACTCCGCGAGCTCCTTCCCAGGAACGGCGCCCCTGTTCTGCTCATGCTGGATCCCGAGGACAAGCTGGATGTCGCAGCCCTTGAAGCCTGGAGAATTGCGGATTTTGTCTACAAGGGCCAAGCTCCGGATTTTCGGGCATACAGGGCCTTGGTCCTCATCGCCCGATCCGCCGAACGGATGCGTCGCCGCTCCGAAGCCGAATCACTAAGGGAGAGCCTGCGGAAAGTGTCCTCGGCCATCCGGTCAACTATTGATCCCGGGCGCATTGCCCGGCATCTGGTGGATGGTATCGGCGAGGCCCTCGGTGCCGAACACGTCTGGTTCACCACATTCCCGGACGCACGCGTGCCGCAGGTCAGCGCCGAATGGAACGCCCCGGGACGGGAACCAGGAGTCCTGCCTCCCGAACTAGCCGACGAAATCGCCTTGTTCGAACTGGCGGAGCGCCTATGGGCCGAAGCGGACGTGCAGCCGCTGCCGAAAGGAACTCCGCCGGGCCGGGCTCTCCCGGGGCACCCCGGTGGCGCGGGTCGGCACGGTGACGCCGGTTCGCCGTCGGCCTCTGTTGTGGTCCCTGTGGGCGAAGGTGATCTTGTTCTCGGGATCATCTGGATCGCGCGACCGGACACGGCGCATGAATGGACCCGAGCTGAAATCGGCTTGATCCAGCACGTTTCCGGGAACTTGGCCTATGGACTGATGCAGAGCCACTTGATCGGCGCACAGCAGCAGGTCATGTACAAACTCCAGGAACTCGACCAGGCCAAGACCGACTTCCTCACCACGGTGAACCACGAACTTAGAACCCCGCTGACGTCCATCACGGCCTATCTGGACATGATCCGCAACGGCGCCGGCGGACCGATTCCTGCGGGTGCGGTGCGAATGATCGACGTCATTTCACGAAATGCCGAGCGCCTCCGCCGCCTGATCGAGGACATGCTCACCGTCTCGCACCAGGACACTTCAGGCGATCTCCAATTGAGCCGCGTCAACGTGGGCACCCTGCTCAGGCTCGTCGTCTCGACGTTGCAGCCCCTCGCGGACTCCCGTTCGCTGTCCCTCACCGTGGAGCATGCCGCAGGGACCGTGACCGTCCAGGCCGACGAGGCCAAGCTAGAGCAGGTTTTCGCCAACATCATCAGCAACGCGATCAAGTTCACCCCCGACGGCGGCCACGTCGCCGTCAGCAGCGGGATCGCCTCCGATCCAGGGACGGTTCCCAGCGTGGTGGTGCGCGTGGAAGACACCGGCGTCGGGATCCCGGAGACGGAAATCGACCAAGTGTTTACGCGATTCTTCCGCGCCTCCAATGCCTCCACTGCGGCCATCCCTGGCAGTGGGCTCGGCCTGGCGATAGCCCACGACATTGTGGAGCGCCATGCCGGCAAGCTCGATATCGAGTCAGGCCTCGGTGTGGGGACCACTGTCTCGGTCCGGCTTCCCCTGGATACAGGGAGCTAAGGGGACTCGGACGGTTCGGCGCGCCGTCCTGACCGTCTTTTCGTGTGGAAAAGCGCTTACGACACGGCGAGTCGCGTCATTTCCGGGCTCAAACTCGGCAAACAAGGGGAGGATGGGCACTCGTTTTGACGGCGGCCCCAAAGAACACTGCCCCTGGAACTCCGACTGCTGGGCAACCCGGCGGCGCCCCTGCGTTGAGGCTGTTCTCGCCGGAAGTCGGTACCTTCGTTTCCTTCTTTGATCCGGGAAAGCGCTTACGACACGGCGAGGCGCGTCATTTCGGCGCTCAAACGCGCCAAACAAGGGGAGGACGGGCACTCGTTTTGACCCGGGGCCCCCAAAGAACACCCTAAAAAGGACACCGCCCCTGGGCGGTGGCCCCGGGGCGGTGTTGGAAAAGTCTTGAGGTCCGGCGATCAGCCCTTAGTTGGGCCACCAACCGACCTGCGCGTAGTTCACTGGGCCAGACACAACAGGGACGGTGGTAACCGTGGTGCTTGTGGTGTCGTGCGTGGTCTTCGGGGCGGCATTGGCAGGAGTAACAAATCCGCCAATAACCAGCATGCCCGTCATGAGAAGTGTTGCGGCGAATTTTTTCATGCACTGCTCCTTTGAGCCGTTAGAAATCCGAAGGTGACCTTCCCAGCGTAAGAAGCCTTGTTAAACGTTTCCTTAAGATCGGATCAGTTTTCCGTAGTCTTTGCGGCCAGGCGGTATCCAATGCCACGCACGGTCTCCACCCAACGCGGCGACTGTGCCGAATCACCCAGCTTCCGCCGCAAATTAGCGATGTGAACCTGGATGGCGCGCTCTTCGGACTCGCTGACGTATGCTCCGGTTTCGTACTCCCTGGCATGTAGCCAGCGGGCCAGCCCCGACGTGCTTCGGACCACGCGTCCGGCTTCCATAAGCGCCTGGAGCAGGTCGAACTCAGTACGGGTCAATTGCACTTCTTCGGCATCGACCCGTGTTGTCCGCGTGGCCACGTCCAAGTAGAGGCCGTTGTGTTCCAGCCAGGTACGATCCGCCTCTGGTGGTCTGGTTGTTTCGTGGGATCCTCGGTGCACCGCGGTTGCTGACGAGTTCGGCACCGCAGCCGACGGCGCCCCATCTGCTGGCGTCAGCTCCGCCGTCGTGATCCCTGCGGAAGTGCCGCCCGATAGCTTGCTGCCCCGGGGCCTGCGGAGGAGCGTCTCAACCCGGGCCAGGAGCTCACGGGGGCGGAAGGGCTTGGTGACGAAATCGTCCGCGCCGACGGCCAGTCCTTGTAGCGTGTCCACCTCGCGTGCGCGGGCCGTAAGCATGACGATGTAAGCGTCGCTGAACTCCCGTACGCGACGGGTGACTTCTATGCCATCGATATCGGGCAGGCCAAGGTCCAGGGTAATGACGTCCGGGTTGTGACGGCGGACCGCAGCCACGCCATCAATACCGTTCCCGGCCGCATACACCTCCAGCCCCGAAGCTTCAAGGACGGCGTGGACCACTTCCCGGATATCGTCGTCATCCTCGATTACTACAGCTACGCCAGCTGTGCCCACGTCACGCCCCCGATCTCCCATGCCCAGCCCACCGTAACATCAGCAAAGTCTGGTATCCCCACTCATGCTACTTCCGTGCCCGCCATTCGGAATCGAGGATGGCGTAGATGACTTCGGTGGACCATTGGCCTTTGTAGTGCCAGTTGTCCACGAGGACTGCCTCGCGACGCATGCCAAGCCGCTCGCACAAACCTGACGAGGAGGTGTTCAGGGCGTCGAGCTTGGCGTCGATCCTGTGGAACATGAGCGTCTCGAACCCCAGGCGCAGCACGGCCTCGGCTGCCTCCGCCGCGTAGCCTTTGCCCCGGTTTTCAGGAGCCAAGATCCAGCCGATTTCGGCCTGCCCCGTGCCAGGCAACCATTTGAGCACCACTTCGCCGAGCAGTCCCGGCGAGTCGGCGCGCTCTATTGCGAGGCACACCCAGTCGCCCTCTTGTTCGAAAGTGAAGTTGGCGTAGCGGCCCAGCGCTTCCATGGACTGCGTGAGGGTCAATTCCTGCCTGAGGAGGAAACGCGCGGTCTCCGGCAGGGACTGGTAGGCGTGGAATCGCTCCAGATCGGCGGCCTCGAAGCGGCGAAGCACGAGCCTCGGCGTCCGAATGGGAAGTTCGATGAGCGGCATGCCTCGAGGCTACTACGAGCTCCTACTTCATCCGTATTGCATCGTCCCGCCGGGCGCCGCGGATCTGTCCCGCCGGGCGGTCACCCCTTGACAGTTCAAGCAAACTGGGATTACCTAATGAACATTCGGTAAATAAAGCTGGAGGCAATGACGCATGGTTGAGACCACCCTTTCTGGCGCAGCGCAGCACCAGATCCTCAAGAACGACTACGCCTCCGAGTGGATGGGCCTAGAGGTGCTCAAGATCGACGACGGCCACGCCACCGTCCGCATGAAGCTCCGCCAGGAAATGCTCAACGGCTTCGGAATGGCCCACGGCGGAATGATCTTCGCCTTCGCAGATTCAGCGTTCGCCCTCGCCTGCAACCCGGCTGTCCCATCGCCGTCGGAGGCTGACACCATCACCGTCGCCGCCGGCGTCGACATCAACTTCCTCAAGCCGGCCTATCAAGGCCAGGTGATCACCGCCGTCGCGAACCGCCGTGCGAACAACGGACGCAGCGGCCTGTACGACATCCAAATCTTCGCCGCCTCCCCTGCGGAACTCGCCGCCGCCGGGTCGCCCGAGAATCCGGGCGGCTACGGCGAGCTCATCGCCGAGTTCCGTGGCCGCAGCCGCACCATTTCCAAGAAGTAGGAAGACCATGACACAGAACACCGTCGCCGCTCCTGACGCACCGCTTAACACCGCACAGCTAGATCGCGAAGAAACCATCTCGCGCGATGAGCTCGAGGCCCTGCAGCTCAGCCGCCTCCAGCACACCGTGGCCTACGCCTACGATCGCGTCCCGCTGTACAAGCGCAAATTCGACGACGCCGGCGTCCACCCCACCGACCTCCGCGAACTGTCCGATCTCGGCAAGTTCCCTTACACCACCAAGGAAGACCTCCGCCAGGAATACCCCTTCGGCATGTTCGCCGTGCCGCAGAACGAAGTAGCCCGCGTCCACGCGAGCTCGGGTACCACAGGCCGGCCGACCGTCGTCGGATACACCAAAAACGACCTCGCCAACTGGGCCACCTTGGTAGCCCGCTCACTCCGCGCCTCCGGCGTCCGTCCAGGCATGAAGGTCCACAACGCTTACGGCTACGGCCTGTTCACCGGCGGCCTGGGTGCCCATGCCGGGGCGGAAGCGCTCGGCTGCACCGTCATCCCGATGTCCGGCGGCCAGACGGAACGCCAGATTCAGCTGATCCAGGACTTCAAGCCGGACGCAATCCTGGCAACCCCCACCTACCTGCTCACGATCGCCGACGCCATGGCCCACATGGGTGTCGATCCGGCGTCGACCTCGCTCAAGTACGCGGTGCTCGGCGCCGAACCGTGGACCGAGGAAATGCGCCACGAGCTCGAAACCACTATGAACCTCAAGGCCTGCGACATCTACGGCCTGTCCGAGGTCATGGGCCCGGGTGTCGCCGGGGAAGCCGTTGAGACGCAGGACGGCTGCCACATCTGGGAGGACCATTTCCGCCCCGAGATCATCGATCCGTTCGACCCCTCCCGCGGGGTAAGCGCCGTGCTGGCCGACGGCGAACCGGGCGAACTCGTCTTCACCTCGCTCACCAAGGAAGCGCTGCCGATCATCCGGTACCGCACCAAGGACCTCACGCGCCTTCTGCCGGGCACCGCGCGCCCGGCGCACCGCCGCATGGGCCGCATCACCGGCCGCAGCGACGACATGATCATCCTGCGCGGCGTGAACCTCTTCCCGTCGCAGATCGAGGAAATCGCCCTGCGGATCCCTGAGCTCAGCCCACACTTCCAGCTCGAACTCACCCGTCCCGAGGGCAAGCGCATGGATTCGCTGACGGTCAAGATTGAGCGCCGCGAGAACGTTTCCATCGAGTCGGGCGCCACGGCGGCACACGCCTTGCGCGAACAGATCAAGATCCACGTGGGTTCTTCATGCGTGGTGGACGTCGTGGAGCCGGGTTCGCTCGAGCGCTCCAACGGCAAACTGCGCCGCGTCTACGACATGCGACCCAAGAGGTAACTTGGCTGGGCGGGTGCACGAATCAACCGACCGTTCATGAGAAAATGGCCAGCATGCCTAGTGAAACAGCAACCAAGCGGGGACGCCCCGGATACGACCAGCAATCAGTGCTGCTGATCGCCGTCGACGTCTTCAACCGCCACGGTTACGACGCCACGTCCATGGGTATTCTTGCCGAAAACCTCGGGATCTCAAAGTCGGCCATTTACCACCACGTGCCGTCCAAGGGCGACCTCCTGAAGCTCGCCCTTGAGCACGCGCTGGGAGGGCTCGAGACCATCCTGGAGCAACCCGAGGCTGTTACTGGGGCAGCCGACGCACGCCTGGAATTCGTGTTGCGGCAGACCATAGCCGTTTTGGTGGAGCGGCTGCCGTTCGTCACGCTGCTTCTGCGGCTCCGCGGCAACACGGAGATCGAGCGCGATGCCCTGGAACGGCGTCGTGCTTTCGACCACAAGGTGGCCGCGCTGATCTCAGCCGCCCGCGAAGAAGGCTCGCTGCGCCAGGACATCGATCCCCGCACCGTCACCCGGCTGCTGTTCGGCACCATCAACTCGATCGTGGAGTGGTACAAACCGGGCGGCTCGCTGTCCCCTCAGCGCCTCGCCGACGACGTCATCACCATGGCCTTCGACGGCCTCCACGCCTCGGCGTAGGGCACGTTCCTCCCCTCTCCGACGCTCCCTCACATATGTGGCACTTTCCCCCGACGCTCACTCACATATGTGGCACTTTCCCCCGACGCTCACTCACATATGTGGCACTTTCCCCCGACGCTCACTCACATATGAGGCCAAATGACAGAACCCTCCTTCACTAAAAGTGAATGAGGGTTCTGCGTGGCCCCGGTGGGTGCCTCAGCCGATCAAAGCTGATATTCGGCCTGGATGCCCAAGCTTTCATGGACGCAGAGGACGTTGTTTTCCGTGTCCATGAACCAGGCGCAACGATCGGCGTCGGTGGTACAAATGTGGTGTTCGGTTTTGAGATCCGGGAGGTCGTAATCCCGGAATTCGACACCGCTCGCCTCCATTTCATCGACTGTCCGCTCGATGTCGCTGACTTCAAAGGAAAGGGCAGTGTGCGATGAGTGCATGCCGTCCTTGATGGGCATCAACTGCAGCATGGGGCCGCCGTCGATGCCGAACAAATCATTTCCATCCCAGGTCATGCCGCGGTGCGGGAGGCCGAGTTTCTCCGCGTAAAAGCTGCGGGCTCGGGCTACGTCGTCGACGGGCAAGACGGTTGTGGCTGTTCTGAGTGCTAGGTTCATTTCGCCACCTCCTACGCTGAAAATCTTACGCCGGACGCGGTCGGAAAGAACTTGTGGGCGAGCGTTAGCCTAGACCGTTGTCAGGGCGACGACCTCGGCCTAATATGTGCACAGCCCCCTCGCAGGGGAACAACTCCGGGACCTTCCCTCAACGGGTGATGGGAGCACCTTAGGAGGCCCGAGTCCGGGACATCACGGGACGGGAAGACAATGACCAAATATCTATTCGAAGCAAACTACGTAGGCGACGGAATCAAGGGGCTGTTGCGCGAGGGCGGCACCAAGCGCCGCGATGCTGTGGTCGATGCACTCAAATCCGTAGACGGATCGCTCGAATGTTTCTACTACGCTTTCGGCGAGACCGACGTCGTCGGGGTCTTCGAAATCCCGGACGCGGCTAGCGCTGCCGCCCTCTCACTCATGATCAATGCGACAGGCGCTGTGCGCCTGCATTTGAAGCCGCTCATGACGGTGGAGGATCTCGACGAAGCCGCCAAGAAGACCCCGGCATACCGCGCCCCCGGGCAATAGAACCAACCAGCGGGCCAGAGGTATTCACGCCAGCCCAGACACGGAACGCTCCCGATCGATGGGGAGCGTTCCACGTATGCAGCACCAAAGTGAGCGAGCGTCCGGCCAAACACCCACATAAGTGAGCGGGCGCCGGACCAAACACCGACATAAGTGAGCGTGCGTCCGGGGGAGGATTACTTCTCCACGAGGGTCAGGACGTCGTATGTGGCGACGATTTCGTCATTCTGGTTGGTCAGCACGGCATCCCAGGCTACTTCGCCGTATTCGTCGGTTTCGCGCGGGGTGATCTTCTTGGCGGTCAGGGTGACGCGGATCGAATCCCCGGCAGCCACGGGAGTAATGAAGCGCAGGTTCTCCAGGCCGTAGTTCGCGAGGACCGGGCCGGGAGCTGGCTCCACGAACAGTCCTGCGGCCCAGCTCAGCAGCAAGTAGCCGTGCGCCACGATTCCCGGGAAGAACGGGTTGGACTCCGCAGCTTCCTGGTTGGTATGGGCGTAGAAGGTGTCGCCCGTGGAGTTGGCGAAGGCCGTGATGTCTTCGAGAGTGACCTGCCGTAGTCCGGATCGCACGGCGTCGCCGATCCGCAAAGTCGTCAGGGACTTCCGGAACGGGTGCGTTCCTTCCGTCTCCACCGTAAAGTTGCGGTCCGCGCCTGGGTGCCAGACGCCGGTCACGGCCGTGAGCATGTTCGGGGAACCCTGGATGGCGGTGCGCTGCATGTGGTGCATGACGGAGCGGATACCGCCGAGTTCTTCGCCGCCACCGGCGCGGCCCGGCCCGCCGTGGACCAGGTGCGGCACGGGCGAACCATGCCCGGTTGACGACCGGGCATCCTCGCGGTTGAGCATCAGGACTCGTCCGTGGTGCGCCGCGATTCCGGTCACCAATTCGCGGGCAATAGCAGGATCATTAGTGCAAACGGAGGCCACCAGGGAGCCGCCACCACGGGCGGCGAGGCGGACGGCGTCGTCGAGGTCCGTGTACCCGATCACGGACGAAACCGGGCCGAACGCCTCCAGCGAGTGGACAGCTTCCGAGTCCACGTCAGCCCAGCTCAGGACGACCGGCGACATGAACGCGCCCCCTTCGACGACGCCCACCGTTCCGTCGAGCGAGGTGACCGACGGCGAATCGAGCGTCCCGTACGCAAGCTCACCACCGGCGTCGAGCATTGACTGCACTGCGGCGCGAACGTCGGCGAGCTGCTCGAGCGACGCGAGGGCGCCCATCGTGACGCCCTCTGCGCGGGGGTCGCCGACCACGACGCGCTCATCTACCCGCGCGCCGATGGCGGAGACGACGTCGGACACCAAGGCTTGGGGCACGATGGTGCGGCGGATCGAGGTGCACTTCTGGCCGGCCTTGACCGTCATTTCGGTGACGACCGACTTGATGAAGGCGTCGAATTCGGGGGTGCCGAGCACGGCGTCGGGTCCGAGGATGGCGGCGTTGAGCGAGTCGGTTTCCGAGGTGAAGCGGACGCCACCCTGGACCACGTTGACGTGGGACTTCAGCGAGTTGGCCGTAGAAGCGGAGCCGGTGAAGGCAAGAATGTCCCGGTAGTCGAGGTGGTCCAGCAGGTTCCTGGCGGATCCCGAGATGAGCTGCAGCGAGCCTTCCGGCAGGATCCCGGACTCCACGATTGCCTTGACCACGACGGCGGCCACGTAACCGGTGGGGGTGGCCGGCTTGACGATGGTGGGGACGCCCGCGATGAATGCGGGTGCGAACTTCTCGAGCATGCCCCAGACGGGGAAGTTGAAGGCGTTGATCTGCGCGGCGACGCCCGGGATGCGGGTGTAGATGTGCTCGCCGGCGAAGGAGCCATCCTTGGACAGGATTTCCATGGGCCCGTCAATGACAACCTGCGAGTTTGGGAGTTCTCGGCGGCCCTTCGAGCCAAAGGTGAAGAGAACGCCGATGCCGCCGTCGATGTCCACCATTGAGTCGATCTTGGTGGCGCCGGTCTTGAAGGAGGAAGCGTAGAACTCTTCCCGGCGGCCGTTGAGGTACTGGGCCAGCTCTTTGAGCTTGAGGGCGCGCCGGTGGAAGGTGAGCTTGCCGAGTTCGCGCCGGCCCACCGTGCGGCCATAGTTCACGACGCCGGCAAGGTCCAGTCCGTCTGTGTTGACCGTTGCGAGGACCTCGCCCGTGCTGGCATCGCGGACGGGCACGCCGGCTGAGGCATCGGTGCCGGGGGTCCACCACTCGCCCTGGACGAAACTGGGCACGGTTTCAACAACTGTGGCTTCCGGAGCGACTGCGGTACTGGTCATCGTCGACGGGTCCTTCCAAGGCACGGGCACGAAATGGGACCGAGCGGCCACAAATTACTGACCGGCCGTTCGGTAATATTCCCAGAATACATGAGAGCCCCGATCTGCACACTAAATGCTTCTTGGGACTGATTTCGTTCTCCCCTTCTTTGACGCGTTTTGACGCCCAGGATTTGCGACTCGCCGTGTCGTAAGCGCTTTCCGACATCAAAGAAGGGAACGACGGCGCGTGGCCGGCAATGCTTCTACGGTGCCAGAGCGTTGAGCTTGGCGCGGACGGCGGCGATCTCAGCCTCGGAGACGCGGTTCGCCGTTAGGAAAGCTTGGGAGTCGAGGGAGTGCGCGAACTCCAGCAAGCTCACGCTGCGGGACGCCAGCATCACTTCAAGCGCGTCCTTTTCCAGATACGCGTCGTGCGCATGAGGGGCGCGATGGTACCGGTGGCGCTCATTGATACCGCGCATCCCCTGCTGGTAACCGCGCACGATTTCCTCGTCGCTTGCCCCTGCCAGGTTCTGCAGCATCACGGCGATGACTCCGCTGCGGTCCCGCCCAGCCGCGCAATGCACCACTACCCCGCCTGTCGCCGCGGCGACAGCCTTGAAGACCGCGGCGATGCTGGCCGGGAAGAGCCGCAGGTAGTCGGCGTAGTGCGCAGGGTCTTTCAGGTACGGGCCAAAGAGGGCGGTGAAATCTTCGTTTGCCGGGTCCTCGGTGGGGCAATGGACGATGTCGAAGCGCGCTGTCGCCTCCTCGGATACCACTGGATCGACTTCCCTGGGCTGCCGCTCGCGCGCGGTCCGCAAGTCGATCACAGTGCGGATGCCGGCGTCGTACATTTGCTGCCAACCGGCTTCGGTGAGCCATTCCCGCCTGCCCATCCGGTACACGCTTCCGGCGATGCACCAGGCGTTCACGGCACCGTCCCAATGAACGCCTCGTTGCTTGGCGGCGGTTGAGATCCCATCCATACCGGACAGCTAACCACACGACCCGGATGTGAGCGAGGGTCGCGAAGAATGCCGCCTTATGTGAGCGAGGGTCGCGCCTTGCGCCTGCCGTCGCCGCTCCAGCTACTGTAAACCGAATGGAAGAACCAGGCCCTTTTTCGTAGTCGTGGGCACGCGGCTCGCGTATTCTGGGCCGCAAGACTGCGCGGGCCGGGATGGCCCCCGCCGCCAAAGCGGCACTTCAGACCGACAAGAGGGGATAAAAGTCATGCATGCAGCAAATCCGCGGCGCCGCTACAGCCGCGTACTGGGCGGGGCCTTCGCCGTCGCACTCGTGGCGGGTTTCGGGACTGGACCTGCCGAGGCGAACCCGGCCCCAGGGAAACCGGCTGATGTCTATGTAGCCTTGGGCGATTCCTATGCCGCAGGGACGGGCGGCAGCAGTCCGGCTCCGGCCTCGTTGCCGGACTGCCACCAGAGCCTGGACAGTTACCCAGCTCTTTTGGGCGGCCTGAATCTGGGTTGCTTCGGCGCTACGTCGCTTAGCGTCAAAACAGGCCTGGACAACCTCGCCCCTACGGACCCTGCAGCGATCGCGTTGGGATCCGCTACCGAGGTCTCGGTCACGGTGGGCGGCAACGACGTCGGCACGGGAGCCGTCGCGGTGGCCTGCACCAGCGGCGACGCCCTGGCGTGTGCTTCGGCCGTGCAAAATGTGGGGGCTGCGCTACCCGCGCTGCCCGGCAACATCGTCGCCATGGTGCAGTCCATCCGGCAGAAGGCACCCAACGCCGAGATCGCGCTGACGGGCTACCCTCGACTCTTCACCGCCGGCCCCGAGGCGCCTCCCGCGCAAAATCAGCTGGCCACCACATTGAACGGAATGGCTGACCAGCTGAATGCGACCATTGCCGGCGCCGCCTCCGCCGCAGGTGTGGGCTACGTCAGCGTGACGGAGCGATTCACCGGGCATGGAATTGGTTCCAATAATCCGTGGATCCACTACACCCAGCCATCGCCGCTGGATCCGCCCGCGCTCGCTTTGGAGAACTTCCATCCGAACGACGCCGGCTACTCCCAGGGGTACCGGACGGCGGTCAACAGCGCCCTCAGGAAATAGCTGGCGCCTCGCCGGGGTGACTCGCCCGGGGTCTGGAGCTTAGGACCGCTTCGCGAGCCTGAACTCGAGGCCGGTACGGACGGCGGGCCATTCGTGCTCGAGGATGGAGAACACCACGGTGTCGCGGAGCACTCCGTCCGCAGTTCTCGAGTGGTTACGGAGCACGCCGTCCTGCCTGGCGCCTAGCCGGGCGATGGCCTCGCGGGACTGGTGGTTGAGCCAGTGGGTGCGGAATTCGACAGCGGGGCAGCCGAGGGTTTCGAAGGCGTGGCGGAGAAGCAACAGCTTGGAATCGGGGTTACTGCCGCTGCCGTGTGCCGAGGCGGCGTTCCACGTGGAGCCGATCTCGACACGCGGAGTGGTGGCGTCGATGTTCATGTAGGTGGTCATGCCGATCAGCTTGCCGCTCGCCTTCAACCGCGTGGCGAATGGGAGCATGGATCCCTGCTCCTGCAGCGCGAGCCGGCGGTCGATTTCCACAGCCATGCCTTCAGGCGACGGCACGGAGGTGTACCAAAGCTTCCACAACTCGCCGTCCTTGGCGGCGTCCACCAAGCCATCGTGGTGCCCGGGGCTCAGCGGTTCCAAGGTTACGAAGCGGCCATCCAGGGTCACAGGTGCAATCAGAGTCACCGGGCTAGCCTAACCGACCCAACTAGGCCCGAGGGATCAGTCAGTCCAGTCGAAGAATCCCTTGCCAGTCTTCCGTCCCAGCTCACCGCGGGCAACCTTGTCGCGCAGAATCTGGGGTGGTGCGAAGCGCTCCCCCAGCGTCGAATGCAGGTATTCGGCGATGCCGAGGCGCACATCCAGGCCCACGATATCCGTGGTCTTCAGAGGCCCGGTGGGGTGTTTGTAACCGAGCACCATGGCGGCGTCGATGTCCTCCGCCGACGCCACGCCTTCTTCCACCATGCGCATCGCCTCCAGGGCGATCGCGACGCCCAACCGCGAGGACGCAAAGCCGGGAGCGTCGTTGACGACGACGGCGGTCTTGCCGAGTGCCTCGGTCCAGCTTCTCGCCGTGGCAGCAAGCTCCGGGGAGGTCTCCCTGGCCAGGACCACCTCGATGAGCGTGGACGCCGGGACGGGATTGAAGAAGTGCAGGCCCACGAAATTGGCCGGCCTCCGGAGCTGCGAAGCAAGGCCGGTGACGGAGAGGGACGAGGTGTTGGAGGCCAGGAAGGCGTCCGCGGAGAGGTGTTCCTCCACAGCCTTCAGGGCTGCGACCTTGAGCTCGTAGTCCTCGGGCACTGCCTCCACAACGAGCCCGCAGTGAACAAAGGAGTCGTAGTCGGTGGAGGTGCTGAACCGGGACAATACTTCGTCCGCGGTCTCCGTCAGGGTGCCGCGGGCAGCAGATTTGGCCACAGCCTCAGCGACGCGACCCTGCGCACCGGCCGCGGCTTCGTGATCGCGCTCTACGACGATCACCGTAGCGCCCTTGGTCAAAAAAGCGTGGGCGATGCCGGCACCCATGCGTCCGCCGCCTAGGACACCGACAACATGTGGGATTGCGGGCATTGCTGTCATTTCCGGGTCCTGTCTGGGTTGTCGCTGCTTTGCTTGTCGCTGTTCTTCTTGTCGTTCTTCTTGTCGAGGAACGCCTGCATGCGGTCGAACTTGGCTTGGGATTCAAAGAGCATGCCCTGGGCCAGGGTGTCGATCACGGGGTGCGACTCGGCTGGAGCGTGGAAGACCGACTTGGTGATCCGCACCGCCAGGGGGTCCTGCCGGCCGATCCGGTCAGCAAGGTTGTGGGCGGCTTCCATGAGCACAGGGGCTTCATGGATCTGGGTGATGAGGTTGATCCGCAGGGCTTCCTCGGCGCGGAGGACGGCCCCGGCCAGAAGGATTTCCTTGGCGATCGGCTCCCCCACGAGTTCCTTAAGGCGCCACGTGGCCCCGGCTGCGGCCATGATGCCCAGCCCGGTTTCCGGGTTGCCGATCCGCAAGCTGGGCGTACCGATGCGGAAGTCCGCGGCGTACGCGAGCTCTGCACCGCCACCCAGGCAATAGCCATCCAAGGCCGCGATGACGGGCATGGGCAGCTTGGCGATCCGGACAAAGATGGTGGAGTTGATGCCGCGCAGGGCGTCATCACGGCGGCGTTCCCTCAACTGGCCGATGTCCGCGCCCGACGCAAAGACGCCCTCCACGCCGGAGATGATCAGGATTTTCGGCTCGCACTCAAGGTACTCGCACACCTTGTGGAGTTCGTCCACCATCTGCTGGTCGATCGCGTTCCGGACCTCGGGCCGGTTCAGGAGGACAGTGACGCGGTCCTCGCGTTCCTCGATGAGCAAGGTTCCGAATTCCCCGGGGTTCAATGCCATTACATGCCTTCCAGAAGGATGGCGGCGCCCTGCCCGACGCCGATGCACATCGTTGCGAGGCCGATCTTCCGCCCGTAGGTTGCGCCTGCGAGCTCCCGCTCCATGCGGCCCAGCAGGGTGATGGCGATACGCGAGCCGCTGGAACCGAGCGGGTGCCCCAGGGAGATCGCGCCGCCGTCGTTGTTCACGATGTCCGGATCCAGACCCAAACGCCGCATGCTCGCGAGCGATTGCGTCGCAAAGGCTTCATTGAGTTCGACGGCGCCAAGGTCGCCGACGGTGAGTCCGGAACGGCCCAGGATCTTCTGGGTAGCGGGGACCGGGCCGATTCCCATGATTTCCGGTTCGCAGCCAGCCGAGCCGCCGTCGATGATGCGGGCACGTGGGGTGAGGCCGAACTTTTCGATGGCAGCCTCCGAAGCGACGATGATGGCGGACGCGCCGTCGTTGAGCGTGGAGGAGTTACCGGCCGTGACAACGGAGCCGCCGGCAACCACCGGGCGGAGACCGGCGAGGACCTCCATGGTTGTTCCTTCGCGAGGTCCCTCGTCGGTGTCAACCACGGTTTCTCCCTTGCGGGTCTTCACGGCGACTGGGACGATCTCTTCCTTGAAGCGACCGCCGGCAATGGCCGCAAGCGCGCGTTCGTGCGAGCGGACGGCGAAAGCGTCGGCGTCCTCACGGGAGATGCCGTCCACCCGGGCAACTTCCTCAGCAGTTTCGGGCATGGAGTAGGTCATTTTGCCACCGCGGGACAACTCGCCTTTGGTGAAGAGGGGGTTGGCGAAGCGCCAACCGATGGAGGTGTCGAAGATTTGGCCCGGCTTAGCGAAGGCTGTTGAGGGCTTCTCCTGCACCCAAGGGGCCCGGCTCATGGACTCGACGCCGCCCGCCACAACGATGTCCGCTGCGCCGGCCTTGATCATGTGGCTGGCCATGATGATGGCGCTCATGCCGGAGGCGCACAGGCGGTTGACCGTGATACCCGGGATGTGGAGGGGAAGTCCCGCCAAGAGGGTGGCCATGCGGGCAACGTTGCGGTTTTCCTCGCCGGCGCCGTTGGCGTTGCCCAGGATGACTTCGTCAATGGCGTCGGGGTCGACGCCGGACCGGGCCACGGCTTCGCGGATCACGAGGGCTGCCAGGTCATCAGGACGGACCGCGGAAAGCGCTCCGCCATACCGGCCTACAGGGGTGCGGGCACCGCCAACAAGAAAAGCCTCGACCATGAGAACATCCTTCGCGAAGGGAGCGGGGCCGGTGAATAATTTACCGACCGTTCGTTCTATAAAGATTACACGGCGCCGCCGCGTGGTCAACTGCCACATCGTCAGGTGCAACCTGGTCAAGCGCCACCACCTGGCGGCGCCGTTGTTTGACTCAGATCACCCGGATCCCCAGATGCCCTGCCAAAAGCGGAGCTATCAGACTGAGCTGATAGTCGTCAATGACCACGCCAGACAAGCCGCCAAGTCCGTTGATCATCCGGAAGTCCGAGCCACGCAGGTCCACATCCTTGAACTTGGCCCCCGTGACATCCAGCGTCCCGATGGTGCAGTCCTTGAGCACCATGCGCGTCGCGGTACAGGCCCCGAGGTCGAGTTCGTTGATGATGCAGCCCGTGATCACGACATCCGTGAGTTTGGATCCACGCAGATTCAGGAAGTCCAGTTTGCCGCCGTCGATCTTCACCGAATGCCAGGCGCCCTCGTACATCTCCGCTGAGCCCCAGCGCGGGTTGCTGATCTCGACTTCCCGCCACGAGGTCCGTGCGGCGGTGAACACCGGCGCGTAGGGCTCGTTCAGGATGCAGTCCCGGAAGGTCGCGCCGCGTAACTGAGCCTCGTTGAATGAGACTCCATTGAATTCGCACTCGATGAAGTCCGCCCCGCTCAACTCCGCTCCGTCAGCCACGGACCTGGTGAGGCGGACGCCGTCGTACCGTTCGCCCCGCCGGAAGTCCGGGGCGGGATCGTCGCGGAGCTCGTCAAGCCTGATCGGTGAAATCCGGGGTGCCGTCACCTTGCCGACTGCCGCCACTAGAGCGACTCCGCTTTCGCGGCGATCTCGGCAAGATCCTTCGCGAACGCCCTACGCGTGACGCTCATCCCGAGATTCCCGAACGCGGCCATCATGACTTTGCTGAGGAAAGTCGGCTTGAGGACCTCGGCGGCGAAGAACAACGTCAGTTCCGTCCCGCCGTCGCGCTCTTCCAGGGTGAAGCGGGTGGTGTAGTCCGCGCCGCCCTGACGCGCCGTGACGGTGGTGCTGCCCGGCGGGTCGCTCTGGGAAACCTGCATTTCCACGGTTTCCTCCCGGCCCATCATGACGCGTGTTTCCTTCCAGCGCGTGCCCTCACCATAGGGTCCCTCGCTGAGCATCTGGATGGCTTTCACGCCCGAGAGGGTCCTGGCCGAACCCGGAATGTCAGAGATGACGGCCCAGACTTTTTCCCGGGAGGCGTTGACGTGCTGGCTGAGAATGGTGCTGTGGTCCATGCATCGAGCCTAACTGCGACCGCAGACAAAAACAGCCGACAAGACACTTGCGCGGTCTGGCAGGATTGCACCATGGTGCACATCGATTTGAGCACGGAGAGCGCGGCAGCCGGCGGCTCCCGCAAGCTGCAAGGGTACCTGGCCGAGCCTGACGGCGAAGGGCCGTTCCCCGGCGTCGTACTTATCCATGAAGCTTTCGGGCTCGACGAAATGATGCGCCGCCACGCGGATCGGCTCGCGGCGGCCGGCTATCTGACGCTCGCCGTCGACCTCTATAGCGACGGCGGTGCGGGACGCTGCCTCGTGGCGACCATGCGCTCCCTGATGTCCGGCACGGGCCGTGCGTTCACGGACGTGTCCACCGCACGGTCCTGGCTCCGCGGCGATGCCAGGTGCACGGAGAAGGTGGGGGTCATCGGGTTCTGCATGGGAGGCGCCTTCGCCCTGCTCGCTGCCCATGACGACTTCGACGCCGCCTCAGTCAACTATGGCCAATTGCCGCGGGACCTGGAGCAGTCGTTGGAAGGTGCGTGCCCGGTGGTGGCCAACTATGGAGGCCAGGACCGGACCTTGCGGGGAGCTTCCGCCAAGTTGGAAGCCGCGCTCACGAACCTCGGAATCGAGCACGACGTCAAGGAGTTCCCGACGGCGGGCCACGCCTTTCTGAACGACGCCCCGGTTGGGCCCCGGGCACTGAGGCCGCTGATGCGGGTGATGGGCATCAAACCCGATCCAGCCGCCGCCCCGGAAGCCTGGCAGCGCATCGAGAACCATTTCGCGAAGTACCTGAAGGGCTAGGGCTGAACAAAGTACGACGGCGGGCGCCTCCCCCGCGGGAGGCGCCCGCCGTCGTCGGGCTACTAAGGGTTGGGCCCCTACCTGAGCTTGCGAAGGTTGGGAGCCGGTGGGGACTAGCTGAAGAGCTCGCTCTTCGGCTCGTTATTCTTGACCTTCTGCCAGCCGAGCCACAGCACGACGGCGAAGAACGGGATGGTGGCCAGGGTCCAGAGACCCAGGAGGAACACCTCGCCGGTCTTGCTGGTCATGGTGTCGAAGCCAATCAGCACGGTAATGGCCAAGAGGGCAACGAGGCCCACCCAGCTGGTCCATGGTGATCCGGGCATCGGAAGGGTGGAGACTTTGCCCTTCTGGTGGCGCAGTGCGATCTGGCTGGCGAAGATGGCGCCCCAGGTGAAGATGACACCGATGGACGCGGTGTTGAGCGCGAGGTCAAAAGCATGCGAGCCGCCCAGCCAGATGTTCAGCAGGATGCCCACGAGGTAGAACGCGGCGATGGCCAGGATCGCGGCGTACGGGACGTGGCGCGAGGACATCTTGGTAAGCCACTGCGGAGCATGTCCATTGTTGGCCATGGTGCGGAACACGCGGCCGATCGAGTACAGGCCGGAGTTGCAGGAGGACAGCGCGGCCGTGATGACGATCATGTTCATCACGTCGCCCACCCAGCCAAGGCCCATCTGGCCGAACACGGTGACGAACGGCGAAACCCCGGCTTTGTACTGGTCGGACGGCAGCAGCATGGCCAGGAGAAGGACGGAACCGACGTAGAAGACCACGATCCGGAGCACGACGGCGCGGATCGCCTTGGGCACTTCACGCTTGGGATCCTGCATCTCACCGGCTGTGATGCCGACGAGTTCGATGCCGTTGTAAGCGAAGATCACGGCGTTCAGGACGAGGACCATGACGAGGGCGCCCTTGGGGAACATTCCCCCGTCGCCGTCGAAGAGGTTGGCCGCGGACGCGTGGCCATTGCCCACCTTGGCGTTAGTGACCACCATGAAGGTGCCCACGGCCAGGAAGATCAGGATGGCGCCGACTTTGAGGACCGAGGCCCAGAATTCGAATTCACCGAACGCCTTGACGCTGAGGAGGTTCACGGCCACGAGCAACAACAGCGCCGCGATGGCAGACGCCTCGACCGGCACATTGGGGAAGAAGAACTGGAAGTACAGGCCGATCGCGATCAGTTCCGCGATCCCGGTCATGCCCCAGTTGATGAAGTACATCCAGCCGGAGAGGAAGGCGCCCTTCTTGCCGAACATTTCGCCGGCGTAGCTGACGAAGGAGCCGGACGTCTGACGGTACATGATGAGCTCGCCGAGGGCGCGCATGAGCAGGTAGGCGATGACGCCGGCGATAGCGTAAGAGAAGATCAGCGCCGGGCCGGTCGAAGCCAGCCGCCCGCCGGCACCCATGAAGAGTCCGACGCCAATGGCGCCGCCCATGGAGATCATGGTGACGTGGCGGCCGCTCAGGGTCTTCTTGTAGCCCTCGGCACTGAGGTTTTCGGACGTTGTAGCAGTACTGGGCGCCGCCAGGGTTTCCGGCTCGCGCTGAAGGTCGGTTGTGGTGTTTTGAGGCACAGCTGTTCCTTGTGGGTTGGGGAAAATTCCGGCCCTGGCTTCACGCGTATCGGCGCATGCAATTCGAGCTTTTGGCCTGTTGGCGAGTCGAATCAGTAGCGCAAACACGGAAGCGTCGAAGGTAAATCCGGCAAGACCATCCTACCCGGTGATTCCGGCGGAGCGTGACGCGGGCAACAAAGCGGGGCGCTACGCTGGACACATGGGCACCATTCCGCCGGCCGGGAGGCTATACCGTTTCACGGGCCTGGACGCTGCGGCCGCCGGACTCTATGCGTCATTGGCGGCTGTCCTGAGCCTCGCCGCAGCCCCGGTGACTGCCTTGGTGCAGCAGATACTCCCGGACCCGGCTACCGCCGTCTATGCGATCAACCTTGCTTTCTACGCGTCGGTCGGCTTGTTCGCGGTTGCGTCCGCGTGGCGCGTAATAGCCCGCGACCTCCTGATCCTGGCGACGCGCCCGTGGTTCACGCTGGCCATGATTCCCCTATCCATCGTTGCAATGTTGGTGCTCACCGCCGTTCTGGTGACAGTTACCGGATCCGCCAAGGAATCGCGGAACCAACTGGGCCTCCAGTCCCTGATCCAGCAACTGCCGGCTTGGTTCGTGGTGCCTTTGCTGGTGGTGTTGGGTCCTTTCGTGGAGGAATACCTGTTCCGGCATTTATTGATCGGCAAGCTGTCCCGCCACCTGAACATCTGGGTCTGTTGTGTCTTGTCAGGGCTCTGCTTCGCAGCCATCCATGTGGTGGGTCGTGAAGGGCTGGTGCTTCCGGCCCTGGCGCCTTACCTCGGAATGGGGGCCGTCCTGGTGGCCGTGTATGTCTGGACGGGCAAGAATGTGGTGTTCTCCTACTTCGTCCACGCCGCCAAGAATCTGTTGGCACTCCTGCTCATCTACGCGATCCCGCCGCAACTGCTGGGCGGGTAGCCACCCAACCCGGACCAAAACTGTCCGCTAGGCACTTCCGTGGCCACGCGCCGTCGTCGTAGGTTCAGTCCATGGCACTGAACTTTCAGGTAGTAGTCGACTGCAAGAATCCGCACATCCTCGCCGACTGGTGGGCCGAGACGCTCGACTGGATTGTGGAGCCCCAGGACGAGGCATTCATCCGGTCCATGGTGGATCAGGGATTCGCCACCGAGTCTGAGACCACCACGCACAACGGCAAGCTCGTGTGGAAGGACGGCGCGGCCATTGGCCCGGCGGAAGACCGGGACAAAGACACCCGCAGGCGTTTCCTCTTCCAGACCGTCCCGGAGGACAAAACCGTCAAGAACCGCGTCCACTGGGACGTTCGCCTCAATGGACAGGACAAGGACGAGGTCCGCACGGCCCTGGAGGCACGGGGTGCGAAATACCTGTGGACGGCCAAACAAGGGCCGCACGAATGGCACACGATGGCCGACCCCGAAGGCAACGAGTTCTGCATCAGCTGAGGGGATTACTAGACTCGGAGGGTGAGCAACGACTTCCCCGCCAAGGTATCCGACGTCTTTGACCCGTCGCGTTGGCGCACCGTGTCCGGTTTCGACGATTTCCAGGACATGACGTACCACCGGCAGGTCGAGCGGGACGCTGCAGGCTCCGCGACAAAAGACCTTCCCACGGTCCGGATCGCCTTCAACCGGCCGGAGGTCCGCAACGCCTTCCGTCCCGGCACCGTCGACGAGCTCTACCGCGCCATGGACCACGCCCGAATGACCCCGGATGTCGCCACGGTGCTGCTCACCGGCAATGGACCCTCCCCCAAGGACGGCGGCCACTCCTTCTGTTCCGGCGGGGACCAGCGGATCCGCGGCCGCGACGGCTACCGCTATGCCGACGGCGAGACGCAGGAGAGCATCGATCCCGCCCGGGCCGGCCGCCTCCACATCCTGGAAGTCCAGCGGCTCATGCGGACCATGCCCAAGGTGGTCATCGCCGTCGTCAACGGCTGGGCCGCGGGTGGCGGGCATTCGCTGCACGTTGTCTCGGACCTTACTATCGCCTCCCGCGAGCACGGCAAGTTCAAGCAAACCGATGCCACCGTGGGAAGTTTCGACGCCGGTTACGGCTCGGCGCTGCTCGCCCGCCAGATCGGCCAGAAAGCCGCCCGCGAGATATTCTTCCTGGCCCGCGAATATTCCGCGGAGGACATGGTGCGGATGGGCGCCGTCAACGAAGCCGTTGACCATGAGCGCCTCGAGGAGGTCGCCCTGGAGTATGCCGCGGACATCGCGCGGCAGTCCCCGCAGGCCATTCGCATGCTCAAGTTCGCCTTCAACCTGGCCGACGACGGCCTGGCCGGTCAGCAAGTCTTCGCGGGTGAGGCCACGCGCCTGGCCTATATGACCGACGAGGCCGTGGAGGGCAAGGAAGCATTCCTCGAGAAGCGCGATCCGGACTGGTCCAACTTCCCTTACTACTTCTAGGACTCGCCCGTGAACATCGATCCCGTTCTCAAGGCCCTGGCCGCTGCCCTCCACGACGAGGGCCCCGCCGTCGAAATCACCGCATCGGAGGACGGCGCCCCGCACGCCTCCCCAATTGAAACACCCGGTTTCGAGGACGCTGCAGTGGTGGTCCGCACGTCCGGTTCCACCGGCATGCCCAAGGCCACCGTGCTCACGGTCGACGAGCTTGCAGCTTCATCCATGGCCACAGCCATCGCGCTCCGGGGCGAGGGGCAGTGGCTCCTGGCCTTGCCGCTGCAGTACGTCGCCGGGGTCCAGGTGCTGGTCCGCTCGCTTTTCGCGGGCACGCGTCCGTGGGCCATGGACCTTTCCAACGGCTTCACACCCGAGGCCTTCACTGCAGCGGCCGAAGAACTCACGGACACCATGCGCTTCACTTCCTTGGTGCCCACCCAGCTGCAACGGCTCCTGGACTCGCCCTCGCCGCAGACCCTTGCGGTCCTCCGCCGCTTCAACGCCATCCTCCTGGGCGGGGCATCTGCCTCCACCGCGCTGCTGGACGCTGCCAGGGAGGCCGGGCTGAAGGTTGTGACCACCTATGGCTCGGCTGAGACGTGCGGCGGTTGCGTGTACGACGGAAGCCCGCTGGAGGGCGTCAGGGTCATGCTCGACGACGACGGCCGGATCCTCCTGGGCGGCGACACCGTGGCTTCCGGTTACCTCGACGCCCCCCAGTCGAGTGCCGAGGCGTTCTTCGAGGAGGACGGCACCCGCTGGTACCGCACCAACGATCTCGGCGAACTCGCCGCGGACGGCACGCTCACCGTGCTGGGACGCGCCGACGACGTCATCATCACCGGCGGCGTCAAAGCCTCCGCCGCGTTCATCCAGGCGGAGCTTGAAAAGTTCGACGGCGTGACCGCGGCTTTCGTGGCCGGCGTACCTTCGCGCGAGTGGGGCCAGGCAGTGGCGGCCTATGTGGCGGTCGAGGACAGCTCCCCGGAAGGCATTGAGCACTACAAGGCGCTCTGCCGGGAAAAGCTGGGGGCCCTTGCTCCGAAAACGGTGCTTACGACGGATGGGCTCATCATGCTCTCCAACGGAAAACCGGACCGGCTGGCGATGATCGATCTGCTCACCGAGGTGCATCAGGGAGAATAGACACGTCCTCCCCGACCGTCATCTGGCTTCCCAACGCGAAACAACACGAGGTACTGAACGTGGCAACAGCTGCACAATGGATTCAAGGCGCCCGCTTGCGCACCCTGCCGGCCGCGATCGCGCCGGTGTTGATCGGCACCGCGGCCGCATACGAGCTGCAGTCTTTCCGAGTCTTGAACGCCATCCTCGCCGCCCTGGTAGCTCTGCTGCTGCAGATCGGGGTCAACTATGCCAACGACTACTCGGACGGCATCCGGGGCACCGATGAGGACCGCGTAGGCCCGCTCCGGTTGGTCGGTTCCGGCGTGGCACGCCCGGACCACGTCAAGTGGGCTGCTTTCGGCGCTTTCGGCCTGGCCATGGTGTTCGGCTTGGTTCTGGTGATCATCACGCAGAGCTGGTGGCTTATCTTGGTGGGCCTCGGCTGTGTTCTTGCTGCCTGGGGCTACACCGGCGGCAAGAACCCATACGGCTACATGGGCTTGGGCGACCTCTTCGTGTTTGTTTTCTTCGGGCTGGTGGCAACGCTGGGCACCACGTATACGCAGGCTGGTCAAGTGAGCATGCCGGCCGTTATCGGAGCGATTGGCACGGGATTGATCGCCTGCGCGCTGCTGATGGCCAACAACGTCCGCGACATCCCGACGGACATGGCCGCGGGCAAGCGCACACTGGCGGTGCGGCTTGGCGACCGTCACGCCCGCGAGAGCTACGTCCTGATGTTGGCCGTCGCCATCCTGTTGGTGATCGTGCTGGCGCCCACCAAGCCGTGGATGCTGATCGTGCTGTTGCTGATCCCCGCCTGCCTCATGCCGGCATGGCTCATGGTCAACGGCAGGAAGCGCAAGAGCCTGATCCCCGTGCTCAAGCAAACCGGACTGATCAACCTCGGCTACAGCGTACTGTTCTCCCTGGGCCTAGTTCTGAGCCACGGCTTCTAACCCACGCTCACATCATCTGAGCGTGCGTCCGCGGGAAACCCCCCAAACGTGCGCGAGCGTTTTCCCCCGACGCTCGCGCAGCTATAGCCCGGTTTCCCCCGACGCTCGCGCAGATATAGCCCGGTTTCCCCCGACGCTCGCGCAGCTATAGCCCGGTTTCCCCCGACGCTCGCGCATCTTTGAGCTTCTAGGCTTCCTTGGGGCGTCGGTCGTTCTTGACCGTCACCGCGGGGTTTTCATCCACCAGCCGGTCCTCGACCTCTGCATCTTCGATCTCCTGTGCGGAGCGGATTGGCTTGGCGCGGCCTGTGAAACGTTCGCGCATGGCGGCAGTAGCGGCGTCGCGCTGCTTCTGGAAGAACAGGTAGCTGATGGCGAAAGCAATCAGGCCCGCGAAGATCACCGCCAGCAACCAGCCCGTCTGCAGTAAGACGAACAGGACGAACAGCGGAACGAAGAGCGCCATGCGGATCAATGAGTATTTGAGGAAAGCCACGAATCAAGTTTAGCCGCTCAGTCTGATTGCACTCTGATCGTGCAGCTATCACCGGACCCGACGGCGACTAGACTTGACGGTATGCTCCGCGTTGTTGCAGTTGTCGCCGTCTTGCTCGTGTACGTCTATGGGCTGGTGGACGTCATCCGCACTGATCGCCGCGCCACCCGGGGAATTTCCAAACCCGCCTGGATCCTTGTGGTGATACTGCTGCCGATCCTCGGAGCCGCTCTCTGGTTCATTTTGGGCCGCCCCTACAACAGCCGCCCCACCCCGCAGCCCACGAGCCACCCCACCGCGCCCGACGACGACCCGGACTTCCTGCGGAACCTCGAGATCCGCCGTCGCAACCAGGCCGAGGCCGAACGCCTCAAGAAGCTCAAGGCCGAACTTGAAGCCAAAGAACGCAAGCTCAAGGGCGGATCCAACGCCGAAGACAGCGGCGACGTCAACACCTAACACCTCGCCAACTGAACCTGACGCCCGCGGACGTCAGCGCCTTGCGGGCCCTACTGCGCCAGCCCCGAGTAAGAGTGCAGCCCGTTGAAGAACTGGTTCACGATAGTGAAGTTGAAGATCACGCACAGGTAGCCCACGATCGACAGCCACGCTGCGCGGGTCCCGGTCCAGCCGCGGGTGGCGCGGGCGTGCAGGTAGCCTGCGTACACCACCCAGATGACGAACGTCCAGACTTCCTTGGTATCCCAGCCCCAGAAACGGCCCCAGGCCTTCTCGGCCCAGATCGCGCCGAACATGAGGGTGAAGGTCCAGCCCACGAATGCCACCGTGTTGATGCGGTAGGACAGGTTTTCCAGGCTCAAGGCGTTGGGAACCAGGCGCATGAAGCCCAATTTGTCTGCTCCGCCGGACGCCAGGGTCTTCTGCCGGTGCGATTGCACCAACTGCAGCGCGGACATGGCGAACGTCAACGTGAAGAGGGACGCGGACATCACGGCGATGGAGACGTGGATGACCAACCAGTAGCTTTGCAGCGCCGGAACCAAATGCCCTACGGGGGTCCAGTAAGCCACGGACGCCGCCACCAGCATGATCACTGCCAGGCCGAGGACGAACGTGCCCAGGAAGCGCAGGTCGCGGCGGATCAGCGAGAGCAGGAAGACCGCAACCACCAGGAACGCGCCAGTGGTCAGGAACTCGTACATGTTGCCCCACGGCACGCGCCCTGCGCCGATCGCACGGGTGATCACACCGGCGCCGTGGATAGCCACGCCGATAATGGCGACCGCCACGGCAACGCGAGCGGGAATGCGGCGCTCGGCGGCATACTTCATGTCGCCGCCCGCGGTCTGGCTGACAGAGGTGACCGCCGACGTCGGGCGCTCAATGCGGCCAGCAGGTCCCCCGACGTCGTTCCCACCGGCACGTCCGGCAGCCACCGGGACCTTGACCTCGACGGCCTCCGCAGAGGCTGCCTTCAGGTCCACCGCCCGCAGCGTCTTGCTGCTCTTGGCGAGGTCCCACGCGAAAGCGATAAACGCCACCGTGTAGGTGCCGGCTGCGAGCAGCATGAAAAGCTCGCTGTATTGGCCCATGGTTTCGTTGATGGGGAACATTACTGGTCCTTCGAGGTTGAGGAAGAAACGGTGTCGGTGGGTTGCTCCGCGGAGGGCAGCCATTCTCGTTGTAGCAGTTCGCGGATCGCGGCGGCTTCGCCGGCCAGCCTGTGGTCCTCGCCGCGGGCAAGGAGACCATACTCCACCATTGTGCGCCCGTCGTCGTGAGTTCCCGTCCGGACCCAGACGCGACGGCGGTTCAGGTAGAGGGAGAGAATCAGTCCGGCGACCGCGAGCAATGCGAATATCAGCGCAGTGGCCTGGCCCGGGTTGTGGTGGATGTCCACGCCAACGTACTTCTTGACGCCGTCGAACGTGATGCTGCCCTTGCCGTCCGGAAGCGTGTAGGTGCCACCGGGCGCGAGCGTGATGCCCTTCGCGGGCAGGTCACGGCCGTTGAGCTGCTTCAGCTTGGCCACGTCGAGTTCGAAGACGTTTTGCGGAGTGCCCTTGTTCAGGCCGAGATCGCCGTAGTACGAGTTGAGGCTCAACTGTGGGTTGATGAGCTCGGGGTCACCGCTGAAGGAGACCCCTTTCTCCGTCACCATTGCGGTGGGCAGGAAGAAGCCCGCGAAGCCGAGCTGGTCCGGTTTGGCATCGGGGACCTTGATGACCACGGAGGAGTAGTAGTTGTCGCCCTGCAGCTTGGCCACGACGGGACCCTGCAGTGCCACGTTGCCGGCGCCGTCCCGCACGGTGACCACCGGGGCGTAGCCGTTACCCGTGAGGTAGATGCTGGTGTCGCCGAGCATCACGGGATCGTTGACCTTGAGGGTCTGCTTCTTGGCCGGCGAATCGGGCGTGTCCTTGGTGGTGACGGCCGCCTTGAAGTCGATGGGCTGGCCGAAATGCGCAGGCGATTCACGATCGAACTTGACGTCGAACTTGTCCAGCTGAATGGAGTACGGCTGCAGCCAACTGCTCTGGAAATTGGTGCCTGGGCTGAATTGGTCATAGCCCACCAAGGTGTTCACGAAGCTGTCGCCTTCCACCAGGATGCGCTGCCCGCTGTAGCCAAACAGGCCGCCGACGGCAACTGAAACCAGCACCCCGATCAGCGATGCGTGGAACACCAGGTTCCCCACTTCCTTGAGGAAGCCGCGCTCGGCACCCAAGGAAGGCATGGCGCCGTCGACGTCGCGCACCTCCACGCGGTAGCCGCGCTTCTTCAGCACGGCAGCGGCATCCGAAATAGCCTTCGACGCCGGGATCCCGGCGTTGGCGGGCAGCACGAGTGTGCCGTACTCCGGAAGGCGGGAGAGACGCTTGGGCGTCCGCGGCGGCTGGGAGCGCATCGCCTTGTAGTGTGCGATGGCCCGCGGCGTGACGCAGCCGATGAGCGAGATGAACAGCAGAATGTAGATGGCCGAGAACCAGGCCGAGGAGTAGACGTCGTAGAGCTGCACGGAGTCAAGGATTTTGCCGTAGTCCGGGTGGTCCTTGATGTACTGGGTCACGATCGAAGGGTTCGCCGGGCGCTGCGGGAACAGCGAGCCGGGCACTGCCGCAACGGCAAGGAGCAGCAGGAGGAACAGCGCGGTTCGCATGCTGGTCAGCTGGGTCCAGGCCCAACGCAGCATCCCTATGATCCCCAGAACCGGCAGCGCTGCCTCGGCCTTGGCCCTGTCAACTGCCTTGTCAATCGCCTTGTCAGCCGCAGGCTTGCTGGCGGACTTGTTGGACTTCTTTTTACCTTGCACGGGCTCGCTCATCAGATCGGCAACTTCACATCGGTTTGGAACCAGTACTGCAGCCCGGTAACCCAGGCGCCCCACACTCCCGTGGCCATCAGGATTCCGAGGAGGATCAGAATGCCCCCGCCAAGCCGCTGGATGGCCAGCCGGTGCTTGCGGAAAAAGGACATGACGCCGATTCCCCGGCGGACTGCGAGGGCGATCAGCAGGAAGGGGATGCCCAGGCCAAGACTATAGACAAACGCCAGGAGTGCCCCCTTCGCCGCGGAAGATCCCCCGGAGAGGCTCAGCAGCTGGACGGCGGAATAGGTGGGGCCGATGCACGGGGCCCAGCCCAGCCCGAAGGTGATGCCCAACAACGGCGCACCCCATAACCCGGCAGGGGGCTTGGCATGGATTTTGGCGTCGCGCTGCAACCAACCAAAGCCGCCGAGGAAAACGACGCCCATGATGATCACAAGTATGCCCAGCAATTGGGTGATCCAGGCGTTCTGCGGGCCGGCAATGAGGGTCCCCAACTGGCCGAAGGCACCACCCAGCAGGACAAAAATCAGGGAAAAGCCGAGGACGAACAGGCCGATTCCCGCGAGCATGCGCCCACGTTTCTGCTTCTGGAGGTCGACGCCGGTCAGCCCGGTCACGTAGCCGAGGTAGCCAGGGACCAGGGGCAGGACGCATGGCGACAGGAAGGACACGAGTCCGGCAAGCAAGGCCACGGGGATGGCCAGCAGCAAGGAACCGCTCAGGATCGTCTCGGCGAAGGGGCTGTTCACGCTGTCCGGGCCA
The DNA here is from genome assembly GCF_044358315.1 of Arthrobacter sp. FW306-04-A. Taxonomy (GTDB): domain Bacteria; phylum Actinomycetota; class Actinomycetes; order Actinomycetales; family Micrococcaceae; genus Arthrobacter. The sequence continues at coordinate 3,611,668 of NZ_CP084559.1, forward strand.
CCTACTCGGAAACCGCGGACGTAATGAGTGCCTTGAGGGTGCTCTTCTCGATCTCACCCAGGACTCGGGAGGCGATCTTGCCTTCCTTGTCCAGGACCAAGGTGGTGGGCACCGCACCGGGAGGCACAATGCCGGAGACAGAAAGGAGCACGGCACCGTCTTTGTCGTTGAAGCTGGGGTACGTGAGGTTGAAGGTCTTGTCGAACGCATCGGCCGTGGCCTTCTCATCCCGGAGGTTCACGCCGTAGAACTGGACACCCTTGCTCTTGAACTCCTGGTGCAGCTCTTCGAGGATAGGCGCCTCGACGCGGCACGGCGCGCACGCGGCGAACCAGAAGTTGAGGACGGTCACCTTGCCGAGCAGGTCCTGCGGGGTCACGGCAGTTCCGTCAAACAAAGTGCCCTTGATCCCGACGGCGGCCTTGCGGTCCGTTTTGGCGAATTCCGTCACGGAGCCGTCTCCGGCGACGTAGTTCTTGTTGTCGCCGGCCTTCGCCTGCTTGGCCAGGGCGTCTTCCTGCGCACAGGCGGACAGGCCCATGGTCAGCGCAGTGAGCGCCAGTCCCCCGGCGGCAAGGATGCTGCGGCGGGAGGTCAGGGCTGCGCTGGTGGTCTTAATGCCGGGGGCGTTGCGGTTCATTGTCATGCTCCGGGAGTGCTCGCGGCACCGGGCAGCAGCACGGCGGCGGGTTCGCTGTACTCCACCCGCGCGACCTTGCCGTCGTCGTCGAACACCAGGGACGTCAGAGACGTCAGCGTGCACTCGCGTTTGCGCGGATCGTGCCACAACCGTCGGCCCTCCGCGCTGAGGCGCGTGGCGTAGATGGGAAGCTGGTGGCTGACCAGGATGGCCTCCGCGCCGTCGCCGCCGAGCTCGATCGCCTTCAGGCGGGCGTCCTCGACGGCGGCACGCATGCGGGTGACCTGGTCCTTGTAGGACTCGCCCCAGGACGGACGCAGCGGGTTGCGGTACTCGAACCAGTGCTTGGGCTTGATGAACTCGGAGACGGTGGCCTTGAGCCCTTCGAAGTGGTTCTCGGCCTCGATGATCCGCGGTTCCGTGTGGATCTCAAGGTCCAACGCGTGGGACGTGGGAAGGGCAGTTTCCTGGGCGCGGGTCAACGGCGAAGCAGCCAGGTGGACGATGTTCGCCCCCTGCGCGGCGCGGGCAGCAAAGTGGCCCGCGAGCATCTGGGCCATCTCGCGGCCGCGTTCGGAGAGGTGGAATTCGGGCAACCTGCCGTACAGAATACGGTCGGGATTGTAGACCTCGCCATGGCGGAGCAGATGGACAGTTGCTTGGGGCATGTTTACCAGTTTCTCAAAGAAGGCGGGCGATCTGAAATCTTCTACGTTTCGTAGAACTGAAAGTTTCTCCAGAATGTTCCCTGAAGGTGGAATAAAAGATGCATTTGCATGTTTATACTTGACACAAGGTTCGGTTGACACTTCAACTAAGTGCGATCGAATGTCCGATGAAGCTACAACCACACCTTCCCAAGGAGAACGCCATGACACTTCCCGCCAACGTCACCACCGGTATTTGGACCCTCGACAACTCCCACAGCGAGATCGGCTTCACCGTCCGGCACGCAGGCATCAGCAAGGTCCGCGGCCAGTTCACCGAAGCCGAGGCCACCCTGGAACTCGGCAGCAGCCTGGCTGACTCCAGGGTCAACGCCGCCATCCAGACCGCCAGCTTCGACTCGGGCGATGCCAACCGCGACGGCCACGTCAAGGGTGAGGACTTCTTCGACGTGGAGAAGTTCCCGGAAATCACTTTTGTCTCCCGCCATGTCAAGGCCAATGGCGACAGCTTTGACCTCGTGGGCGATCTGAGCATCAAGGGCGTCACCAAAGAGGTGACCATCGAGACCGAGTTCAACGGCGTGGCCGTTGACCCGTTCGGCAACACCCGCGCAGGCGTTTCCGGTGAGACCACCATCAGCCGCAAAGACTTCGGCCTGACCTGGAACGCCGTGCTCGAGGCCGGCGGCGTGCTCGTCAGCGACAAGGTTGTCATCAACCTCGAACTGGCTTTCATCGCACCTGCCGCCTAATCCACCCGGCTCCTGGCCTGAATGGCGCCTTCGGTGCTGCACGCGATCCATCGCGCAGCCCCGGAGGCGCCATTTCGTTGCTAGCGGTGTCACCCGCCTATTGTTCGGCCAAAACCCGATACTTAGCGGCGAATTGGCTAAGAATTTCCTATGAATCCTTAAACCTCAGGTCTAAAGTGATGCCATGAGTAACCCAAACGAAGCTCCTCAGCCTCAGCAGCCCGGTGCCCAGCCACCGGAGCCCGGAGCTCAGCCTCAGCAGCCCGGCACCGTCCCTCCTGCGGGTTACCAGCCTCCGCAGGGATACCCAGCACCCCCTTCCTACCAAGCGCCCCCGTCCTACCAGCAGCCAGCCCCCGGCAGCCCTCCGACAGGCCAACCCGCCGGGCACGGCGAAGGTTTCCACTTCGAGATGCCTACTGACGGTCCAAAGAACTTCAACGATGTGCTGCCCAAGGGCGGTTTTTCCGGCATGTTCAATGTCACCGGGATGCCCATCGAGCTGAAGGTCTCGTACTGGATCTGGCTTATTGGCGGGCTGTTGGGCCTCCTGGGTGGCCTGCTCGGCCTCTTTGGCTCCATGGTGCTTTTCGCGATCGCCCCGGGACTCGCCGTCGTCGTCCTCCTTTTGGTGCTGGTGGCGCTGGTTGTCGCGGCCGCCCAGATCGTCTTCGCGATGAAGATGAAGGAAGGCAAGGAGTGGGCCCGGCTCGCGCTGACCGTCATTGCAGGTATTTCCCTGATTCTCTCGATCGTGGGCGGAGCGATGGCCAATGGACAGAGCAACAACTGGTTCAGCTTCGTCATCAGCCTTGTGGCAACCATCCTGATGTGGCTGCCCAATTCGCAGGCATGGTTCAAGTCACTGAAGAGCGCCGTTTAGCCACACAGTTCAAAGCCGTTTTTCGAGCCGAAGGCCGCGGCAGGTTCCCGGGGGACCCCGCGGCCTTCCCCTTTGCCCCGGCACTATCCAAACGCGGGAGATCCGCGGAACCCAGTCCGGGCAGAATTCTTGTCGTGAATCATCCCGAGCACTGTTCTGCCGGGGTACGGTGGAATTAAGCCAAGCTGGGGGCAGGGGCACGTTGCACCCGGCAGCCGTATCTGCAGTCGACACGCAAAGGAATGCCATGAGCACCCCTCCGTATCCGCCATCCACTCCGGGCGAAAACCCCACACCTGAACAGCCCCAGTACGGCCAGCAGACTCCGCAACCGGGCCAACAGCCCCAGTACGGCCAGTCCTCCTTCCCGCAGTACGGTCAACAGGCTCCCCAGTACGGCCAGCAGACTCCGCAACCGGGCCAACAGCCCCAGTACGGCCAGTCCTCCGTCCCGCAGTACGGGCAGAGCGGACCCGCCACGTGGCCCAGCCAGCAGCCCGCTGCGACGTCCGGCGTCCCGCAACTGGTGAACACTGCGTTCATGATGATCGTCTCCGCTGGCGTCCTCTCTTTCGTCAGCGCACTGGTTCTCGCATTCACCGGCGGCGACACCTTCACGGCCATAATGGCGCAGTCGGCAGCGCAGCAGGGCCAGCGGCTTCCCGCCGGCGCTCTGCAAGGCATGCAGGGCGGCATCATCATTGGCGCCATCATCGGAGGCCTGATATCGCTGGGGCTTTATGCGCTTGTCGCATTCCCGGTCCGTAAGGGTAAGAACTGGGCCCGGATCTTGGGAACCGTCTTCGCGGCGCTTTCGCTATTTGGCCTTCTTGGCGGATCTTTCACGTTCGGCCTGCTTTACGGATTGATCCAGACCGTCACCATCCTCTTGGGCATCGCCGCGATGGTGCTGTTGTATTTGCCGGGCTCGGCACCGTATTTCCGGAAAACACAGCCTTTCGCGAACCCTTACAACCAGGCGCCGTACGGCCGCTAGGCCTGAGGCCATTCCGCCACTAGGGGCACGTCCTCGACGAACACGAACGGGCACAGACCCGGCCTTGGCCTAAAGGGCCTGGCCTGGGGTCTGTGCCCGTTGTGCGTGATACGCAAGGATTTGAAGCTCGGTGGCCATGTCCACCTTGCGCAGATTCACGTACGGCGGAACCTGCAGCAGCACAGGGGCAAAGCTGAGGATGCTGCGGATCCCCGCGCTGATCACACGGTCGCAGACGTCCTGTGCCACCGCGGCCGGGAGAGCCAGGACAACCATGTTGGTGCCGGTCCGCTGAAGGACCGTTTCAAGATTCGCGGCATCGCTGACCCGCAGCCAGCCGACTTCGTTCCCGATGACCATGGGATCGGCGTCGAGGATCGCCACCACGTCAAAACCGCGCGATTCGAATCCGCCGTACCGGGCCAAGGCCTTGCCAAGGTTCCCGGCGCCCACAATCGCCACTTTCCAGTCGTGGGTCAGGCCCAGCGCCGCAGCAATGTGCCGGCTCAGATACTGCACCTCGTATCCCACTCCACGCGTTCCGTAGGAGCCAACGTAGGAGAGGTCCTTACGCAGGGTGGAGGAACTGACTCCCGACGCCTCGGCCAGCGCCTCGGAAGAAACCCGTTCCACGCCTTCGCCCAGCAGGGAGTTCAGCGCGCGCAGGTAAAGCGTCATCCGGGCCACGGCCGCAGGTGGTATCTGCTTCGCGGCAGAGTCCTTGTCCCCAGGTACAGCGTCCCCGGGTAGAGCTTCGGCGGACGGTTCCAGCGCAGTCACGTTCTTCTCCATTGCGTCGCTTTGTTTTCCCACTCTATTGCCAACAAAGCATTGGACGCATGTTCAGGCAGCCAAGGCCTTCTTCAGTACCCGCACCAGCCTCGCCTCATCGATTTTCCAGAAATCCCGCTGTACTCCGTCCACGAATACCACCGGGATCTCCTCGGCATAGCGTTCGCGGAGTGTCGGGTCTGTCTCGATCGACTGCTCGGTCCACCCGAGCCCCAGGCTTGAGGTCACGCGTTCGAGGGCGTCGCGCGCCGCGGCGCACAGGTGGCAGTCAGCTTTGGTGAGGAGTACGACGTCGGGATTCGGCATGGTTCAACGGTATCGCGTTGGCGTGGACACAGCCCGAAACAGCCCTCAACCCAACCTCACGCAGCCCGAACAACCCTCGACGCGGAACCGCCGGGCACCCTCACGAACGGCACGGAGCCGGGCGATTGACTAGACTCATGGCATGCCCGTCGAGAAGAACGCTGTTGTGGCCATCACGCCGGCCGCAACGCACCAACACGGCGAAGCTGCATTCTTCGACGTCGACAACACCCTCATGAAGGGCGCCAGCCTCTTCCACGTCGCGCGGAAGATGTACGAACGTAAGGCGTTCACCCTCTCCCAAGCCGCGGGCTTCGCCTGGAAGCAGTTCAAGTTTGTCTTGCGGGGCGAAAACATGGAGGACGTACATTCAGTCCGGGATTCCGCACTGATCCTCGCGGCAGGCATCAAGGTCTCCGATATCCAGGAGTTGGGCGAAGAAGTCTACGACGAGATGATCGAGTCCCGGATCTGGCCCGGTACCAAGGCTTTGGCGGAACAGCATCTGCGCGTTGGCCGGAAGGTCTGGCTAGTGACCGCCACCCCCATCGAAGTCGCCACCGTCATTTCCACTCGGCTGGGGCTGACAGGCGCCTTGGGCACCGTAGGCGAGGTTGAAGATGGCGCCTACACGGGGCGCCTGGTAGGCGAAATCCTCCATGGACCGGCCAAGGCCGTGGCCGTGCAGCGCGTGGCTGACGAAGAAGGCCTGGATTTGAACCGCTGCTGGGCGTACAGCGATTCACATAACGACATCCCCCTGCTCACTTTGGTGGGCCACCCCGTGTGCATCAATCCCGACGCCAGACTGCGGCGCCATGCGCGGGAGAACAATTGGCCCGTCTATGACTTCCGTTCCGGCCGTCGAGCAGCCACGCTCGGCCTCAAAGCTGCGACCGTCGGAGGCGCCGTGTACGGCCTCTGGCGCGGCTTCTCCAAGTTCCGCAGCCCGAGGGTCTAGCTCCCCCGCCACCCTCGCTCACTTCTGACTACCTGGCCGGTGATCCTCGCTCACTTCTGCACCGGTTTTGGCCGATCCTCCTGCAGATCTTTCGGCGAAATGATGAACGCTCCTGCACTCGATACGAGCAGGTCGACTCGATGTGAAGGAGCGTTCGGTTTTTTGGGCGCATAAATGAACGAGCGTCATCGAAACAAGCTACGAACGTGAGCGAGCGTCGTCGGGGCGTGCACGCAAAAATGCCCGCAGCCTCGAAAGGCAACGGGCATTCACGCTGTAGGAAGTATCTCTACTTCTTGTTGCGGCGCTGGTGGCGGGTCTTGCGAAGCAGCTTGCGGTGCTTCTTCTTGGCCATACGCTTGCGGCGCTTCTTAATAACTGAACCCACGTAAGTTCCTTACCAAACTAGATTGAGATTCTGTCTGCTGGGTGAGGTCCTTGAACTGAGCAACAGACTTTTACAACTGACAGATTCTTACAATGACGTAAAACGTTCCTTAACAGGGTACCGCCTATCGGGGGCACCCAATGACCGCTGGCCCTATGGGAACCAAGCAAGTCTCAAGCGGTCTCCGAGCGTCCGTCGACGACCGCGCCCTTGAGGTACTGGTTGACTGCTTCCTCGGGGACACGGAATGATCGCCCAAAACGGACGGCTGGCATTTCTCCCGAGTGGACCAGGCGGTACACGGTCATTTTAGAAACCCGGAGGACTTCGGCAACCTCGGCCACGGTCATGAATCGCGCGTTCGAGAAGTTACTCTCTGCGGACATTCTCCATATTCCTTTGCTCTCAGCGGTTAGCGGCGAACCCCAGCATTCATTACCTGGGTGCCGATGCTGAGCCATCAAACAACCATGTGCTAGATACTCTAGAGGCTGCTGGTACCAAAGTGAAAGTGTTTCGGCCAACTGTGGGCATGGTTTTCGCTAGTCTGCAGCTGCCACACGACGCTTGCGTGCCGAGGCCGCCAACTGGTCCAGGACGGACACCGTGACGTCCCATTCCATGCAGGCGTCGGTAACGCTCTGGCCGTACACCAAGTCCTGTTCCCCAGCCAGCTGCCGCTCCACGTCCAGGTTCTGTGCCCCACCCACCAGGAAGCTTTCCAGCATCACGCCGGCGATCGGTGAATCCACGTTGTCCTCCAGCTGGGCGCCGATCTCCAGTGCAACCTCGGCTTGGCGGTGGTGGCTCTTGCCGCTGTTGGCGTGGCTCGCGTCCACGATCAGCCGGGGATTCAGCCCCTTGGCCGAGAGCTTCTCCGAGGCAGCGGCGACGTCGGCGGCGGAGTAGTTCGGGCCCTTGCGGCCACCGCGAAGGATCACATGGGTGTCCGGGTTGCCCGAGGTCGCCACGAGGGCGGCGCGGCCATCGCCGTCGATCCCCAAGAATGCTTGCGGCGCGGCAGACGCACCGCAAGCGTCGATCGCTACCTGGAGGTCGCCGTCGGTCCCGTTCTTGAAGCCGATCGGCATGGAGAGTCCGGAGGCAAGTTGGCGGTGGATCTGGCTCTCGGTGGTACGGGCTCCAATGGCACCCCACGCCACGAGGTCGGCCATGTATTGCGGGCTGATGGGTTCCAGGAACTCAGTGGCCGTCGGCAGGCCGAGGGCCGTGACTTGCTGAAGGAATCCACGCGCCGCACGGAGCCCGGCCGCGATGTCGTGGCTGCCGTCCAGATGGGGATCGTTGATGAGGCCCTTCCAGCCCACCGTGGTGCGCGGCTTCTCGAAGTAGGCCCGCATGACGATCAGCAGGTCCGCTTTGTGCTTCTCGGCCTGGCTGACAAGGCGGCGGGCGTATTCCAAGCCGGCCTTCGGGTCGTGGATGGAGCACGGGCCAACGATCACGAGCAGGCGGTCGTCAACGCCGTCCATGATTGCGCGGACTCCGTCGCGTCCGCGCTCGACGACGGCGGAGGCCCTGGCGTCCAGCGGCAGTTCCGCGCTGATTTCCTGCGGAGTGGGGAGCGGTTCGAAGCGGCTGACGCGCAGGTTCGACGTCGACTGCGCGGCGGCAGTCCCGACGTCCGCGCTATGTGTGCTGGGCTCTGCGGCGATGCTGGTCATGGAGTGGTCCTGTTCCGGAGAGGAGCGGACCCTACTCAGAGCCCGCCTGGAAATGGCGAAGGGCAGAGAATGATCTCTGCCCTGTTGGCTCTGAAGGAAGTTGGATGCGTGTCAGTTAGACGCGGGCCCCTCCAGAGCCAACGAAAAATACGCATACCAACGGTTAGTCATAGCCAAACCATAGCGTCGGTTTCCAGCTGCCCGCAAATCGAAATGCGACGACATCAAGGGAAACCGCTTCCCCGCGCAATATAAACTTCACCTCAGAACAAGGTCGCCGCTCCCGAGGCGGCAGCAGCTCCAGGAAGGAACCCATGCCAGGCAGAAGAAATACCCGGCGGGTGGGCATCGCAGATGTGGCATCCATGGCCGGCGTTTCGCATGCCACGGTTTCCCGGGTGATGAACGGTAACACCACGGTGGATGTGGTCATTGCCGCGCGTGTTCGAGCAGCCGCCACGGAACTGAAATACAAGCCGAACCCCGTGGGCCGAAGCCTGGCCCTGGGAAAGACGGACACTATCGGAATCGTGGTTCCGGACCTGTCCAACCCCACGTTCCAGGCCATTCTTCGCGGGCTCAGCATCGCCGCCGCCCGCGACGGCTACCGCGTATTGATCGCGGACTCTTCCGAGGTCTCCAGTGAGGAAGCAATTCTCGCCGGAGAGGCCCGGCGGCGTTGCGACGGCGTCGTTCTCTGTGCCCCCCGCATGAGCGACGCCGAACTCGAAGAACTCGCCCCCACGCTCTATCCGCTGGTGCTCATCAACCGGACCACCGAGTCGGTACCGACGCCTAGCCTTGTAGTGGACTATGGCCAAGGCATCCAGGAACTTGCCGCGCATCTCGTTAAGCTTGGCCATCGAAAATTGGCCTACCTGACGGGTCCGGACCGGAGCGCGTCCAACGTGCAGCGGCTCCACGGGCTCGAGAAGTTCACGGCCGAGTACCCGGAGGTCGAATTGCAGTTCATTCCCGGAGGCAACACGTTCGACGCCGGGTTTGAGTCGAGCGATGCCGTCGCCTCATGCGGCGCCACCGGCATCCTCGTCTTCAACGACGTCGCCGCGATGGGCCTGTTGAGCGGCCTGAGCCAGCGCGGGATCCGCGTGCCGGAAGACTTGTCGCTCACGGGTTTCGATGACATGCCCTTCGCCCGGTACACCATGCCTCCGCTGACCACCGCGGCCGTGCCGATCACCGACCTCGGCGATCTTGCGTGGCGCCGCATGCGGGAGCAGATCCAGGCCAAGGACGCCGCCTCCCCCACGAATTACTTCCCCCCGCGGATTGAGCTCAGGGGCAGCACCGGGCCCGTCAAGGCCTAGTTTCCGCGGGAGGCGGGCCCAGCCCGGCCTCGCGGTAGTACCCCTCGATGTGCGAGGTGACGAGCATCGCTGCCCGGCCGCCGTCGCCGCCGTTTACTGCCTCCAAGATGGCGCGGTGCTCGCACCGCAGGCGGTTCGCGGTGCTATCCCAATTCGGCAGGTTGGCAGTCAGGGCCGCGGCGTAGCCCTCGATCGCTTCGCGCAGCGAGCCCATGATGGTGCTCACCACGGCATTTCCTGCGGCTTCCGCCAGCGCCAGGTGGAAGGCGACGTCCAGCGCGAGGAAGTCGTCGACGGCGGAGCTTGCGTCCATTTCGTCCAGCAGCCTCGCTGCTTCCACCAGTTCAGGGGCGCCGGGCGTGGCGCGGGATACCGCCCATGATTCGAGCAGGACCCGCGTTTCCACGATGTCGGCAACGGGCAAATGCTGCGTGGCCACATGGAGGCGGAGCGCGGAGCCAAGGGCGGTGGCCGGTTCCGCGATGACCACCGTCCCGGCGTCCTTGCCGGACCCCACGCCTGCCCGGACCACACCCATGGCTTCCAGGATCCGGATGGCTTCACGGACCGATGTCCGCGAGACTTCCAGTTGCTCGGCTAGTGCCCTTTCAGCGGGAAGCCGTCCACCGAGCTTCAAGTGCCCGTCGGACAATTGCTTTTCGATCCAACTGAGGACGAGCTCGTGCGTTCGCATGGATAAATAGTAGTTGATGTGGTTGGACCACATGGCATAGAGTGTGGTCTAACCACACAAGCACACTGGAGACAGCACCATGACGCAGACCGTCCAGCCGAGCAGCACCCCTTCCCTTGAGGTGCCCGCGAAAGTCCCCACCGCCGTCGGGCGCCCCGCCGCACTGAAGCGCCGGGTTCCCAAATACGCAGACCTGGCTCCCCTGATGAAGTTCAAGAAACCCGAGTTCAGCAACGCGGCGAAGCTGCGCCGCGCATCCACCATTTGGGAACTCCGGGACATGGCGAAGCGACGCACTCCCCAAGCACCGTTCGACTACACGGACGGGGCAGCGGAAGCGGAGATCACGCTTCGCCGGGCCCGCCAGGCTTTCCAGGACATCGAATTCCGGCCGGGAATCCTGCGCGACGTCTCCAGCATCGACCTCAGCACCGAGATCCTGGGCAGAGTGTCCCGGCTTCCGTTCGGCATCGCGCCCACTGGATTCACGCGCATGATGCAATCGGAGGGTGAGTACGCGGGCTCGCAGGCTGCCGAAGCGGCTGGCATTCCGTACACCCTGTCCACCATGGGCACCGCTTCCATTGAGGACGTTGCCGCGGCCGCTCCGAACGGCCGCAACTGGTTCCAGCTGTACCTCTGGACGGATCGGGACCGGTCACTCGAACTGATCGAGCGCGCCGCCAAGGCCGGGAACGACACCCTCATGGTCACGGTGGACACCGCCGTCGCGGGCGCCCGGTTGCGCGATGTCCGCAACGGCATGACCATTCCGCCCGCGCTCACCGTGAAGACCGTGCTGGATGCCTCCTATCGGCCCGCCTGGTGGTTCAACTTCCTCACGCACGAGCCGCTGACCTTCGCTTCACTCTCGCGCTACACGGGCACAGTGGCCGATCTCATCAACTCCATGTTCGATCCCACCCTGACCTTCGATGACCTCGACTGGCTCCGCGAAACGTGGAAGGGAAAGCTGGTAGTCAAGGGCATCCAGACAGTGGAAGATGCCCGCAAGGTGGTGGACCACGGAGCGGACGGCATCGTGATTTCAAACCACGGCGGACGCCAACTGGACCGCGCCCCGATCCCGCTGCACCTCGTTCCGGAGATCGCCGCCGCACTGAAAGCGGACAGCAGTGGCGCGGCCATCATCCTGGACACGGGCATCATGAGCGGCGCGGACATCGTGGCGGCCCTTGCCCTCGGCGCCGATTTCACGCTGATCGGCCGGGCCTACCTGTATGGGCTCATGGCCGGTGGTCGCGCCGGCGTGGACCGCACTATCCAGATTCTGGAAAAGGACATGGCCCGCACCATGGCCCTGCTTGGAGTAACGAAGGTCTCGGAACTGACCCCGGACCACGTGCGGTTGCTGAGCAGGTAACCTGCCGCTGGACTCCGCTACTTCTTCCGGCCGAACTTCGGCAGGTTGGGTAGGTTCGGCAGGTTGGCCAAGAGGTCCGCTGCCTTCGTGGCGGCACGGCCAACCGTGCGGCCGATCTGCTGCGGCATTGTGTCATCCATTCCCGCCGCGGCGGCGGCGCCCGAATCCGGCGCGGCTTCCGGCGAGCCCGCGACGTCGGTGCTCGCCGGCGACGGGACGAGCGGTTCGCCGTCGGGCTGCGATCGCTGCTTCCTCGCGGCGCGCTGGCTGCCAGCCGCGGCGGCGGGTTCGGCGGCGGGACGAGCGGGTCCGACGTCGAACGTCTCCAGCCAGCTGGCAACCCCGGCGAGCGGCTTGGGGTTCAACGCGTAGTAGCGTTTCTGCCCCTGTGCGCGCATGCTGACGAGATCCGCCTCGCGGAGTACCTTCAAATGCTTTGAAATGGTGGGCTGGCTCGCTGCGAGCTCCTCCACCAGTTCCCCCACAGCTTTATCCCCAGAGCGGAGGGAAACCAGAATGTCACGCCGGGTTGCCTCAGCAATGACGGCAAATACGTCGTCAGTCACCATGCCTCCCACCCTAGCGACATATACGCCAAAAGGCATCAACTATTTCAGTGGCGGGAACGCTAGTCGAACCAGGGGTCCAGTCCGTAGAGCGGGAAGATCTCCTTGCGGGTGGCAATGATGGTGCGGTCTACGGCGTCGGCAGGGTCATACCCCACCTCCCACGAACGCCACCAGGTGTCGACGCCGTCGCCCATAAGTTCCGGAACCGCTTCCCCGTATTTCTCCTTGACATAGCTCCGGAAGATTTCCGGGACCAGAGCCGTCAACTGCACGGGATGCTGGGCCACGATCCCTATCAAGTGGCTCCAGCTCCGCGGTACCACTCCCGCGATGTCGTAGCCCCCTCCCCCGGTGGCAATCCAACGGTTCTCGCAGAACCTGGCGGCGAGGCCCGCGACGGCGGTGGCCGCCTCGCGCTGGCCGTCCACGCTGAGGTTGAGGTGCGTGAGGGGATCGAGTTTGTGGGAGTCGCAGCCGTGCTGGCTCACGATGACTTCCGGCCCAAAGGCGCGCACCAGTTGCGGCACCACTGCATGGAACGCGCGCAGCCACCCGGCGTCGGCCGTCCACGCAGGCAACGCCACGTTGACGGCTGCGCCGAGCGCATCCGGGCCGCCGATCTCGTTGGCGAATCCCGTTCCTGGGAACAACGAAAGGCCGCTCTCGTGCAGGGAGATCGTCAGGACCCTGGGATCGTTCCAGAAGATGCTCTGCGTGCCATCACCGTGATGGGCGTCGATGTCGATGTACGCAACCCTCCGGACTCCGCCGTCGAGCAACCTCTGGACGGCGAGGGCGGCGTCGTTGTAGATACAAAAGCCGCTGGCCCGCTCACGGGAAGCATGATGCATGCCGCCGCCGAAGTTGACGGCCCGGACCGCGGTCCCGGACAGGATGGCCTCGGCCGCGAGCAACGATCCGCCGGCAAGCCGGGCGCTTGCTTCGTGCATTCCCGCGAACGCGGGATCATCTTCGGTGCCGAGCCCGCGTTCCGGGTCCGGCGTCGTCGGGTCCTCGCTGGCGCGCCGCACGGCGGCGACGTATTCGGCGCTATGAACGGCGAGGAGTTCGACGTCGGACGCGACCTCGGGTGCCTGGACCGAGACATGCTCCAAATCGAAGAGTCCGAGCGCCGCGGCCAGCCTGGCAGTCAATTCAAGCCGCTCCGGGGCCATCGGGTGCGCGGGGCCGAAGTTGTATGCGGTCATGGCGGGATCCCACGCCACCGTCGTTGGCAGCGCGGACGGACGGAAGCCTGCCCAGGAAGTCATCAATGACAGGCTACCCGAGCGGCGGAGCGCAACTGCCCCGTTACTGCGGGCGATTAGTGGTTTACTACTCAGGAAAGCAGAATCAATCGACCAGAAGCGAACAGCACTGCCATGACTCAGAGCCAGTCGGGGTCCCGAGGCCCGGCCAGCTGGCGAACCGTCCAGCCGGAACGGGGAGGCCTGTGGATTTTCACGGGTATCCGCGACTTCATCGACAACCTCGCCAACACCTCACCGGCGCGTTTGGCGCTGACGGCCTACGGCTTTGCGATCCTCCTGTTCACCGGCCTGCTTTCCCTGCCAGCGGCATCGGCCGACGGTGCTGTCACCCCTCTCCACCAGGCTTTGTTCACTGCTGTCTCCAGCATCTGTGTGACCGGTTTGACCGTAGTGTCGACGGCGACGTACTGGACCTTCTTCGGCCAGCTGGTCATTCTTGTGGGCATCTTTGTGGGGGGCTTGGGAACCCTGACACTCGCCTCCCTCCTGGCACTCATGGTCAGCAAGCGGTTGGGCGTGAGGGGCAAGCTCATTGCCCAGGAGGCCATGAACAACGCCGGACGTTTGGGTGAAGTGGGTACCTTGCTACGGATCGTCATCTCGACATCCGTGACCATTGAGGCCGTACTGGCCATCGCGATGGTTCCCAGGTTCCTGACACTCGGAGAAGACTTCTGGCAGGCCGTGTGGCACGGGGTCTTCTACTCGATTTCTTCCTTCAACAATGCCGGTTTCACACCCCATTCCGACGGAATCGTGCCGTACGAGGCGGACCTGTGGATTCTGGTGCCGCTTATGCTTGGCGTGTTCCTCGGCAGCCTCGGCTTCCCCGTGATGCTGGTGCTCCGGAGGCACGGCCTCAATTGGAAGAAGTGGAGCCTCCACACCAAACTGACCATCCAGGTTTCCCTGATTCTCCTCGTTGCCGGCGCAGTCCTCTGGGCCCTGATGGAGTGGGACAACACCAACACCATCGCCAACATGAGCTTTGGGGACAAGATCACGCACTCCATCTTCGCCTCGGTCATGACGCGCTCCGGAGGCTTCAACCTGGTTGACCAAAGCCATATGGATTCCACCACCAGGCTGCTGTCGGACGCGCTCATGTTCGCCGGCGGCGGTTCGGCGTCAACGGCGGGCGGTATCAAGGTGACCACGGTCGCGGTCATGTTCCTGGCCATCGTCGCTGAGGCGCGGGGCGACGCCGACGTCAAGGTCTACGGCCGCACAATCCCGGAGGGGACCATGCGGGTGGCCATCTCGGTGATAGTTGCCGGCGCCACGTTGGTGTGCGTCGCCGCCTTCTTGTTGTTGTCCATCAGCGGGGCCAGCCTGGACCGGGTACTGTTCGAAACCATTTCAGCCTTCGCAACGGTAGGCCTCAGCACGAACCTCAGTGCCGAGTTGCCGCCGTCGGGAGTCTACATTCTCGCCGCCCTCATGTTCGCCGGCCGCATCGGCACCATAACCCTTGCCTCTGCCCTGGCCCTCCGCCAGCGCAGACAGCTATTCCATTACCCGGAAGAGAGGCCAATCATTGGCTAATTCAACAGGCGCCCCCAACCGGCCGGCGCACAACGCCCCCGTGCTGGTGATCGGCCTGGGCCGCTTCGGTGCAGCCACCGCCGAGCAGCTCGTCAAGCAGGGACGCGAAGTCCTGGCCATCGAGCGGGACCGCACGCTCGTCCAGAATTGGGCGTCCGTATTGACTCACGTCGTGGAGGCCGACGCCACGAACATCGACGCCCTCCGCCAGCTCGGCGCACAGGAATTCAGCTCCGCAGTGGTGGGCGTCGGTACCTCGATCGAGTCCTCGGTGCTCATTACGGTGAACCTCGTGGATCTGGGCATCGAACACCTCTGGGTGAAAGCGATCACTGCCTCACACGGCAAGATCCTCACGCGAATCGGCGCCAACCACGTTATCTATCCCGAGGCCGACGCCGGGGTCCGCGCGGCCCACCTCGTCTCGGGGCGCATGCTGGACTTCATCGAGTTCGACGACGACTTCGCGATCGTGAAAATGTACCCGCCGAAGGAAACCGTGGGCTTCACGCTGGATGAGTCAAAGGTCCGCTCCAAGTACGGCGTGACGATTGTCGGCGTGAAATCCCCGGGCGAGGACTTCACCTATGCCCGGCCGGACACAAAGGTTTCCGGTCGGGACATGCTGATTGTGTCCGGGCACGTGGACCTGCTGGAGCGTTTCGCGGCCCGGCCGTAACTACCCTTCGAGTTTGTTTGGCGACAGCTGCCGTAACATGAGTCGGATGGTGTTCATACGGCTGTACCGCGAAGGAAAACTCGAACGCGACGATGTCGGCGCCCACGAGATCGAGGCCCTGGCCCATCAGGATGACGTGGTGCTGTGGATCGACTTCACCAATCCGACCGCGGATGACCTCCTGGGCGTCGAGACGGTGTATGGGCTCCACCGCCTCGCCGTTGAGGACGCCGTCCATGACTTCCAGCGACCCAAGCTGGACCGGTACCCGAACCATTTGTTCCTATCGGCCTATCAGGCGGGTCTAGAATCCGGCACCGGCGAACTCGCCATCGCCGAGATCTCGGCATTCGTGACCCGGAACGCCCTGGTGACTGTGCACGGCCCTGGTTTCGACACCGACAAGTTGATGGCGCACTGGGATGCGGAAACTGACCTGACCGCACACGGGGTACCTTTCCTTTTCTGGGGACTGCTGGACCTGATCGTCGACGGGCACTTCGACGCCGTCCAGGAGCTTGACGGCTATATCGATACGCTCGAAGAATCGCTTTTCGACGATCACTCCCCCGACCACGACCTGCAACGGAAGACCTTCGAGCTGCGAAAGAACCTGGTCCGGCTCCGCCGCGTGATCCTGCCCATGCGCGAAGTCCTCAACACCCTCCTGCGCCGCGATGACCTCGTCGGTTGCAGCCCCGAGATGCAGCCCTTCCTGCAGGACGTCTACGACCATGTTCTGCGCGCCACGGAATGGACAGAATCGCTCCGTGACCTGGTCACAACCATCCTGGAAACGCATATCAGCATCCAGGGGAACCAGATGAACCTGGTCATGAAAAAAGTCACCAGCTGGGCAGCGATCATCGCCGTCCCCACAGCGGTCACAGGTTTCTTCGGACAGAACGTGCCGTTCTTCGGCTTCCAAAGCGACTACGGTCTCTGGCTGTCCTGCGCACTCATGGCCGGCGGATCAATTTTCCTCTACCTCGCGTTCAAGAAACGGGACTGGATCTAGCCGACTCCCGCGGCGCAGGCAGCGTGCTTCTTTGAAGGAGAAGGCTAGGCGAGTTGCTGCGTGATTTCTGCGGCGCGTGCAGCTGCTGCACGGGCGCCGTCGGCGATGATCGCGGGTATGCCGCCTTCGTTGAAGGCAGCGATGGCACGCTCCGTGGTGCCGTTGGGGCTGGTCACTGCGATGCGCAGGGCAGTCGGATCCGCGCCCGGCTCGGCAAGCATGTAGCCCGCACCTGCCACGGTCTCCCGGGAGATCATGAGGGAAAGCTCGGGATCCAAGCCAAGTTCGACTCCGGCGGCGGCCATGGCCTCGGCAAGGTAGAACGCGTACGCGGGGCCCGAGCCGCTGATGGCAGACAGGGCATCCACCTGTTCCTCGGGGATTTCCACCACGGTCCCTGCGGCGGCGAGGATGTCCTTGGCCTGCTGGAGCTGCTGGGGAGTGCAGTTGGTTCCGGGAGAAACGGAGACCACCCCGCGGCCGAGCTTGGCGGGTGTGTTCGGCATGGTGCGGATGACCGGCTGGCCCGCCGGCAGCGCTGCTTCCAGCTGGGCGATGGACACGGCAGCCGCAACACTGATCACAATGGTGTTTTTGGCCAGCGCGGGCGAGATTTCGCGGGCAAGATCAGCAATGCCCACCGGCTTGACACCCAGGATGACAACCGACGCGCCTTTGGTGGCCAGCTTGTTGTTGTCTGGTTCCTCTGCTCCGGCGATGGTCATGACATGGTGGCGCTCGGCCAGTTCGACGGCGCGTTCTGCGCGCCGTACGGTGGCGACGACGTCCGACGGATCCGTTCCGGCGGCCAGCAAGCCACCCAGAATGGCCTCGTTCATGGACCCACAGCCAAGGAATGCGATTCGGTTGCTCATGGCTCCATGATGCCAGTTCAGCCGCGCCCAGCAGAACCAATTTACAGGGCTGTCCAAAGGCGCCCAGGATTCCCAGCTAGTTCCCAAGCTTATTGCAGGCTGCGCCCAATATCGCTCCGTAACTTAGTAGTTACCTCATTGAGGGTGCGAGTGATGAGGCGGGCATGGGGATGTCCGCCACAAGCACCGGTGGTCGAGCGGGTTTCCCCCCATTTTCCCGTATCGACCGCCGGTGCTTTCTCATTTAAGCCGCGAGATCGGGCCACGCACCAAAGCGCGACGGCGGGCAGAGCGACGCAGCCGTCCGGCGTCGTCGTGCGGCTAAATCTCAACAGCCCCTAGATCTCGAAGGCTCCCACGAGTGGCGCTCCCAAATGCTGGCGCGCAAAGCGCAGGGTTTCAGCGAGCCACTCCTCGCGCTCCCCGGCAGCTTTTGCCTTGCGCGTGGAGATCTCGGCAACCACTGTGCCCTCGAATCCGTTGGATGCCAGATGCTGCAGCACCTCGGCGCACTGTTGGGTCCCGTACCCGGGGATGAGGTGTTCGTCCTTGCCCGAACCGGAACCGTCGGTGAGGTGGACGTGGCGCAACTTGCTCCCGAGTGCCCGCACGGCCTCAAGACTGTTAGCCCCGGCGGTGGCGGCGTGCGAGAAGTCCCACGTGACGTCGTCGTAATCCTGGCCCATCGGGTCCCAGTGCGGAAGATAAGCAAGCGCTTCCCGGCCACGCACGCGCCACGGGTACATGTTCTCCACCGCGATGTGCACTTGGTACATCGCCGCGATCTCGCGCACACCGGCAGCGAAGTTCTCGGCATAGTTCGACTGCCAGCGGAACGGCGGATGGACCACCACGGTGTTGCAGCCGACCTCCCGCGCCATCTGGCAGGACATCTCGATCTTGTTCCACGCCGGACCCCAGACCTGTTGGGTCAGCAGCAAGGTTGGCGCGTGGATGGAGACAATCTGCTGGTCGTAACGATGGCTGAGCTGGATCAAGGCATCCGGGTTCTGGCTGGTGGCGTTGTTAGTCACCATCACCTCGACGCCGTCGTACCCCAGGTCCTGGGCCACGGCAAACGCGTCATGGACGCTGAGTGGGTAGACAGAAGCGCTGGAAAGCGCCACCGGGATCCTCGGCGTGTCTTCTTCGGAGTGCTCGACGTCGGTGCTCATGTCAGTTGGCCTGCCTGCCAGCGGTTGGGATGGGGATGGACGCTGCCGCGGGCGCGGCCGTTCGGGTGTTGGCGCCCATACGGGGCACCGGTACCGCACCGCCAAGCCCGACGTGCGGGGCCGGGGCCAGCGGGCCGTCGAAGATCAGCTGGTCGAGTCGGCGGAGGATCAGGCCTTCGCGCAATGCCCACGGGCAGATCTCCATGCTTGGAAACTCGAACATTTCCAAGGCCGCCTCAGCTACGAGGGCTCCGGCAAGGATCTGTCCGGCCCGCGCATCCGAGACTCCCGGGAGATAGAGCCGGTCCTCGACGGTCATGGCCGAGATTCGCTGCGCCCAGAGTCCCAAGTCCGTGGCATGGAGTTCGCGTTTGACGTATGGACCGGCACCGCTGGGGGCCGCGCCCGCGATCCGTGCAAGCGAACGGAAGGTCTTGGAGGTTCCGGCCACCAGGTTGGCCCGGCCGAGTTGCTTGAACTCACGCACCACGGGTTTGAGTGTTTGGCGGATGTACTTGCGCAGCTCCTTGACGCTCTTGGCCGACGGCGGGTCATTGTGGAGCCAGTCGCGGGTCAAGCGGCTGGCCCCCAGGGGGACGGACACCGCGAGCTCGGGCAGCTCGTCCTGGCCGAATGCCATTTCGAAAGAGCCGCCGCCTATGTCCAGGTCCAGGATTGGACCGGCGCCCCAGCCATACCAGCGTCGAACCGCGAAAAAGGTCATGGAGGCCTCTTCGCTACCGGTCAGTTCCTGCAGCGTCACGGTGGTCTCGTGCTTCACCCTGGCCAGGACTTCGGGACCGTTGGTGGCTTCCCGGATAGCCGACGTACAAAAGGCCAGTAGATCCTCGGCCTTGTGGCGGGCCGCGAACTCCCACGCTTCAAGGACGAACTCGATCAACTCGTGTTGTCCGGCATCGTTGATATTACCTTCGGCGTCCAGGAACTGGACCAGCGAAAGAGGTCGCTTATGGGAGGCAAACGCGACCGGGCGAGCGCCCGGGTGCGCGTCCACCAAAAGCAAATGGACGGTGTTGGAACCGATGTCTAGGACGCCAAGACGCATTCTGCCATTATTCCCCGATTCGAAGCGAGTGAAGCAAGTGCGACTGCCGATTCGCGCTGGCGGCTCGTCATTATTCCTGGGTCCCGGCGTCTGTGGCGCCGGCGGCAGGGCCAGTGGCTGAATGTGCAGCCGCGTGTGTAGCCGCGTCGGCACCTTCGTCGGCGCGAGTGAAGTCCCGGCGGACGTTGGCGATGCCCTCCGGGCCCATCTCGAAGCCGTGCTCGCTACCGGGGTTGATGACGAGGCCAAGCTCGTCACCGATGCTGTCCAGAATCGCAGCGCCGTGGGTACCCAGGACGTTGGGCGCAGCCTCCAGGAACTGCGACTCCACCCGGCTGGGGTGGCTGAAAACAGCGAGGACAGGCTGGCCCTCGGCGTTCGAGAGCACGAGCGGTTCCACCGCGGTATCGGGCCTATCCAGGGAGTCTGCGCTGAGGATGTAAACCTCGTTGTTCAAGAAGGACAGGATCACGTCCACGGGGTTCGCGTCGGCTTGTCCGGCCTTCGCGAGCTTGGACTCAAGATCGTTCAAAGGCAGGGATTCCGGGGCAGCTGGCTGATCTGTCATGGTCCCACTCGATCACGGTTGACGTGCAGGACGCAATTCCTTAACCATCCAACCGCAGTCCGAACGGGAGTGATCCGGCAGCGTGCGTCTAAGCGAGGAACGAGCGAGCACGCAGAGGATTGCTCCCGTTCGGAGCTGCTGAGTCGAACTACTTCTTCGCCGCGGCCTTCTTCGCCGGCGCCTTGCGCGCCGTGGTGGTCCGCTTGACCGGGCCCTTGGCGCGCTTCTCGGCGAGCAGCTCGATGGCCTGCTCCCGGGTCAGCTCTTCCAAGGACGTGGCGCGCGGGACCGTGATGTTGGTGACGCCGTCGGTGATGTACGGGCCGAAACGTCCTTCCTTCACCACGATGTTCTTCTCCGAGACCGGGTCCGGACCGAACTCGGCCAGCGGTGGCACGGCGGCCCGTGCACCACGCTGTTTCGGCTGGGAGTAGATCTCCAGGGCCTGATCCAGGGTGATGGTGAAGATTTCTTCCTCTGATCCGATGGACCGCGAGTCCGTGCCCTTCTTCAAGTAAGGCCCAAAGCGGCCGTTCTGCACCGTGATGGGGTTGCCTTCGGCGTCCTGGCCGAGGACGCGGGGCAGGCTCATGAGCTGCATGGCCTCGTCGAGCGTGATGGTGTCAACGGACATGGAATTGAACAGCGAACCCGTGCGCGGCTTGGCCTTGACGGGCTTCTTCGGCGGCTTGGGTTTGCCGTTCTTGTAGTACTCCACCGGCTGGTTTGCCAGCTGCTCTTCCGTCATTTCCGGGATGATCTCGGTGACGTAGGCGCCGTAGCGGCCGTTCTTGGCAACCACGGTGTGCCCGGTGTGCGGGTCCGCGCCGAGGACACGTTCCTCGGGGGCTGCCGTTTCCATGAGCTCCACTGCCTTGGCCGCAGTGAGTTCGTCCGGTGCGAGGTCCTCGGGGACGTTGGCACGCACCGACTCCACGACCTCACCGGTCTTGGGGTCGACCGTGGGGATCGAGCTCTCCAGGTACGGGCCGAACTTGCCGACGCGCAGGGTGATGCCTTCGGCAATCGGCACGGAGTTGATCTCGCGGGCATCGATTTCGCCGAGGTTGTTGACGATGCTCAGCAGTCCGGGATCGGCGTCTTCACCGTAGTAGAAGTGCTTGAGCCAAGCGGCACCAACGGCCTGGCCATTGGCGATCTTGTCCAGGTCGCCTTCCATGTCGGCCGTGAATTCGTAGTCCACGTAGTCGGTGAAATGCTGCTCCAACAAACGGATTACGGAGAAGGCGATCCAGCTGGGAACCAGCGCGGAGCCCTGCTTCCGGACATAGCCGCGGTCTTGGATGGTCGAAATGGTGGAGGCGTAGGTGGACGGACGGCCGATGCCACGCTTTTCCAGCTCTGCCGTCAGCGACGCTTCCGTGTAGCGCGGCGGCGGGGAGGTCTCGTGGCCGACGGCAACGATCTCCGAAGCCGTGAGTGAATCGTCCTTGGCCACGTTGGGCAGGCGGCGGGCTTCATCGGAGTCGTCGTCACCGCGGCTCTCGTCCTTGCCTTCTTCGTATGCCGCGAGGAAGCCCGGGAAGGTGATGACCGTACCGGAGGCCGAGAATTCGGCGTCGCGTCCATCGGCAGCCACCGCGCCGAGGCGGATGGTGGCCGTGGAGCCCTTGGCGTCGCCCATCTGGGAGGCGATGGTGCGCTTCCAGATGAGTTCGTACAGGCGGAAGGCGTCGCCGGTCAAATGGCTTGCCACCTGTGCCGGGGTGCGGAAGGAGTCACCCGCGGGGCGGATGGCTTCGTGGGCTTCCTGCGCATTGGCGGCCTTGTTGGCATAGACGCGTGGAGACTGCGGCACATACTCGGGACCGTACAACTCAGCGGCCTGGCGGCGGGCGGCCGTGAGCGCTTCGTCGCTCAATGCCGAGGAGTCCGTACGCATATAAGTGATGTAGCCGTTTTCATACAGGCGCTGGGCGATCTGCATGGTGCTCTTGGAGGTGAAGCGCAGCTTACGGCCGGCTTCCTGCTGAAGTGTCGACGTCGTGAACGGTGCGGCGGGACGGCGCGTGTACGGCTTGGTGTCCACCGAGCGGACCCGGAAGTCTGCGGTCTCCAGTCCGGCCGCCAACGACGTCGCGAGTTCCTCGTTGAGGTGCACTGCGTTCGCAGAGGTGAGGACGCCGTCGTCGTTGAAGTCGCGTCCGCTGGCCACCTTGGCGCCGTCCACGGCAGCAAGCTTCGCCTTGAAGGACGCGGAATCGGTCCCGAACTGGCCAGTCAGGTCCCAGTAGGACGCGGACTTGAAGGCCATGCGTTCGCGTTCGCGGTCCACCACCATGCGGGTCACGACGGACTGCACCCGGCCGGCCGACAATCCACGGGCCACCTTGCGCCAGAGCACCGGGGAGATTTCGTAGCCGTACAAGCGGTCCAGGATGCGGCGCGTTTCCTGGGCGTCCACCAAAGCGCTGTCGACGTCGCGCAGGTTATCCATGGCGCGGTGGATGGCTTCCTTGGTGATTTCACCGAAGGTCATGCGGTAGACGGGAACCTTGGGTTTCAGGACCTCCAAGAGGTGCCACGCGATGGCCTCGCCCTCGCGGTCCCCATCGGTTGCGAGGTAGAGCGCATCAGCGTCTTTCAGCTGGGCCTTGAGCTCGGCGACTTTTTTCTTCTTATCCGGAGACACCACGTAATACGGCTTGAAGTCGTTTTCGATGTCGACGGCGAACTTGCCCACCGAGGTCTTCTTCAGTTCTGCAGGGAGGTCCGACGGCTGCGGAAGGTCGCGGATGTGGCCGATCGAGGCCTCGACAATGAAGCCTTCGCCCAGGTACTTGGCGATGGTCTTGCTCTTGGCCGGAGACTCCACGATCACGAGTTTCTTGCCGGTTTTTGCCTTGCTGGGCACGGTTCTCCTACAGAAAAATGAATTGCTTGGGCTCGTGCCCATATTGGCCTAGTTCACCATATTTTGCAGAATCGTGCGTTTCCACGTGGATAACTGCTGTGGAGGAACAGTGCGTTGGGCCCACGCCGCCAGGGTTCCCTGGCGGCGTGGGGCCCCACCGGCGAGGGTCCCTGCCTGAGCTTGCGAAGGCTGGGAGCCGGTGGGGACTTGCGAGGCCAGGGTGGCGGTGGGGACTAGCTTGCGGGCGGCGTCCGGTCGTCCGGAATCATTGACCACATCGTAGCGATTCGCACCGCGCCTTCGGGAATCTGCGTGGGATCTTCGAGCTCATATGACCTGATGAGGTCCTGGAATTTGGCCTTGAGATCCGTCCGCTGATCCGAAGTCAAGTACAGCAGATCGCTGGACAAGAGCATGGCGGCCGCCTCGTTCGCGGACTCGCCGCGCTTGCGCCGCTCACCGCGGGCCCGGGTGAAGGCGGTGGCCCGACGCCGGAACGCGTCCAGTTCGAGTTCGACGACGGCGATCTCCGGGCTCGGAGCGTTGCCGCCCGATTTGATGGTGAAGTCCGAACCGGCGGCCTTCCACCGGCGTTCGCGTGCATCGCCCTCGTTGTCCGCAGCAGTCACGATCCCCCATTTTTGGAGGGCCCGCAGGTGGTAGCTCATGGCGCTGGGCGTGAGCCCTGTCACTGCGGCGAGTTCCGTTGCCGTGCGGCTCAGCTGTGTTGAATAGAGCTCCGAGATGACCTCAAGCCGGGCGGCATGGGCGAGCGCCCGGATGGCTTTGGGGTCGGTGATCTCCACCGTTTTCCCGGGCCGTTTCCGGCGTTTGGGGGATGCCAGCCCGTTGGATACCCCGTTGTCTTCATTCACCGGAACAGTTTATCCGGCAGCGTCGCCCTGATTGTCCGAAGCCACGGGCAACAAAAAACCGTCGCAGACCAGGTTTCGGACGTCAGAGAGCAATCCGGCGCGGAAAGCGTCGTCGTCGAAGTCGTCCCCTCCCCCCAGCAACGCCGACAAGGCGCCGATCAGCTGGCGGACGGACAGCTCGCCGTCGCACGCCGAGACGAAGCCGGCCAACTCGGTGCTCAACAGGTTCGTCCGGCGCAGCCCCGCGCCCTGGCGCAACAGGATGACGCCCGGATGTTCGGCGCCGGGCCGCTGGTGGCGTTCCTCGGTCACGTCCTCGGCCACCACCAAGTGGGCGTCGGCGATCTCGTGGGCATCCAGCCAGTCGGCGCGTTCGATCGAGGAGGCAAGATGCGGACCGATCGGCTGCTCGATGGGATACGTGATTTCCTCGAAACGGGCGGGCGCCGCTCCGGGACGAGCGGTGCCCGCCCGCACGGGCCGCCGCAGCCAGATCATCCCGAAACCGATGGCCTCCACATTCCGGGAGGCGAAATCATCGAGGTAGGCGGCGTAGGCATCGCGGTAGAGCTCACGGTCGCGGCCCTCGGAAGCGTCCTGCAACCAGGTCTCCGCGTAGAGCTCCGGGCTCACCTGTTCCCGCTGGATGAACCAGGCTTCCGTGCCGGACCCCGCCAGCCATGACGCGGGCCGATCGCTCCATCCAGTGCCCGCCGTGATCTCCCAGTTGCCGAGCATCTGCGCGGTGCCACCGGGGGCGAGGACGTCAGGCAAGGTGCGGACGAGGTTAGCCACGATATCGTCGCCGGGCAACCCGCCGTCGCGGTAGGTGAACTGATCCGAAGCGTGCTCGCCGGCGCTGCGTGGCGTAATGACGAAAGGCGGGTTGGACACAACAAGATCGAACGTCTCACCCGTCACGGGCTCCAGGAGGGATCCCAGCCGCAAGCTCACGCGCCGCTCGAGATCGCACGGGTCAATGTGCAAGGCCTCCGCGTTCAGCATCAGGTTGAAACGCGTGAACGCGAGGGCCCGCTCGGAGATGTCCGTGGCCGTGACGTGCTCGCTGTGGTGCAGGAGGTGGAAGGTCTGGATTCCGCAGCCCGTGCCGAGGTCCAGGGCGCGTTTCGAGTGGCGACGGATGGTGGTCTGGACGAGCGTGCTGGATGCCTGACCGATGCCCAGCACGTGGTCATGCCGGAGCACGCCGGGTTGCTGATGGGCCGCGAGATCGCTGGAAACCCACAGCTCGGCACCACCGCTGCCGCGGCTGCGTGCTCCGGAGTCGCCTTCCCAGCCGTACGGCCGCAAATCCACTTTGGCGGCGACAGCACCGGCGTCGTTCTTCTCCGCCAGGCCAAGCTCCACCAGGCCCGAGGTGCGGACGCGCGGCAACGCGGCGTCGATGTCGTCTTCAGTTTGGGGGACGGCCAGGAGCCACAAGCGGACGACGACGGCGAGAGCGGCTTTTGTGCCGTCCGTCGCCGGGTCTCCGGTACGGGCGGCCGGTTCGGTGACGATCAGGGCGGGGATGAGCTGATCCCGGGCGAGGGCAGCGTGGGCAGACGCCCCGAGGAGTTCTGCCACTCCGTCCACGGTGTAGCCCACACTCCGCAGGTCGCCGGCGAGCGCCGTGAGCAGTTCTGGGAGGTCGCTGCGGGGAGCGTCGGGGGTGTCCGGGGTGTCCGGGGTGGTCCCGAAGAGGGTTGGCGTTGCGGGATCAGTCACCGTCCAAGTCTATTGGGGCTGGGGGTGGGCACCCACCGTCTCGGAGCGGGCGTTCGTGTCCCGGGGCGGGCGCCCGAGCGGGTAGCGTTAAAACATGGCATTTCACCCCTCCATCCGGCGACGCGCAGCACTCATTGCTATCGGCGCCGGCACTCTGGCAATGACGGCGTGCGTCCCCGCAGGGTCCATCACCGACGCCAACATCCCTTCGTGGAAGGCAACGACCATTCCTTCCGCGCCCGGGATCGTCCTGGAGGATTCGGGAAAAATCCTGAACCGCGACCCCTTGGTCAAGACCGTAGCCAACGTGGCTGCAGGCCCGTACACCTTGACAGTGGCCTGCGACGGCGGCGGCAAGGCATTCTTCGCCGTTTCCGCGTCCGGCAAACAGCTCACTGAGGCAGGAGCGGCGTGCAATGGCAGCCGCGAAACATCCCGCATCAAGGTTCCCTCGTCCGGTCCATTGAGCATCAGCACAAGCAGCGTCGATGCGCCCTTGATCTACGCGTACCAACTGGTTCCGGGTTCCTGACGCCCTCTGGTTCCTACGGCGGCGGCTCGGCGTAGAGTCGGACTATGGGGTGGGTGCACGCCCTGAACGTACCGGAGACACGGGTGGCGATTCCCGCCGTCGTGCTTTGTGGTGTGCTCGCGTGCAGCACGCTGGCCTCGTGCGAATACACCTACGACGACGGTCGTGTGCCGGTGAGCAGTCCGCCGTCGGCGGTCATCACGGATCCCGTGCTGCCGCGCGATCCGGCATTGAGCCAGTCCGTCACGGGCGATGCATTGAAGGCCTGGGCGCACGACGTACTTCCGGACGTGAACGGCCAGTCCTTCTATAGCAGCTACGGACTGTTGTCACGTGGAGAATCCCGCGCTGAAGAAACAACGCAACTTCCCGGCGGTTCTTATGCCTTGACACTCGCGTGCCGCGGTGCCCGAAGCACCGAATTCACTGTGCGAAATGGGAGCGAGGTCCTCATCGAGCTGATGCTGCAGTGCGGCACCACGCGGGTCAACGTCCTGCAACTGGAGAAAGACGCCGTCCTCGGTATTACCGTGACGGCCAACGCCCCGGCGAACTTCGCGTACCGGGTGAGCCGCATCTAGGTGACTTGGATCCAGGCGACCCGGAGCTCGGCGACCCGGAGCTAGGCCGCGCAGCCTTCCGGGCAGCGCAACGTTTCCGGACTTGAGGCACATTCGGCGCAATACAAGGTGAGGTTGCGGCAGCTCAGGTTGGAGCAATTCTCAAATTTGTTGGTGGGCGCCTGGCAGCGGACGCATTGGCCGATCGTCTTGGCATCCTCGCTGAACTCCACGTGCATGCGTTTGTCGAAGACGTAAAGGGAGCCTTCCCACAGGCCTTGGTCCTTGTAGGTTTCGCCGTAGCGGACTATGCCGCCGTCGAGTTGGTAGACCTCTTTGAACCCGCGGTTCACCATGAGGCTGGAAAGGACTTCGCAGCGGATCCCGCCGGTGCAGTAAGTGACCACGGGTTGGTCCTTGAGCTCGTCGTACTTCCCGGAGTCGAGTTCCTTGATGAAGTCGTGGGTGGTGGCGACATCGGGAACGATTGCGTCCTTAAACTTGCCGATCTGGGCTTCGAAGGCGTTGCGTCCATCGAAGAACTTCACTTCCTGCCCGGCAGCCTTCTTTTGCTCCAGCAATGCGTGGAGCTCTTCCGGCTGGAGGTGAGTGCCGCCGCCAACGACGCCGTTCTGGTCCACCTTCAGTTCTCCGGGGGCGCCGAAGGATACGATCTCGTCGCGTACCTTGACGCTGAGCCGGGGAAAGTCTGCAGCGCCGCCTTCGGACCATTTGAAGTCGATACCGTGGAAGCCCTTGTACTCCTTGGTGGTCTTCACATACTGCTTGACGTTGTTCAGCTCCCCGCCGACTGTGGCGTTGATGCCGTCCCGGGAAATAAGGATGCGGCCGGTGAGGCCGAGCTTCTCGCACAGGGCACGCTGCCACAGCCGCACCGCGTCCGGGTCTGCAATCGGGGTGAAGCCATAGAAGAGCACGATTCTGTTTAAAGCCACGTATTTAAGGGTACTTGGTGGCCCCAAACTCCTGTGTCGAGCAGCTGTCCGCCTTCCCAAAGTGTTAACTGAGCTGTTACTGGCCGCCCCTGTTGATTCCCAGACTGCTGGCATAGTCTCTCTACATGAGTCACGACGCCTTGGTTGGAGACATCGCTGATCTGCTGGAAGTCTGGGTTGCTGGCTGGTCTGGTTCCCGGGGTTACGAGACGCGCAAGGAAGGCCGGTTCCCGGCGGCACTGCGTGCGGACAAGACCGGCGACTGGGAGTACTTTGCGCACGACCCCTCGGATGCCGAGTTTGCCGAACTGGCTGCCAAGACGGCCCAGGCGGACACCCGCATCCTGACAATCCTCACGAACGATGTTGCCCGCTATGACCAGCTGGCGCGGGAGCACGGGCTGAACATCACTTCCGATTCGCAGACCATGATGATCGTGGACATGGAAACGCAGGATGCCGAGGACCCGTGGCTCTCCGATGACGATCTCAAACTCACGACCTCCGAAAGCAAGGGCGTGCACTACGCCGTGGTCCACGCCGGCGAGAAGGTGGCAGCCAGCGGCCAGGTATTCGTGGTCAAGCAGACGGCCGTGTTCGACAAGATCGTGACCGAACCCAACTACCAACGCCGTGGACTGGGCAGCTTCATCATGAAAGCCCTCGCCGCACAGGCATTTGAGCACGACGTCGAAAGCGGACTCCTCCTGGCTTCCCTGGACGGACAGCACCTCTATTCTCACTTGGGCTGGAAGAACGTGAGCCAAGTACTCATGATGTCTACCAAGCGGGTCGACGAGACTGATCTGTCTGTGGCGTAGCGGCCCTTCAGCGGCCGGAGCGGGTCCGCAGCGGCCTCAACAGCGGTCGGTTTCCGGCGCGATGACAGAATGTTTAAGTGAACGCAACTGAATCTATGATCTCCCTGCTGGGCAGGAGCCCGGACCCGGAGCAGTTGCGACATGTCCGAACCATTCCTGCACGCCAAGCAATCCATGAGGCATGGCCGGACTGGGCCCATCCCGATATCGTTGCCGCCTACGGAACCTTGGGCATCCACGAACCTTACCGCCACCAAATCGAAGCGGCCGAACTCGCCCACTCGGGCCAACACGTCGTCATTGCCACAGGCACCGCGTCCGGGAAGTCCCTTGCCTATCAGTTGCCTGCCCTCGACGCGATCCATCGTTCCGAGCTACGGGTGCTATCCGAACCGGGCAAGATCCACGACGACGGTGCAGTCACCCTTTATCTTTCCCCCACCAAGGCCCTCGCCGCCGACCAACTGGCAGCGATCCGCTCCCTCAAGCTCCCCACGGTCCGTGCCGAAACGTACGACGGCGATACCGACCAGTCGCAGCGCCGCTGGATCCGCGACCACGCCAACTTCATCCTCGCCAACCCCGACATGTTGCACTTTGGGATCCTGCCCAACCACACGTGGTGGGCCCGCTTCTTCCGCCGGCTGCGGTACGTCATCGTGGACGAGGCCCACAGCTACCGCGGAGTGTTCGGGTCACACGTCGCCAACCTCATGCGAAGGCTCCGGCGGATCTGCGCGTACTACGGTGCCGGCACCTCGTTTCCTGAGCCTGTGTTCATCGCTGCGTCCGCGACTGCTTCGGACCCTGGGACTTCCTTTGCCCGGCTCATCGGGACTCCCGTCCGCGAAGTTTCCGCGGACTGTTCGCCACACGGCTCCACCACAGTGGCTTTTTGGGAACCTGCCCTGACCGAGCTGAAGGGCGAAAACGGAGCAAAAGCCCGCAGGACTGCCGTGGCCGAGACCGCGGACATGCTGGCCAACCTGGTGTCCTCCCGCGTCCGGACCATCGCCTTCATCAAATCCAGGCGTGGGGCGGAGACAATTTCATCCATCGCCAAGCGCCTCCTCGACGAGGTAGACCCCAGCTTGCCCCAGCGGGTTGCTGCGTACCGCTCTGGCTATCTACCCGAGGAGAGACGCGCTTTGGAGAGGGCCCTGCGCTCGGGGGAACTGCTAGGGGTCTCCAGCACGTCAGCGTTGGAGTTGGGAATCGACATTTCCGGACTGGACGCGGTGCTGGTAGCCGGCTGGCCCGGGACAAGGGCCTCCCTGTTCCAACAAATCGGACGAGCAGGCCGCGCGGGCCAAGACGCGATCGCCGCATTCGTGGCCAGCGACGATCCGCTGGACACCTACCTCGTCAACCATCCGGAGGCAATCTTTGATGTGTCGGTCGAAGCCACCGTCTTCGACCCGGGGAACCCCTACGTACTCGGCCCCCACTTGTGCGCGGCGGCCGCCGAGCTCCCAATCGGGGTGGCTGAACTTGGCCTGTTTGGACCGACGTCCGAACCTCTGCTGAATCAGCTGGTGGAGCAGGGGTACCTGAGGAAACGGCCCGCCGGCTGGTTCTGGACCCACCCGGAGAGCGCCGCGGCGATGGTGAACCTGCGCGCAGACGGCGGCGGCCCCGTGAGCATCGTGGATTCCGAGACTGGCTCTCTGTTGGGCACCATGGATTCGCCGCAGACGCACTACCAGGCGCACACCGGTGCCATCTATGTGCATCAGGGTGACAGTTACCTAGTTGAGGAACTGAACGAAGAAGACCGTTGCGTGATGGTTCGGCGAGCCAACCCGGACTACTACACGACAGCCCGGGACGTGACGCAGATCGAAGTCCTGCAGACTCTCCGGACCATGGAATGGGGTGACATCGCAGTTCACTTCGGGGAAGTGAAAGTGACAACACAGGTAGTTTCCTTCCAACGTAAGGCATTGATTTCCAATGAAGTCCTAGGGGAAGAGCCGCTGGAACTTGGGGCCAGGGATCTCTTCACCAAGGCAGTGTGGTTTGTGGTCCACAACCGCTCGCTGACAGGTGCGGGCCTTATCGAGGCACAGTTCCCGGGTGCGCTTCACGCTGCTGAGCATGCCGCGATCGGGCTTCTCCCTTTGGTAGCTTCAAGTGACCGCTGGGACATCGGCGGAGTCTCAACAGCGCTACACGCAGATACAGGAGTTCCCACGATCTTTGTCTACGACGGCCATCCAGGCGGTGCTGGATTTGCCGAGCGTGGCTTCGAGAAAGCCAAAGTGTGGTTGACCGCCACAAGGGACGCCATCAAGGCATGCGAGTGTGAGAACGGCTGCCCTTCCTGTGTCCAGTCCCCCAAATGTGGCAACAAGAACAACCCCCTGGACAAGGATGCCGCGGTCACCCTGATCGACGTCCTCCTACGGGACGCTGTTTAGGGCGGCGGACCAGCCCTTGAACGGCCTGTGGCCGTCCCGAAAACCGCGCCGCGAACCAACTCCGTGCGGACGTCCACGATCTCACCCTGCCTGAGAGTGCAGGCCGACAACGACGCTCCGTGCCTCGCAGCGGCTTCGCTGGCGACGACGCAAGGATCCCCTGCTGTCAGTCCACGGGCGGCGTCCGCTCCCGCGAGTGCGGCAAGGTCGGCGGCGGTGGCGGCGCGTTGCGTCATCGCTGCGGCCTGGGCCAACGTGAGTGCTCCGGCCATGCAGATCATGACGACAAGACCCAAGGCAAGAGCCAGGACGGTGCCGGAGCCGCGTTCCCCATTACTACGGATCGCATTGGCGCGGGCGACACCGGCCCTCACGCTGCGTTCCGCATTGCTAGGGCCCGCATTGACCCAGGCAACCCCAGCACCGACGCCGCACTCCGTCGGACCGCGGCTGCGATTGGCGCGGGCGGTATCTGCCCTCACGCCGCTACCCCTTCCACAAGGCGTTGGAGTCCCAGCCTCGGCACCGGCGCCGCCACTGGCGCGGCACCCTTGAAATCAACAACCCTGTCCCCGACATCGGAGAAGGGCAAAGTGGCCGCTGACGCCCGAGGCGTCTCTCCCTTGGCCGAAGCCGAGGCTGAAAGCGTCCATGGGATGAGGGATCCGAGCGGGCCAGCCACCGGGGAGGAGACCGTGACCTTGATCCATTCGCCGTCTTCCGAAACAACAGCCACGGCGGCATCCCCTGCCAACCTCCGAACGATCCCGTCCACGGCCGAATTTCCATCACCGCGGGCCAGAGCCCGGGCACAGGCCCTCGCTGCTTCTTCCAAACGCAGCTGGGTAATTCCGGCCGCGGACCCGGCGAGAAGTAGGGCCAAAAGAAGCAAGACAGCTGGCAGTGCCACTGCGAACTCCGCAGTGACGGCACCTTGATCTCTCTCGGGGAGAGCGAGGCCCCGACGGCCCTTCCCCGAGCCATGACGTTTCTCCTCCGAAGAAGACCATCCGGCAGAAGAATGCCACCGAGCGATGATGCTGTGCCGCGAGCGCCTGGCAGCCCGTGCCCACCGGCGTACCGAATTCTCAGCGCAATGCTTGGATCCCTGCCTCTTCGTCATGGCAGGGCGAGTGCGCTGCGAATGAGGTTGAGGAGGAAGCCGCGCACTTCCTCGCTGCGAAGGATGACCACCAAGAGTCCGGCGAAGCCCACCGCGGCAAGCGTGGCGATGGCATACTCGGCTGTGGCCATCCCAAGCTCGGACCCCATATGCCGCCTCTTTGACGGTCTGGTTGCAGGAAGCTCCGCGTCGGACCGCGTGGGGCTTGTTTCGCCGGAGGAGCGCGGGTGGATGGGCGGACGGACAGGCTGGTTGCGCTGTGAGCCCGGAAACGGCCCCAGAACCTCGGCCTCCGGCTGGGAAGGGGCCGCTTGGATCAAGGTCTCCGCAGTTGCATTCATTTCAATTCCTTTCGCTGGGACCGGCTTGCTGCTGGCCATACTTCGACTCTCCCGTTGGGATCTGGTCTTCAAAAGGACCCAAGTTTTCTATGTGGAAAACTCGCTTCTGGCACCTCATGTGGAGGAAAACTCGAGCGGCAGCGTCACGTGCCGCACCAGGCTCAAGCGCGGCCGCCGGCTCAGGCCGCGCGCCCGACTATCCCGCTGACGGAAGCATGGCCAACAGAACCGGGACGACTCCGAGACAGATAAAGGCGGGCAAGGAACACAAGCCCAGCGGGATGACGAGTTTCACCCCGAGGGCCGCTGCGCGCTTTTCCGCAGCCCTGAACTGTTCACGCCGCAGGCGGGCTGCCTGGGCATAAAGAATGGCCGAGGACGGCGCGCCTGTCAGGGCGGCGAAGGCCAGAGCATCCTTGAGCTTGCGTGCTTCAGCGCACTGCTGGCCCGAACTCCGCCATGCGGTCTCCCAGTCCGTTCCGATGTCCAGGGCGGCAACCACGGATCCCAGGGAGCGGCTGAGCTGCGGGCTCGCACATCCAGCGATCAATTCGAGGGTCCGTCCAAGTCCCGCCCCTGAATCGAGCATGGCTGCCACCAACTCAAGAATCATTGGCACATTATGCAGTCCTTCGTGCCTATCTGATCGCCGCCTCTGGGAATTCCGGGCCTCGGAATCCCGGGCCGCGCCAGAAGGCCGGCCCCCATGAAGGTGCTTCAGCGGCTCAATGCCCCCCGGCGAGCCGCGAAGCATCCGCAGGGCCGTATGCTGCCGGGATCTTCCCGGATTCGTCAGCCCGAGGACTACTGCGGAAGTCAAGACCACTGACACCGCGATGGCAGGGAAAGTCGAATCCATCAGTCGATGCCCGCCGCCACCAGCACCAATCGCGACGACCAGATCCTGCCAGCTATCGTCAAGACGATCCCCGCCGCGAATGCCGCCAATCCGATGCCGTTGGCCATCAGGATCCCCAAGGGATCCACCCCCAGCACCGTGCCCAGTCCAAGCCCGAACACGGGTAACCATGTCAGGAGACGGACGGTGGCCTTCGGTCCTGCCAGTGCAGTTTGCCGAGCATCACCGGCGTCGTCTTCCGCTTCAAGCTGGGAGGCAAACCGCGTCAACACGTCCGCCAACGGACATCCACTTGCCTCGGCAACTTCCAAGCAGGCGGCAAGTTCTCCCCAGATTCGCCGTTCTACGGGAAGGCCGTCCATAAGATCCTTCGCCTCCGACGTTCTGATGGCTTCGGCGACGGACGCCCCGATCATGGAGGCCGACCGCGCTGCCGCCAAAACGCGAAGGGATCCGGACGACAGCCCGGGTAATCCCGAAGCCTTCCCGCGTGCCGTTGGTACCCCAGCGTCGACCGAACCATTGCCCTGATCCCTGCAACCATGAACCATCCACAGTTCCTCCCAAAGCCTTGACGGCGACCGGCCGCCTCGGAGGAGGGCAGCCAACTGCTGTACGAGCACCGTTAGCGGCAACGCGTCCACGCGGGCGCGTCTCCACGGCCTGCGCGCTACAGCCGGGACCGGGGGAGTGGGTGCCAGAGCGCGCACTACCCGTTTGCCACGTCGCCGGGACGGTTGGAACGTGACCCACGCAGCGCCTGCAAGGACGAATATGAAGATCCCGGTCACGCGACAGCCCCAAGACGATGATCTGAACGGGCAATCCGCCCATCCGGCCCGAGCAATTCGGACGAAGCCTGCGGCCCCGGCAACTCAGGCGAAGCAGGCAGGAGCCCTGGGTCCAGCTCAAGGCGGGCTGCAAGCTCCGTCCAGGCGGGACCGGCAACAGCGACGCCTTCGCGCAGCTCCAAGGCAGGCACCACGGATTGGCCTGTTCGGCCGTCCGCCAATAGTCCGATGCACGAAACCATCCTTCCGGCAGGGGTCCGCTCGACGTGGACCACGGCATCCAATGCTGTTGAAAGTTGCAGGCCGACGGCTTCCCGGCTCAAACCTGCAAGGGCGCCCAAGGCAACGAGCCTGGCGGGAACGGCGGCGGCTGTGTTTGCGTGGATCGTGCCGCCGCCACCCGTATGGCCGGTATTAAGTGCCGTCAGCAGTTCGCGGACTTCGGCTCCTCGGCATTCGCCCACGATGAGCCTGTCCGGCCGCATCCGAAGCGCCTGCCGGACAAGCTCGCCGAGGTCCAGGACGCCGCCGCCTTCAAGATTTCCGTGCCTGGACTCAAGAGACACGACGTGCGGGTGCACCGGGTTCAGTTCTGAGGCGTCTTCAATCAGTACAAGGCGCTCATCGGGACTGCTCAGCCCGAGCATCGTGGACAGCAATGTGGTCTTTCCGGACCCGGTGGCACCGCTGATAAGGAAGCTCAACCTGCGCTCAATCATGGCTTGTAGCACCCGCTGTACGGGTAACCCGAACATTCCGCCCTCGCAAAGCTCATCCATGGAGAACACTTCCTCGCGCCGGATCCGCACGGACAACAAGGTTCCGGCGGTGGAAATCGGCGGAAGCACCGCGTGCACCCGGTAGCCGCCGTCGAGCCGGACATCGACGCAGGGTGATCCGTCGTCCAAGCGGCGTCCGCCGGCTGCCACAAGCCGGGAGGCCAGGGCACGGATTTGAGGTTCGCCGTCAAAGTGCAGCTGGGCTCTTTCCAGCCCTTTGCCGCGGTCGAACCAGACGGAGTCCGGGCCATTCACGAAGATGTCCGTCACGGAGGCATCCCGTGCAAGTTGTTGGAGAGGCCCCAGCCCACTCAGTTCAGCGCTGATCGATTCGACCGCGGCGAGCGCACCAGCGGTTCCGAGTAGGCGACCCGTGGCATGGACGGCGGCGGCCACCCGTGATGGCGTGACAGGTCCGGCGTCGGACATAACCGTTTCCCGAACGGTTTCAAGGAGTGTGGCGTCCAGGCGTTGCGACAGACGCCGGCGCCCGCCGGTTGAGAATCCAGGCGTACTCATGCTGCTCCGTCATCGAGCAGCTGAAGGACGGATCCAGCAAAGCGACGCACAGCCTTGCGCTTACCCAATTCCAAGAGGCGTCCAAGCTCCGCGGCCCCAGTGGTTCCCCGAAGCTCGGGCAGGTAGCCGTGGAGGGGCAGGCCAAGCGATTCGGCAATGAGGGGTCCGTCCACGGCAGAACCGGTGTTCCCGCGGATCACGAGCGCCGTTTCCACGGGCGGCAGCTCCTGGAGCAGCCGGGCACTGGCGACGGCTGCCCGGAGCTGTGCCGGGGCTACCAAGAGGATCCTGTCGCAGTCCCAGCCGAAGCTGCCGAGCGATTCCGTTCCTCGGCCGATATCGACAATGACCAGTTCAAAACCCCGTCTGCCCGAATCCAGAACAGCTGCGACTGCACCCGCCCCGACGTCCGGGGCACGGTCCCGGCTGCCCGGCCAGGACAGGAAAGAGAATCCGCCCGCTACGGGCAGTGAGTCGCTCAGCTGCCCGGGGTCGATGCTGCCATTGGCACCGGCAAGATCGGGCCAGCGCAGCCCCGGCGCGTCTTCCGCAGCAAGGCAAAGCTCAAGACCGCCTCCCCGGGGGTCACCATCAACCAACAATGTCCGCACCCCGTGGACGGCCGCCTCCTGAGCCAGCCAGACTGCGGCCGTGGAGGCACCTGCACCGCCGCATCCTCCTGTCACTCCGAGCACCAGGCCTCCGGGGTCAGGGGCATGGGAGCGGCTGAGGTGCTCCGCCAGCCATGCCGCAGCTTCCGGCAACACGGCGACCCGTTCGGCCCCTAAGGCCGCTCCCAACTGCCACAAGGAGTCCCCCTCACCGTTGAGTCCCAGCAAGACAGAAGGTGCACGACGGCGGGGCGGCAGTTCGCGGATATCGCTGCCCAGAAGAACCATCCGCGCGGAGTCCCACACCGACAAGGCCTCGGACGAATCGACCGCGGTCCGAAGGCTGGCACCTACGGCCGCTGCGATCCTTTCCGTCTCAGCCTGTAGCCGGGTATTGCCCGTCACCAACAGGACTTCGGCGGAACCGACGGGAAGCCATGACTCCCCCGGCACCGGGCCAGGATCGGGCCCGGGCCCCGTACCGGATGTCCTTGGCCGGTGGCCGCGACGTTGAAGCATCTCGGCGCGACGCCCACCGCCGCCTCTGCCACCGGCCCGGCCACCACTGTCGTCGCTCTGTTGGAGATGTTGCCCGCTCATGAAGCCACTGTCCCCCGGTTACCCCGGGGCATTGAAGAACCGTATTGGCGTATGTGGACGAACATCCACAAAAGACCCTGTGGAGGACGAGTCCGCCCGAACGAAGCTCTGCGCGAAAGCATTGCGCACCGAAGCATTGCGCACCGAAGGATTGCGCTCAGAAGGATTGCGGACTGCAGTTGTCCGCAACGTGCAAGGATCCACCGAACCGCAGGGCAGAATTGAGATCATGTACCTGCTGCTCGCCGCCCATCC
This sequence comes from Arthrobacter sp. FW306-04-A, assembly GCF_044358315.1. Classification (GTDB taxonomy): domain Bacteria; phylum Actinomycetota; class Actinomycetes; order Actinomycetales; family Micrococcaceae; genus Arthrobacter. The sequence continues at coordinate 3,648,557 of NZ_CP084559.1, forward strand.
AGACGGCGCAGCTATTCAGGAATGCGATGCCGCTGGAGCAGCCCTGGCAGAGCCGCGCGTCGTAAGAAAAGCCGATCTTCCCGGCGTCGTACGCGGGCTGGAAAAGCGGGGGCCGCGCTGGATCTGGAAGCGGACGCAGGATTGGTACCCGGCGATGCTTCTGGCCGGAGTGGAACTGGAACGGTGCCATGACCTCACGCTCTGCCGCGCCATCCTGGTCCACTCGGAATTCACGGCAGACACCGACTACGCCCGCAGTGCGGAAAAGCTCACGCAGGACGATGAAATGCCGGTTCCTCCGCGCATCCTGCAGCCTCCCCCGGCCCCCGCCGAGCAAGACGCGCTTTTTGACGATCTTGTCCCGCGCAACACGCAGCCCGGCCTCGACGACATCCGGGCCGAGTTCGCGGCCCAGCAGGACGCGCTTGGCCAGGCTTCCACGGAAGAAGGACGCCAGCACCGCCTGAAACTCCTGCTGGCCGCGGAATCCGCCGGCGCCATGATCGCCGCGGAAATGCAGTTCACCGGGGTGCCCTGGCAGGAGGCACTGCACGAAGAAATCCTAGAAGGCCACCTAGGACCCCGTCCTCCGGTCGGCCACCGGCCAGCCCGGCTCGAGGCGCTCTGCAACGAGCTCCGCGGGATCCTCAATACTCCCAGGCTGAACCCGGACTCATCCCAGGACCTCATGCGTGCCCTCCACCGGAACGGCATCGAGGTGAAGACAACCCGCCAATGGGAACTCAAGGAATCAAAGCACCCGGCCATCGAGCCCCTTCTGGAATACAAAAAGCTCTCCCGCTTGTTCACGGCCAATGGCTGGTCCTGGCTGGACGCGTGGGTGACTGAAGGCCGATTCCGTCCCGAGTACGTGGTGGGTGGTGTGGTTTCCGGCCGCTGGGCTTCCAGGGGAGGCGGGGCTTTGCAGATCCCCCGCCAGATCCGGGGCGCGGTGCATGCCGACCCGGGCTACAAGTTGATCGTCGCCGACGCCTCCCAGCTTGAGCCGCGGGTTTTGGTGGCCCTGGCCCAGGATTCGAAGATGGCCGAGGCTGCCCGGGACAAGGATCTGTACGCCGGCATCGCCGCTCAAGGCTTCGGTGGCGACCGGGCGAAGGCCAAAATCGCGTTGCTGGGTGCAATTTACGGCGCCACGACGGGCGAATCAGGGCGGCTCATGCCCCAGCTGACCCGCACTTATCCGCGAGCAGTCGGCTACGTCGAGCAGGCAGCCCGCGACGGCGAAGCCGGCCGAACCGTGACTTCCAGGTTGGGCCGCAGCAGCCCGCCGCCGTCGTACCGCTGGATCCGCAGCCAGCAATCCACGACGGCGGAAGAACAGCGGCGGGCGGACAGCATCGCCCGGTCCCGGGGACGTTTCACGCGGAACTTTGTGGTGCAGGGTTCCGCAGCGGACTGGGCGTCGTGCTGGCTGGCCGAACTTCGACGGCGGCTGCGCACGGTGCGCGCCGATGGCCTGCCTGCCGGGGAACTCGTGTTCTTCCTGCATGACGAAGTCATGGTTCACGCACCTATCGGGTCGGTGGATGCCTGCATCAGTGCCATCGAGGAGGCCGCCGCAGCCGCGAAAGAGCTGCTGTTCGGGCGGGTTCCAGTGGAGTTTCCGGTGAGTATCGCCGTCGTCGATTCGTACGACAAAGCGAAGTAGGCACTCCTATTGCCCACGGCTCAACTGCGGAGGACGATTGCCCCGTGGGAAGCAAAGGCCGGACGCTATTGGCCGCATACATCGCCTTCCAGCTGACAGAGCTGGAGGGCCAGTTGCCGTTGATCGGCGCGGCTGATCCGGAAGCCGTACACAATGCCAGGCTCGCACTTCGCCGGATCCGTTCCGTGCTCAGCTGCTACCGCGGGCTGGTCCCAAAGCTCCCCCGGTCGGCGCGCGAGGAAGTCGGGTGGCTGGCAACGTCGCTCGGCGAGTCCCGGGATGCCTACGTCCTGGCCCAGAGGATACGGCTCTCCCTTGACACGAAGGATTCATGGAACGCTCCCGAGCTTTTGCGCCTGGCCGTTGAGGAACTGGAATCGTCCAGCGCGCGGCTAGCGTCCGCGCTCGGCAGGCGCAAGCGCAGCAGGCGGACAGTGCGGGCTGCCAGGGCCGTGCTAGTGGACGCCCCCGATGCCAAGGAATACAAGCCCCCGACGGCGGATCTTGCGGAGCGCCTCCAAGTCCAGTGGGAGCGGCTGCAGCACAGCCTCGCGGAGGAGTCGGGCAGCGACGACCTGGACGTGCGCAATGCCGCGCTCCACCAGGCCCGCAAAGACGTCAAGTGCCTCCGGTACTCCGTGGAGGCGGTTGCGGATGCCTTCAGCCACCATGCTGCTGGAGTGATCCAACCGGCGATCGGTCTGCAGCGGCTGTTGGGCGAGCAGCACGACGCCGTCGTGGCCGGAAACTGGATCAGGGAACTGGCGAACACCCCCGGCGTAGACGCGGGCGATGTCCAAAGGTTGGAGGCATTGGAAGTCCGGCGGCGACTCAACGCGGAAGAAGAATTCCGGATGGCCATTGCGGAATATCCGGTGCCGGCCCCGAGGCGAGCACTGACCTTTTGAGGACCGCGTCGTTGGAAGTCCGGAACCATAGCGTCCGGCAAGGCGCAAAGCGAGTCATATGGCGGAAACGAACTTGGCATGACCCGGGCAAGTCATCTACCCCCAAGTAACTTCAGCACTCTCCTTCCTTCTGGATAGGCTCATTCATGGCGTTCCGAGTGAGGGACACCACAGTGCAAGGACGCACTATCTGTGCGAGGCAGCATACAAGGGGGAACAGCAACGATGGCTGGACGATTCGAGATTCTCAAAGACGGCGAAGATGGCTACCGTTTCCGGCTGATGGCAGCCGACGGAACGCTGGTCGCGGAGTCTCCGCAGTTCAAACACCTGAAAGCCGTAGTCGCCGGCATCACCGCGGTACGGGAAAATGCCGCCACGGGCATCGTCGTGGACCACTCAAAAACCGTCCGGCGCGCGGCGTAGCGGGATCCGGCGACGCGAGGCGCGCCAGCGGGCGCCCGGCCTGCGAGCAGCACACCCGCGGGGGCTAGATCTCGATTTCGAGAGCCCGTTCCGCGTCCCACGGAACCGTCCAGCCCAAGGCGTCGAAAAGGCCGCTGAGCACCATCCCGGTGAAACCCCAGACCACGAGTCCGTTGACTTTGAAGACGGGACTCGAGAAAGTCCGGCCGAATCGGGTGAGCGTCCCGGTGTAGCGGTTGTCCGGGTCCAGGAGGTCCCGCACGGGAACTCGAAACACTTGCGCCGATTCGGCATAGTCCACAACGCGAACGGGCGAGGGCGATGCCCACCATGCCAACACCGGGGTGACCACGAAATTGCTGCGGATCAGCCCGAGTTCCGGCATGACGCCCAGCACCTGCACGCCTCCGCTGTCCAGGCCGGTCTCCTCAACCGCTTCCCTAAGGGCTGCCGCGACGGCGGACTCATCCCCGGGATCGATGCTGCCGCCAGGGAACGCCACCTGCCCCGGATGATCGTCCAGGGTGTGCGCGCGTTCCAGGAGCAACACATCCAAGTCGGCCGGGGCCACAGGTTTCCCGGATTCAGCGGGGACATCGTCCAAGACGCCGAACAGCATGAGAATAGCGGCTCTTCGTGCCTTGTCTGGATCCACCGTTGCGGCGGCAATCCGCGGATCAGGGCCTGGGTGAAGGCCGGAATCAATCTTGGAGATGAGGCTGACTAAGTCTTCCAGCGCGGTCATCGTGGGCTCCTTTGCGATTCCATCCGAATCTCCGCGGCACGGTGGGTCTCGGCGAGCAGCCTTGCCAAAAGTGCTTCGTTGCCCGGCGCCAGTTCGTATTTGAGCAACTTGGCGGCTTTGGCCGGATCGGTTTCGCCTTCACCGTAGCTGGGACACCAGTTGGCCACCGGACACGCGCCGCACGCCGGCCGGCGCGCATGGCAGACTCTGCGTCCGTGGAAAACCACCCGGTGGGACAGCATGGTCCAGTCTTTGGGCTCGAACAGTTCGGCGACGTCGAATTCGATCTTCACCGGGTCCTCGGACGTCGTCCACCCAAACCTGCGCGCAAGCCTGCCAAAATGCGTGTCCACCGTGATTCCAGGAACGCCGAAAGCGTTGCCGAGCACGACGTTCGCGGTTTTGCGCCCTACGCCGGGGAGCGTCACCAAATCTTCCAGACTGCCGGGAACCTCGCCGTCGAACTCGTCCACCAAGCGGGTGCTGAGGGCCAGGACGTTCCGCGCTTTGGCGCGGAAGAAACCGGTCGGTTGCAGGATCGCCTCCAGCTCGGCGGGCTCGGCCTCGGCCATGCTCCTGGCATCCGGATAGCGTGAAAACAGGATCTTGGTGACCTGATTGACCAACACGTCGGTGGTCTGGGCGGACAGCACCGTGGCCACCACAAGTTCGAACGGGTTCCGGAAATCAAGCTCCGCATGGGCGTAGGGATAAAGCTCGGCGAGTGCTTTGTTGATTTTGCGCGCACGCCGCTTCAAGGCCAGCGGGGTTTCGACGGCGGTGTCCACGGCGGGCATCGCTAGCCGCGTTCGATGTGGCTGAGATCGCGTAGGATGCCCACTTTTCCATCGGTATCCTGCACCAGGAATTCCTCGCCCCGGTCCTCAAGGGCCAGGACCCACGTGCCCGGTTCGATGGTAAAGACGGGGATTCCTGTGTGCTCGTCGACGACGGTACGGGGATGGGCCACGGCGAACCAGAAGGCCCCGTATCCTGAGCCGTGTTCTTCTTCGTCCCTTCGCGTCGCCGGATCAACGGTGGCTCCGATGATCTGATGCGCCCTGGTCTGCTCGAGATTGGGCTGCTCCGGGTTGGGCTGGTTCCCCGCGCTTGCCGTGTCGACTGTCCCGATGTGCTGGGTGGCGGTTCCGGTGGGGCTGGCGGTCTCGGCGGGTACGACGGCGGCGTCCCCGGCGGCGGAGGCAGCGGCGGGTGCGGTGTCAGCGGACTGTGTTGCTGCCGGACTGGACGGTACTGCGTCAGCTGGACCGAACGACGTCGGAGCGGCAGCTGCCGGAGCCCACGGCGCTGAAGCTTCGGGATCTGGTGTTTCGGGCACCGACGTGACGGCCGCCGCCGTGACACGCTCCGGGGTGGCGGGGGCGGAAGCTTCAGGCGAGGCTTCGGGCTTGGGCACCACCGGCTTCGGCGCGACGGGCTTGCGGGTTGGGATGGCTGCTTCCCGGGCCACAACGTGCGCGGGCTGTTCGGCCCGGTCCTTGAAGTCCTCGCGGAGCACCGGCAAGTGCGGAGCCAGGACCGTCGCAGCGAGAAGGCCCACCGAACCGATCAGGCCGACCAGCGCGTAAACAGTAAACGCGCCTGCTGTGGAGAGGAAGAACATGGTCACGGCGAACGACGCCACAACGGAAGCGAACTGGTCAATCGAGAGCGAACCGATTCTCACCACGTTCTCCGGCTGCAGGCGCCGCGCAACGAACAACGCCGCCACCACGAGGGGAAGGACGATGCCCAAGGCCAGGAAAAAGAGGTTGTCCAGGTTCCACAGGTTGTAGCGCCCGGCAAACATCGGCAGGAGGGAGCCTACAAACATCAGCAAAGTGGAGCCGAAAACAGTCATGTCCCGGGTGGTGAAAGGTCCCAGTACCGCTTGGTACTTCGGGGAGGTCTTGCTGCCGGGTTCTGGTGCCCCGGCTCCAGCTGCTGCTTCGGGGGCCGATCCGGGCGCGAGCGCACCGTATTTCGGGCCTTGGCTCGTCTGGTTCATATGCAAATCTCCTTTGTACGGCGGTGCCCGATACGCTGCCGCCCAAGGCTGCACCCAGTGTTTTTGGGCAAGGCAGGGGCGCCAAGTCTTCGCGTCTCGAGACCTCTTCAGCCTATGCCACCCTTCTGACAGTCCACTAGCTGGCACCTGCGCGGAGACCGGGAGGCGGTCACTGTGATCTCCGCTTTTGGAGCAACCCTAAGAGCCGTCGGAGCCGTTCGGCGCGAATCAGGCGCCGCTCACGGTCCAGATTGTGACCGCAGACACTTGTTGTCAGCTCAAAACGCTAAGGTGGGTTCCGGAAAAGCTCTTTGCGGAATCCCGTGAGGCGCCGCAGCCCAACGCCGTGCATGCTACACGTGTTTGGGCAGGGCAGCCCACCACAGGACCCGCGCAGCAGAGATCGATGAATGATGAGGTTCACATGTCCCAGGACGCCAATGGATCGACGACCACCGCTGCACCCGGATCTGACGGGGCAGGCAACGGCGATGCCCTCGAAAACCTTCTCCACGAGAACCGGAAGTTCGCGCCCACCGCGGAATTCGCCGCGAATGCGGTAGTCGGCGCCGAAGCCTATGCGGAAGCGAATGCGGACCGGCCCGCGTTCTGGGCCAAGCAGGCCCGTGAACTCCTGGACTGGGACAAGGACTTCAGCAAGGCCCTTGACTGGTCCAACCCGCCGTTCGCCAAGTGGTTCGTCGGCGGGCAGGTCAACGCCGCGTACAACGCCCTGGACCGGCACGTTGAAAACGGGCTCGGGGACCGGGTGGCGATCTACTTCGAAGGCGAACCCGGAGACACCCGCTCCTACACGTACGCGCAGCTAACCGAGGAGGTCAAGAAGGCCGCCAACGCCTTCGAGTCCCTGGGCGTGGCAAAGGGCGACCGGGTGGCCGTGTACCTGCCCATGATCCCCGAGGCAGTCATCACCATGCTGGCCTGTGCCCGGATCGGCGCTGTGCACTCGGTTGTGTTCGGCGGATTCTCCGCCGACGCCCTGCGCTCCAGGATCGACGACGCCGAGGCCAAGCTCGTGGTCACCGCGGACGGCACCTACCGGCGCGGCAAGCCCAGCCCGCTCAAGCCCGCGGTGGACCAAGCACTGTCCTCCAAGGGAAACGGCGAAGGCCACGCCGTCCGGAACGTCGTGGTGGTCAGGCGCAACGGCGAACCCGTCGACTGGGTCCAGGGCCGGGACCAGTGGTGGGACGATACCGTCGGCGCCGCCTCAACGGAACACACCGCCGTCGGGCACGACTCCGAACACCCGCTGTTCATCCTGTACACCTCCGGCACCACGGGCAAGCCCAAGGGCATCCTGCACACTACCGGCGGCTACCTCACCCAAGGCGCCTACACCCACAAGGCGGTCTTCGACCTGCACCCCGAGACGGACGTGTTCTGGTGCACCGCCGACGTCGGCTGGGTCACCGGCCACTCCTACGTCGCCTACGCGCCGCTCATCAACGGGGCCACCCAGGTCATGTACGAAGGCACCCCGGATTCCCCGCACCAGGGCCGCTGGTGGGAAATCGTGGAGAAATACAAGGTCTCCATCCTCTACACCGCCCCCACGGCCATCCGGACCTTCATGAAGTGGGGCAGGGACATCCCGGGCAAGTACGACCTGTCCTCCATCCGGGTCCTGGGCTCGGTGGGTGAGCCCATCAACCCCGAGGCCTGGATGTGGTACCGGGACGTCATCGGCGGCAACGCCGGCAAGAACGGCGAAAAGAAGGACCACCCGGCCCCGATCGTGGACACCTGGTGGCAGACCGAGACCGGCGCCCAGATGATCGCGCCCCTGCCCGGGGTCACTTCGACCAAGCCCGGATCCGCGCAGGTTCCGCTGCCGGGCATAGCGATCGACGTCGTGGACGAGGCCGGCGAGTCCGTCCCGGACGGGCACGGCGGCTACCTTGTGGTCCGCGAACCCTGGCCCGCGATGCTCCGCGGCATCTGGGGGGACCCGGAACGGTTCAAGGAAACCTACTGGTCCCGCTTCGAAGGCATGTACTTCGCCGGCGACGGCGCCAAGAAGGACGAGGACGGTGATATCTGGCTGCTGGGCCGGGTGGATGACGTCATGAACATCTCCGGGCACCGGCTCTCCACCACCGAAATCGAATCCGCCCTGGTTTCCCACCCCGCCGTGGCGGAGGCTGCCGTCGTCGGAGCCGCGGACGAAACCACCGGCCAGGCCGTGGTCGCGTTCGTGATCCTGCGCGGGGACGCCGTCAACGACGGCGACGCCACCGTCCAGGAACTGCGCAGCCACGTCGGCAAGGAAATCGGCCCCATCGCCAAACCCAGGCACATCCTGGTGGTCCCCGAACTTCCCAAGACCCGCTCCGGGAAGATCATGCGCCGCCTCCTCAAGGACGTCGCAGAAGGCCGCGAAGTCGGCGACGCCACCACCCTGTCGGACCCCACCATCATGGCCCAGATCGCCGAGTCGCTGAAGAAGTAAGCAATTCACCAAGCTACACAAGGCGCCAATCCACCGCACAAAGGCGGCGGTCCTCCTCCACGGGGACCGCCGCTTTTGTCATGAAACACACTGTCGCAAGAATGTTATATTTCGTTCTTTCATGTTCTCTTTTGAGTGGTTATAGTCGAGTTCTACGTGAGATAACTCACAAGCACCACGCTTTCAAGGGAGAGAACATGGCAGCGAATCTTGATCCGTTCCAGTCGGCCCACAGTGCTGGGCCTGGACGCCGCACCATCCTGAAAACGCTCGGTATCGGAGCTGCCGGCCTGGCGGGCATCCCGCTGTTGGCTGCTTGCACCGGCGGCTCCGGCCCCGCTCCGGGAGCCTCATCGAACAGCCTCACCTTCGGCTCGTACGCCTCGGACGACGTCCCCAAGAACGCCTACAAGGCCGTCACCGACGCCTTCACCAAGAAGGCCGGCATCACAGTGGCCACCAACACTGTCCCGCACAACGATTTCCAGAACAAGATCAATTCCTACCTTCAAGGCAGCCCGGACGATGCCTTTACGTGGTTCGCCGGCTACCGGATGCAGTACTACGCAGGGAAGGGTCTCCTGGCTCCTGTAGACGATGTATGGGCAACCATCGGCGGCAACTTCTCCGACGCGATGAAGAAGGCGTCCACCGGCTCGGACGGCAAGATGTACCTGGTTCCGAACTACAACTACCCTTGGGGCTTCTTCTACCGGAAGAGCTTCTGGGCCGAAAAGGGCTACACCGCACCAAAGACATTCGATGAGCTGAAGACCCTGGCCGCCAAGATGAAGGCTGACGGCATCATCCCCATCGGCTTCGCGGACAAGGACGGCTGGCCGGCCATGGGCACGTTCGATTACATCAACATGCGCCTCAACGGCTACCAATTCCACGTGGACCTGACCGCCCACAAGGAAAGCTGGGACCAGAAAAAGGTTAGCGATGTCTTTGACACGTGGAAAGCCCTCCTGCCGTTCCAGGATCCAGCGGCCCTTGGCCAGACCTGGCAGGATGCTGCCAAGGCCCTCGAAGCCAAAAAGACTGGCATGTACCTTTTGGGCTCGTTCGTCACTCAGCAGTTCACCGATCCCACGGTGCTGGCGGACATCGATTTCTTCCCGTTCCCGGAAATCGCGGTGGAAGGGACCGACGCTGTCGAAGCCCCCATCGACGGCCTGCTCCTCTCCAAGAAGGGCGGCGACAACAAGGCGGCCCACGATTTCCTTGCCTTCATGGGATCCGCCGAAGGCCAAAACGCCTACGCCGCCGTCGACCCCGCACAAATCGCCACCGTCAAGGGCGCCGACACCTCCAAGTTCACCCCGTTGAACAAGAAGTGCGCGGACACCATCGCCAACGCCAAGTACATCAGCCAATTCTTCGACCGCGATGCCCTCCCCGCCATGGCCAACAACGTGATGATCCCCGCGCTGCAGTCCTTCATCAAGGACGGCACCGTGGACGTTAAGAACCTTGAAGCACAGGCCAAGACCCTTTACGCCGCCCAGTAGTCGCCGTGACAGGAACGACGACGGCGGTTCCGCCCGCCGTCGTCGGGCCGCCTTTTGCAAACTGAAGGAATCCCCATGAGTACTACCGCCGAAAAGCCGGCAGCACCGGACAGTGAGCCCGGTGCTGCCGGGCGAACCACGGCCGGCAAGGGTCATCGCGGCACTGGCAGACCGCTGGGCAAAGCAGGCAAAGTCCGCCGCCTCACGCGGCGTGACAAGTTGGTCCTCGCGATCATGGTGGGTTTGCCTACCCTGATCCAACTGCTGCTGGTCTGGCTGCCCACGCTCTTCTCCATTGCCCTGAGCTTCACCCGCTGGAACGGCCTGGACCTCAAAGACATCAAGCCAGCCGGGACGGATAACTACCGCTTTGTGGTCCAGGACTATCCCCCGTTCTGGCCCGCCATCCAACACAACGTCCTGTGGCTCGCCTTCCTGGCCCTGATCGCAACGCCCCTCGGCCTGCTCCTGGCCGTGCTCCTGGACCAGAAGATCCGCGGCAGCAAGATCTACCAGAGCATCTTTTTCACGCCCGTCATGCTGTCCCTGGCCCTCATCGGCGTGATCTGGCAACTCTTCTATAACCGCGACAGCGGCTTGCTTAATTACCTGCTCGGCACGGCCGGCACACCCCGGGCCGTGGACTGGTTCGGGGATTCCAATGTCAATATCTGGGCAGCAATGGTTGCAGCGACGTGGCGTCATTCCGGGTACGTCATGCTCCTGTACTTGGCCGGACTCAAGGGTGTGGACCCGACCCTGCGGGAGGCGGCGTCGATTGACGGCGCCAACGCCGTGCAGACGTTCTTCCGCGTCGTCTTCCCGGCCATGCGGCCTGTGAACATCGTGATCGTGGTGATCACCATCATCGAGTCGCTGCGTGCCTTCGACATCGTCTACATCATCAACCGAGGAACCAACGGCCTTGAATTGATCAGCGCCCTGGTGATCCAGAACCTCGTCGGTGAAGGCCAGGTGATCGGCGTCGGCTCGGCCCTCGCGGTCATCCTCCTCGTTATTTCGCTGATCCCCATCGTCTTCTACCTCATCCGCACCTTCGGCAAGGAGAGCAAGGCATGAGCACCCTCGCCAACCCCATCCCAAGCACGGCAGGAGCCGCGGCCGTATCCCGGAACTCCGGCAAGCGCCACTACGGGACCCATATCTTCCTGACCGTCATGGCAGTGATGTGGTTGATTCCGCTGGGCTGGTCCCTGTACACGGCCTTGCGCCCCAAAGCCGACACGGACAAGTACGGCTACTTCAGTTTTGGCGGCAGCTTCAGCTTCGACAACTTCATCCAAGCTTGGACCCAGGGCGGGTTTTCGAAGTATCTCTTGAACTCCCTGCTCATCACGGCCCCCGCGGTGCTCTTGACCCTGTTCTTTGCCTCGATGATGGCGTTCGCCGTCTCCAGGGTGAACTGGAAATTCAACATCACGCTGCTGATCATGTTCACGGCGGGCAACCTCCTGCCACCGCAAGTCCTCGCAGCCCCGTTGTTCGAAATGTTCAAGCATCTCTCGCTGCCGTACTCCTTCAGCGATTCCGGCAACCTGCTCAACACCTACATTTCCGTGATCGCCGTGGACACGGCCTTCCAGATCGGTTTCTGCACCTTCGTGCTTTCCAACTACATGAAGGCCCTCTCGTCCGACCTCACAGAGGCCGCATTGGTGGACGGGGCCGGAATCTGGCGGCAGTACTGGAACATCATCCTGCCGCTCTGCCGACCCGCCCTCGCAGCGCTCGGCACGCTGGAAGTCATCTTCATCTACAACGACTTCTTCTGGCCGTTGCTCTTCATCCAAAGTGGCGACCGTTTGCCCATCACCACCGCCATCAACAACCTACAGGGCCAGTTCCTCAGCAACTACAACCTGATTGCCGCGGGCGCCATGATCACCCTGATACCCACCCTGATTATCTACCTCGCGCTGCAGCGCCAATTCGTAGCGGGCCTCACGCTCGGTTCCAGCAAAGGATAAAAACCCATGGCCATGGATTACATCGTCGACAAGCTGGGCGGCCGGATCGCCTTCGGCGGGGACTACAACCCCGAGCAATGGCCCGAGGAGGTCTGGAAACACGACGTCGCGCTCATGAAAGAAGCCGGGGTGAACCTGGTGAGCGTCGGGATCTTCAGCTGGGCACTCCTGGAGCCGGAGGAAGGCCGTTACGAGTTCGGTTGGCTGGACAGGGTCCTTGAGCTTCTCCACGCCAGCGGCATCAGCGTGGACCTCGCCAACGCGAGCGCCTCTCCCCCGCCGTGGTTCAGCCGCAAGTACCCTGATTCGCTTCCGGTCGATGCCGACGGCGTTCGGCAAAGTTACGGTTCGCGGCAGGCTTTCGCGGCGTGCTCCCCGGACTATCGCCGAGCGGCAGCAGCCCTGACGACGGCGATTGTGCAGCGCTACGCCGAACACCCCGTCGTCGTGATGTGGCATGTCCACAACGAGTACGGCTGCCACAACCAACCGGACTTCGGTCCGCATGCGGAACGCGGCTTCCAGAAGTGGCTCCGGGACAGGTACGGCAGCCTCGACACGCTCAATGAGGCGTGGGGCACGGCGTTCTGGTCCCAGCACTACTACGACTGGGCCGAGATCCTGCCGCCACGCCGCTCCGGAACCTGGGTGAACCCCACCCAACAACTGGATTTCGCGCGGTTCTCCTCCGATGCGCTTCTCGAGTGCTTCAATGCAGAAGCGGACATCATCCGGGCACATTCAAAGCATCCGGTGACCACTAATTTCATGGGCTTCAACATGGGCCTGAACGCCCCTGTGGACTATTGGCGCTGGTCCGGACACATGGACGTCGTCTCCAATGACCACTATCTGATTGCCGCCGACGAGCGGAACTTCCAGGAACTGGCCATGACGGCGGACCTCACCCGCGGATGGGCGCAGGGCAAACCGTGGCTCCTGATGGAACACTCCACCTCTGCAGTCAACTGGCAACCCCGAAACGTGGCCAAAGTGCCGGGTGAAATGTTGCGCAACTCCCTGCAACACGTGGCCCGAGGAACCGACGGGGTGTTGTTCTTCCAATGGCGGGCCTCCCGGGCTGGCGCCGAAAAGTACCATTCCGGACTGGTCCCCCACGCCGGCCGAGACAGCAAGGTGTGGCGCGAAGTAGTGCAGCTGGGCCGTGCGCTCGAGCGCATTTCGGAGGTGGCCGGCTCCACGGTCCAGGCCGAGACCTGCATCATCCACGACACCGATGCCCGCTGGGGCACCGAACTGGACTCGCACCCCAGCGAGGACGCCCGGAACGTCCCCGAAACGCGGCGTTGGCATGATGCCCTCTACCGGGCCGGCATCACCACGGACATTCGGCAAAGCACCGACGACCTCTCCGGCTACAAGCTGGTGATCGCGCCCATGCTGTATCTGGTCACGGATGAAGGTGCCACAAAGCTCCACGAGTACGTCGAAGCCGGTGGAACCCTGGTGATCACATATTTCTCCGGAATCGTAGACGAGAACGACCACATCCGCATGGACCCCGTCAACGGCGGAGGCTACCCAGGGGCGTTCTCCGAGCTCCTGGGCGTGAGCATGGAGGAATTCTTCCCCCTGCGTTCCGGCGACGCCGTGGGCTTGAGCCAGTTCGGCTCCGGGACTCTGTGGAGCGAGTTGGGGAAGGCGACCGACGCTGAGGTTCTCGCCACGTTCGACGGCGGTGCGGGGCCCGGAGCTGCGGGCCGGGGCGGGTCCGGCGTCGGTGGCTCTCCGGCGGTGACCCGCCGGGCGGGAGCGCGCGGACGCGGTGCCGCCTATTACGTCGCCACCAGCCTGGGCCTAACGGGGTTGGCCGAACTGGTCCAGCTCCTCTGCTCGGACGCCGCGGTGGAGCCGGTCCTGGGTGTTCAGCCTCCGGAAGACGTGGAAATCGTCCGCAGGAGCAACGGCACCAAGGACTGGACATTCGTCATCAACCACAGCCCCCAGGACGTGGCTGTGCCGCTCGACGGCGTCGAGCTCCTGAGCGGAACCGCCACCGGAGGTACGCTAATCCTTACTGCCGGGGGCGTCGCCGTCGTCGCCACTCCCGCCTAACCACCTGCCGTCCTTCCAGAAAGGCCCCGATGCTTCAGGCAGCGCGCCACACCGCCATTGTCGACGCCGTCCAGCGCGAACGGGTTGTCCGTGTCTCGGATCTCGCTCAACTGCTGGGCGTCTCCGCGATGACCGTTCGGCGCGACATCGAGTCGCTTGAGGAATCAGGGCTCGTGGAGCGTATCCATGGCGGGGCCAAGATACCCGGTGATGCGCGGACCCACGAGCCAGGCTTCGAGCTGAAGTCCACGCAGCTGATCGAGGAGAAGCACGCGATCGCGGTCGAGGCTGCCACCCTCGTCCACGAAGGCATGGCCGTGGGCTTGAGCGCAGGAACTACCACCTACGAGCTCGCCAAGGAACTCCTTGACGGCCCGCGGATCACCGTGGTGACGAACTCCATCAGGATTGCAGACCTTTTCCACAATGCCTCAGGTCCGCGCGAACGTTTCCCGGTCATCGTCACGGGTGGCGAGCGCACGCCGTCGGACGCCTTGGTGGGTCCAATTGCCACGGCCGCCCTGAAGCAGCTGCACCTCGACACGCTGTTCCTGGGCGTCCACGGCATGGACGCAGACGCAGGATTCACCACTCCGAACCTGCAGGAAGCCGAAACCAACCGGGCCTTCATCAGTGCGGCCCGCAACGTGGTGGTTTTGGCGGACCACAGCAAGTGGGGAACGGTGGGCATCGCCTCGATTGCCCAGCTGGAGGAAGCCGACGTGCTCGTGACGGACTCGCGTCTCGGCGAGGATGCCCGGCGCATTCTCGCCGACGGCGTCGGGAAGCTCAGGATCGCAACACCCTGACGGTCGGGTCTGGGGTGGTCCTAGGGGATGCCTGGAAACCGGGAAGAACCGCTAAGGACAGCCGCACGATTGCCGGATGCGGAGCTGGGTCGGGAAGACCCTGTGCTGCGGGGGTTCGTTGCGATCCTCGCCCACCAGCGCGGACACGGCCGCTTCTGCCATCTCCCACACCGGCTGTTCCACCGTGGTCAGCGCCGGCCAGCTGTATTCGGCCTCAACCGAACCGTCGAAGGACGCCACGGCAATATCCTCCGGAACCGACAGACCGGCCTCGCGGATTGCCCGGAGAACCCCGATTGCCTGCATATCGGAGCTTGCGAAGATCGCCGTCGGACGGTTGTCCGAGGCCAGAAGTCGCTGCCCTGCCTCATAGCCTCCCGGGCGATCGAACCGGGCCCGGGCAAGGGGTCCAACAGGCAGGCCGGCAGCCTGCAGCGCCTGCAGCCAACCCCGTTCCCTTCCGTCAGCTTCGTTGTCCGCCGTCGTTCCCATGGCAAGGCCGATGCTCTTGTGGCCGTGGCTGATCAAATGTTCCACGGCCAGCCGGGCACCGGCCTCGAGGTCCACGCCCACGCTGGTGAATCCGGGAGCGACCGAGGCATGGTTAAGCAGGACCGAGCGGATTCCGGCTCCCACAAGCTCCAGCAGGTCTGGTTCAAACATGACGCTGGCCAGGACCACTCCATCAACCTGCCGGGCGGCGAGGTTGCGGATGTGGCGGCGTTCGGAGTCCAGTTTGTTGTCGGAATTCGTCAACAACAGGGCATATCCGCGCTCGGCGGCCGCCAGCTCGACTGCGTGCCCCAGCAGTGCCCAGAACGGGTTGCTGGAGTCCGGAATCACCAAACCAACAGTTTGGTTGGAACCCATTTTGAGCGCACGCGCGGTGGCGTTCGGCCGGTACCCCAGGGTTCGGATGGCATCCTGAACTTTGGCTTCGGTAGCCGGCGCCACCTTCTTGGGACCACCGTTCACCACATAGCTCACGACGGCGGTGCTCACCCCGGCGTACCGGGCCACGTCTTTGCGCGTAACCGGTCCGCGCGGGGTGTGCACTGCCGAAGTTGTCATGGTGATCATGCTAGCTACAAAGCTTCGGGTGCATCTCCGAAGTCCCGGATGGGGAGCCGCTCACCTCCACGAAGGGCAGACTCGTGCGCCACGACGCCCGGGAGGGTGAAGCGGGCCGCCACCCAGGCATTGACCGGAGGAAGACTCCCCTGGTTCACGGCGGTGACGAAGTCGTCCACCAGGAACTGGTGGCTGCCTTCGTGCCCGGTGGGGGCGCCGTCGAATTCAGCAGGCAACCGGCCGGCGTCGTGTACCGGAGCGAGTCCGGAGATGAAGGCACCGCGAAGCTCCGGGGCGACGTCCGCCAGCGAGGGGTCGTCGGCCGACATGCTCGGCTTGGTCTCCACTTGCTCAGAGACGTCCAGCACGCCCTCCTTGTCCTGCCACAGCGTGGTGGTGGCCAACTGCTCAAAGCTCGCCTCCGTGCCGAAGAAACGGAACCGGGACTCGCGGATGTGCGAGGGATAGCCCACGCGGCGCATCTCGTTGGTCCGCATCGCGCCGCCGTCGTTCATTTCGAAGAGCGCGGTCGCATTGGAGAAGTCGTTGTCGAACATGCTGACTTCCTTGTCGAAGACGCCGTCGCCCCGATCGTCCTTGACGCCAATGCAGCTGACGCTCACCGCATGTCCAGGGACGGCACCCAGCACGCCGCCAATGGCGTGCGTGGGGTACAGCATGGGCGGGTAGCTAGCGGTTGCCTTCCAGTTTTCGCCGCCGCTGTACTGGTAGGCCTCGTAGAATCCCAAGTCCATGTCATGGACATAGTCACCCTCCGTGTAGAAGATGCGGCCGAACTTGCCAGCGGCGTGCTGCTTGCGCGCGTAGACCGTGGCCGGGTTGTAGTAGCTGGTCTCCCCCATGGCATAGACAAGCTTGGTCTCACGCACAGCGTCGATGATCCCGGCGATCTGCTCCTCGGAGATCGCCATGGGAACTGCCGAATAGACATGCTTTCCGGCGCGCAGCGCCTTGATCACCAACGGACCGTGCGTCCAGCGCTGGGTGAAGATGGCGACGGCGTCGACGTCGGAGGCCAGTAACGCATCGAAGCTGGCCATTGTTCCGTCCAGGCCCAGCTGTTCAACAGCCTTGGCTGCCCGCTCAGGTAGCTCATCCACCGCGTAGACCGCGGAAACCCCGGGGTGGAGCTTGAAGAGGTGGGCAAATTGGCCGCCAAACTGGCCAAGTCCTACTACTCCCATTGAAAACGTCATTGTTAGCCCTTCGATGATGGTGGTTGCTCGCGGAGTGCCGTCTCCCGACCAGATAGGCTCCGACGGGTGGCTCAGGCCAGTGAATCACTACGATCTACTCGAGTCAACAAAACGCAATAAATCCAAAATAATCGAACAAAACCTCACAAACTTACTTGACCCCTTCATATCTACTCGTGTAGATTTCAGGCAGTTGTAACCCATATCACAGTCAGGAAGGGTCGAAGATGACCACCCTTACCAAACCCGCGGCGCATGCCGCACCGCCCCAAGCGGGCAAAAAACCCAGGTACGGCATCCGCAGGATCGGTGACTTGAAAATCGCATTGCTCTTCATTTTCCCGGCGATGATCGGCTTTGTTTTTTTCTTCCTGATCCCCACCGTCCGGGGTATCTACCTCAGCTTCACCGAGTACAGCATCCTGGGTGACCCCACCTGGATCGGCATCAAGAACTACACCTCGATCTTCACTGATGACCTGTTCTGGAACGCCATGGCCGTCACCGTACAGTACGTAGCACTGAACATCGGTTTCCAGACCGTCATCGCCATTGGACTCGCCCTACTCATGCACCGCGTGGCCAAGTCGACGTTCATCCGTGGCGCGCTTCTGCTCCCGTTCCTGGTGGCCAACGTGATCGTCGCGCTGCTCTGGTTCTGGATGCTCGACTACCAGCTCGGCATCGTCAATGAGATCATCAGCTGGTTGGGGCTGCCCCGCGTTGCGTTCTTCGGCAGCGAACAGTGGGCCATTCCCACCATCGCCTTCGTCAACGTCTGGCGGCACATGGGCTACACCGCCCTCCTGATCTTCGCCGGCCTGCAGGCCATCCCCAACCACGTCTACGAGGTAGCCAACCTTGACGGCGCATCCCCCACCCGGACCTTCTGGAGCATCACCATGCCGCTCCTGCGCCCGGTGCTGGTGCTGGTCCTGGTTGTCACCGTCATCGGTTCTTTCCAGGTCTTCGACACTGTGGCCGTGACCACCGAGGGCGGACCGGTCAACGCCTCCCGGGTCATCCAGATGTACATCTACCAGAAGGCCTTCGGCGAGTCCGACTTCGGCTATGCATCGGCTTTGTCCGTCATTCTCTTCATCATTCTTGCCTTCGTGGCCTTCATCCAAATGAAGTTCCTCAAGGGCAACGAGACGGACCTGGACTAAGGAAACCCCGCCATGAGTACCTCCACCAATTCCCACCGTACGCGCGAGTCCGCTGCCGCCGTCGTCGGCCCCTTGCAGTCGCGCCGCCCCCGCACGAAACCCATCAATTGGCGCCGCACCGGCGCTTGGGTCCTCGTGGCAATCGCCGTCGCCGTCACCGTAGCCCCGTTCCTTTGGATGCTCCGGACAGCATTGTCCAGCAACCACGCACTGGTTTCGAACGCCGGGAACCTGCTTCCCGCGGACTTCAGCTGGGGCGCCTTCCAACGTGTCCTGGGACTCCAAAGCCCTGAGCAGGCAATCGCCGAGGGTGGTTCCGGCGCTGCCATCAACTTCTGGCTGTACCTGCGAAACTCGATTGTTTTCGCGACCATGACCACTGCAGGCCAAGTATTCTTCAGCGCGATGGCTGCCTATGCCTTTTCCCGACTGCGCTGGCCGGGCCGGAACAAGGTCTTTGCCATCTTCCTGGCCACGATGATGGTCCCGCCGATCTTCACCGCGCTGCCCAACTTCCTGATGATCAAGAACCTGGGCTTGCTCAACACATTCGCCGGCCTGGCACTGCCTTTCATGTTCATGACGCCGTTCGCCATCTTCTTCCTGCGCCAGTTCTTCCTGAGCATGTCCCGGGAAGTCGAAGAGGCAGCCATGCTCGACGGCGCCAAGCACCTCAGGATCTTCTTCCAGATCGTGATCCCCAACGCCGCCGCGCCCCTGGCCACGCTGGCGCTGCTGACCTTCATCGGTCAGTGGAATGAATACTTCTGGCCCCTCCTGGTGGGCCAGGACGAAAACGTCCGCGTCCTCACTGTGGGCCTGGGCGTCTTCAAGTCCCAGTCCCCGCAAGGCGCGCCGGACTGGAGCGGACTGATGGCCGCCACGCTCGTGGCCGCCCTGCCGGTTCTCCTGCTCTTCATCGCCTTCGGCAAGAAAGTGGTCAACTCCATCGGTTTCTCCGGCATCAAGTAGTTCTTCCTCCCCAACCAACACCCTGCTCTATCGCAACCCCCTGAAAGGTCCACCATGAAGAAGTCCACTGGCACCATCGGCGCCGTCGCCGTCGCTGCCGCAGTCGCACTGTCGCTCTCCGCATGCGGCGGCGGCTCCGCCCCCGCCTCCAGCGAAGCGAAGGGCGAGATCAACTACTGGCTGTGGGATGCCAACCAGCTCCCGATGTACCAGCAGTGCGCGAGTGATTTCACTAAGGCCAACCCGAATATCACGGTCAAAATCACCCAGCGCGGCTGGGACGATTACTGGACCACACTGACCAACGGCTTCGTGTCCGGCACGGCTCCGGATGTCTTCACGGACCACTTGTCCAAGTACCCGGAGTTCGCGTCCAAGAAGCAACTGCTGGCGCTCGACGACGCAGTGGCCAAGGACGGCATCAAGCTGGACGTCTACAACAAGGGCCTGGCCGATCTCTGGGTGGGCCAGGACGGAAAGCGCTACGGGCTTCCGAAAGACTGGGACACCGTTGGCCTCTTCTACAACAAGGCCATGACCGATTCTGCCGGTATCACAGCCGAGCAGATGGCCAAGCTGGATTGGAACCCCAAGGATGGCGGCAGCTACGAAAAGACCATCGCCCACCTGACGGTCGACAAGAACGGCAAGCGCGGAGACGAGCCCGGCTTCGACAAGAACAACGTGGCTGTGTACGGCCTGGGTCTCTCCGGCAGTGGTTCCGGCCAAGGCCAGACCCAGTGGAGCTTCCTGGCGGCCACCAACGGCTGGACTTCCACGGACAAGAACCCCTGGGGCACCAAGTTCAACTATGACGACCCCAAGTTCCAGGAAACCATCGCGTGGTGGGCCGGACTGGCGGACAAGGGCTACATGCCCAAACTTGAAACCACGGTAGGCGCCAGCGTGTCGGACAACTTCGGTGCAGGCAAAGCCGCGATCAACACCAACGGCGACTGGATGATCGGCCAGTACATCGGCTACAAGGGGATCCAGACTGGTATCGCCCCCACACCGGTGGGACCAAGCGGCAAGCGGGCGTCCATGTTCAATGGCCTGGCGGACTCCATCTGGGCAGGTACCAAGAACCCCGCGGCAGCCACCAAGTGGGTCGAATATCTCGCATCCTCGGCCTGCCAGGACGTCGTGGCCCAGAAGGCCGTAGTGTTCCCGGCCATCACCACTTCCTCAGACATGGCCGCCAAGGCTTTCACGGCCAAGGGCGTGGATGTCTCCGCCTTCACCACTCAGGTCAAGGACAACACCACGTTCCTCTTCCCCATCGCGGACAAGGCTGCCAAAGTTGACGGCATCATGAAGCCCGCAATGGACGCAGTGCTCAGCGGCAAGAAGCCCGCCAGCTCGCTGTCCGATGCCAACAACCAGGTCAACAACCTCTTCAAGTAACCCCGAACCAGTCCGGGCGCCGCCGCTTCACTCCTTTGACGGCGGCGCCCGGACTCCCCACTCCTCAGCACCAACGCAACGACTCAGCATCTCAACGACTCCCTGAAAGTGAACCGCTCATGGACCCGCTCCACCTCCGTTCCTCCGGCACAAGCCTGGTGGTCAGTTTCAGCAGCGGAGAGGCCGAGGTCATCCATTGGGGCGCCGATCTCGGCAGTGCCCTCCCTGACCTCGCCATCCTGGGCGAACCCATCCCGCACTCCGCCGTCGACGCAACCGTACCGGCGGCGCTCCTCCCGCAAGGCTCCTCTGCCTGGCAGGGCCGTCCGGGCCTGCGCGGCCACAGAATCGCCGACGGCGTTCCCGGCCTGGACTTTTCGGTCCGGCTTCGCGCCGTGGACGTCCACGCTGACGGCAGCTCCGCCGTCGTTGTCCAAAAAGATCCCGACGCCGGAATCACGGTGACGTCCGCCCTGACACTTCACCCCGGCGGGCTCCTTGAGCTTCGCCACACGGCCGCCAACGACGGCACCTCCCCCTTCCAGCTCGACGAACTGGCCACCGTCCTCCCGGTGGGGCCGGACGCCGTCGAACTCCTTGACCTCACCGGACGCTGGTGCCGCGAGCGACACCCACAGCGCCGTGCCGTCCAGCAAGGCACGTGGGTACGCACGGGACGCCACGGCCGTACAGGGCACGATTCCTCACTGCTTTTCGCCGCGGGCACCGCCGGATTCGGCAATCGCCGCGGAAAGGTCTGGGCCACCCACTTGGCTTGGAGCGGCAACCACGAACAGTTCGCCGACACCGTGGCCGATGGCCGCACCATGATCGGCGGCTCGGAGCTCCTGGGCCCGGCCGAAGTGGTCCTCCAGCCGGGCGAAAGCTACACCACGCCCGCCCTGTTTGCCGCCTACTCGGATCGTGGCCTGGACGGCATCAGCGAAGCTTTCTACAGCTGGTTCCGGTCCCGCCCTCATCACGTCCTCCCCTCGTCTTCCACGGGACTCCCCGCAGGCAAGCCCCGCCCCGTGGTCTTGAACACCTGGGAAGCGGTGTACTTCGACCACAAGCTGGACACCCTGATCGAGCTCGCGGAATCCGCTGCCGAACTGGGGGTTGAGCGATTCGTGCTCGACGACGGGTGGTTCCGCGGGCGCCGCGACGACCACGCCGGCTTGGGCGACTGGTACGTCGACGAAACCCTCTGGCCGGATGGCCTGACGCCACTCATCGAAGCCGTCAACTCCCACGGCATGGAATTCGGGCTCTGGGTGGAGCCGGAAATGATCAACCTGGACTCCGATGTTGCCCGTGCGCATCCTGACTGGATCGTGGGTCCTGCCGCGCTGTCCCACAAGGACGGCGGCCGCCTGCCCCTGGAATGGCGCCACCAGCACATCATCGACCTCGTCAATCCCGCTGCCTGGCAGTACGTCTTCGACCGGATCGATTCCCTGCTGCGGGAAAACAAGATCAGCTACCTCAAGTGGGACCAAAACCGAGACCTGCTGGAGCACGGCCATGCGGGCCGCGCGTCCGTTCACGAGCAGACCCTGGCCGCCTACCGGCTCTTCGACGAGCTCCGCAAGGCGCACCCCGGCGTCGAGATTGAAAGCTGTTCATCCGGCGGTGCACGGGTGGACCTAGGCATCCTTGAGCGAACCGACCGGATCTGGGGATCGGACTGCAACGACGCCCTTGAGAGGCAGACCATCCAGCGCTGGACCGGCGTCGTGGTTCCCCCGGAACTCGTGGGCGGGCACATCGGCCCCACCACGTCGCACACCACGACCCGGACGCATGATCTCTCTTTCCGGGCCATTACCGCACTGTTTGGGCATTTCGGCATGGAATGGGATGTCCGACAGGTACAGGGCGCCGAACGCGAGGAGCTCAAGCGCTTCATTGGCCTCTACAAGGAGCACCGCGGGCTCATCCACAGCGGGCGGATGGTCCGTGCCGACGTCCCCGACGACTCGCTGATGCTGCATGGGGTGGTGTCCGACGACGGCGACGCTGGCTTGTTTGCCGTCGTCAGTACGCGGACGTCGTTCGCCGAACAACCCGGCCGCGTTGCGATTCCAGGGCTCGATCCTGAGCGTTCGTACAAAGTGGAGGCCATTTTCCCGGCCCCCGGCGACGCCGACTATGCCCGCACGTTCACCCAGGTGCAGCCGCCTGCTTGGGTGCCCTCGGGCGCTAGCGCGAGCGGCCGCTTCCTGGCAGAGGTGGGGCTTCCCATGCCGGTCCTGAACCCGGAGCACGCGCTCCTGCTCCGGATCACTGCGGCATAGGCAACTGTTTGGCGTCCGCCCGGCGACTGCGCGCTGTCCAAAGCAACGTAAGAAACGCCGGGCGGGCGCCGCACCCCTATAGATTGGGAGTCATGACTGAAGCTCCCACCGCCACCGAAGCCGGTCGCGGCACCATCCTCGTCCTCAACGGCCCCAACCTGAACCTCCTCGGAACGCGCGAGCCGGAAAAGTACGGCACATCCACTTTGGCCGACGTCGAACAGCTCGCCATGGCGGCCGCCGGCGCCAACGGCTTCACCGTGGACTGCGTCCAGTCCAACCACGAGGGCGACCTCATTGACGCCATTCACGGCGCGCGCGGTACCGCCGTCGGGATCGTCATCAACGCGGGTGCGTACACGCACACCTCCGTGGCACTGCGTGACGCCCTCGCAGCGGTGCAGCTTCCCGCTGTCGAGGTCCACATCACCAATGTGCACCAGCGCGAGGAGTTCCGGCACCACTCCTATCTCTCCCCCGTCTGCTCCGCGGTGATCGTCGGCGCGGGAGTCCAGGGCTACAAGCTGGCCATCGACTACCTCGCCACCGCGGTCTAGAAGTGTCGAACTGAGCGGGGTCACCTTGAGCGGCACGGCTGACTGGTACCGGCACTTCGGCACGTTCGACGCGCCCGGCTCATCGGATTGCTATGCCCGCTGGGCCCTTGCCGCGGCCGACGATCCGGAGCTTATCGCCCGGATCGACCAATGGCCGCACGGCAAGCGGCAGCCCATTCTGCTCTTCGCCGCCGCCCGCTATCTTGGTGCCCGCGTCAGCCCCTATCCGGAGTTCCGGGGCTTCCTGGATGCCCACTGGGCCGAGGTTTCCGGGACCGTGCTTTCACGCGCCACGCAGACCAACGAAGCGGGGCGTTGCGCTACGCTCCTGCCGTCGCTGGCGTTGATCGCGGCTGCGGAAAAGAAACCGCTCGCGCTCCTGGAAGTCGGGGCCTCTGCCGGGCTCACGCTGTACCCGGACAGATACCGCTACGAGTACGACGACGGCGCCCGGCAAAAGCGTATCGGCCGCGCCGACGCTGATGCTCCGGTACTCCGCTGTGCCGATTCGGGGCCGGTCCCCATCCCCGAACGGTTGCCGCAAGTCAATTGGCGGGCAGGCATCGACCTGAACCCGTTGGACGTGACGAATCCCAACGATGTCGCGTGGCTCGATGCCCTGATCTGGCCCGAGCAGGACTTCCGCCGGGAACGGCTCCATCAGGCGATCGCGATCGCCCGACAGGATCCGCCAATGCTGGTGGCGGGGGACCTCAATGACAAGTTGCTGGAAGTCGCGAGCCAAGCACCCGCGGACTCCGCCCTGGTGGTCTTCCACAGCGCGGTGCTCGGGTATCTCGATGCCCAGGAACGGGCGCAATTCCGGGCCACCATGTCCGAACTCGCGGCGACCCGAGGCTGCCACTGGCTCTCCAACGAAGGCCACATGGTCATCGACCAGCAGGACGGCTCAAGCGTTGTCCCCGAGATGCCCGAAGAGCGGCTGCTGGGCCGATTCCTGCTCATGCACAACGGCGTACCGACAGCCATCACCGGTCCGCATGGCCAGAGCCTGGAGTGGCTCTAGGCACCCTCCCCTCTGGGGACATGCTCATTCTTCGTGGCCTGCGTTGCACATCTGCGCACCCCTCTGGGAACATGCTCAGTCTTCGTGGCCTGCGTTGCACATCTGCGCACCCCCCTGGGAACATGCTCATTCTTCGTGGCCTGCGTTGGACATCTGCGCACCCCCTGGGAACATGCTCATTCTTCGTGGCCTGCGTTGGACATGTGCGCACTATGTCCAACGCTCAGATCAGGCGCTGGGCATGTCCCCTGGTGGGGAGGGCTATTTCTTGGTGCACTGGCCCGGCGACACGGCCGAGCTCAGAGATGGTGCCTGCTGGGCCACCGGCGAGAGCTCGTCCATGGTGAGGGCGTAGCCCACGGCCACGTCCGAAGTGGTCTTGGCGAAGACCACGCCAGCAACCTGGCCCTCCGTCGTCAGGAGGGGACCGCCCGAGTTGCCTGGCTGCACGTCACCGGCAAGTTTGTAGACCTGCTCCGGTGAAGGGTTGTTGCCGTAAATGTCCGGGACCAGGAGGGTCGAGATGCCCTCCACCGCGGCAGGTTTGGACTGGAAGGGACCACCGTGGGGATAGCCGGCGAAGGCTGCGGGCGAGCCGGCCGGAAGATCAGCACTCAACTGCAGCGGCGCCGTCGGAAGACCGTCGACGGCGAGCACAGCCAGGTCGCGTTGGCTGTCGAAATAGACCACGCGGCCCTGCAGCGCGCCGCCGTCGGGGATTTCCACCACAGGCTGGGACACGCCGGCCACGACGTGCGCGTTGGTCACAACGCGGCCCGGAGAGACGACGAAGCCGGAACCGGTCTGGTTCTGGCCACACTGATAGGCGGTGCCGGCAATCTTCAGAACGGAATGTGCCGCATTGTTGAGGGCGGGGGTGTCTGTGCTGGTGTTCGGAACGGGCAACGGGGTAACAGGACCGATGCCTTCGATGATGTGGGGAATGCCGTTGCCCATGACGGTGGAACGCAGCTGCGCGACGCCGGCTTTGACGGGTGTGGGCGTCATGGTGTCGATGAAGCGGATAACCTTGGAATCGGCGAGTTGCTGCGAAACGAGTGGCACGCCTAAGGAGCCGATGCTAAACGCCAACATGGACATGACCAATGCCGCGACCACCAGGCTGACGAAACCACCCAGCAGGCGGTCCAAGGCGTTCAATGGCTGAATCCGCACGGCCCTGCGGACCTTCTGGCCGATCCAAGTGCCCAGCCCGTGCCCCAGGACGATGAGCACTACAGCCGAGCCGATGATGGCCGTCAGCCTCCAACCGCTGTCCTTCACCCAATCGCCGACAAGCGGAACCGCGATGAAGGCTGCCACGGCTCCTGCCGCAAAGCCGGCGATTCCACCGAGGGTCACAAAGAAGCCGTTGCGCAGTCCGTAGATCAGGTAGGAAAGAAGCGTCAGAATCAACGCCAGGTCCAATATGGTCAAGCCGAACACCAAAGCTCCTCACAGCCGAGTAAGCCCCAATTGTAGATGCATAGCCTGACAGCTTTCCCTCACGAGCACGCTGCCAACCGCATCGCTAAGGCGCCCCTCAGCGGAGCATTCCCGGCCAGTTGGGATGCGATTTTGAGGCTCTTCCGCGTGATTTAGGGCGTTTCGGCTGCCAAGTACGTCACAGACGCGACAAAATTCTGAAACAATGGCTGAAGCGCCCCAGCCGAACTTTTACTCAGGAGATTTCATGGACATCGAGGTATTGCGCCGCGCACCCCTCTTCGCGACCCTTGACGACGACGCTTTCCGTCTGCTGACGGACGAGCTCACCGAGGTGGACCTTTCACGTGGAGCGTCCGTTTTCCGCGAGGGCGATCAGGGTGACCAGCTCTACTTCATCGTGTCCGGCAAGGTGAAGCTCGGCCGCACCTCCCCGGATGGCCGTGAATCCCTGTTGGCCATCCTTGGTCCGGGAGAGCTCTTTGGCGAAATGGCTTTGTTCGACCCCAGCCCGCGGACCGCGACGGCCACGGCCGTTTCCGAGACGCGCCTGGCAGGCCTGAAGAACGAAAGCCTCAACGCCCTGCTCCGGACGCGTCCCGAGGTATCTGCACAGTTGCTGCAGGCCCTCGCCCGCCGCCTGCGTCGCACCAACGACTCCCTGTCCGACCTCGTGTTCTCGGACGTTCCGGGCCGCGTCGCCAAGGCCCTGCTGGACCTTGCCGACCGCTTCGGCCGGCCTGCCACCGACGGGGTCCTGGTTGCCCACGAGCTCACGCAGGAAGAACTGGCCCAGCTGGTCGGCGCTTCCCGCGAGACGGTCAACAAGGCCCTGGCCGAGTTCGTCCAGCGCGGCTGGCTCCGCCTGGAAGCCCGCGCAGTAGTCATCCTGGACATGCAGCGCCTCCGCCAGCGCTCCCGCTAATTTCCTGCGACACGGAAAATGCCTGGCGACACCGGACTTCCCTGTGTGTCGCCAGGCATTTTGCGTCTCCCAGTGGACTTGCGCGTCAGCGCTCCCGCTGCGGCTCGCCTGAAACCGTCCTGGCGGCTTCGACTTCGAGCATGAGTGCGCCATCCTCTTCTACAAGCCGCGGTTGGTACATGTGCGGTTTGCGTTTGTAGCTGAGATACGCAATGCAGCCTTGGGCGGCAGCCATCTTTTCAAGGATGATCTCCGAACCCGGCACCAGCAATTGGCCCAGGGTCAGGCCAGCAGTGTTTTCCTGGCCGATTTCGTCGCCAAGAGCGGTGGTGTGGCGCTCATCGATGAGTTTTGAAACGCACACCCAGCGGCCCCAGACCCCCTTGCTCGCCAGCAGGGAAGGCTGCTGGTTCACGGGAAGCGTGGCCGCGAAGTAGCGGGTGTTGAAGCGCCGGTGCGTAAAGTCCGGGCTCAGCCAGTTAACCAGTGGCTTGAGCAGGTCCGTCCGCAACGACAAGCCACGCTTGGCCAGTACGTCCGTGAACGACTTGTCCTGCGCAGCTACTGCTTCGCGGGCCTTCATCCACTCGGGCGTGGACGTTGCCTCCACAGTGGAGGACAGGTCCGGGCCGGCCAACAAAACGCCGGTCTCTTCGAACAGTTCGCGGATGGCGCCCACAACATGGCGGCGGGCAAGTCCGACGTCGGTGGTCCCGAGCGCGTCAGCCCAATGCTGAGGTGAGGGTCCGAGCCAGCCGAGGGCGTCGTCGTCGGTGGGTTCCAACGAACCGCCGGGAAACGCGACAACACCCAACGGCGAGGAGCCGGGACGGTAACCCATCCACGTCTCCAAGCCCGTGGGCGAATCGCGGAGCAGAACAACAGATGATGCGTAACGCGCGGCGCGGGGGTTCCGTTCGCCGAGCTGAAGCCAGTTCCGTGCCGCCCCTTCGAGTTCGGGGGGCAACGCAAAAAGGCGTCGGGCTAGTTGTGGCAATTGAATGAACCGGTTCCTTAGCTGAATTCAGCGATCAACTCGACCTCGACGGGAGAGTCGAGCGGAAGGACTGCAACACCGACGGCGGAACGCGCATGCTGCCCTTTATCGCCGAAGACACGCCCGAGGAGTTCGGAGGCACCATTAATTACACCGGGCTGGCCGGTGAAGGAAGTGTCGGAGGCCACGAAGCCGACCACCTTCACGATGCGCGTAATACGGTCGAGGTCTCCGATGACGCTCTTGACTGCAGCCAAGGCATTGACTGCGCAAACGGCCGCGTACCTATGAGCGTCTTCCGGAGACACTGTCGGCTCGTCCGAAAGGCCCTCTTCACCGCCGGAGACCTTGCCCGTAGCTTCAAGTTTGCCGTTAATGAAGGGCAGCTGTCCGGAGGTGTACACGTGGTTGCCGGAGACGATGGCCGGCACGTAGGCCGCGACCGGAGCGGCAACTGCCGGCAGGATCAAACCGAGTTCGGCAAGGCGCTGCTCGACGGCGGATGCCGGAGCTGTGGAATCCGCGCCAACGGTGGCTTCTGCGGGGGTTGTCATTGTTACTGCTTCTCCCTCTTCAAGTATGCAACAAGTCCGTTTCCATCGGGTCCGGGAACAACCTGGACAAGCTCCCAGCCGTCCTCTCCCCACTGGTCCAGAATCTGCTTTGTGGCGTGAATGATGAGCGGAATCGTCGCGTACTCCCATTTGGTCATGAAAGAAAGACTAGCCCTTGCCGGTAAAGTGGAGAACATGGTGACTCGTAGGAACCCTCTATTCGACACTGCCACCACTCTTGGAAAGATCCTCGGATTCCTTGGTGTGAGCGCTATTTGTGGTGTCCTGGTGGCGGGCTTGCTCGTCCCCGCCGCCGCCGTTTCAGGCAGTGCGGCCAGTGGGTCCATTCAGTTCTTTGACACGCTGCCGGCGGAGCTCCAGGTGAACCCGCCCAGCCAGGCGACCACCATCCTGGCTGCCGATGGCAGCCAGATCGCCTCCATCTATACGGAGAACCGCACGCGTGTCCCGCTTGACCAGATGAGTCAGAACATCAAGGACGCGATCGTTGCGGTCGAGGACAGCCGCTTCTACGAGCACGGCGGCATCGACGCCACCGGCATCATGCGCGCCATCGTCAGCACGGCGCGCGGCCAGAAGCAGGGTGCTTCCACCATCACCCAGCAGTACGTGAACAACGTCATCAACGAGTCCCTCGTGTCCCAGGACAAAGGGGCCGACGTCAAGCTCAATGGCGTCAACAAGGGAGTGGGCGACAAACTCCGTGAAATGAAGCTGGCCATCGCGCTGGAGAAGAAGTTCTCCAAGCAGCAGATCCTTGAGGGTTACCTCAACATCGTCTTCTTCAACAAGGATGCCTACGGCATCGAAGCCGCTTCGCGGCTCTTCTTCAGCACCAGCGCCAAGGACCTCACCTTGCCGCAGGCCGCGTTGCTCGCGGGTGTTGTCAACAGCCCGTCCTACTATGACCCGATCACGAACCCGGACCACGCGAAGCAGCGTCGCGACCTGGTGCTCGGACTCATGTTGGACCAGGGAAAGATCAAAAAAGCGGACTACGACGCCGCCATCGCGACGCCGGTAACCACCAAGGTCACGCAGCCTCGCCAGGGTTGTGCCTACGCCGCTACGGCCCCGTACTTCTGCGACTATGTACTTCATTTGCTCCTCAACAACCCGGCCTACGGCGCCACGCCGGAAGAACGCAACAGCCGTGTCTCACGCGGCGGCCTGACCATCCAGACCACTCTCGATCCCAAGGCCCAGAACGTCGCCCAAGCCCAGGTTGAGGCCACCACCGGCGCCAACCCGGACAAGTGGGGCGCCACCATCGTCTCGGTCCAGCCGGGCAGCGGCAAGATCGTCTCCATGGCCCAGAACACCGTGTGGCTACCCGCTGCCGGGAAGTTCGATCAAACACAGAACTTCAACGTGGATGTGCTCGATGCCAAGGGCAACGACCTCAACGGTTTGGGCGGCTTCCAGCCTGGCTCCACTATGAAGCCCTTCACGTTCGCTGAATGGCTCGATGAGGGCAAGTCGATGAACACCACTATCGATGCCTCGGTTCGAAAATACCCGCAGAACTTCCCTTGGAAGAACACCTGCCCCGCTCCCACCGTGGGCTGGTATGACAGTAATGTCTCCGGTAGCTTTGACCTCCAGAACTCGGATACCGGCTATTACCGCCCCATGACGGTCCTGTATGGCTTGATGAACTCCATCAATACAGCTACCTTCGCCTCGGCATCCAAGGTGGATCTTTGTGGAATCCAAAAGATCGTGGACGCCGTGGGCATCCACGGCGGAAACCCCGCTCGTGACGGCAGCGGCCAGATCACAAGTCCCAATCCCAAAGTCCCCATGACTACGCTGGCCAACCTGATCGGTTCCACCCAAACTGCACCGCTCACCATGGCCAGCGCGATGGCAACGTTCTCCAACAACGGCAAGTACTGCGAGCCCATCGCTATTACGTCCGTGACGGACCAGACGGGTGCAAAGCTTCCTGCCCAGTCTCCGAACTGTCGCGATGCCGTCAGCCCGGCGGTTGCTCATGGTGTTGCTTACGCCATGCAGGAAGTTCTTAACCAGGGTTCTGGTTCGCTGATCCAGCCCAGGATTTCCACCAAGACAAGCTTCCCCATCGCGGCCAAGACCGGAACAAATGACAACAACGGCTCCACCTGGGTTGTTGGCTACACCTCGGGCCTCGCAACGGCCAGCTGGTTCGGCGACCCCCTGGGCGGCCAGAACCGCTTCGGCCGCAACATCACCGTCAACGGCAAGTTCTATCCCAACGTCGACGGTTACATGATCGCAGGCCCCCAGTTCTCGAACTACATGTCCCAGGTTGCCCCTGCTTATGGAACGAACCCGTTCCCGGCTCCGCCGTCCAACCTTTTGGACGCACCCTCGTTCCGCGCCCCGACTCCGAGCAACCCTTCTCCGAGCACCCAGCCGAGCGCCCCGCCGAGCAGCAATGACAATGGGAAAAAGAATGGCTAGCAGCTCCAAGCCCGTCGTTGAATCGCTGGCAAGCCGCGTCCGAGGCATCGGACGCGGCTTTGCCGTCGCTGCAGGTACAGGCGCAACCGCTGGCGTTGCGGGTCTTGCTTATGGCCTCTGGGAAAAGAACCAGTTTGTGCTCCGAGAAGAGACACTTCCGATCCTCCCCGAAGGCTCAGCTCCCCTCCGGATCCTGCATCTGAGCGACATCCATTTCGTTCCTAGCCAGCGAAAGAAGGCCGCGTGGCTGCGTTCGCTAGCGACGCTCCAACCAGACCTCGTGGTTAACACCGGCGACAACCTCAGCCACCCCCACGCGGTCGTTCCGTTGTTGGATGCTCTGCAGCCGCTGTTGAAGTTCCCAGGCGTCTTTGTCCCCGGTTCAAACGACTACTACGCGCCTCGGTTCAAGAATCCGGCCACATATTTCCTTGGCCCATCGCGGCATAAGAACAATCCCGTTGAGCTCGATTGGCCGCGACTGCGTTCGGGTTTCGGGATGTCCGGCTGGATAGATCTCACCAACAGGCACCAGTCGCTGCCCATTAATGGGATCCGCTTCGATTTCTCCGGCGTCGATGATCCCCACCTGAATCGGGAGCGCTACGCTGGCTGGCCCCGCGGCACTGCGGGACAAGACTCCCGCCCGCACCTGCGGGTCGCGGTCATCCACGCCCCTTACCAGCGCGTCCTGGACCATTTCACGGACGACTCCGCAGACCTCATCCTCGCCGGACACACCCACGGCGGCCAGATTTGCATCCCCGGGTACGGTGCCTTGGTGGCCAATTGCGACCTCCCCACCTGGCGCGCCAAGGGATTGCATGACTGGGAAAACAACGGACGTACGACGCCGGTCAACGTCTCCGGTGGCATCGGCACCTCACGCTTCGCGCCGGTACGGATCGCGTGCAAGCCCGAGGCAGTCCTGCTGACGTTGACGGCCCGCCGGTAGCCACGCGGCACGCGAATAGCCCCTCCACCGATGGACATGTCCATTCCAGCTATCCCCCGCCCCACTCAGCATGTCCGCCGAGCCACTCCAAGGTTGGACATGTCCACCAGGGACCGCTGAGCATGCCCCTCGGTCCACACTAAGGGTGGGCATAACACCACTATGTCCATCCTTAGCTACCCAAGTTGAGCATGTCCCACGGGGAGGCGCGGCTCCCAATACCTCCTATCACGCACCGCAATGCTGCTGTGAATCCCGTCACGGGATGGCATAGGGTAGTTGCTACAGGAAACTACATCCGAGTGTCACGCCGGTTGGCGCGGAACACCCGGACAAAGCTGTTGAGAAGCGGGCATGGCCAAACAGACTTCATTCTTCACCTCCGTCAAACGTCTCTATCCGCACGTAAAACCGATCCTCCCCCGGCTTTTGATGGGGCTGCTCAGCGCGTTGATGGCCAGCATTGTGGCGCTCGCCATTCCCCAGGTGCTGCGGGTTTTAATCAACGGTTCCCTCCACCCCGGCGGCTCCGGCAACGCCGTCTGGATTGCCGCCGTCGTGGTCCTTGCCCTCGGCATCGCAGAGGCCGGGCTGGTGGCGCTGCGGCGCCAGTTCGTCATCAATCCGGCAACCACGGTGGAAACCAGGATGCGGGTGTCCCTCTACGGTCACCTGCAGGACCTCACGGTTTCCTTCCATGACCGCTGGGGTTCCGGGCAGCTGCTGTCGCGCGCCATGACCGATTTGAACTTCCTCCGGCGTTGGATGGCGTTCGGGGCCATCATGCTCGTGGTGACCACGCTGACCGTGGTGATTGGCGTCGTCGTGATGTTCTCCATGAGCTGGCAGCTGGCTCTCATCTTCCTGGCCGCAGCGGTGCCCATCATGGTCTTTTCGTTCCGCTTTCGTCGCCGCTTCAGCTTGGTGACCCGGCTCAGCCAGGACCAGGCCGGCGACCTCGCCACCACCGTGGAGGAATCCGTCCACGGGATCCGCGTGCTCAAGGCTTTCGGCCGGAGCCGCGAAGCATTGGAGAACTTCAATGAGCAGGCCGAGGAGCTGAGGCAGACCGAGATCACCAAGGCCAAGCACCAGGCGACGTTCACCTTGGTTGTCACGCTGCTGCCGGAACTGGCACTCGGAATCGGTCTCGTTACGGGGATTCTGTTGGTGTCCGGGGGCGAACTCAGCATCGGCTCCCTCGTTGCGTTCTTCGCCACTGCGGCCGTCGTGGCGTCGCCCGTGGAATTCTCGGGAATGCTCCTGGCCATGGCACTGACGGCCAAGACGGCATTGGACCGGCATTTCGAGGTCATGGACACACGCAATACCATTACCGACCCGGCGAACCCCATCTCCCCGGCTGAACTGCGCGGGGCCTTGAGCTTCAACGGTGCCGCTTTCGGGTTCGACGACGGCGCCCGGCTCCTGCACGACATCACCCTGGACATCAAGCCCGGCGAAACCATGGCACTCGTAGGCATCACAGGGAGCGGAAAGAGTGCGTTGCTTCAGTTGGTCCCCCGGCTCTACGACGTCACTGAAGGTTCTGTGAGGATCGACGGCGTGGATGTGCGGGACTTCAGCGTAAAGCAGCTTCGGACCGTTGTGGCGGTCGCCTTTGAGGACACCACGCTGTTCTCCAGCTCAGTCCGGGACAACGTGCTGCTTGGCGCGCCCGACGCCTCCGAGGAAGCGCTCGACGAAGCGCTCGACGTCGCGCAGGCGCACTTCGCGTATTCGCTGCCCGACGGCGTCGAGACCCTTATCGGAGAAGAAGGACTGAGCCTTTCGGGTGGTCAGCGGCAACGCATCGCCCTTGCCCGGGCCATCGCAGCCAAGCCCAAGGTCCTGGTGCTGGATGATCCGCTATCGGCCCTGGACGTGAACACGGAGGAACTCGTCGAGGCCAGGCTGCGCGAAGTCCTCCGGGACACCACGACGCTCATCGTCGCCCATCGGCCCTCGACCGTGGCCTTGGCAGATCGCGTGGCGCTGCTCGAAAACGGGAGCATCACCGCAGTCGGGACCCATACGGAACTTTTGGCCGACAATGCTCACTACCGCTACGTGATCGCGAGCCTCGACGCGGGTCCGAAGGACCTCGACCGCGAGTTGGACGAACTAGAACACGAGCTGGATTCCGAACAGCACATGGACCAAGCCGGGGAGGGCCGCCGATGAGCACTTTCGGAACCGCCAATGAAGACAACGCCCACCTGAGCCGGAGCGACAGCAAAGCAGTACGACGGCGGTCGGTAGCCTTGTTGGGCTCGCTCATCCGCCCGGTGCGGTTGAGGTTTTGGCTGACGCTGGGCATGGTGGTGCTCTCGCAGGCGACCCGCGTGGCGGGGCCGGCGATCATCGCTTTCGGCATCGATCATGCACTGCCCGCACTGCTCGCCGGTAACAACGTGCCACTGCTCGCGGCCGGAGTCCTGTACCTGACGGCGGCCATCGCAACAGCGCTGCTGACGGCCCTCTACGTCACCTCCACGGCCAAGCTGAGCCAGGCCATGCTCCTTGACCTGCGGCTGCGGGTGTTCCGGCATACGCAACGGCTCAGCTTGGAGTTCCACGAGAAGTACACCTCGGGCCGTATTATCGCCCGGCAGACGTCGGACCTTGAGGCACTGCGCGAATTGCTTGATTCGGGCGTTAGTTCGTTGGCTTCCGGGCTGCTGTTCATGCTCTTCACGGCGTTCACGGTATTCGCCCTGGACTGGAGAAGCGGGCTCATCATGCTCGCCACCGGCGTGCCCATGTTCTTCCTGGCCCGCTGGTACCAGAAGCATTCCCAGATCGCCTTCCGCGAATCCAGGGTGGTCTCCGCCCGGCTGATCGTGCATTTCGTGGAGACAATGACTGGCATCCGGGCCATCAAGGCATTCCGCAAGGAGCCGGAGAACGCTGAACGCTATTCCGAGCTGTCCGAGGACTACCGCAAGGTGACGGTCCGCTCCATCAACCTCAACGGCATCTTCCAACCAGGCCTGGTCCTGATCGGCAATGTGTGCGTGGCGGTGGTCCTGCTGTTCGGCGGCTTCCGCGTACTCTCCGGCGAGCTGGCGGTGGGCGTACTCCTGGCATTGATTCTTTCCACGAAGCGCTTCTTCCAGCCCGTGGACCAGATGGCCATGTTCTACAACTCCTTCCAGAGCGCCCAGGCCGCCTTGGAGAAGGTGTCCGGCCTCCTCGAGGAGGTCCCCACCGTCCGGCCTCCCAAGACTCCGGTGCCGTTGCCACGGGCCCGTGGCGAAATCGACTTCCGCGGCGTGGAGTTTGGCTACGGCAACGGCAGTGTGGTGGTCCCCGAGTTGGACCTACACATCCCCGCAGGTCAGACCGTCGCGCTCGTGGGACAGACCGGAGCCGGCAAGTCCACCTTCGCCAAGCTGATCGCGCGCTTCTACGACGTCACCGAAGGTTCCTTGATGCTCGACGGCGTTGACCTGCGGGAGCTCTCGACGGCGGACCTGCGCCGCGCCGTCGTCATGGTCACCCAGGAGGCGTTCCTCTTCAGCGGCTCCGTGGCGGACAACATCGCACTTGGGCGGCCGGAGGCCTCCCGCGCGGAGATCGAAGCCGCTGCGAAGGCAGTTGGTGCGCATGAATTCATCTCCGCGTTGCCCGACGGCTACGATACCGACGTCAACAAGCGCGGCGGACGCGTGTCTGCGGGGCAAAGACAGCTGATCGGCTTCGCCCGAGCATTCATTGCCGCCCCGGCTGTACTCATCCTGGACGAGGCGACGTCTTCGTTGGACATTCCCTCCGAACGCTTGGTCCAGGCCGGCTTGTCCCGGCTCCTGTCGGGATCGGATTCCGAACGGACCGCAATCATCATCGCCCACCGGCTCTCTACCGTGGAGACCGCAGACCGGGTACTTGTGGTGCATGAGGGACGCATCGTGGAAGATGGCACACCGGCCGAACTCATCCGCGGCGGGGGGCGCTTCGCTCGCTTGCACGGCGCTTGGAAGGACTCGCTGGTCTGATTCCGGCCCCGTGTTCGATTTCGCATCCGGGCGGGCATCGGCTATTCTTGAACAGTTGCTTTCGCAGCGGATCGGGATGTAGCGCAGCTTGGTAGCGCGCTTCGTTCGGGACGAAGAGGTCGCAGGTTCAAATCCTGTCATCCCGACCAATTGTTAGAAGGCCTTCCACTGGAAGGCCTTCTTTCGTTATTTAACAAGGTTCAGACCGGGACAGGAAAACGCAAAAATATTCCGATGACCGGTTTTCCTGGGCCTGCCCGAGGTTTAGAGACAAGTGTTGTTAACAACCGGCAGCAATGGCTCGGAAGCTCCCATGGCGGCCTGCGGTTCCTCGAGCAAAAGAAATCCCCGGCGTGTCGGTTTATTACACCCCGGGGATTCTTCATTTCATTTGAATTATCCGACGGCTGCCCGGTTCCCCGGGAGCCGTCCTTGAGTTTCGCCTACATGGGGTCAGGCCAGTTACCGATAGCCAGCGAGACGCTCATCGGGTCAGGCCAGTTGCCAATGGCCTGTGGCGCCATCATCGGGTCAGGCCAGTTGCCGATTGCCTGGGCGACCCTCATCGGGTCAGGCCAGTTACCAATGCTGAGCACCGTGCTGACGGTGTCTGCCACAGGGGCTGCGGAAACCACGGCTGGCGCCGCGGCGGAGCATGCAAGAGCGCCGGCCAAGGCGACTGCTGCAGCAATCTTCTTCAACATAATTTTTCCTCAATGCGAGTCGGATTCGTTACGGAAATTACGCGGTCCCTGTTGACATTCATTGTAAAATGTTTTCCACAGCGACTGTCAAGGTGTACGCGTAAAGACAGCGCAAAGACAAGCCTCTAGGAGGAACCTGTGGGGAACGGATTCGGAGAAAAGCTCCGTGCCGAACGGCTCGAACGTGGGCTGACCCAAGCTGAATTGGGCAGGGACCTATACTCGCCCAGCTACATTTCACTTCTTGAAACTGGCCGCCGGGAACCCACAGCCGAGGTCATCGAAGAACTCGCTCGGCGCCTTGAGCTTGCACCAAAAGCCCTGGAAGCCTGGAGCCAGCCCGTATCCGTCAGTGACGCCGAATACGTGCTCGCGGGCCTGTATGCCAGGCAAGCCTGGGACCTGAGGGACTACCCCCTTGCTGCGAGCCATGCCTCAACCGCAGCCCAGATCGCGCTTGAGGCAAAGAATACCAGCGCCTGGTGGAACATGACGTACATGCAGGCCGAGTGCCTCATGAAGCAGGGGCAATTGAAGGAATGCCAGCAGATCATCCAGCATCTCCTTGAACACCCCATGGCCACGGAATCCGCGGGCCTGGGAGTCCGTGCCCGGCAGATGCTTGCCGCGGTCTGCCACGGCCAAGGCCAGCTGGCCACCGCCGTCGAACACGCGATGGAAGCCGTAAGGCTGTCCGAGCAGCTGCCCAAAGGCTCAACTTTGATCATTGGTGCGCATCGGGCGCTGATCGGAGCACTGGCCGAAAGCGGCAGGTTGGACGAAGCCTGGACGTATTGCCAAGCCATGAACAATCAGATGGACGACCATTCGATGTCCCAGCTCGCGGGCGAAGTCGCCTGGGTGGTGGGAAATGTGGCCTTCATGCGCCACGACTACATCGAGGGCATCAAGCACCACGAGCGTGCCGCCAAGCTGCTCTCCCCCGCCAATGACATTGAGCTGTGGGCCCGCTTCAACAAGGCATCTGCCGCTGTCCGGCTCTCTTCGGGAATCGTGGAGCCTGAGACGCTTTCTGCCATCGAACGTGCTGAACTCGCGCTGTCGATCGTGGGCGGAAACAAGACGGACCAGCTGGAGGTTGCCTTTATCCGCGCCCGCTGGCTCTACCTGACGGGCGACATCCCGGCCGCAATCACCAAACTGCGCGAAATCCACGCGGACCGCGACGTCCTTGCCCGGCACACCGCCGGCGAAGTCGCTTTCCTCCTCGGGAAGGCGCTCAAAGCAGCTGGCGAAAACACGGACGCCCTGGTTCATCTTGAGGAAGCACAACGCGATTTCACCGCTGCGGGAGCAGCCGACCGTGTCCAGCAGGCCATGGACTCCGTCCTGGAAATCCGGTTGGCGGAACGTCGGGCGGCGTCAGGCCACGGCGAGAGCGCGAAGTCTTCTCGCGCAAGCTAAGAGCCCCTTACAACGGACAGAGCCCCGAACCAGATGGTCCGGGGCTCTTCTCCTGCTTTCCTGGGCGCTTGCTTGCTGGTAGCCGCAGGCCAGGCGCTGCAGCTTAGGCGAAAGTGCGGCCAGTCAGCTTTTCGTAGGCTTCCACGTAACGGGCACGCGTCTTCTCCACGACGTCGGCCGGCAGTGCCGGCGGAGGGGTGCCCCCTGAGCGGTCCCAGCCTGATTCCGCAGACGTCAGCCAGTCACGCACAAACTGCTTGTCGTACGAAGGCTGGGCCTTGCCCGGTTCGTAGGTGGAAGCGTCCCAGAACCGGGAGGAATCCGGCGTCAGGACCTCATCACCCAAGGTGATGACACCGGTGGCGGTATCGATGCCGAACTCCACCTTCGTGTCGGCCAGGATGATGCCGCACCCACGCGCGATCTCTTCAGCGCGGGTGTAGATCTTCAACGTCAGCTCGCTCAAGCGGGCAGCGATGTCGTCGCCCACCATCGCTACGACGTCGTCGTAGGTGATGTTCTCGTCGTGCTCGCCGACCTCCGCCTTGGCGGAGGGCGTGAAGATGGCGTGCTCAAGCCGCGAGCCGTCAACCAGGCCCTCTGGCAAGGGAATGTCGCAAACGGTGCCTGATTTCCGGTACTCCGCCAGGCCGGAACCCGTGAGGTACCCGCGAGCGATGCATTCCACGGGGAACATTTCCAGCCGCTTGCAGATCATCGCGCGGCCCTCGACTTCCACGGGCACTCCCTCAGCGGCCGTCGACGCGAGGACGTGGTGCTCCACGCCCAGCTGCTCGAACCACCACAGGCTCAGCTGCGTCAGGATGCGGCCCTTGTCCGGGATCTCGCTGTTCAAGACGTGGTCGTAAGCGCTGATGCGGTCGCTGGCCACCACCAAGACGCAGTCCTGACCGGCTTCGGCCGCCATGGCGTCGTCCGCGGGGACGTAGAGATCGCGCACCTTGCCCGAGTAGACGTGCTTCCAGCCCGGGAGATCCCGGGTCTCGGTCTGAAGGCCGTTTGCGTTGTTTTCAGGCATGGTTCAAGCCTTCACGTTAGGGATGGAGCCGGTGGCCGGGGAGACCACGTGGATTTCGCCGCGGGCTGCCTTGCCGGCGATATCGGTACGGAACTGCCCGCCGTCGAGCTGGACCAGCTCCACGCCGTCGTAAGCCCGCTCGCGGGCCTCCACGAGGTCCGTCCCGAGCGCCACGACGGCCAGCACCCGGCCACCGGCCGAAACTACCCTGCCTTCGACGTCCAGTTTGGTGCCAGCATGGATGACATGGACGCCTTCAAGCGCATCCACCTTGTTCAGGCCACGGATGCGGTCCCCCGTGCGGGGCGTGTCCGGGTAGTTTTCGGCGGCAACGACGACGGCGACGGCAGACTCCTTGGACCAACGCAACTCTTCGGCCTGGTCCAGTTCGCCCTTGGCAGCTGCCAGCATGAGGGCGCCGAGCGGGGTCTTGAGGCGAGCGAGGACCGCCTGCGTCTCCGGATCGCCGAAGCGGACGTTGAACTCGATGACGCGGGTGCCGCGGGACGTCAGGGCCAGGCCGCAGTACAGAACGCCGACGAACGGTGTGCCGCGGCTTGCCATCTCGTCCACGGTGGGCTGGGCCACGCGGTCGATGACTTCCTGCACCAGGCCAACAGGTGCCCAGTCGAGCGGGGTGTAAGCGCCCATGCCGCCCGTGTTGGGCCCTTCGTCATTGTCGAAAATTCGTTTGAAGTCCTGCGCCGGGGACAGCGGCACGGTGGTGCGGCCGTCGCACAGCACG
Source organism: Arthrobacter sp. FW306-04-A (assembly GCF_044358315.1). Classification (GTDB taxonomy): domain Bacteria; phylum Actinomycetota; class Actinomycetes; order Actinomycetales; family Micrococcaceae; genus Arthrobacter. The sequence goes on from NZ_CP084559.1 coordinate 3,688,147, forward strand.
AACAGGGAAACCTCGGGTCCGTCCAGGAACTCCTCGATCACCACGGTTCCACCGGCGTCGAAACACATCTGCGCGTGGGCGAGGGCTTCCTCGCGATCGTTGGTGACCACCACGCCCTTGCCGGCAGCCAGTCCGTCGTCCTTGACAACGTGCGGAGCACCGAAAGTGTCCAAGGCGTCAGCGGCCTCTGCAGCATTTGTTGCCACACGGGCCATGGCGGTGGGCACGCCGGCCTCAGCCATGACCTCCTTGGCGAACGCTTTGGAAGCTTCGAGCTGGGCGGCGGCCTTGCTGGGGCCAAAGACCGGAATGCCGGCCTCGCGGACAGCGTCGGAAACGCCTGCCGCGAGCGGGGCTTCGGGTCCGACGACTACCAGGTCAACGGCCAGTTTCGTCGCAAGCGCGGCGACGGCGCCGGGGTTGTTCCCGTCGATCGCGTACGTGGGGACCAGCTTGGCGATGCCGGCGTTTCCCGGAGCCGCATGGACCTCGGAAACGTTGGGATCTTTGAGCAATGAGCGGACAATTGCGTGTTCGCGGCCGCCGGGGCCAATGACGAGTACCTTCACAGTCTTCAAGGGTACTTTGTGCGGGGGCAGGACTCCTAAGCTGTGTCCACCACTGGACATGCCCCCCGTTAGCCTCGAGCAATGGACATAGCCCTGACATGCCCATTCCCCGCCACCAACGGGGGGCAAATACCCACGAGACCGCAGTCCCCAGGAAGGCACATGTCCAGCCCTTGTTACGAGCAGCGGACACGGTGGCAATATGCCCCGCTCAAACCAGGAGCGGGCATGTCCAACCTTGGCCCCGAGCAATGGACATAGCACTGATATGCCCATCCCCAATCGCCAACGCAGGGCATGTCCAACTCCGCCCGCTCGAACCAGGAGCGGGCATGTCCAACCTGGTCGCCACCGCTAAAGAGGGGCATGTCCAACCCATCCTGGGGTGCTCCCGCTACGAACAACCTGCATGAAGAAGCTCAGAAACTGGCTCGGGGGACCCACCGCAATGGCTGCATTGGCCGGAGTGGCCGCGGCCGGCGTCGTACTTTCCGTTGCGGAACTGATCGGCGCTTTCTTTACTGCCCGGGCCACTCCAGTGATTGCATTGGGGTCCACGTTCATTGACTTCACGCCGCCGTGGATGAAGGACTTTGCCGTCACCACGTTCGGCACCAATGACAAGGCTGCCCTGTTTGTGGGCATGGGCCTGACCATCTTCGTGCTGGCCTGTGTTCTGGGCGTCGTGGCCTTCCGTAATTGGCCGCTGGGTGTGTTGGGCGTCCTCGGCATGGGCGCAGTGATCGTTGCCGCCGTAGTGACCCGGTCCAGCGTTAAGCCTGTAGACGCCATACCGAGCCTGATCGGCACGCTTGCCGGACTCGCAACCCTGCGCTTCCTGGTGACCAGGCTCTGGCGGCTGAATTCTTTTCCGGACGCACCCGCCGACACCGCAGCCAAAGGCATCGAGCGTCCCGCCACCACACGCCGCACTTTCTTCGCCGCAACCGGTATCACCGTCGCCGCAGCCGCCATCGCCGCCAGCGGCGGACGATTCCTGAGCTCCGCACGCAGCAATGTGGCCAAGGCCCGGGATTCGTTGAAGCTGCCCGCTCCGGCCCGGGCGGCTGCTCCCGTTCCAGCCGGTGTCCAGTCCCCGACACCGGGAGTCACCCCTTGGCTCACCCCAGCCAAGGACTTCTACAGAATCGACACCGCACTGAGCGTTCCGGAGATCAACGCCCAGGAATGGGAGCTGCGGGTTCACGGACTGGTGGAACAAGAGGTCCGGCTGACTTTTCAAGACCTACTCGACGCCGAATTGATCGAGACCCACGTGTCGCTCACGTGTGTCTCCAATCCGGTCGGCGGAAACCTGGCCGGCAACGCCAAATGGCTTGGACTGCCCATCCGCGACGTGCTCAATCGAGCCCGCCCCAAGGCCGGAGCGGACATGGTTCTCTCCACGTCAATCGACGGCTTCAGCGCCTCCACGCCGCTCGAAGTGCTCCAGGACGGCAGGGATGCAATTCTTGCGATCGGCATGAACGGCGAACCCCTGCCGCTGGAACACGGCTACCCCGTGCGCATGGTGGTTCCCGGGCTCTACGGGTTCGTCTCCGCAACAAAATGGGTGGTGGATCTGGAAGTCACCCGATTCGCCGACAACAAAGCCTATTGGACCAATCGCGGCTGGTCCGAGCGGGGTCCCATCAAGACCATGGCCCGGCTGGAAGTGCCCAAATCCTTCGCCAAAGTGCCGGCCGGCAGGGTCGCCCTGGGTGGCACGGCTTGGGCCCAGACCCGCGGCATCAAGAAGGTTGAAGTGCAGATCGACAACGGCGCGTGGGCCGAAGCCACCCTTGCCGCGGAAGCATCCGTGGTCACGTGGCGGCAGTGGTCGTTCGATTGGGACGCCACGCCGGGACCCCACTACATCAAGGTCCGCGCCACAGACGGAACAGGGGAATTGCAGACTGACAAGCGAGCTGATCCTGTGCCGGACGGCGCCTCGGGATGGCAGTCCGTCATGGTGACCGTGGAGTAGCCCGGGAAGACGGTTGCCGCACCCTAGACTTGCATCATGCCCTTGAGTTCGCATGAAACCTTCAGCGTTGATTCCGCCGTCGAGCTGGCAGTGATTGAACGCAGCGGGTTCATCGAATCGCGCCACATCGGTTCCGCCGTCGTCCTTTCCGGTGACGGCTCCGTGGTGACCCAGCTCGGCGACATCACCACCCCAATCTATGCCCGCTCCGCGCTCAAGCCCTTCCAGGCGCTCGCGTCGATGCAGTCGGGCGTGCCCTTGAGGGGCGCCCAAGTTGCTTTGGCCTGCGCCAGCCATGTGGGCTCCCTGGATCACATGGATGTGGTGGAAGGAATGCTCAAAGCCGCTGGCGTCCGGGAAGAGCAACTGCAATGCCCGTCGGCATGGCCGCAGGACGAAGTTGCCCGCAACTGGTTGATCCGTTCCGAGCACGGCAAGTCCAAGTTGGCCTTCACCTGTTCGGGAAAGCATGCAGCGTTCCTCTGGGCGTGCACCGAGAACGGCTGGGATACGCACAGTTACCTGGAGCCCAACCATCCCTTGCAACAGCGCGTGCGGACCGTCATCGAGGAATACAGCGGCGAGAAGATCGCACACCTCGGCATTGATGGCTGTGGAGCACCCGTGGCCGCACTTTCCCTGACCGGGCTGGCGCGGGCCTACTCGCGCCTGGCGCAGGCCCCGCGGGACCAGAGCTCCAATGCTCGCGCGGCAACCATTGCCACGTCTATGTTGGACTACCCGTGGGCAGTGCAGGGCCGCGGCGAGGCGAACACCATCGTCATGGACGAACTTGAAGTGCTTGCCAAGGGCGGAGCGGAAGGTGTCCTGGTCTTGGCAACACCCACTGGCGCCTCCGTTGCAGTGAAGATCCTGGACGGGAATCCCCGTGCGGCTACCCTGGTTGGCTTGACGCTTCTGGCTGTTGCTGGCGCTGTTGATATTCCCGGCGTCTCCAGCGTGCTCGAAAAGGTCGTGGAGCCGGTCCTCGGCGGTGGCCATTCCGTGGGCAGGATCCGCCTCGGACACGCCGTTTCGGCGCTGCTGGACTGATTGGGGCTCCGAAAAATGGCAATTGCCCGACGCCGGATCGACCTAGAGCAAGGCCGCGCGGCACTGGGCGCATGGCAGACCGCCGCCGGGCAAGAAACCGAGACGGGGACACCGCCGTCGCGCACTGTCTTGGCAACCGCGGTGCGTTACTCGCTCGAGGAGCTCACGGCCCGCGCCCCCGGCAACTCTGTTGAAGTCCGGGTGCCGCCGTTCGGCGTCACCCAGTGCGTGGAAGGTCCCAGGCACACGCGCGGCACTCCCCCGAATGTGATCGAGTGCGACGCCGCCACCTGGCTGGCGATGGTGACCGGCCGCTTGGCGTGGTCCGCCGCCGTCGACGCCGGCCGGGTAGCCGCGTCGGGTCTGCGCGCGGATTTGTCGGAGCTACTGCCGCTGTTCTGAGGCGACTTGCGCCGCGGCCGCGCCAACAGCACTCAGCTATTTAGCGCAGTGGTAGTTTGCGGTTATGGTAAATGTCCTCGAGTGGTTCTCACAGTCCGGTGTGGTGCAAGGATTAATTCTCGGTGCCGTCCTGGCGTTCTTGACGGCGGTCCTCATGATGAATGCCGTGGGCAGGGCGATCACAACAACTGTCAACGGCTGGCGTGCCATCCGCCAATGCGGCCAGCCCGGCAACGGAGTCCTTGTGCGGGCCGCCTGCGCCAAAGCCCTCCCCGTCGTCAATGTGTTTGAAGAGGCCGCTTACTGGACGACCACCGTGGATGGCTCAGGGCAAACGCTGCGCGGCGGGCATCGATACGTCCTGCATTTTCCTGCCGGGGGGCTCCCGCCGAATGACGCCTTCTGGTCGCTCATTCCGACCGATATCGTCGGATATATGGTGAACAATCCAACTAATCGCTACAGCGTTGGTGACCGTTCGCCTCTCACGCAGAACGCCGACGGTTCAGTCGATATCTATTTCCAGCATCAGGCTCCGAGCAGGCACGAGCAGAACTGGCTGCCAACTCCTTCGGGGAAGTTCAAGCTGATGTTCCGCGTGTATCTGCCTGGCGCGGCAATTCTCGACGGCACGTACCAGTTGCCGCCCGTTGTGAGGGCGCAGTGATATGAACCGCCTCATCTTGAAGTATGGACGTCCCATTACAGTCGTCATTCTGGCGGTCTTCGCTTGGGTCATCTACCGACGGATCGCCAGCGGGGACGGGATCACTCCACTCGCCGTAGCGGCAGTCATCGTATGGGGGATCGGCGCGCCTGCTTTCATCTACCTCTGGCCGCGTCTCACGGTAAGCGGATACAAGAGGGCGATTGTCAAGCATGGGTTCGGTGACGGCCCGATCCCGGTCAACACGCTGTACGCCGTGCCGAGCACCTCCTCCCCGTCGGCGTCGCGCGGGAGCCTTATGGCAACGGGTGCCGACGATCTGCTCTACGTCGGCGGCTGGCTCGATTTGAGCAGCGGGCCTCAAGTCCTGCACGTACCTGACATGGCCGGCCGCTACTACAGCGTGCAGTTCACCGACCCGTCGAAGAGCACCAATTTTGCCTACGTCGGCAAACGCACCACAGGAACCAACGTCGGCGACTATGTTCTCAGCGGGCCCGGCTGGAAGGGAACCATACCGAACGGCATGACGCAGATTTCTTCCCCAACCGATTCCGCGCTCGTCATTGGCCGGGTCTTCGTCGAGAGCGACGGCGATCTTGCGATCGCTTACGCGCTTGCGAAGCAAATACAGCTCGCGCCGCTGAAACAGTAGCGGTCGGCGTGAAACACGCCGGGACGTTAGACCGCGAACGGCTCGCCACCAGCTAGCGTCGTGACCCTCGCCGGTGCTGGCGGCCGTCGCGGCGGAGAGTTGAGCGCCCCGCGACGGTGTCGTGGGGCGCTCAATTGGAATGGAGCTTGGTGCCTCTAGTCGGGACTGACCGAGGGGCTCCGGTGTTGGCCCGGCTTGATCATCTCGAACTGCGGGATCTCATCCGCGCTCGGGCCGCCGCGGAACTTCGGAGAGGGCTCCTGCCCTTCGCTGATGCGTTCGATTTCCTGTTCCTCAAAGACGTCCTCGACTCCGAGCATAATGGCGGAATCCTCGTTGGTGATTTCACCGCGGAAGGCACGGAGCATAACGGAACGGTCGAACTGGCCCTCCCATTTCGCGACGACGAACGTAGCTACGCAGTTGCCGAGAAGGTTGACGACGACGCGCATGGAGTCCATGAGGCGGTCGGCGCCAAGGAGCAGGGCGACGCCCGCAACCGGGAAGATGCCGAGCGCGGCCGCCGTAGCGGACAGTGCCAGGAACGACGAACCCGGTACGCCGGCCATGCCCTTGGACGTCAAGAGCAGGACACCCAGGGCTGCCAACTGCTGCCCGAGGTCGAGGTGATGACCGAAGGCCTGGGCTAGGAACAGCAACGAGATCGAAAGATAGATCGCGGCGCCGTCGAGGTTGAATGAGTAGCCCGTGGGGACAACCAGGCCTGTGGTGGCGCGGGAGCAGCCGGCATTGGTCAGCTTGGTCATGATGCGCGGCATGACGGCCTCGGTGGATGCCGTGCCAAGTGCGAGGAGGAATTCCTCACGGGTGTACTTCAGGAACTGCCACAGGGGCACCCGGGCGAAGCTCCAGGCGACGAGGAACAGCAGGCCGATGAAGACGGTGGCCGCCCCGTAACAGGAGGCGATCAGGAGCGCATACGTCCCCAGTGTGTCCAGTCCGTACTGGCCGATGATGAAAGCCATGGCACCAAAGGCGCCAATGGGCGCCACTTTCATGATCCAGGACATGATCTTGAAGATCAGTTCCAAGAGAGTTTCCATGAGGCTGATGACCGGAAGGCAGCGCTCACGCCCGATGACGACGATTGCCGCGCCAAAGAAGACCGAGAAGAAGAGGACCTGGAGCAGGCTGTTGCTGGCGAAAGCGCCAATAACAGATGTGGGAATGATGTCCAGGAGGAAGGAAGCCGCATCCTTGGGCGGGGCGGTCCCGGTCTTTGCGTTCAGCGCATCCTGGGAGAGAGTGCTGGGGTCGATGTGCAGTCCAGCACCCGGCTGGACAAGGTTTCCGACAATCAGGCCGAAGACCAGTGCGAAAAGCGTGGCGCCGGTGAAGTACAAGAGGGCCTTGACCCCGACCCTTCCGACCGCCTTGACGTCGCCCACTGCGGAGATTCCCGTGACGATCACGAGGAAGATCAGCGGAGCGATGATCATCTTGATGAGTTGAATGAAACCATCGCCCAGTGGCCGGAGGGTGGACCCGATGTTCGGCCAGAAATGGCCGATGAGTACACCTGCGACGACGGCGATCAGAATTTGGAAGAAGAGCGACTTGTACAGTGGCTTCTTCTTCCGCGGGGCCGAACTCGCCTTCAGCGCCGCAGAGTCTGGGAACTTCATTGATCTGAACCAATCATTTGGGAACAGCCCCCGATTTTGGGGATGTTTTCAAATGTAATCCTGATCACTTCATTCCACAAGAGGGAATCTAATTTTCATATTGTGGAAAACATGCCTTCTTCCTGACCCATCTTGAATAGATTCCTTGTGCCTGTGCAAAGCCCCGGGCCAAGAGCATACTGAGGGCATGACCGACCGCGACGACTTCCTGGACTGGGTGAAGTCCGCGCTGTACCAAGCGGAACTGGCACTGCACAACGGCAACTCGGCCCCACGCCGGGTCATTTGGTCCCGCAAGGAGCCCGTGAGCATCCTGGGTGCGTGGCGCAACGCCTTCGGGCAGCAGGAAGTGGACGCGGCCTTCACGAGCCTTGAGAAGACTTTCTCCAACTGCACGTCCTACAACTTCGAATTGCAGGCCTGTGACGTGGTGGATGACATGGCCTACACCGCCGGCCTGGAGCACATCTCGACCTCGATCAACGGTGCGCCACGCAGTTACACCCTGCGGGCCACCCAGGTGTATCGCCGGGAAGAGGGCGAATGGGGGGTTGCCCACCGGCATGCCGACACCGTCACCGAGTGAACACCCTGTAGCCGCGCTCTGAGTCGAAGCCGTGGACTTCCCGGGTATCGAGTGCGGCCATGAACTCCAGCGCCTTACCCGTGATCACCTGTCCGGGGACGAGGATGGGGAAGCCCGGAGGATAGGGGGTGACGAATCCGGCCGAAACAACTTCCTCGCCTTCCGTGATCCGGGCCTTGAGGTCGTCGGCCGACAGGTAGGTGGTTGATCCATCCTTGTAGCTCTCGAAATAGGCGGCCCGGAGGTCCCCATCGGGACTGAGCGGATCCCGCCGAAAGCGCCTTGCGAACCTGCTGAAATCGGGCAACGGCGGAGTGGCTCCCGTGAGGCCCGCGGCGAGACCGGCGTCCGGCGTTTTCCGCGCCGGCCGTTCCTCCTCGAAAGACTCGGCCAGCTTGACCAGGACCTCGATCAGGTAGGCGACGGCGCTGCGGGACGTGCCGATGTTGGTCATGAAGAGCACGGTGTTACGGGAGGTCTTGTTGACTTGGATGCCGTGCTTGTCGGCGAGATAGCGGTGGCGGAAAGTGTCGCCGTCGACCCCTGTCCGGCTGATGTCCAGCGTGAGGCGGCTGGGGTCGACGACGAATTCGTCATGCTGCCAGGCGTCCGCCAGTGCTGCCAGCCCCTCCCGGAGCGGCATGGCACTGCCGGTTTCCCGATAGGGCGCCGCAATGAGGTCCCTCGACGTGAGGACCCTGAAGTATTTCTTCAGCAGGGGGTGGCGGGCCACTGCCTGGGCAACGATGGTTGCCAGATCCGCCTGTTTCTGTACCAGGCCGAAACCCTCAAGTTCCACCTGGCGGCGGCCGATGTCGAGCGAAGCGAGGATCTGGTAATTGGGCGATGTGGAGGTATGGGTCATATATGCTTCGCGAAATGACTCTTGGTTATGCTCGCTGAAGTCTTGGTCGAAGACATGGATCATGGATCCCTGACGTAGCGAGGTGAGGGTCTTGTGGGTGGACTGCGTGGCGTAGACGCGCAGCCGCGCTTTCGCCGGATCCGGGATAAGCCGGGTCTTCAGCCAGAGTTCATCATCGGCGGGCGCGCCCGTCACCGCGTTGTGGATCGATGCCGCTTGTTCGGCGTGCCTGGCGGCATAGCTGGGGTCACTGAAGGAGGCCTCAAGATTCCTCGCTGCGGCCATGGCCGTCCTGCGCCGGAAGACGGGGTGGGACCGGGCGAAGGCGAACCAGGCTTCGTCCCAAAGGAAGACGAGGTCCGGTTTGATGGCCAGGCATTCTTCCATGACGCGTTCTGCGTCATAGACGATGCCGTCGAAGGTGCAGTTGGTCAGCGTGATCATCTTGACTTCGTCCAGGCGCCCGGCACGTCGGTAGGCCAGCAATCGGGCCTTGATGGTGGCCAAGGGTACGGCCCCGTAGAACGCGAACTTGTCCAGCGGGTAGGCGTCCAGGTAGGAAACCTGGGCTCCGGCGAGGACGAAAGCGTAGTGGTGGGATTTGTGGCAGTTGCGGTCGACGAGGACCACATTCCCGGGAGCAAGGATGGACTGATGAACGATCTTGTTGGCGGTGGATGTTCCATTGGTGACGAAGAAGGTTTTCTGGGAACCGAAAGCCCGCGCCGCCAAGTCCTGGGCCTCCTTGATCGATCCGTGCGGGTCCAACAGCGAATCGAGGCCTCCCGACGTCGCGGACGTCTCAGCCAAGAGAAGGTTCATCCCGTAGAAATCGGCCATGTCGCGGATCCAGGGCGAATTGCCGACCGAGCCGCCGCGAGAGATCGGCAAGGCGTGGAAGACGCTGGCCGGCCTCCGGCTGTATTCCTGGAGCGCGGTGAAAAACGGGGTCCTGTACCGCTCGGCGACACCCGACAACAGCGATAGGTGCAGGTCGAGATTGTCTTGCCTGCGGAAAATCCTCCGGAACCGCTTCGTCAGTGAACCCGCGAGGCTCTCCATGGCGACACCGGCTACCAAGTACACATCCAGTTCGGGGCGTAACTCGGAGATCTGCTCGGCCAGGCTAAGGAACCTGCCCAGCGGTGGCATTCCGGGAAGTTCGGGGCTCACTAGGCCGGCAAGGTATTTCCTCAGGTCGCGGCCAAGCGGCTGGCTGCTGCCGATGGTGAATCCCGGGCGGAGAATGCACGCCTGGATGGCAGGGTTCAGGACCAAGGCAACCAGCGCATCCTCGTAGCTGGGAACCACGATGAGTTCATAGGCGAAGGCATCGGACGGCCTCCGCTGGGCCAGCATTTCCGTTTTCAGCGTTTCGGCTTCTTGTTCGGTGATGTCGTCGACAAACAGGACCTCGAACCGGGGCCGCTCGCTCGCCGGCCATGGCTCCCTGGAGCCTTCGTCCTGAACACCCGAGATGGAGCGCCCGGCCCCGTGCTGCCCTGGTTCCGGGCCGACTCGGCCCGGACTGGCCGGTCCCGGACTGACCGGTCCCGGACTGACTGGTGCCGGACTGACGGAAGGCATCAGGTGGGACATTCCGCGGATCATCTCCAGTCCGGCGTCGTAATCACCGGAATCCACGCAGCCGAGTAGTGGCGCCACCGAGGCGAGCCCCGGCGCCGCCCAATACAGTTCCATGGCCTGAAGCAGGAGCAGCGCCTGAACGGCTTGGTTCTGCAGGCCGGCGAGCGACGGCGTTCCCGTGCCGCCCTTTGCCAGCTGCTTGAACGCGTACCCGAGAAACTCCCACGCATCAGCGCGCGAACGCCACGCGCTGCTAGGCGTGCCGATGCCCCGCTTTGGAGGTTGGTTGTTCACCTGGTTTCGATCGGTCAGGGTGGTTTGCTTGGACAGGGCGGCGCTGTTGTTTAGGGAGGTCATGCCGGGCAAGGTGGTTTCGCTTTCCATCAATTCGTTGTGCATCAGGAGCGTTGGCCGCCATGGGAGAAGGATCCTGCGACGACGGGCAGGTCGCCAGTGTGGCCGCGTCGGGCCTCGGCTGCCTCCAGGATGCGTTTGCGGCAAGCGAACCAGCCGGCAATGAGCAGGGGTATCAGGAGCAGCAGGGAAGCGAGGACCCAGCGCCCTGTCTCCGAGAAGCCCATCGTGACGAGAACGAAGGCAAGGAAGGCGAGCGTGAGGTATGAGGTGAAGGGGGCTCCGAAGAGCCGGAATGACGGACGGACGGCCTTGCCGAGCCTGACCCAGGTCTGAAGCCTGATGTGGCACAGGATGATGGTTGCCCAGCCGCCGATGATTCCGATGGCGGACACCTCGAGAACGATCTCGAACACTTGGGACGGGACGAGGGCATTCAGGCCGACGCCAAGCAGAGTGATCACCGCCGTCAGCAGGATGCCGCCATATGGCACCCCCGATTTGCTCATCCTTGCGGTGAACTGTGGCGCGGAGCCGTTGACCGCCATGGACCTCAAGATCCGGCCCGTGGAATAGAGGCCGGCGTTGAGACTCGACAAAGCCGCTGTCAGGACAACGAAGTTCATCACCGATGCCGAAACAGCCGCGGCATGGGGATCTCCGAGATGGGAGAAGAAGGTGACGAAGGGCGATTCGCCGGATTTGTACGCCGTGAACGGCAAGAGCATCGAGAGGAGCAGCACGGAACCGACATAGAAGAGTGCGATCCGGAAGACTACCGTGTTGACGGCCTTGGGCATCACCTTTTCCGGGTTGGCAGTTTCGCCTGCAGCCGTACCAACAAGTTCAATCGCGGCATACGCGAACACGACGCCGCTGATCGCGAGCAGGGGCGCCACGGCTCCCGTCGGGAAGGCTCCGCCGTGGTCCAGGATCACGCCCAGCCCTGGAACGCCGACGTCGGTCTTCCCGCCAAAGACGATGAAGCAGACCCCGACGACGAGGAAGGCTACGAGCGCCGTCACCTTGATCAGGGCGAACCAGAATTCCATCTCGCCGAAGATCTTCACGGAGACGAGGTTGAGGGCCAGGACAATGACGAGGGCGCAAAGTGCGATGAGCCACTGTGGGATTGTTTGCAGCGGCTGCCAGAATTGTCCCCAGAATTTGACGTAAAGCGCCCCGGCCGTGACATCGACAATCGACGTCATGGCCCAGTTGAGGAAGTACAACCAGCCGGCCGCGTAGGCCAGCTTCTCGCCGTAGAACTCCCGGGCATAGGACACGAACGAGCCCGAGGATGGCCTGTGGAGAACCAGTTCGCCAAGGGCGCGCAGAATCAGGAATGCAAAGAACCCGCAAAGGGCGTAGACGAAGATCAAGGCCGGACCGGAACCATTCAATCGGCCACCCGCCCCCATGAAGAGGCCCGTTCCGATCGCGCCCCCGATCGCTATCATTTGGATCTGCCGGGGTTTGAGGGTCTTGTGGTAACCGGCGTCCTCGCTTGAAAAATCCTGCGCAGCCGTTGAACGGTCGCCAAGAAGCTCCCGGTTGTTTTCCAGCGAATCAGCGGGATCAAGCCCGGCGATCTGAGCCCCGGCGATCGGGCTCGCCGCAGGCCGGTTCAGTGTGCGTTTCATTCCAGGGGTCTCCTTTGACTCCGGTTCCGCGGGTGCGGCTGCATACTCCAGAACTTGTCCCCCTGCTGACCTGTGGAATCACAGCTGCACTGCTGGATCATCAGCGGAGGGGACGGAAAACAACTCTAGATTCCGGCGGAAGGGAACGAACTGTCTAGCCAGCTAAATTCGTCCGATCCCCGTTGTGCTCCAATGACAACTCCGTTCAGTCGGAGTGCGAGTAATGTTCATGGCTGTGAGCGCGGCTAAGCCGCTTAGAGGAAGTGAATACGGGTGGCACCCCAGGAATCTGCCGAGCATGTCATTGGCGCCATGCTCAGCGACATACTTGAAGACATTGGCGTCGACAACGGGCAACTGCTGGTTCCTCCCGGAACGGACAACGGCACGGTTCGCGAAACGGTGATCGTGGACGCCGAGGACGAGACGCCGGTCCAGCGCGGGAGCTTGGTCCTGCTGATCGGAGTCCGGGGTCGCGCGGCATTACCCGGCATCCGGAAGCTGATTCCGGACTACCCCGCGGCCGTCGCGGTGAAAGGGAACGAGGAGGAACTGGACGCCGTCCGGGAAGTGCTGCTTCCCACCGGAATCGGCCTGATCGCAGTGTCTCCTGCAATGAACTGGGGCACGCTGGAGAGCATCGCCAAGAACCGCATCCAGGAGCCTGCATTTTCCACCGACGCGTCCATGATCATTCACCGGGACCTCTTTGCGATCGCCCAGACCACTGCGACCCTGGCCAACGGCCACGTGGTCATTGAGGATCCCGCAAACCGCGTCCTGGCGTACTCACCGGCCTCCAACGACGTCGATGAACTCCGGAGGCTCTCCATCCTGGCCCGGCGTGGACCGGAGCGTTACCAAAAACTGTTGAAGGAATCAGGGGTCTACAAGCACCTGCAAGCGGCCGAGGCTCCCATCCATATGGAAGCCAACCCGACGGAAGGTCTCCGGGAACGGGTGGCGATCGGTATCCACGCCGGCAACAGGATCCTGGGCTACATCTGGCTCCAGGAAGGGAAGGAACCACTCGCTCCCAACACGGACAAGCTCATGGTTGGGGCGGCCCGGCACGCGGCCATAGAACTGGTCCGGCACCGCAACGAACAGTCCCAGGCACTACGGCGCGACAGGATCTCCAGCCTGCTCAGCGGCACTCCCCAGATCCACTCCCAGGCACAGTCCGCGGGTATCGATCCCTCCAAGCCGGCAGCCCTCGTCCTGATTTCCGCCCAAGGCGACGACGAGACGGCAGCGGGCTTGCAACTGCGGCGTGGCGAGCTGGCCAATGTGGCATCGATCCATGCGGCCGCCTACCGTCCCGGTGCCGTCGTGGGAGCCATCGGCTTGGAAATAGCCATGATTCTTCCTGACCTTGACCCCATAAAGTCCCCGCCGGCCATCAACCGCCTCATCAACGTCATTGTCCGGGACGCAAGGGTCCACCTGCACTGCCAGGTGCAGGCCGCCGTGGGGCCCGTCGTCGAACGCCTGGACGCGTTGCATGGCACACTCGAGCACGTCCGCAGCGTACTAAAGGTCCTGGAAGGCACGCCTTCGATCCACGTGGCGTCCTACGCCGATGTGGAAACGACCGTTTTGACAAAGGAATTGCTGGAACTTCTGGTGTCGAGGACCGACCTTCGGCATGGAGGGATCTCCCTGCTGTGCAGCAAGTACCCGGAGTTCGCCACAACTCTGCTGACCTACCTTGAATTCTTCGGTGATGTGAACCGGTGCGCGGAAGAACTGGCCGTCCACCGGAATACCGTCCATTACCGGCTGCGGCGAGCCTGCGAAGTGGCCGGCATCGACCTCCACTCCGCAGAGCAACGGCTGCTCGCGCATCTTCAGCTCAGGCTGTGGACCCACTCCGAAGGACGGCGCTAAGACCATGGACCTCCAGAATCTCCTTGACGACATTGTCGGCACGGTTCAGCCCTTGCTCGGCCAAGGAGCGCCTGCAGACTACATCCCGAGCCTGGCCGCGGTGGATACCAAGCAATTCGGCATTTCCGTGGCAACCCCCAACGGCGACGTGTTCTCCTCCGGAGACGCTGACGTGCCCTTCTCCATCCAAAGCATTTCAAAGGTCTACGCCCTCGCTCTGGTGCTGGCCGGGGATGGCGACCGGATCTGGAAGCGCGTGTTCCGGGAGCCCTCCGGCAATCCGTTCAATTCCCTGGTGCAGCTGGAACACGAAGACGGAATTCCGCGGAATCCGTTCATCAATGCCGGCGCCCTGGTTGTCACCGACAGGCTGCTCAGCATCGCGGGCAACTCGCCATCTCCCGTCCGGGAATTGCTCCGGCAAGAAAGCGGCAACAGCTCTATCGATGCCGACCCCGAGGTGGCCGCTTCAGAGGCGGCGAACAGTCACCGCAACGCCTCGCTGGCACACTTCCTGGCCAGCTACGGAAACCTCGAAAACCCCGTGGACTCGGTCCTCGAGGCATACATCAACCAGTGCGCGCTCGAAATGAGCTGCACTGATTTGGCCCTCGCGAGCAGGTTCCTGGCCAACAACGGGCTGCGCGGGAACGGCACGGCGCTTCTGTCCCCGTCCCAGACAAAAAGGATCAACGCCGTGATGCTCACGTGCGGCACGTACGACGCCGCAGGCGAATTCGCCTACCGCGTGGGACTCCCTGGAAAGAGCGGCGTAGGTGGCGGCATTGTGGCCGTCGTACCTAACAAATGCACCATCTGTGTCTGGAGCCCTGGCCTGGGACGATCCGGCAATTCAGTGGCAGGCGTCGCCGCCCTCGATGAGTTCACCACCCGCACGGGCTGGTCGATTTTCTAGCCGGCCGGGCTTCCAGCCGCGGACAGCTAGCCGCGGCGAGCTAGCCGCGGCCCACGAACGGCATCCCCGCCGCGGTCACCACCACTGAACCAACATTGGCCGACGCCGGCATATTGGCCATCATGAGCACCGCGCGTGCGGCGTCTTCTACGGGGAACATTGGCTCCACGCGCCTGCTCCCATCGGCTTGGAGCGCCCCCGAGCCTACGCCGATGGTGTCCATGATCTCGGTGCGGGTGTTGCCGATATCGATCTGCCCGCAGCCGATGCCATAGGGACGCCCGTCCAGCTCAATGCTCTTGGTCAGGCCGCTCATGGCGTGTTTGCTCACCGTGTACGCGACGGACAATGGCCGCGGCGAATGGGCGGAGATGGAGCCGTTGTTGATGATGCGCCCACCTTGCGGTTCCTGCGACTTCATGGTCCGAACAGCCTCGGCCGCACACAGCATGGAGCCCGTGACATTCACGGCCAGCGTGGCATCCCAATCGGCCACGCTGATCTCGTCCACACCTCCGGAAGGACCGAAGATGCCGGCGTTGTTGAACAGGACGTCGACTCTCCCCCAGCGCTGGCGGGCCGCGGCGAACAGGCGCGCGACGTCGTCGGGCACTGTCACATCGCACGGCACCGCAAGCGCCTCGGGGTGGCCCTCAGCCGTCTCGAGAAGCTGCGCTTCCCGGCGTCCGGCGAGGACAACGCCGTAGCCTTCGGCCAACAGAAGCCGGGCAACTGCCCGCCCGATCCCGGAACCCGCTCCGGTGACGACGGCGACCCGGGGCTGGGCGGGGATGGTTTCGCTCACGCGGTTCTCCTGGTTATTGAACTAGTGCGCGGCGGGAGCATCCGCCGTCGTCCTGTCTGTGATCGTCAGTGGCCAGCCTATGACGGTCTTGGGACGCGGCGCGGCGTACGTGCGGACTTTGGACGTCGACAGTCCCAGGCGGACGAGCGACTCGGCGATGGTCACCGCGGCAGCCACTCCGTCCACCACGGGCACTCCGCAGCGCTGGCGGATCTGCTCGTCGAGGCCTGCCATGCCGCCGCAACCGAGGACGATGACTTCTGCCTTGTCGTCACGCACGGCCCGTTCTGCCTGTTCCACAATGGCCTCCACAGCGCGGTCCGGGAATTCCTCCAGTTCCAGCACGGCCATCCCGCTCGCACGGACCGAAGCGCAGCGGGCGTCCAGCCCGGCAAGCTTCAAGCGGTCCTCGATGAGCGGAACCGCGCGATCCAATGTGGTGACCACCGAGTATTTGTGGCCGAGGAACATCGCAGTGCTGGCAGCAGCCTCGGTGATGTCGACCACCGGGACGTCGAGGAGCTCCTGAAGCCCTTCGCGGCCGTGCTCGCCGTAACCCGCCTGGATGACGGCGTCGAACGGTTCGGGGTAATTGACCACGCGGTCCATCACCGCGATGGCGGCAAGGTAGCTTTCAAAGTTCCCTTCGCAGGAATCGGCGCCGAACCGTGGCGTGATGCCGATGATTTCAGTGCCCGGAGCTGCGACGCTTCGAGCCTGGGCCGCGATGGAGTCCGTCATGGATTGGGTGGTGTTGACGTTTGCGACGAGGATTCGCATGGGTTCCTCCTGGATTGGGTAGTCCGGTAGCCCAACTGACTCGCAGTTGTTGTCGTTTTGACGAGCCAGAACGACGCTAACTGCGAGTCAGTTGAGTGTTAGTGGTTGCTGACGACGGCGATCGGCTCGCCGGAGATGTCGCTGTGCTGCTGCTTCTTGTCCGCAAGCAAGTAGTAGCACAACGCCCCGATGCCGGCGCCGAAGAACCAGGCGAACGGTGCTGCGGCCTCCAGCGCGGGAACGAACGCAATGAGGATGGCGACGACGGCGGCCGGAACCATGGCGGCGATCGCCCGGGGGTTGACGCCACGCTTGTAGAAGTAGGTGCCGGAAGGATGGTCCGTGTAAAGGTCGAGGACGTTGACCTTGCCGCGGCGCAGGAGCCAGTAGTCGGCCATCACGACGCCGAACAGCGGTCCGAGCAGAGCGCCGAGTCCGCCCAGGAAGTACACGATCACCAAAGGGTTGTTGTAGAGGTTCCACGGCAAGATGATCAGGCCGATGGTACCGCTGACCCATGCTGCCTTGCGGAAGTTCAGGTGCTTGGGGAAGAGGTTGGTGAGGGCGTAGACCGGTGCCACGAAGTTCGCCATGAGGTTCACCGCGATGGTCAGGATCAGCAAGGCAAGGCAGGCCAGGACGAGGAAGAGTGTATTCGGGATGCTCCGCACGATGTCCGAGGGGCTTTCAATGATCTTGCCGTTGATCTTGTACTGGCCGCCGGCCATGATGACCACGATCGCGCCGAACAGGAGCATATTGATGGGGATGCCCCAGAAGTTGCCACGGACAATCGACTTCTTGGACACCGAAGAACGGGTGAAGTCGCAGAAGTTCAGGACGAAGGTGCCGTAGATGGAGACCCAGAGGGCGCCGCCGGCAAAGATCGTGCGCCACATCTCGCCGCCTTCGAGTCCCTTGATGCCGGACCACTGTATGGCACCCCCGGCCTCGACGAAGACCCAGATGGCAATGGCCAGCATGGTGGCGAGAATGATTGGGCCGGCGAAGGCCTCGTACTTGCGGATCATTTCCATGCCGAAGCTGACAATGACCAACTGGACAATCCAGAGCGATACGAAGGCGATCCAGCCGAGCGTGGACAGGCCCAGGATGGAGTTGCCATCCAAGTCCTTGAGTCCGGGGAACATGGCGACAAGCATGACGCGGAGCACCACAGAGGCGAGGTAGGTCTGAATTCCAAACCAGGCGATAGCCACGGCCCCGCGGACCAGGCTGGCCAGCTGGGCGCCCCGGATACCGAAGCTGATCCGGCTCATCACCGGGAAGGGAACGCCAGTCTTCTGGCCCATGAAGCCGGAGAAGGTCAGGAGGGTGAACAGCAAAACCGCGCCGACGCCAAGGGCCACGAGGATCTGCCACCCGCCCAGGCCAAGCGAGAAGAGGCCGATGGCGAACGCATAGTTGCCAAGGCTGTGGACGTCGTTGGCCCAGAGGGTGAAGATGCTGTAGCTGGTCCAGCGCCTGCCCTCTTTCTTGGTGGGGGCAAGGTCCAGGTTGTAAAGGCTGGGGCTGATGGTGCGGCCTGCTGCGACGGACGCTACATCGCAGAGCGTTTCATTTCCTACTGACGGATGTACCGAACTGCCAGGCAGTATGGTCTGCTCCGAAGCCGTTGTGACGCCGACTGGGGGAGTCGATTGCATCGTGGATCTCCACTTCTTTGTGGTGCTGCAACTAGGCTTCCGAGACGCTGTGAGAGGATGTGAAGCTTTTTCGCATCGTGGAATCTAGTTATTGAATAGTGAAATAACTTTATGAGCTAGGTCACCTTTGGTCAAGAGTTGCGCTCGCGACGACGGTCACAATCGGCCACCTGGCGCCATGTGGCCTCGCGGGGACTAGCCGCCGCGGCGCTAGATTGACGCTTGGCCAACGCGTGGCTAATCTCGAACTACAGAATTTTATTCTCACAATACGAAATTTCTACGCACGTTTCAGCGCGCACTACAGTGCAGGCGCCCAGACATTCAATGAAGAGAGGTTGGACGTGGCTGCAGGAGAAGAGACCTCACACATCCTTAGCGGGTTGACTTCCCAGCTGCCTGATCGTGATCCGGAAGAGACTGCCGAGTGGGTTGAGTCTTTGGATGCGTTGATCAGGGAGCAGGGCACGGAGCGGGCGCAGTTCATCATGCGCAGCCTGCTTCAGCGGGCGGGGTCCCAGTCGGTGGGGGTGCCGATGGTGACGACCACCGATTACGTGAACACGATCCCGGCGGACCAGGAAGCGCCGTTCCCGGGCAACGAGGAGTTCGAGCGACGGTACCGGGCGTACATGCGCTGGAACGCGGCCGTGATGGTGCACCGGGCGCAGCGGGCGGACATCGGGGTGGGCGGGCACATCTCGACCTATGCCGGGGCCGCGACCCTGTACGAGGTCGGCTTCAACCATTTCTTCCGCGGCAAGGACCACCCTTCCGGCGGGGACCAGGTGTTCTTCCAGGGCCATGCGTCCCCGGGCATGTACGCGAGGGCGTTCATGGAGGGCCGGCTCTCCGAGGAGGACCTGGACGGGTTCCGGCAGGAGAAGTCCAAGCAAGGCCACGGCCTCTCCTCCTACCCGCACCCGCGCCTGATGCCCGCGTTCTGGGAATTCCCCACCGTGTCCATGGGCATCGGCCCGATGAACGCGATCTACCAGGCCCAGTCCAACCGCTACCTGCACGACCGGGGCCTGAAGGACACCTCCGGCCAGCAGGTCTGGGCGTTCCTGGGCGACGGGGAAATGGACGAGCCCGAGTCCCGCGGCCTGCTCCAGCTCGCCGCGAACGAGAACCTGGACAACCTGAACTTCGTGATCAACTGCAACCTCCAGCGCCTGGACGGGCCGGTCCGGGGCAACGGGAAGATCATGCAGGAACTCGAGGCGTTCTTCCGCGGCGCGGGCTGGAACGTCATCAAGGTCGTCTGGGGCCGGGAATGGGATGAGCTGCTGGCCAGGGACACCGACGGGTCCCTGGTGAAGATCATGAACGAAACCGTGGACGGGGACTACCAGACCTACAAGGCCGAGTCCGGCGGGTTCGTGCGCGAACACTTCTTCGGCAAGACCCCGGCCACCAAGGACCTGGTCGCGGACCTGGACGACAACCAGATCTGGGGCCTCAAACGCGGCGGCCACGACTACCGCAAGGTCTACGCCGCGTACAAGGCCGCGGCCGAGTTCAAGGGCAAACCCACCGTGATCCTGGCCAAGACCGTCAAGGGCTACGGACTCGGACCCCACTTCGAGGGCCGCAACGCGACCCACCAGATGAAGAAACTCACCATGGAAGACCTCAAGGCCTTCCGGGACCACCTGCGCATCCCCATCACCGACGAACAGCTGGACACGGACCTGTACCGGCCCCCGTACTACCACCCCGGCATGGACGCCCCGGAAATCCGGTACATGATGGACCGCCGCGCCGCCCTGGGCGGCCCCGTCCCGGAACGCCGCTCCACCCACACCCCCGTGGTGCTGCCCGAGGCCACCTCCTACGAGGTCGCCAAGCGCGGCTCCGGCAAACAGCAGGCCGCCACCACCATGGCCTTCGTGAGGCTCCTGAAGGACCTCATGCGGGACAAGAACTTCGGCGCCCGCTTCGTCCCGGTCGTCCCGGACGAGTCCCGCACCTTCGGCATGGACGCGTTCTTCCCCACCGCGAAGATCTACAACCCCAAGGGCCAGAACTACCTCTCCGTGGACCGGGACCTCGTCCTGGCCTACAAGGAATCCCCCATGGGCCAGCTCATCCACCCCGGCATCAACGAAGCCGGCGCCGTCGCCGCGTTCACCGCCGCCGGCACCGCCTACGCCACCCACGGCGAACCCCTCGTGCCGATCTACGTGTTCTACTCCATGTTCGGCTTCCAACGCACCGGCGACGCCTTCTGGGCCGCCGCGGACCAGATGACCCGCGGCTTCATCATCGGCGCCACCGCGGGACGGACCACCCTCACCGGCGAAGGACTCCAACACGCCGACGGCCACTCCCCCATCCTGGCCTCCACCAACCCCGCCGTCCTCACCTACGACCCCGCCTACGGCTACGAAATCGGCCACATCATCCGCGACGGACTCCAACGCATGTACGGGGAGCACTCCGAGGACCGGAACCTCATGTACTACCTCACCGTCTACAACGAACCCATCACCCAGCCCGCGGAACCGGAAAACCTCGACACCGAAGGCCTCCTCAAAGGCATCTACCTGCTCGCCCCGGCAAAAACCGACGGACCCCGCGCACAGCTCCTCGCCTCCGGCGTCTCCGTCCCCTGGGCCATCGAAGCCCAGCGGATCCTCGCCCAGGACTGGGGCGTTTCCGCCGACGTCTGGTCCGTGACCTCCTGGAACGAACTCCGCCGCGACGGACTCGCCGCCGAGGAACACGCCTTCCTCAACCCCGGCGAACAACCCCGCACCCCCTTCGTCGCCCGGCAGCTCGCCGGCGCCACCGGACCCGTCATCGCCGTCACCGACTACATGAAAGCCGTCCCGGACCAGATCCGCCAATTCATCCCCAACGAATTCGCCTCCCTCGGCGCCGACGGCTTCGGATTCTCCGACACCCGCCAAGCCGCCCGACGCTACTTCAAAAACGACACCCACTCCATCGTCACCAAAACCCTGCAACTCCTCGCGGCGAGGGGCGAAGTAGACCCGAGTGCGCCGTCGTACGCCATTGACCGCTACAAGCTCCTGGACGTCACTGCCGGCACCACCGGCGGATCAGGAGGCGACTCCTAAGGTGCCCTAAAACTAATCGGCGGCGGTGCTCCTGTGAGCACTGCCGCCGATTTCTCTTATTGGGCTCCGAGCGAGCGGTGATCCACCACGAATCCTGTGGCGGCATTCTCCCTGACTGCATTGATTCCGGCCACGAGAGCCGCGATATCCGGGAACTTGGGCGAAACCGCCACGATCGTTCCATCGTCGGCCTTCAACCGGAAGTGGAACGATTGCTCCCCTGCTGCCAAGATTTCGAAAATGCCAGACATTAACCCTCTTTCCACCGCGGATGCGTCGTTGCATCCCTTCCGATGACCACTGACTCTCGTGAAGTCCCTATGAGAATATCCGCCATGGAGGCCTCCCAGAAGGCCTACCCATGGGTAATATTCAACCTTTTTCGGTAGACCTATACCGGATTCCGAGGTGAACCGGAAGGCATGGAGACACCCAAGGTTTACGCCCGGTACTGCCTCAACAAGGACATCGTGACCAGATAACCCTCGAAGAACCGGCTGTCGAGCGCACCGGCTTGACTTGACTAGTTGCCCTCGTCGCAGATATTTCGCGGCACTTGCAACATGAATCGGCTGCACGCGCCACAAGTTAGGCATGAAGATTCAAACAGCGCCTTCCGTGCCCGTTGAGAATGGCATGTGGCAGCTTCTGGACCGGTGGCGGGACCAGAGCCTGCGCGATGGCTGGCGGTACGTCCGCGACTGGTTCGTACCGGAAGTCGAAGGCATGGCCTTCTCGGTGATGAATGGGAATTCCTCTTATGGTGCAGCCCGACATCTGGGCGCATCGCGTTCCTTCCACGGTGTGGGCATCGCTGAAACGATGATCGATCTGCGGTCCCTCTTCACAGCTGCGGGACATCCGGTCGATCAAAGCGCACTGCAGGAAATCGCCGTCGGATGGGTAGAGGCCAGGGAGCAAGACCAACAGCCTTCGTCATGCACGGATGTCACAACGGGCCTGGCAACCACAGCCCATTTCGAACGCGCCCTTCAAGACGCGCGTCGGACGGCGAACGGGCCCGGCAAGTTCATGTTGGGGGCTTTCCTGTTTCCGCTCATGGACAAACAACTGAAAGGCTCCTGGACCCTGTCCGTGGAAGTGGGTCGAATCTGCGCCCAGGAATTCACCGGCGAATCAGCGATACAGGTGTACCGCCATGACAGGGTGGACTTCCTCATCCAGGGTTCAACAGGGAATCTTGCTGATGCGCTGAGGTGCAAGAGGCGCCTTGAAGCGCTGCGTAACGGAGCCCTCGGCCCCTGCAGGCTCCGGTACCAGCCGATCCCGTCAACGGATGCCGAAGCCATGAGCCTCATGGCGCAGCTACGAGGGATCCCGGTAAAGCCGCAGTCGCGATGACCTGCCACGAAAGTACGGCGAATCTGTTCACTTCAACCACGGGCCCGGCCCGACGCGCGAACGACGGCTCACTAAGGGTCATTGCCATCATCGATGCCGTTCTCAGCCTTCCGGGCCACGACACACCCAGTGAAGGGGACACCGCCACCGGCACACGGCGGTTCACCTCATCGATGGTCACTATCCCGGAACCGATGGCACCTCCCGGCAAAGACGCCACCGGCCAAGCGCCCGCCCGCGGACGCCGCCGAGCAGAAACGCCGAGAGCCCAATGGCTGAACACATTTTTCCCCAGGAGGTCCTAATGCGGCAGATACCAGGCAACCCGGGCAAACAAATTGAACGACAGCCCCATGAAGGACACGCGATGGCCGATGCGTCCCTCCCCACGGGCCGCCTTAAGCCCCCCTTCCCGGGAATGTGGCATCTATCGGATCCCACGGCGTCGGACGCCTTCCCGGCGTGCCCGCTGCCGGGCACCGGGGTCCGCTTGGTTCACTACGCAAACAAGTTCAGCGCGGCTCCGCACGAAACCTTGGCCTATTCCGCGTGGATCATCAATGATTCAGGGGAAGAGCTCACCCTTGCCACCCTTGTCCTGCGGTCCTTCACCAATGCAGGAATGGAAGAACTGCACTACACGACTGGCCCAGCCGCTTTGAGTGTCGGCCCTGTGCCCGCCGGAGGGGAAACCGAGCTGGTCTTCACGTATGTCGTCACCGAAAACGACCAAAGGCATGCAGGAGAGCTCATCAGTGCCATGGCTGTCCAGGCGGTCACCGCCTCCGGGACGACACTCTGGGACGAACACGATGCCATCACACCCATTTTCCTTGCCTGAATAACCTCTGCAATCGCTCAGGATCCACAAGGCAGTCGGCTGCCCAAGGCCTGGAGCGACGGGCCCTGGCGTGCCGTTCTGCGGACCGTACCTTGTGGATTTCAAGAGCCCCTGGAAAAAAGCTGAGAGATTCCTACCGGAATCGTCGTCACGTTCTTCCGGACACCGATACATACCTGTCAGATGCAAAGTTCCGGGCGTGGGCCTGGTCGTTACCACTAGTGAGGTGTCCGGTGATATTGAACAAATTCACCACAGCAAGGTCTGGGATCAGGGGCGGTTCCTGATGACCGTCAAGACTTTCCCCTGGGTCTTCAAGAAGGCCTCCGACGGGCTGCCCCCGAAGGCACTCCATGCCGTGTCAAGGCTGGTCCTGGGTCTTGTCACCGTCTTGGTCCTTCTGCTCCAGCTGGTGGCGATGCCTGCGGCCGCGAACGCCGCAGGGTCCTCTCCTGTCACGGCCGGGCGGGCTGTCTCGGCGAACGCCGGCATGGCATTGCCGATGGCGTTGACCGTGTCCCAGGTGTGCGCGCCCAACGTTTTCTACTCGATCGATGGCACCGGCGGGATTTACCGTTCGCACGTGAATTCCAGCAACAACCCGGTGCTCGACTACCAGATGGCAAACACCAGCAACACCCTCGGCGTAGCGAATGGGCTGGCCGTCAGCAGCCAGACAGGGATGATGTATTACGTCGATCGCTTCGACAACGGCCCCACCGGCCCTTCTTCGGTCAACATCTATTCCTACAATCCCACCGCGACCAATCCCGCACCTGTTCTTCTCAAGACAAATGTCGATACCTCGCTGGTGCATGACGGTGTGGTGGCCGGCGCCGTCAATCCGGTCGACGGCGCGTACTACTTCGGTGGTTACGCGGACATCCCGGTGGCCGGGAGCAACCCGCCGCAGTGGACCGTCAATCTGTACATCTGGCGCTACGATCCGGTATCCGGTGCTGTCGCCCTGGTCGTCAACGGTCTTCAGGTCTCCTCCTCCGCTTACCTGGGTTACAACTACAACTCCGTAACGAACACCTGGGACCCGGTCCCGGCCAACCGCAACGGCGACTTTGCTTTTGACAGCCAGGGAAATCTCTACGCCATCCTTTCCCAGGTCGACAACGCGCAGACGGCGTACCCCGGAAGCGTCCAAATCTTTACCCTCACCGGGGTGGATGCCACCCCGGGCGCGACCCTCGCCAACGCCACCGGCAGCATCCTGATTGGCAACTCGACCACCGATCCGGGTTATAACGGCATCGCCTTCGATTCGAACGGTTCGCTCATTATTGAGTCGAACAATGGCGGCACCAGCACCAACGTCACTGTCTATGACCCCAACACCTTCCAGCCTTTGGGGACCAGAACAGCACTCGCCTACGGTTACGGCACCGACTTGGCCTCATGCCAGCCAGCGCCCCCCCACGTGAAATTGCAGAAGGAAATCGTCGGCGGCCGCGTCAACGCCAGCGACCAGTTCAATCTATCCATCAAACGTGGTGACGCCGCAGGCGGTGGAGCCGTCCTGGGAACCACCACCACCACCGGCAGCGCGTCAGGAGTCCAGAGCAACCAGGTGGGCCCTGCCGCCGTGCTTGCACAAGTGAGTGGGGTCTACTACACCTTCTCCGAAAGCCAGACCACGGCCACCGGCGGTTACACCACCACCTGGAAATGCTGGAACACGCCGGACCTGACCGCCGCACCATTCAAGAGCGGCACAGGGACCTCGTTCAACGTCAACAGCACCGAAATTCCAATTTCCTCGGGCACTGTATCTACCGAGGTCACCTGCCGGTTCGTCAACACGGCCCTGCTGCCCAATCTGGTGGCCTCCAAGAGCGTGGATCCGGCCCCCGGGACCATGGTCCAACCCGGACAAGTTCTGACGTACACGTTGACCTTCGACAACACCACCGGTACAGCCCCGGCCACAGTCAGTTATACCGACTGGCTCGGGGACGTCCTGGATGCCTCAACCCTTGTAGCCAATTCCATCACCACGACCACCACGAGCGGGACTCCCCTGGTTGTCACCAACAACTCGGGTGCGGCAACAAAGACGCTGGGCATCACGGGCACGGTGGCCGCGGGCGCGAAAAGCGTGGTCACCTATCAGGTGAAAGTCAACAACGCCGGCAACCTGGGTGATGCTTCGCTCGAGAACTACCTGACCCCCTCGACCATCGTTACGCCCCCGACTTCCTGCCCCGCCGGCAGCACGACCTGCACGGTCAATCCCGTGGGCGTGTGGACGCTGGGCAAGACCGCGTCCCCCGCTTCCGGAACCTACGTCAACCCGGGCGACCCCAGCGCAAACAGGGTGATCACCTATACGGTGACCGCCACCAACTCCACGGTCAACCCCATCACCGGTGTCATCCTCACCGATGACCTGAGCCAGGTTCTGAACAACGCCACGTTCACAGCCGGTTCGGCGAAGCTGACCATCAACGGCGGTACACCCGTCGCAGTTTCGGATCCCGGCGCCAACAGCAAGCTGGTCACTCCCTCATTCACGCTGCCCGGCAACGGCACGGCGATTTTGACGTACTCGGTGACGGTCAACTCCAATGCGTGGCTGGTCACCCTGAAGAACGGGGCAACCGGCAACGCGGTTATCCCGCCGGCACGATGCGTCACCGGCAGCGCGGCGCCGCTTGACCCGGCGTGTTTCACCACCAACCCCACCACGGGCCACCTGTTCCTGCAAAAATCAGGGCCCGGTCCAACCCAGGGTTCCACCGTCCCCCTGACCGGCTCGACCTTTGAGATCCACAATGATGCCGCCGGGCAAATGGGCACCACAGTGATCGGAGTAAGCAGTGCCGTGTCCGGCTCGCCCGGACTGGTCGAGGTCAGAAACCTGCTTCCAGGGACGTACTGGCTACTCGAGACCAAGGCCCCGAACGGCTACTCGCTCCTGGCTACTCCTGTGAAGTTCACTGTGGCAGCCAACGGCAGCATCACTTTGGACGCGGCCACCGCTGGCACATCTGTGACGGCAAACGGACTGACCATCACCGTCCTGGACATGGCGGCCGTCAAGCTTCCAGCCGCCGGCGGACCAGGCAACGCCGGCCTCTTCGGAGGCGCCCTTCTCGGGATCCTCCTCCTCATGACTTCGCTCGCCCTCATCATGACCAGGCGAGCGGACAAAACCCCACAAACCCAGATTGCTGAGCGCAGCTCCGTGCATCTCCCTGGGGACAACAAGAAAGGAAAACGATGAAATCATCGAAGGTGAGGCGCAGAATAGTAGCTTCCCTAGCCGCAATTGCCTCAGCAGCAATGCTTGCCCTCGGGGCAGGGGGCGCGCACGCGGCGAACATTGCGAATATCGATCCGTCCAAGACGGCTACGCTGACCATCCACAAGTACCAGCAGCCGGCCACGCCGACCAACCTGCCCAACAACGGAACGGCACTGACCCCGACTCAATTAGCGGGCTTGACGCCCATGGCTGGGGTCACGTTCACGGTTCAGAAGGTCAACAACATTGACCTGACGACCAACGCGGGCTGGACTGCCGCAGCAGCCCTGACACCGGCACAGGCTGCCGCGCAGGCAGCCACCCCTGGCACCGCGGTCACGACCGACGCGACCGGAACAGCCACCCTGGGGAACCTTCCCCTGGGCCTGTACCTGGTGACGGAGACCGGCTACCCGGCCGGTGTCACTCCTTCGGCTCCGTTCCTGGTCACGCTTCCGATGACGGACCCCGTGAACGAGAACAACTGGATGTACAACGTCAACGTGTACCCCAAGAACGCGGTGACCGGTGCCACGAAGACCGTCACGGACGCCCCGGCCATCAAGCTCGGCGACAACGTGCAGTGGACCATCACCGGCGACATCCCCAATGTCAACCCGATTGATGGCTACCGGATCGTGGATCAGCTCGACCCGAAGCTGACGTACACAAACTCGTCGGTCGCGCTCTCCAACGGCGCCACACTGACGTTGAACACGGACTACACCATCGCGTTCAACGCGGCCACTAACACCCTCACGGTCGACTTCACCGCCAGCGGCCGGGCCATCCTTGCCGCCAACCCCACGGCCAAAGTCGTCGTGACGGTGAACACCACCGTGAACACGGTCGGCCAGATCTCGAACACGGCCCTCGTCTACCCGAACGCGGCCAGCTTCGCCATCGCTCCGGGCCAGCCGGGCGGCCCGGTCGTCACTCCTCCGGTGGTTACCAAGTGGGGCGACATCGTCCTTCACAAGCAGGACTCCAAGACCTCCGCGAGTCTTGCGGGTGCCACGTTCTCGGTCTACCCGACCCAGGCTGACGCCCTGGCCGGCACCAACGCGATCACCATCGCCGGTGTCAGCTCCTGGACCACCGATGCCAGCGGCAACCTGGTGATCTCCGGACTGCGCTACTCCAACTGGGCCAACGGGGTCGCGGTAAGCCCGGGCCAGCCCGGCTACCAGTCGTACTGGCTGGTAGAGACCAAGGCCCCGGCCGGCTACGAGCTGCTCGCCCAGCCGGTCCAGACCACGGTCACCAGCTCGGACCCAACGGTCGTCACCGTGACGATCAACAACGTCCTGCACAACGCCGGATTCCAGCTGCCCCTCACCGGTGGTGTGGGAACCTGGGCCCTGACCGCCGGCGGGATTCTTGTGCTGGCAGGTGCCGGTCTCTTCATGGTCACCGGCCGTCGGAAGCGCAACGAGGCAAAGTAACCATCCCTCGGTGACCTGCGTCCCGTGATGCAAGGTGTGGGGCATCCATCAACCTGGTGGATGCCCCACACCTCTCCCGCCCATCAAAGCAAGAGGCTCCAATGACCCAAACCCTCGAAGAATTCATGGAGGGTTCCGAACCCGGCCCGAAAGGCACCCCTCGTCGCCGCAGAACCCGGAGACCGGCAGCCGGACGCAACCGCGGCCGATCCGGTCCTGCCGACCGCAGGTTCGTGACGATGATGATCATCGCAGCCATCGGGCTGGGCCTGATCCTCTACCCTCAGGCAGCGGACTGGTTCAGCTCGATATCCCACAACAGCCAGCTTTCCGGATACGCCCAGGAAGTTGACCAGCTCGAACCTTCGGCCCGGACGAAAGTGCTGGACCGCGCACGCGAATACAACTCCCGCATTCCCCCGGGGCAGCTGCGGGACCCCTATTCCGCACAAACCCCAACCCCGGCCGTGGAAGGGCAACTTCGGGACTACCAGAGCCAGTTGAACGTGGCCAACGACGACGTGATCGGCAGACTCCGATACCCCTCACTGAACATCGACCTGCCCATCTTCCACGGAACCAGCGACGACGTCTTGGCCAAGGGAGTCGGCCATCTCTACGGATCCTCCCTTCCTGTGGGAGGCCCCGGCACACACAGCGTCTTGACGTCACACTCCGGAATCCCCAACGCCGAACTCTTCAACCCCCTCCACAGTGCCAAAACGGGCGACATCTTCTCCACCGAAGTCATGGACCACACGTTTCTGTACAAGGTGAACAAGATCGAAGTGGTGAAACCGGACGATATCTCTTCTCTTAAGGTCACTGCGGGCGAGGATTCCATCACCCTGATCACCTGCACCCCCATCGGCGTGAACTCTCACCGGCTCCTCGTCCACGCCTCCCGAATCGCGGACATCCCCAAAGACGCCCCCGAACAAAAAACCCTCGCAGGACGGCAAACCAACACCGGGTTCCCCTTCTGGGCCATCTACTTCATCGGCGGCCTGCTCGCCTTCTACCTGGCCGCTACCGCCCGGAACCGCCGGCGAAACCGGTGACTCCTTGGACCGGGAAACCCCGGCAACCCTCCTTGCCAGGACCCGGTCCGGCGACGTCGATGCATACGCAAGGATGGGAAGGGCTGTGATCCGTGTCTGGCAAGTAGCGGCGACTCGATACGCACGACAGGAGCTGGCGCCGTGAAAATGCGGTGCCCTTTTGGCGGCACAAACGGCGAATAGACACCACTTTGAGTATGCCAAGCAAACCAGCCGCACCGCGCTGCATACTCAAAGGAGCATCATGCCTGTTCGCAACGAAAAATGGCCCGAGGGAACCCCGAACTGGGTGGACGCCCAAGTGGATGACGTCAAAGCCGCTGCAGACTTCTACGCCCGGTTGTTCGGCTGGGATATCCAGGATGCCGGCCCGGAAGCGGGCGGGTACCACATGGCCTTCATGGGCGGTTCGCCGGTAGCCGGCATCGGCCCCAAACCCGAGAACCCCGGCCCCCTGCCGTCAGTCTGGAACACCTATCTCGCGGTCGACGACGCCGACGCCACCGCAGCGAAGATCGCAGAAGCCGGCGGCCAGCTCATGATGGCCCCGTTCGACGTCATGGACCAAGGACGCATGACCGTGGCCCTCGATGCAGCAGGGGCGGTCTTCGGTATCTGGCAGTCGACCGGCCACAACGGCATCGGCCGTTACAACGAACCCGGAGCTGTCTGCTGGAATGAGCTTCACGCGCGCGAATACCAGCCCGCGCGTGATTTCTACGCCCGCGTCTTCGGCTTCAGCTACACGGACATCGGAGACGGCTCAGAGTTTGTCTACTCCACCTTCGAACGTCCCAAGGACGGCCAAACCGTGGGCGGAATCTCGCACGACACCAACCTCCCGGATGGCGTTCCGAGCTACTGGCTGGCGTGGTTCCAGGTCGAGGACCCGGACGCGACCCTGGAGGCTGCTGCAGCGCTCGGCGCCGCCACGATCTTCCCGCCTACGGACAGCCCCTTCGGCCGCATGGCCATCCTCCAAGGTCCGCAGGGCGAAACCTTCGGAATCATCAACCCGCCAGCTGATGCCGGCAACACACAGGAGTCCTAGAAATGGCACAGTTCCTCGTTACCTACCACGGCATGGGCCACCCGACTCCAGAGATGATGGAGGCCGGTCGGGAGGCGTTCCGCGCGTGGATCGAAACCACAGGGGGCGCGGTCACCGACCCCGGCGCGCCGGTCAGTTTCGTTGCCCGGCTAGCCGCAGGTGAGCCCGCGGCCGGGGCTGAGATCGCCGGTTACTCGATCATTCAAGCCGAGTCCATCGGCGCCGTCCGCGCCTTGCTCGCGGAGCACCCCTTCATTGCCCGCGGCGGAACGCTGCAGGTCAGCGAGTGCCTTGGCGTCTGAACCCGGGAAACGGCGGCTGCGAACCAGGTTCGCAGCCGCCAAACCGTGTTTCCCGAGTCACGGATCGGACCGGCAGCTTGAGAGGAGAACATGAACATGAACACGATCGCGGCCTCGGCATTGAGCCTGTCGATCTCTGAAACCGCGGGCATCCATATCCTGGTCATGGCAGCGCTGATTACGGTGTCAGGGGCTCTCGCCGTGGCCGGAGTCGTCTTTGTGTTGCTGACCGCTCCGCTCGTAGCGGTGGCTTTCCGGCGCCAGCGCACCACCGAGAGAGCAAGCCGCGCGATGCACGGCGCCCCTGATTCCGCAGAAGAAGAATCCCTGGCAGGGGCCAGAATGGGCGCAGAGACCGTCCTTCCGGGCAACGGTCCTCCTCTCAGTCTTATGACTTGCGAGACTCACCATCATGTTCGTCCGCTGTCGCAGGAGAGGTCGTGATGCTGACTATCCACGTAATTCCGAATTGATCCCTCATTATCGCCGCAGAGCGACATTGAATGGTTGGTGCCGTCGCGGAAGGCCGTGTCGTCAGGCGCGTCGGATGCCATCAGAACCAACCCGCAGTCGGCGACAAGCACCGCATGCGTTACTTTTGATGCCTCCTCAGGACCTCCATCCCGCTGAACCTCGGAAGAAGATTCCACTGTCAATACCCCGCCAAAAACCGAGTGATAGAAGGCCGTCGCCTCCCTGGCGACTTCCTTGAAGCTCAAGTGGGGGTTGAGGCGGACACTCAACGAAGCTCCGTTCGCTCGACAATGAGAACAACGACCGGCTGTGCAACGAGCACATGCCGGACAGACGACCCGGAGCATTGCCACGGACGCCCGGGGATGCCTTGGCCAGGGCCGCCGAGCACCAAGCCGGCGGCGGTACTCAGAACTCCCCCCACCGCTGAGCCGAGCAGGCGCACGGGCTCGAAACCCTCGGCATAGGAGGTCTTGACCTGGGAGCCGCGGAAGGCCGCGAGACTGCGGACCCGTTCCGCGCTCATATATGGTTTGCCCTTCTGGTTCCGGTGCATGGCCACCGCCTGGATCTTGACGTCCACGTAACCTTCGATGTCCACGAACACGCTCGGGTTGAAATGCCGGGTGGACGACGGACTTTCAAAACACAGGATCGAGGAATGCTGGCGGGCCGCCCGCATGGTGGCGGCATGAACGGCTTGGTGGTCCTGGTGGTAGTCGTTCCCGGAATGCGTAATGACAACATCGGGCCGGAAGGTGCTCATCAGGCTTTCAATGACCTGGACCATTTCCTGCCCGTGATCGGACAGGCTCGTATCCCGGAAGTCATGGACCTGGACCTCGGACGCCCCCATGAAATCCGAACCCGTGGCCGCCTCCGCCACCCGGACCGCACTATCACCGCCCCTACCCCCGGTGTTCATCACCACGGTCCGCACCTCATGGCCCGCGTCCACCAGCTTCGCCAAGGTCGCCCCGCACGCCAATTCCAGGTCATCCGGATGCGCACCGATCGCCAGGACCTTCCTGCGCTGCGTCGCCAGCGTGTGGTCGATCCGCAGGGTCGGGGCCACCAGCGCACCAATCACCACCCCGGTTCCAGCCAGGAGAACCACCACCTGCAGCCACGCCTGCTGGCCCGGGAAAAGACAGCACAACACCAAAGCCGCGATCATCCCGACGCCCAGGGCCGCCGTCGTTCTCCTCAAACGGTGGGGCGTCCTGAACCTGCGGATGAACCACTGCTGGCCCGCCGGAACCATCGCCCAATACACCGCGGCCGCGCCGACAAAGCCAGCAACGGCGAACAACGTTGCCTTCATTTCTCCCCCAAGGACTAACTTCAGCAGCATGAAAGCAGATCTTGCTGCCGATAAGGAAGTGGCCGACCGTGCCAAATCGTGACGCCGGCCGTTGGTCCCGCAATGACGGAATGGGGTTCCCGACACGAATGGTCCCCGGCTGGCACTCATAAGTATGAAAATCCAAAAATCGGCTCCGCTGCCGACCAACAGCAGCGCCTGGAAGCTACTACTTAGGTGGCGGGAGCAAAGTCTCAAGGACGGTTGGCGTGTTGCCGGAGACTGGTTCGTACCTGAGGTTTCGCCTCTGGCAAGTTCTCTGCTCGTCGGCCTGGCGTGTGCAGAACACGCCAGGAGATTGGGAATCAGTCGGTCGCACCGAGGGGTCGGGCTGGCGGAGAGCATGACGGATTTGCGGTCACTGTTCACCATCTCGGGCCATCTGGTCGATGGTGACGCCCTTCAGGAACTCGCCGTCGGATGGGTTGAAGCAAGCGAGGAGGCTCAACCACTTTCCTGTACTGATGTCACTACTGGTTTGGCGACATCGGCACACTTCGAACGTATGCTCCATGACCTCTGCCTTGCGGGTGCGGAAGAATCCTCGCGATATGTGTTGGGGACAATCCGGGTGTCACTGTTGATCAGAGGCATCAAAGCGGAGTGGACTGTGTTGGCTGATCTAGGCCAGGCATGCCTCGAAGAGTTCAACGACCACAGTTTCCCCGCGGCCTACATTCACGGTGCCGTGCGATTCCTCATGCCACGATCGCCAAGGAACTTCGCTGACGCGCTCCGCTGCAGGCGCCGGCTGGAAACCCTCGGAAACGGATTGCTGGGGCCCTGCCGACTTAACTACCGGAACGTTCCTACGACACCGACAGAAGCGGCGCGGCTCCTCTCGGAACTAAAAAACGTCTCAACGCAATAGATCCCGCCCGCCCGCCAGGCTTGACCGCCGTGATCGGCTGATCCTCCCATTGCGGGAAGGTGTCCGTAATCCCCTGAGGCTGCTTGGAATCTTGGCATGCGGACTGATTTCAGAATCCATACGTGTATGAGTTGGTTTCGACGGCTGGACCGTTGAGGCTGTATTGAAGCACGTGACCGTGGCCCCTGTTTGTAGTGTTGACCGTGAAATGGAACTCTGCCGTTCCGCCCTTGAGAAAATCGGTAGTGCATGTGAGTGCGCCGGGATCTGCGGCGTTCACGAGGCACGTCCATCCAGCAGGGGCGTTTACGGAGGCAGGATCTATC
The DNA here is from genome assembly GCF_044358315.1 of Arthrobacter sp. FW306-04-A. Classification (GTDB taxonomy): domain Bacteria; phylum Actinomycetota; class Actinomycetes; order Actinomycetales; family Micrococcaceae; genus Arthrobacter. The sequence goes on from NZ_CP084559.1 coordinate 3,721,657, forward strand.
GAGGCGTGTTTCGATAGTGCGAAGGCTGCGGTTGCAGAGCCGAGATCCGCGCCGCCTGTGATGGAAAAAACAACGACCATGCTCCGGGTTCTTGGATCGCCATTAACATCCGAAACGGAGGCACTCCCCTGGACGCCTTCTGTCTGTATCGAATCAGAGACAATGCCGGATTCAGGCCCAGGCGGTGAAGCCGTGGCCAGCAACGGTGGGGCAGCGGGCTGTGGGACCGGGTCCGGCGCAGTTTCGGAAGGCCGGGAAGGCGCGGGCACGGAGGTCGGGACGGGGCTGGAGGGCTGTTGAGCCGCCGGCGTTACCAAGGTCTGGGGCCGTGATGGAGCAGGTGCAGGCAACCCGGGACCAGGGGGAACGTCGTTACGCGAGGTCTCGCCGCCAAGCGCGCCAAGCTGGCCCTGCGTGGTCAGATTGGCCGAGTCACTGACCCCGCCAAACATGATCGTTGCGACAAGAGCACTAGCGGCGGTCATCACCACGGGGTTGACCAGGGCCGTCCCGGTCGAGGTTCCCTGCAGGACGCCGGCCGCTCCGAGTTCCTTGGACCTGTCGTCCCAGGCCGACAATGGAATACCTGTGACCAACGGCAACAGCACGGCGCGCATGGTTCCACGAACGTCCTCAAGTTCAAGCAGGACAGCTGTGCACGCTGCGCAGCCATCCAAATGGCTGCGGACACCCGACGCGTTCTTCTTGGAAAGCCCGCCACGAAGATAGGCCCCCAGCTGGGACCTGAATTCCGCGCATCCCCCGAGTTCCGGGTCGTTGATATGGGACTGCAGGTACTGGCGGCGCAATCCCTCACGGGCCCGTACGCCGAGCGCGGAAACGGCGTTGGGAGAGAGCCCCATGATCGGGGCGAGCGCTGCCGGCTTCATCCCTTCCACGTCCAGATACCAAAGCACCGACTGCCACCGTTCAGGCAGCGCGCGATACGCGCGCGCGACGGTCCGCGATTCAAACGCGCGAATGACCGGGTCCTCCTCCACCACATCGTGGTCGAAGTTCGCTTCAATGTCTGCCGGGGTAGTTCGGCGCGCCTTTCTGTTGGTGTGGTGGGCGAGCCTGGTGACGGCGGAGAGCAAATACGCGCGGAAAAACTCCCGAGGACCTCCCCCGGATTTGAGACTTTGAAGCACGGCGTTGAATGCTTCCGCGACGACGTCGTCCGCGTCGCTTGGATTGTCGACGTTCCTCCGTGCCACAGAGGAGGCGATGGATACATGCCTCGTGTAGAGCCCTTCGTATGCTTCCGCGTTCCCGGCGCGAACCATCGCGATGAGCTCACGGTCACTGGCGACCGCAGCTGCCCGAAACCTTCCTGCCATGACTTCCCCTAGAGCTTCAGAATTCTTGGCCATATGTGTTGTGTGGCCTACGGATGCCATAAATGACGCCTAACCGGGAACTTCCCCGCAAATTGAGGTCATGCCCCGTTGCCCATTGGATTGAGGAGCCCTCATCGATATGCGCCGGCAAGGACTCGGAGGGAGGCTGCACAGGGGCCGCTGAGACGCTGCTAAGAGAGGGACGAACTATTTGGCCGGCCGCTGCTGCCACGGCTGCCAGCACGAGCATCGTTCCATCGCCGGCAGCTACATCGATCAAGGAAAGCGTTTGAACAACAAGGAACACCCCGGAGAGCAAAGCACCGATCAAGGTCATGTAGGCAAATGAGGTTTGAGGGGTGGTGTCAATCACTCTCCGGGTCAAAGTCCCGTACGACGCATCCTCGATCGACAAACCCTTGCGCAGCCCGTCCAGTGCCGCGATTGCCACCGTCGCAGCAACCGTCAACCAGATAACGGCCTTCGATTCCTTCATCAAACGAGTGAACCAAGACAACATCCCCTGTGTCCGGGTCTCAGACAAAACGTGGTCTGACAGACCAGACACTGGGGCAAGGCGGCGGCGCGGGTCGCTCGCGAGATCCGCCGGATCGGACTCGGCCCGGCAATCCTGCGCTGGGCGGCGCGCTTGGGGCTCGGCGGAAACGATCCGCTCCGTTTGCCAATAACCTCGGCCGTCTGCCTTCGACCAGAACTGGCTTGGCAACTGATCCCGGGCTACCCTATTCTCCGGCAAGGACTCGTTCCGTGGCTTCCGTTCCCCGAACTGCCGGACATCTTCTCAAGCTGGAATCAGTGGGGACTGTCCGCTCGGACATTCCACCCGGGGACAGAGCCCGTTATACGCCGTACTTCTCCCTTAACCCGGGCACACCCACTCATCAGGAGAGACCCGCGGTCAGATAAGTCCGCAGATCCTTGGTGGCATGAGGCACTGCCGCGGGACCAAAGGCCGTATTGAATCCTGGAAAAGCGTGCGGCCAGGTCCAGGCCCGGCCGCACGCTCTACCGTGATCACAGTCATCGGCTCGTATGTCCAGGCAGACGCGGCACCAACAGGATCGGGCGCGCACTCCGTGACAGGGCCGGTCATGTGAAGTGACGGCTGTCCGCCCGGACACCACATCGATGAAGTCTGTCGGATTTCACCACTCACATGCCTGCCACCTATTAAGTATGGAAAGGATCAGGATCGTGTCGCGAACCACAATGCGATAATCCATGCCCCCGGACTCCCGGGAACCAGCTCGGACGTCCGTTCACCGTGCTGGGCGTCCGGGATATGTCCGAAAGTTCTGTCCTAGCGGCCTTCGGCGTGCTTGCCCGGCCATGAATACAGCCCAGGCAGACGGTTAAAGCCCGCCAACTCAACCCGGTCCGCCTTCTCCCAGGAGTGTTCATGGCTACCGGAAGCGTGGGCGATCGAGGCCAGCAAGAGCGCGACGCTCTCTCTGTTTACTACGGTCACGATTTCTGCCAAATTCACGGGAACGCCCTCGGCCATGGAAGCGGCGAACATCAGGAACCCCCATTCGCCGTTGGAGACACGGCCGGCATATTCGGGGATCGAGGCGAAATCAATCCACGATGCGCCGCTGAATTCGTCCGTGCCGATCCAGGGATTGCCGGGCGCGGCGAACCGGCCTCCAAACCCGCGGAGCAGCAGTTCGGTGGCCGCCTCGCAAGGGAAGGAGCCTTTGGCCCAGGCCCGCAGCCCGTCGGCATGGGTCACTTTCGTGTGATCCTTGTCGTTACATTGAAGATTTGCCGCGCCGGCCATAAGGATCCATCGGTTGATTCGTTTCCTATTTCTCGGTTTTCGATATCGGCCACGCCCCGACTTGCAGGACCGAGGCTCATCTAAGCAGTGGAACCTCGGTCCGAAACGTGCCGCCAACATGGATCCCCACGCCAGATACAGGATCGATGAAGGCTGCGCGCCGTCTCCACCGGGCCAGTCGGCGAGGGTTCAACGCCGGATTGATTCCTCGCCGACGAAATTATCCCTGCGTGTCGGGCAGGTGAATGACTCCAAAAGTTTCCCCCTGGGGTCCTTCCAGGATCGTCATCCGCCCGAACGGACTGTCCATGACGGGTATGACGAGGGTCCCGCCCAATTCGCGGGCTTTCGCTGCAGTGGCGTCGACGTCATCGCTGGCAAACCACGCCAGCCAGTAGTTGGGTGCACCATCGGGAAGCTGCGTGTCATGGTGGATGCCACCGACTTCTTCACCGTCCGAGAACCTCTTAAACGTTGAGTAGACAAAGCCGTCACCGTCGATGTCTTTATAACTGAACCCGAAAACCTTTGCGTAAAACTCGCGGGCTGGATCGTAGTCTCGTGTGTGCAACTCATTCCAACACAATGCCCCGTGCTCGTTGACTCGTTCTGCGCCGATGTGAGTCCCTGCCTGCCAAATGCCAAATACCGCGCCAACGTTGTCGGCAGCGATCGACATCCGGCCGGAGTCCATGACATCAAGCGGCGGAGCGATGAGACTCCCGCCCGCTGCTGCCAACTTCACCGAAGTCGCATCCACGTCGTCGGACCCAAGATAGGTGGTCCAGACCGTGGGCATCTCGGCATTCTGTTTCGGCCCTAAACCTGCTACCGACTTACCGCCAAGATGAGCGAGCAAATACCCTTCGGAATCCCCACCATTGGAGGAGTACTCCCAGCCGAACAACTCGGAGTAGAACGCCTTCGCGGCATCCAGATCAGTGACTCCAAGATCAGCCCATGTGGGCGTCCCCTCAGGCCATTTTTCAGTACGAACAGGCATCTTCACTCCTTCGACTCGCGCCACATCCCGTGGCACACCCACTGTGCGAATTCCCCGGAACCGGGAAATCAGCCTCGGGGGACACAAGGAATCCGTTCAAACTACGGACATCCTTACAGTGGCCTTAAAGCAGATTTCGTGCCGCAACTCCAATGCCGATTTTCAAGAATTCTCCAAGCTGCACGCAGACCGTCCCCTGCGAACCAAGCAGAGATCGGGGTCCTGTCGCCTCGCTTCCAGTCATGCTGCTATTGAATTCTGGAGGCGGCGCAACCAAAGGGACCGACCTCGCAGGAACGGCAGAACCCGCCCATTGCTCTACAGGCCCGTGGTCTTGCGGCGTCGCCGTTCGTTGCGGCGAAGCTGCAGGATTCTTGCCCCGCCTGCGATTGCCACGAGTATTCCACCTCCGACGGCGGCCATGAAGAAAGCGATTCCCTGGGCTAGGCGGCCTTCCCAGCCAAGGAATTTGACCGCGATCATGTCTTGGTTTTGGATGAAGAAGATTATCAACAGCACCATCACCGCAAGACCGAACGCTACGGCCGCCCAAATGACCGCTGTCCTGGTGACCTGCCTGTTTCGATCCGCACCATTGGTGATGGGTTCGGGGATTTGGCCCCCAGACGGTGATTCTGGCCGAGGAGAGGCATGTCCGGGGTCCGCGGGCTTTTCTTAAGTCATGATGCTATTCTCCCTCGTCTGAGGCTTCCCATGTCCAACGATTGGCGGCGGAGCAGTGCGGACACTGCTGATCAGCGTCGAGGCCCTCGGAACCCCCACCGGAGCTGGCGCCGCCGACGAAGGCCGGAAAGCAGGTTGGCTGACCAGGTGGAAGAGTCGAACTTCGGGACAATGACGTCATGTTCCCATGGTTGTGGACACAAGGTCCGTGGCGGTGTTCCCCGATGTGAACGCCCGGCGGCGGAGGCCGCACCAATTCCGGGGAGGAATTCCAGTGTTGTCGTTGAATGAGATGAATGCCCGGATCCGGAGTGGACACCTTCTTGTTCGCCCGGCGCAGGAGTGGGACGATCTTTCGGCAGCGCTGACGCTCGCCCGCAAGAGCAAAGACACGGATCTCGTGGAGCGCATGCAGGCCGCGCTCCTGCACTCCTGGCAAATCGTTGCAACCAAAGTCCTGGCCGATACATTCGACGCTGCCGGCATTGCTGTGACATCCGCAACCCATCCATGGGGCATCGCAACGTTCTCTGCATCCGGGAACTGTTGTGAACCTCTACTGTGCAAGGAAGATTCCGGCGACGGGCTCTCGGCAACTCCAATGCAACCGCAGTTGCTTGACTTCGAATCGGTAATGAACGGCTACGTTCGGTGTTTGAACAAACTGCAGGCAGCTTGATCTCCACTGAAGCGCCATTCCGATCGTGGCGGGCGCGGGCACGGAGACGGTGGTGTGCTCTGAAAGCGTTGGCAGACCACCGTTGCGGCCGCGGCCAGGCCCTGACGGCTCCCACAATGAGATCAAAGGACCGGGGACGGCGAAGGCGGCTGCGAACATTGTTCGCAGCCGCCTTCGTTGACCTTGCAGTCAGTGACTCGGCAGTGACTGCAAGGTACAGATCGGGGGCTGGTTAGCCTTTGAAGATCTGGCCCACGGAATAGACGGAGTCGCCGGCGATCAGGCCTGCTCCGATGAGGGAGACTTCGGTTTCTCCGTTTTGCGGCCGGTATCTGGTCCAGAAGAAACGGAAAAGCAGGGCTGCGAGGACGAGCCAGCCGGCGTTGGGGGTTCCGATGAGCAGTCCTGTTGCGAGCAAGACGCCCATTTGGCGTTTGGCGCCGCCGATGATCTGGATGATGGCTCCGGGGATGGCCCAGAGGATGAGGTTGCGGACGACGTCAGGGTTTGTCAGGCCGGCCTTGATGGTGTCCGCGTAGACCATGGCGGCGGGAGGGAGGTGTCCGGCGGTGAAGTAGGTGTTCCAGAGGAGGGCGACGAGACCGATGGCGACGGTGAAGCCGATCATGGCGGAGAGCAGTTGCTGCCGGCGGCCCTCGATTTCGAAGGCCGTATACGGCCGGTTTTCTCGGCGGAGGATCCAGCCTGCTTTGAGGTCGTAGCCCATGTCGGCGAACGCCGGGCCCGTGGCGGCGCAGTATCCGACCAGGAGTGCCAGGGGCACGGCGGGGATCTGGAGCAGCAGGCCGGCGACGAGGAAGATCAGTGTCACGGCGAAGGCGGGGAACCAGCCGGCGTGCATGGCTGCGAGGCCGACGATCAGTTCGTGGACGATCGCGGCGACGGCGGCGAAGAGGATCCAGGCGATGACTGCGGGGACGGACATATGGGTCCAGATGCCGCCGAGGGTGGCAAGGATCAGGGCGCCGGCGACGTAGAGGACGTAGCCGGAGGTGAAGGTGCGGCGCAGCTTGCCGGCGCTGACGGTAGTGACGAGGGATGGGTCTTCCGATGCTGCGGCGCGGGCCTGGGCCAGGATCTGGTCCTTCTGCCGGTCTTTGGCGGATTTTTTGTCCAGGAGGATGCGGACCGCCTGGACCAGGGCGACGATACCTGCGCCGATCATGACCCCGTGCGGGACATACATGGAGGAGAGGGTGGAGTGCAGGATCGCGGGAGCGTATTGGCTCACCAGGAGACCGGCGGCGAACATTCCCAAGGCCCAGACGTTGCCGATCAGCGCGACTCCGGCCGCGGACATGGGCAGTCCGAAGAAGGATGCTCCGACGCCGATGGCGCCTCCGGCGGCCATGAGGAGCGCCCGTTTGCCTCCTTTGTCGCCGGCGAGGATGGTTTCGGCGGCGGCCACTCCCGGAGGCCAGGCTGCGTCGGCGGGGAGGAATTTGGACCCGAAGCTCTTGTACAGGATCCAGGCGTCAATCAGCAGGCCCATTGACGCGCCGACGAGCATGGGACCGACCAGGTCGGTCCGGCCGAACGCGAAGGGGACCGCGATGGGTGTGAGAAGTGAATTTGCCGCGGCGAAGGTGGCACCGGAAATGGCACTTTGGGCGAGGTTTTGCCGGTTGATGTCGCGCATCTTGGCCAGTCCGAAGAAGGAGATCCGGCCGATGATCATGGCGATGAGCGCGCCGATGACGGAGGTGTTGGCGGAGATGCCGATGGTGGTGATCATGTGCAGGCCGATGACGGCGCCCAGGATGCTCAGGAGAACGGTGACCACCAGGGTCACGGGCTCGAAGGCTCTGGGGTGGCGTGCTGTGGTGTCGTCTTTGACATTGAGAGGCTGTGCCATGTGGAGACTATTTCTGTGAGTGGGATCGTTGAGGTCGGGTGGTTGTGGTTCTTATCGGGTATCGGGTCCGTCCGAGGCGTCCTGCCAAGAGCTTCCAGTCGTTCGTAGCCTCGAGGAGGGGACTTTCTTCCGTCCTTCCAGTGTGGTCCTTTCTTTCTCTCCGTTGTGCGGTCGGGGTTTGCACGTGTCAGCGAACGAGTTCATCGTCAATCCGAAGGGAACCTTGTCGGAAAGTTCGGCCGTGTAGTGCCCGGGCTGGCGGCGGATGATAAGAATCCCGCGGGTCCTTTCATGGATGGCGGTTTCGCGAAGTTCTCGCACGGCGGTCTCGAGTCGATCGTCGAGGTTGCGTCGGCTTGTCGCCCAGATTTCCATGCGTTCAGTGGGGGTGAACATCAGGGCCTTCCTTTTCGCTGGTTAGGTTTTCGTGTCGCTGCCAATCTCGCCGGCGGCGCGATGCCCATCGAAATCCAGTTGGTGGTTGAACCGTTGCCATCGCTTCACGTTTCGCGTTGAGGCTGATAGCGGCACCTTGGATGAAACCTCCGAATGCTTGACAATACATATGGATGTCTTGGCCCCACTCGGAAATGAAGCACGCCAGCAGCACAGCACCGTCTTTAGGCGCGGGGCGGCTCTAGCTGTCACCTGATATCAGTGTCAATGCTGTGACGGGGTTTGGGGTTGTTGCCGATGCGGGTGTTGATCTGGCTTTCTCTGCGTGGTGGCAGGCGACCATTTGCTTGTCCACGGCGCGAAGCTCGGGTCTTTGTGCCGAACAGATCTCGGTCGCGAGCGGGCAGCGGGCCCGGAACGCGCAGCCGCTGTCAGCAGGCGGCTGCCACATCTGGCTGCTGGCGGCCGGGGGCAGGCCTCCAAGCTGTGGCACGGCATCCCGCAGTGCACGTGTGTAGGGGTGTGCCGGGGATGTCATGAGTGTAGTCGTGGGGCCGGACTCAACGATTCGTCCGGCGAACATGACGTGCGAGGTGGCGCAAAGCTGTTGGACAATGGCTAGGTTGTGCGTGATCAGCAACATGCTTAGGTCATGTTCGGCTCCGAGACTTTCAAGCAGTGCGGTGATGCGGGCCTGGACGGTGACGTCAAGGGCGCTCGTGGGTTCGTCGAGGATCAGTAGTTTTGGGCTGAGCGCCAGCGCCCTGGCGATGATGACTCGTTGCCGCTGACCTCCGGAGAGTTCATGTGGCAGCCGCGTGGCCAGTTTCCCGTCGAGGCCTACGTCGGCGAGCAATTGTGCTACTCGGGAGGCCCTTGTTTCCCGGCTGGGCCGTGATTTGACGCCTTCCATCACCGATTGCTGGACCCGCATTCGCGGGTCGAGCGCCTCGTTGCCGTCTTGGAAGACGGGTTGGACTTCGGCTCGGAAAGAGGAGCGGTCCACCCGGTTCAGGCTTGTGATGTCTTGGCCGCGATAGCGGATGGTCCCGGCATGGGGGTGGATCAGTCCGAGGAGGGCACGTGCGACAGTGGTTTTCCCGGAGCCGCTTTCTCCGATGAGGCCCACGCCGCCGCGTCCGGCGGCAATGGTGATGCTGACGTCGGAGACGGCCTGAAATTTTCCGTAGCTGACCGTGATCCGTTCGGCAGACAGCAGTGGTGGGGCGAGGGGTATTTCGTTCTCGTTGATCACTTTGCACCTTCCAAGGTCGGGACCGCTGCCAATAGCTCTCGGGTATATGGCTCGGCCGGGTTTTGGAGCACTTGCTGTGCTGGTCCCGATTCGACTACTTGCCCGTCGCGCATGACGATCACTCGGTCGGCAACGGTAGAGACGAGCGCAAGGTCATGGGATACGAGGAGCAGCGCCATTCCCTGTTGTTGGCGAAGCTGTTGGAGAAGGGCCATGATCTCAGCCTGGACGGTAACGTCGAGCGCGCTGGTGGGTTCGTCGGCTGCGATGATATCGGCTCCGAGGGCGAGAGCGAGGGCGATTCCGAACCGTTGCGCCTGACCACCGGAAATCTCGTGCGGGTAACGGCGCAGAATTGATTCCTGCAAGCGGACGCTGTCAAGTGCCAGCTTGATCCGTGACAGGGCCGGCCGGCCTTTGATCCCGTGCAGGGTTAGTGCGTGTCTGAGGAGTACCCCCAATCGCATGGTGGGGTTGAGCGAGCCTTGTGGGCTTTGCATCACAAGAGCGATGCGCGCGCCGCGAAGGCTGCGCAGCTGGTTCGGGCTTGCCGCAAGAACGTCGACATCGCACACCCGCACGGATCCGCTGACGGCGCAATCCGAAGCCCTGAGCAGTCCAAGCAGTGCTAGCAGTGAAGTGGTCTTGCCCGATCCGCTCTCCCCCACGAGTGCCACACATTCACCCGGGCCCAAGTTCAGATCGGGAAGCGAGGCAACCTGGCGGCCGGAGATCGTGACTTTGAGGTCGCGGACCTCGACGAGTGCCGCAGCGCCGCGTTGCCCATCGTTTTGGGTGTTCCTGACCGGGATCATCGGAGGCCTCCTCGAGGATCAAGGGATGCACGAAGGCCTTCTCCGAGGACGTTGAATGCGAATGCCGTTATAAGGATGGCCAGGCCCGGAAAGGTCACTACCCACCAGTCGGTGGTGAACAATGTTTGGCCTTCATTGACCATGAGTCCCCATTCGCTGGTTGGTTCCTGTGCGCCAAGGCCCAGATATGACAGCGACGCGGCGGTAAGGATGACGCCGCCTGCATCCAGGGACAACTGGACCAACACTGGAGTCAGCGAGTTGGGCAGGACGTGTTGAAGGATTGTCCGTGCCGATGAGACGCCGAGGCAGCGGGCGGCATCGACATAGCTGCGCGTGCGGATTGAGGCTGCAAGCGAGGCGGTCAGCCGTGTATACCAAGGCCACCAGGTGACGGCGATGGCGATAATCGCCGTAGGGACACTGGGCTGCAGTACGACGGCCAGCGCCAATGAGAGAAGCAGTGCGGGGAAGGCGAGGAAGATATCCGTGACGCGCATGATGATGTCCCGGGTGAGACCGCCGGCGTAGCCGGCAACCACTCCGAGCAGGACACCGATCACAGCCGCTGTGGAAAGCACGGCGACGGCAATGAATAGCGAGGTTCGGGCGCCGAACAGGAGCCGGGACAGTATGTCCCTGCCGACCGCATCAGTGCCCATGATGTGGGTCCCGTTGGGCGGGCGCAGCGCCTGGGTGGCGTCGGTGGCGGTTGTGCCATCTGCCGGGAACGGGGCGATCCATGGGGCGAGTATGGCGCAAAGAACGATCAGTAGCAGCACTACCCCACCGATCCCGGTGAGCATATCGGCTCGTACCAGTCCGGCCCATTGGCTAAACCGGTTGGGGCGAAGGGCGATGGTTGAAGAGGTCATGTCAGTCTTACTCTCGGGTCGACTCCTGATTGGGCGAGGTCGACGATGAGGTTTACCAGTACGTAGACACCGGCGACAAGGAGCGTAATCCCGGCGATTGCGGGTGTGTCCGAAGAACGGATTGAGTCGACAGCGTAGCTGCCCAGACCAGGCCAGTTGAAGACGGATTCCACGAGGAAAGTGTTGACGATGGAGTAGGCGAAGATCAGTGCAATCACCGACAGGATTGGATTGAGTGCAGGCCGCAGCACGAACCGCAACACCACGGCACGTTCGGAAAACCCGAGGGCCCGTTCCATCTGGACGTGGGCTTGGGTGATCTCCTCAATGACCGCCGCCCGGGTCAGTTGTGCGATGACACCGGCCGGATAGGCGGCAACGACGAGGGCGGGAAGGATGAGATGTGCAACGACGCTGCCGAAGATTGACCAGTTTCCTGTTAACAGGCTGTCGATCAGGGTCACGTTGGTATAGAGCTGAAGCGGGCTTGTCTGGTCCAGGGCGCTGGTGTATTCGCCCGCGATCGGAAACCACTGGAGCTTTGTCGCGAAGATCTCCTGACAGACAAGCGCGAGCCAGAAGACGGGAAGCGACACGGCGAGCATGGACTGTACCCGAACCGCAGCGTCAACGGGGCGGCGCCGGTAGCGGGCGGCGAGCAGCCCGAGCGGGAGCCCGATGAGGACCGCAAGCACAAGCCCCGTAACCACCAGTTCCAATGATGCAGGCAATGCCTGGCCCAGGTCATGGAGAACCGTCTGATGGGTGTGTAGGCTCGCTCCGAGGTCCCCGCGCAGCAGATCCGTCAAGTAGTGCCCCAGCTGAACCGGCAGCGGTTCGTTGAGACCTAGTTGCTGCCGTGCCTGTTCCAACTGTTGCTGGCTCGCATGGGAGCCGACAACAGCCACGGCGGGGTCGCCGGGGACCACCCGTTGAATGGCGAAGGTCAGGATCACGACGCCGGCCACGACAAGCACCGCTTGGCCGAGCCGGCGCAGTAAATATCTCATCGTGTTCTCAGCTCCCGGGCGTCAGATCGTGAACGAAGACGACGTCGGGGTAGGCAGGGTTGTCGACGTAACCGCCCACCGAAGATGCATAGACGCGTTCGTACTTCGTTACCCAGAGTGGCGCGACGACTGCCTTGTCTTGCACGAGAGTTGCCTGCAGGGTGGCATAGGCACTTTGCGCCTGATCCCGGGAGGTTGCGGTGAGCTGCGGTATCGAATCGATGGTCGCATCTACCGACTTGTCATCGAGGTAAGTCACATTGAAGTGGGGCTGCTGTGAGCTGTGGAAGAGATTCAGGAACCAGGTGTACGGATCCGCGTAATCGGGGTACCAGCGAAACACCAAGATATCCTGCCGTGAGTCCAGGTTCGTAGACCGTGCCTGGGCCGACTGTGCATTCCATTGCATGGGCTGCGCATTCAGCTTCACCCCCAACTGGTTCAACGCCGACGTGAGCAACGTCACGAAGAGTTGCTGATCGCTGTCACCCTGGGCGTAAGTGAGGTTCAAGGTCAGCTGCTTTCCGCCCGGCCCGTAACCCGCTTCACTCAGCAACGACTTTGCCGTTTCCAGGTTTTGCCGCAACTGCAAGTCCGGGGTGTAGCCAAGCAATCCAGCCGGGATCAGCTGGCTGGCTGCGACGCCGTCGCCCTTGAGGGCCGCCAGCAACCCATCCGTGTCGATGGCTGCCTGGACCGCTTTGCGGACACGGATGTCCGCCATTGGCCCGCTGGCGGTGTTGAACATTGCCAGATCGTTCTGGAAGGAGGACGTGGAGGAGGCATGCACGCCACTGGTCGTTTGGGCTTGCTCGAAAATCTGGGGGTTGACCTTATTGAGGAAGCTAACCTCACCTCGCTGAAGGAGCTGCCAGGATGTGGTCACTTGAGGCGAGACACGGAATTCGATGTTCTGGTAGTGCTGGCCCTTCCAACTGGCCCAGTAGTCCGGAACCGCTTTGAGGCGCAGTTCCGTCGCCTGGCCCTGCTGCCACGCATCCACCGTATAGGGGCCGCTGCCCGCATCATGGCCCTTTCCGAGCCAGCTCTTCAGGTCCGTCGTACCTGCAGCATTGACGTCGTAGATGTACGCGCCGTAGTCCGATGACGCGATCAGATCCAGCGGCGCCGGATACTTCAGGTTGAAAACCAGCGAGGTCGGGCTTGCGGCAGTGATGGTGCTGACGGACGCCCAGATGTAAGCCGGGCCTCCATCCAACTTGATCGTGCGCTCAATGGATTCCTTGGCCGCCGTCGCATCCAGTGCGCGCCCGCTGTGGAACTTCGCGTTGCCGGGCAGTGTGAAGGTCCAGGTCTTGCCGTCTGCGCTGCTCGTCCATGCCGTGGCAAGCCGAGGCGATACTTTCTTCGTCGCCGGATCGTAGAAGGTCAGAGACTCATAGATGTTCTCCATGGCGATGATCTCGTTGGAGTATGAGGTCCCGGGGTCCCAGTCGGTGACCACGTTGTTGTTGGTTGCATAGACGAAGGTGCTGTTTCCCGCCGCTGAGTTGGACGCGGGCGTGCGGACCTGACCGCCCGCGCACGCGGACAGCGCCACGGCAGAGACGATCGTGAGTGCCAGCAGGGGGGCAGCTTTGCCAGGTCCGGCAGTTGCCCTTCGGGTTGGAAGCCGGTCTGTGCCCGGGTGTTTCACTGGTCTCTTGCCCAGGGTGCTCAGGACAGCGGTGACCACCCGGGTCACGGGCTCGAAGGCTCTGGGGTGGCGTGCTGTGGTGTCGTCTTTGACATTGAGAGGCTGTGCCATGTGGGACTGATTTCTGTGGGAGGGATCGTTGGGGGTGGGGTGGTTCCCGCTCAGGCCGGGGTGGTGGCTGCGGCGAGTGTTTGATCGAGGTGCTGGAGCCTGGACATGGACCCGTAGCGGGTGGTCAGCTGTGCGTAGTCTTCGTCGTCGAAGAACGCCAGCTTGTCGCGTCCGAAGTCTTTGGCCGTTTCGATGACGAACCTGACGGCTGATTCGACGCTGCCCAGGTCGGTAGCTCCGGTGGCTGATCCGGGAACGGCCGAGACGGTGGTGATGGCCAGCCCGACGACGGGCGCGGTGGTCGCGGTGCAAGGCTGAACGATGGAGTTCATGTGATAGACGTCGTTGCCGTAAGGGGTGATGTCCTGCATCGTGATCGGAAGGACCACCGGCGCCATCCCGGAGGTTTGTTCGGCGATGTCGAGCAGCGGCTCGGCCACGCGCAGTATCCACCCTTCTTTGATGGTGGGGGTGATGGCGAATCCGCGGTGGTTGCAGATGCGGTTGCCCTTCGTGGTGTCTAC